>NZ_JAPYKR010000002.1:0-712223 GCF_037179655.1 Mesorhizobium sp. Cs1299R1N1 | reverse complement strand
CGGTCACTGCGCGCGGCGCCCCAATGAACCCCGGGAGCCAAAGCAGGAACAAACGGGCGCCACGGCTGAACAAGGAGACGGAACGACTGAAAGATCACGTTGACAAAGATCACCCCATACAAGCGAGCGGGCGGCTTTGCGGCATCGTGGACGCTTCCGGTAAGTTGGGGGCGATATCACCCTTGACGTGTGACTACCGCGATCGACGCATGACGATCCCGCGCCCGCTTGGGGAGAATACACCTCGCGCCGAACTCTTGCGTGGATGATCTGGTGGAAGCAATCAGTCGGCCCTTTCAGACGAACGGCGGCCGTCACCCGCCCCACGCATAGGGTTCAAACCGCATCACCTTACGACTCTCAATGTTCAGATGAGCAGATCCGACTGCACGCTGTTAGAGATGCGCTCCGACTCGATGGCATCGTCATTGGCAAGGTGGTCGGTATATTGACCGACGAGTCGGAAGAAGCATCGGACCCAAATCAATGCCGTCAGCGGACTGTCACATTCCCAACGAAATCGGGTTGCCCGTTCACCTCTTGGGTTCACCCAATTTCGATCCGCTTCAGTGCAGTCCGGTCGCAACGGCGAGGCGTGCACTTTTGCTAGGCGGCCCTCGGTGCGTCTCTCAGAAAACGCGCGGCTTCGACCATATTAATGAGTGCCGGACGGACTTCCTCCCACCGACGTGTCTTCAAGCCGCAATCGGGGTTAACCCAAATCTGACTGTCGCGAAGGCGCTGTCGCGCCTGCGAGAGCAGGTTCGTCATCTCGTCGACGCCAGGCACCCGCGGTGAGTGGATATCATAAATGCCCGGTCCGATCTCGTTCGGATAATTGAACTTTTCGAAGGCATCGAGCAACTCCATTTGCGAGCGCGAGGTTTCGATGGAGATCACATCCGCATCCATCGCCGCGATCGCGTCTATTATGTCGTTGAATTCGGAGTAGCACATGTGCGTGTGGATCTGGGTCACATCATACACGCCCGTGGAAGCGAGCCGAAAGCACTCGATGGCCCATTCGAGATAATGCTTCCACTCGGATTTGCGCAGCGGCAAGCCCTCGCGCAGTGCAGCTTCGTCGATTTGAATCACCTTGGCGCCAGCGCTTTCGAGATCACTCACTTCGCCACGTAGGGCGAGCCCGATCTGGCGGCAAACGACCGAGCGCGCCAGATCGTCGCGTACAAAGGACCAGTTCAGAATCGTCACCGGGCCGGTGAGCATGCCCTTAACGGGTTTATTTGTTAGCGATTGAGCGTACCGCCACCAGCGCACCGTCATCGGATTGGGACGCGACACGTCGCCAAAGATGATCGGCGGCCGCACATAACGTGACCCGTAGCTCTGCACCCAGGCCTGCTGCGTGAAGGCGAATCCGGAGAGCTGCTCACCGAAATATTGCACCATGTCGTTGCGTTCAAACTCGCCATGCACCAGCACATCCAGGCCGATCTCCTCCTGCCAACGGATGGCTGCTTCGATCTCCTTCCTCAGGAACGCCTCATAGTCGACATACCTCAGCTCTCCCTTTGCATGGGCGGCACGGGCGTTGCGAATCTCGGGCGTTTGCGGGAAAGAGCCGATCGTCGTAGTCGGGAAAAGCGGTAGGCGGAGCGTTTCGTCCTGAAGCCTGGAGCGCTCAGAAAAGCCGCTTTTCCTGTGCGTCATGTCTTCGTCGATAAAGGCGAGGCGTCCTTCGACCAGCGGATCATGCACCTTCGGGGACGTCAGACGCGCGGCGGCTGCTTGGGTGGAGGACTCCAGCTCTGCTGAAACCGCCTCCCGACCTTCGGACAAGGCCCGGGCGATCGTGGTCAGTTCGTCCATCTTCTGCGCCGCGAATGCGAGCCACGACTTTATGTCCTTATCGAGCGCTGTTTCCAGTTCCAGGTCGATCGGCACATGCAGAAGTGAGCACGAAGGCGCGATCTCCACTCGCTCCAGGGGCCAACCCGCGACGACCGGCTTGATCCGGTCGAGGATGGGGCGCAGATTCGCACGCCAGATGTTGCGACCGTCGATCAGGCCAAGCGAAAGCACCAGGCCTTTTGGGGCAAGGCGGCCCACCGCCTCCAATTGTTCAGGAGCGCGTGCAAGGTCGAGATGCAGGCCCGCCACAGGAAGCGAAAGAGCGGTCTCGAGATTGCCGTCCAATCCGCCGAAATAGGTGGCGAGCATGATCTTTAGCTCCGGGGCCGCTTTGGAAAGACGGTCGTAGGCAAAATTGAACGCGTCTTGCTCGTTTGGAATAAGGTCGAGCACGAGCGCCGGCTCATCGATCTGCACCCAGTCGGCGCCCGCCACTTTCAGGCGGCGCAGGAGTTCCTCATAGACCGGCAGCAGCCGCGGGAGCAGCGCAATTGGGTTGAAGTCTCGAATGGGCGACTTTGCCAGCTTAAGGAAGGTGACGGGCCCAAGAATGACCGGGCGGGTGTGAACGCCGAACGCCCTACCCTCAAGGAAGTGATCCACCGGCTTTGCCGACGACAAAGCAAAGGCCTGGTCGTCGACGAGCTCCGGGACCATGTAGTGGTAGTTGGTGTCGAACCACTTGGTCATTTCCAGCGCGGTAACCGCGTCACTGTGATTGGCATGTTCAAGTCCGGCAGCCTCTCCTTGGCTGCCACGCGCCATGGCAAAATAAGTGTCGAGCGAGACTTCCCCCTCGGTCCAGCCATAACGTGGCGGCACAGCGCCGACCATTGTTGCCGTGTCGAGCACATGATCGTAGAGCGAGAAGTCGTTGGACGGAATTATGGTCACGCCACGGTCGCATTGTTCAGTCCAGTTCGCGACACGCAGCGCCCGCGCCGTTTCGAGAAGGTCGGCAGCAGAAGATTTTCGCGACCAGTAGGCCTCCAGCGCGCGCTTCAACTCGCGACGGCGCCCAATGCGCGGCACGCCAAGTGTGGCAACAGGAACTTTCCGAGAGAGAGACATACCATACCCCGATGATTGGGGCTGGACGCAAGGCAGACGTTGGCAAGCAGACAAAGCCGGTTACCACGCCCACCGAGACACCCCGCCTGTGGACCTTGTTCGCCGAGGCAGGTCTCCTGGCTCGCGGGTCGACACCTCTGCCCGTCTTCCCGAGGCGCATAGCCTCAGTGACTTGAGTGGGCTTGGCTCGCCGCTTACAGTTGCGGGGGCAGCGCCGGCATCTTCACCGGCTTCCCTCTTAGCTCTGATGCGACTAACCGGATCAGAGAACCACGACAATCCGACACTGGCCGAAGGGAAGATTCCTGTCAAGCGGACATAAACAAATCTTTATGCCGTTATTCGATTTTGTTGTCGCTCGTACGGGTGATAGCTGCGAAGCCGATTGAATGCGACCATCCTTGAAGAGCGCGAAGGCAAGCCCTTCCGCTTCCTCCCCACTGTCCTGATGGCGAACTGTTGCAGGGCCATACCGCCTGTTGTTGGGGGTTGACTCCGACCATGCTGGAAGCAACATTTCCGATATACTCGAAATGAGCATAGGCAGATGCAAGCACACGCCATTGCCCGGCATCCGGCAATACAATACATGCGAGGGAACGGATCGGTCGGCCGGCTTCGCGGTTGGCATCCGCGGTCGACCTACCCCGAGCAACTCGCTCAACTGGTGCAAAAAGAATCGAGGAGAGTTGTCGACCAGCACCGGTCGGCCAGCAATGCGGCAGCTTGATGCCTGCAATCCCACCCGAGAGCCCCAAACCACCCACTACCATCACCATCATGGAAGCAATGCGTTATGGAAGCACCTGCGCTTTGGCGTCGGCACCTCGATGACACGTTCGAGTTTCTCAATCAGATCCGCAAGAGTTCAAGCCAGCAGGAAATCTGCCAGCACCTGATTTCCTATGCCGAGCGGTTTGGCGCCAGAAACGTCCTGGCAGGACCGATCCCACCGCCGCGTGCGCTGAGGCGCGAGCAGATTTCCCATGTGCTGCTCGACGCCTGGCCACGGCAATGGTCCGAGCGCTATTTCTCCAAAGGCTATCTCCATCGCGACCCTACCATTCAGCTTGTGAAGCGTGGGACCACGCCCTTCCGGTGGAGCGAGATTGATCAAGTTTCCCGGGTTTGTTCCTTCGGGCGACAGATCATGGCGGAGGCATCAGAGTTTAATCTGCGTGACGGCTTTACGATTCCGTTCGCGACACTGAACGGACAGCCGGTTGGATTTTCCGTTGCAGGGGAGAAGCTCGAGCCGGGTCCTCACGACCGTCTCGCCTTTCAGTTTGTCGCCGCTTGCGCCTTCGGATGCGCGGCCCTTCTTGCGGATGGCAAACAGGCCTCGAAACCAGTGCGTCTGTCACCTCGACAACAGGATGTCCTGCGCTGGGTTGCCGAAGGCCTCACCGTGGAGCAGGTCGCTGATCGCCTGAACGTCAGCCGCAACACGGCAGATACGCATCTGCGATTGATGCGCCAGAGGCTCGGTGTGACAAACAACGTGCAGGCCGTCACGACAGCTTTCCGCCTGGGGCTGATCAGCTAGCCTCACGCAATCGCGTGATGCCGCATCGGTCCGCGATGAACCATTGGTTGACCTCGAAACTGGAGGACAACCGAGATGCTCGGGCTCAGCGACAGCATCAAGTCATCCTGGCACGACTGCATAGACAAGCCAGATCTCAATCGCTTTGTTGTTTGCCTGCCCGGCGATGGCTGTGCGGTCGCCGAACAGTCTTCGCGCCTGGGTCTATGATCTCCACATCGGTCGGCGCGAGCATCGACCCGTAATCGACGACCAGTTGTTCGGCGCGGACGCGGCATAGAATGCCCGCCGAAACGCCGCCGTACGGCAACCGAGATCGCGCGCGGTTGCTACGCGAGATCCCATTCCAGGCTGAACCCGCATTCCGCGATCCACAGCTCGGCCTCGTCAGCGCCATCGACCAGCCCAGGTCTTGCCAGCTTGAGAATGCCGCTGTCAAAAAGGACGACTGTCCGAAGGCCGGCCCGCGCCAGTTCCAAACCTGCGAAGCACCGAGTCGCACGGCAGCCTATAAGAACCGCCTTTTTCCACGCAGGCAGTCCGTCGCAGAGCCAAATCGCTCTTGCCTGCACGCTCGCCGCGACAAGCCGGGTTCGTGGCGACAGAGCTTGCCATTTGCCGCGCTGCGGGGGCATCAGAAGCCAACAATAACCGCTTGTCTTCGGCCGTATTCGACTGCTGGCGCAAACACGACGGCCGGTAAGTCACAACGGAAAGCCACTGAAGGCGTTTTCGGCGCTTCTTTGAGAGAGTATCCGTCGCATGATTCTAAGCCCGTGAGCTCACGGCGCCGTGCTGTACCCCAATCTTTGTCGAGCGAAGTCCACAGGTGCCCGGCGTTCGCTCGCCAGCTTCTTGAATTGGTCGTCGTCAGTCCCGTCGCCGAAAAAGGCGTGCCGCCTCACTTCGTGATGTCAGTCGTTCGTCGCATATCCGACATTCCGGCCTATCGATCAGCATCTCGACAGCTTTGGCACGGCATGTGCGTGCCTAGCGACAACCCGGCTCCGCCTCGGATCAGGAGAAATCAACCACCCAGCTCGCCAAACCCGCAGTCGTGTCGGCTGATTGCGCGACCGCCCCACGCTGCGGTGACCTGTTCCCGTTAGGGTGCGTCTTGCGGCCACGAGCTTGCTGCGCGCTCGGATTTATCCCCCGGGCGACGCGTCGCCAACGCACTCGAGGACGCCATGAGCTTTTTTCGACACAATTCGACCTTGGAGGCTAACGCCCGTGTGGCAGGAGGTGCCAATTCGGGTCGTCACTCGCCGGCAAACCGACTTGTCGGCGTCGACCTGGCGCGCGGATTGGCTGTGTTCGGCATGTACGCCGCACATGTCGGACCCTCTCCACGCGAAGGGGGGGTCACCGGCTTTATTCTAGAACTCGCTCATGGTCGCTCTTCCGCGCTCTTCGCCTTCTTGGCGGGGTTCTCCCTTGTCCTCATCACTGGAAGGGTCCCAAAGACAGCACAAGCAGGTCGCCAAGCTCAGATCAAAGTGGTGATACGCGCGCTCATCCTGCTAAGCTTAGGTATGCTGCTGCAAGAGATCGGAACGCCGGTGCGTGTGGTCCTCTCCTGTTACGGACTGTGCTTTCTTCTGGTTCTTCCACTCTACCGGCTCGATTCTTTCGCGCTCGCAGCCATAGCACTTTCGACGGCACTTGTGTTTCCTCAGCTAAGATTCCTGATCAACGGAGTGATGGACAAGGGGATGGCCCACCCGCTTGTTACCCTGTTGATTAGCGGGGCGTACCCTGTCGTGACATGGATACCATTCATGATCGCAGGCATGGCGGTCGCACGTCTGAATCTGACGAAAATGACCACCCGCCAGTGGTTGGCGACCGCTGGAATAGCGCTCGCCGTCCTTGGATATGGAGGGTCCGCGCTCGCCTTGCACTATGTGCCTGGGGTCGCACAGACGATCACCGCGCAGGCCGGGAGGTGGGCGCGCTCTGGTGGTCGGATGTGGGCGGATTCAACTCGGCGATGGCGTTCGGGGACGAGGCCGTTTGGTTGTGGGTGGCCTCACCTCACACTGAGACCACCTTCTCGATCCTGGGGAACACCGGCGTCGCCCTCCTAGTTCTGGCGATCAGCCTGGCCGTTTCCGACACGCGTCTTCACGTGCTGACCGCTCCAATCGCGACTGTCGGTTCCATGTCGTTGACGGCTTATGTCCTGCACATCGGGGGAATCTGGGTGCTCCAACCAGGATCATCCTCACTCTACCTGCTGGGATTCTTGCTCGCAATCAGTGCGTTCGCAATGTGATGGAGGCGCGCCGTTCGGCAGAGGTCCGCTCGAGGCGCTGATGGGCGGAGCCGCAAACTTGTCTCGGTGCGTCCCTTAGCACTGCGCCAGACCGAGCGATGAGTATGCACCAGATCCCCGGTCTTTGAGCTCCTCCGATTTCCGCTACGCCGAAAACTGATCGGCATATCGGGGAATTTGGTTTCGTGTAGGTGCGACCGTGACACGAATCGCCACTTTCATACTCGTTGGGAGCCACAGAATTCCTCGACTCGATAGGACGCAACCTCCATGGGTAGAGTCCGCCGAGTGACAAGATTCGCGATGATCCGCGTCGCAGCCGTGTGGGTCGGGCCGAGGTGCCCATGACCGGTGGCGTAGTTGACGCGCCTGGCCTTCGTGGATCCCGAGATAGGGACGCAAGGTCGAGTTGTGACGCGTTACCTACTTCACACAAACGTCGGTAGCAAAATTGTGAAACCCCCGCCGTCGGAATCGCTCGGGGCATGGATGTCGTCGCAGCGCGATGAGGATCTGTTAATCGCGTCGCTACGGAGATCTGCCGCGGTATTTTGGAGAGTTGAGGAACTCGAACGTTTCATCGAGGACGACCGAAATGCCGAGTACCTCACCTGATCGAAATTGGCGCTCGCCGAGATCGTGCTGGAAGCCCTGCATCGTGTCAGGCCCGGAGCCCCGGTACTAAGGCGCTCAGGAGATCGACGCCGAGCCTTGGCATATAAGCGCCAGGCCGCGGAACCAGCCACATCGTACCCAGGAATAGATAGGCGGCGTCGCGTCGTGTCCCCTTCGCTGAACTGGTATCGGTTGCCCAACGCGAGCGGGATTTCGACGAACGCAGCAGGGTAACGCATGTCCGACAATGTCGGCCATCGGACTGCGCTTCGACAATCGTACCCATCCCGTTGAAGGGCTTTGACCTGGCACGGCGTTTGCGCAGCAGATTGGCAATCAGCCTGCAACTCGGCTCAGGAGAAATCATCCCCATCTCAGCGTGCCGAACCCGCAGTGGAGTCGGAAATAGAGCGAGCTCCGCCGACCGAAACGAGCATGACCGACACAAAGGCAAGGAGCAGTCCATTGATCCTTCGCATCAGAGGACGCGAGGTTTTTAGTATGAAAAGCCCGAATGGCAAAAATCCCAAAGCTCCTCAACCAAAGGCTCCTTGTCACAATACGTCCTCGCCACCGGGCGCGCGTTCGACGAAGAAGCGGCTCGGCACGCTTCACGCCATAGCCCTGTTTATCGCCATGGTTTGGCGCACAAGCCCGTATCTAACAACGTCCACATTGCTGTTGAGGCTTGTCGATGCGGTGCTTCCCGTCAGCAAACTCTATGTCGGCAAGCTCATCATCGACGAGGTCAGCCACCAAATCCAATTGGGGGCGCCCGCCCTGTCCTTTCATGACGAGCAGTTGCATCAGCTTTTATTGTTGATCGCGGCCGGGCTCGGGCTGGCCGTGTTCACCGATTTGTTTAGCCGCGTCAGCTCTCTCGTGGAAGATGTACTTGCCGAGCGCGTTACAATCGCCTCAAGCGTCCGTCTTATGGAACATGCCGCGACGCTGGATCTAAAGGATTTCGAGGACGCCGAATTTCAGGACCAGCTCGAACGTGCGCGCGTCCAGACAAGCAATTCCATGACGTTGCTCTCCCTTTTTTATCAGGCGGCGGGCATGATAAAGGCAATTAGCTTCGCAGCCGGCCTTTTGATCATTGCTCCCTGGCTGGTCGTTCTGCTGTTGATCGCGGTGGTGCCGGCATTTCTCGGCGAATTCTATTTCAATGCGAGGAGCTATTCGCTCCATTTCAGCCGCACGCCCGCGCAGCGCGAGCATAGCTATGTACGCCTGACGGCAACCAGCGTGGAGGCGGCCAAAGAGGTTAAGATTTTCGGCTTGAGCCGCTTTCTCATCGATCGTTATGTGCAGCTTGCAGACCAATTCTATACCGCCAACCGCAAGCTAGCAGTACGGCGCACGATGTGGAGCGGTTTATTCACCGCCGTCGGCACGATGGCCTATTATGGCGCTTACGCATACATCGTATGGGGTACGCTACAGGGAAACTTCACCGTTGGCGACCTTACGTTCCTCGCCGGTTCATTCCTGCAACTGAGCGGTGCGGTGGAATCGCTGCTGTTGGGTTTCGCCAGAACCGCCGGTCAGGCGGAGTACCTCAAGGACCTGTTCTCGTTCTTTGACTTAGAGCCTGAAATCCTGACGCCCGAGGACCCGCTGCCGGTCCCTTGTCCAATCCGAGAAGGCTTCGTCTTCGAAGATGTGGGATTCCAATATCCGGGAACGGAGCGGTGGGCGGTGCGCGGTCTCAGCTTCATGCTACGGGCCGGAGAGGTGTTGGCGCTGGTTGGGGAAAATGGTGCCGGCAAGACCACGCTGGTTAAGCTGCTGGCGCGCCTCTACGATCCCAATGAGGGCCGGATTCTACTCGATGGCAAGGATTTGCGCGAATACGATCTGGACGAACTGCGCAATTCGATCGGCGTGATCTTCCAGGATTTCGTTCGCTACAACATGACTGCTAACGACAATATCGCGGTTGGCCGCATCAAGGCGCGCGAGGATAGAGATCGCGTAGAACGTGCCGCCGAACGCAGCCAAGCCGGCCAGGTCATCGGCAGGCTGCCGGGCGGATATGACCAGATGATCGGCAAGCAATTTAACAGTGGTGTGGAGCTGTCAGGCGGGGAATGGCAGAAGATCGCGATCGCTCGTGCCTACATGCGAGGTGCCGAGCTATTAATCCTGGATGAACCGACGGCCGCACTCGACGCGCGTTCGGAATCCGAGGTGTTCCGGCGCTTCAAGGAACTGAGCAAGGGCAAAACATCGGTTCTGATTTCCCATCGCTTTTCCAGCGTGCGGATGGCTGACCGGATCCTGGTGCTGGCCGACGGAAAGGTTGAGGCGCAGGGTACACATGAGGAGCTTTTGGCCGAGTGCGGTCGCTACGCCGAGCTCTTCGAACTCCAGGCCGCTGGATATCGCTAGGGGCCTGTTGGCTCGTCAGCGCGAACGGCAACTTTCAAAAACCCAGCTGGCCTGCCATGCAGGGGGACAGCGCCTTCGATTTGCCAGAGTGGGATTGTTCACCCACCAATCGGAAATAAAGCCCACCATAACTCACAAACGAAGAACCACGCCATCCCCACAGATCGTGGTGCGATTTTTCGCTTCGGCCCTACGCAGACCAACCTGACGAGCACGTCCGTCTCGTCCTGCCGTCCGCCGCGTTGCGCCCGCACTAACCGCCCTACTCCTTGCTGAAATCCCCGTTTCTGGCTATATTACTGGAAATATCAGAGGTTCACTATGGGAAGTTCACAGAAACGTGCGATCCAACAGTACCGCTCCCGACTTGCCCTGCGCGGCTTAACGCGTTTCGAAGTGCTTGGTCGGGACGCCGATCGCGATCTTATCCGATCGCTTGCCCGGCGCCTGTCGGAGGATACCCCCGAAGCTTCAGAACTTCGCGCGACGGTGAGCAAGTCGATCGCCGGCGAGCCCCCCAAGCCTGGCCGAATCCTCGCCGTTTTGCTGCGGTCGCCGCTGGTGGGCGCCGATCTCGATTTTTCGCGGCCCCGCGAAGAAGGGCGCAAGGTCGATCTGTGACGCGCTACCTGCTTGATACCAACATCATCAGTAATGTAGTCAAACCGCAGCCATCGGAATCGCTCATGGCATGGATGTCGTCTCAGCGGGACGATGATCTGTTCATCGCGTCGCTGACGCTTGCGGAGATCCGCCGCGGTGTTTTGGAGAAGCCGCAAGGCAAAAAGCGCGACGCGCTCGACAAGTGGTTCTCGGGGTCTGACGGGCCGCAAGCGCTTTTTGCGAATCGTATCCTCTCGTTCGACGACAAGGCGGCGCTGATCTGGGCCCGACTGATGGCCGAAGGGAGAGCGGCCGGCCAGCCACGCAGCGGGCTCGACATGATCATAGCCGCTGTCGCCGGCGCGAACGAGTGCGTGGTGGTGACGGATAACGAAAAGGACTTTGCAGGACTCGAATTCGTCAATCCGTTACGCGGAGCGGTGTGACCCGTAGGCGGGTTACAGAATGCTCGGAAGGGCAAGACGGCTGGACTCAGATATGGGGGGCTGATTCCACATCGGCTGCGGGCTCTTCAGTTTCTCCCGCTTGCGCCACCTGACTGTCGCAGGGCCATACTGCCTGTTGTCGGGGGTTGACTCCGACGAGGCTGGAAGCAACATTCCTGATATACTCGAAGTGAGCATAGGAGAGGCAATCACACGCCATTTCCCAAGGCATCCGGCAGGCGCGCGAGGGAACGGACCGCTCCGCCGGTCGGTCTCAGCTCCGCCGTTGGCATCAAGGCCGCTGTCGACCTTAACCCGAGCAACTCGCTCAACTGATGCAACAAGAATCGAGGAGAGTTGTCGACCAGCACCGGTCGGCCAGCGACGCGGCAGCTTGATGCCTTGCAACCCCACCCGAACCCCAAACCACCCACTACCATCACCATCATGGAAGCAATGCGTTATGGAAGCACCTGCGCTTTGGCGTCGGCACCTCGATGACACGTTCGAGTTTCTCAATCAGATCCGCAAGAGTTCAAGCCAGCAGGAAATCTGCCAGCACCTGATTTCCTATGCCGAGCGGTTTGGCGCCAGAAACGTCCTGGCAGGACCGATCCCACCGCCGCGTGCGCTGAGGCGCGAGCAGATTTCCCATGTGCTGCTCGACGCCTGGCCACGGCAATGGTCCGAGCGCTATTTCTCCAAAGGCTATCTCCATCGCGACCCTACCATTCAGCTTGTGAAGCGTGGGACCACGCCCTTCCGGTGGAGCGAGATTGATCAAGTTTCCCGGGTTTGTTCCTTCGGGCGACAGATCATGGCGGAGGCATCAGAGTTTAATCTGCGTGACGGCTTTACGATTCCGTTCGCGACACTGAACGGACAGCCGGTTGGATTTTCCGTTGCAGGGGAGAAGCTCGAGCCGGGTCCTCACGACCGTCTCGCCTTTCAGTTTGTCGCCGCTTGCGCCTTCGGATGCGCGGCCCTTCTTGCGGATGGCAAACAGGCCTCGAAACCAGTGCGTCTGTCACCTCGACAACAGGATGTCCTGCGCTGGGTTGCCGAAGGCCTCACCGTGGAGCAGGTCGCTGATCGCCTGAACGTCAGCCGCAACACGGCAGATACGCATCTGCGATTGATGCGCCAGAGGCTCGGTGTGACAAACAACGTGCAGGCCGTCACGACAGCTTTCCGCCTGGGGCTGATCAGCTAGCCTCACGCAATCGCGTGATGCCGCATCGGTCCGCGATGAACCATTGGTTGACCTCGAAACTGGAGGACAACCGAGATGCTTCATGTCGTCACGTCGCACAATGCCGACGAATATCAGGCGGAACTGGATCAGGCGTTCCGTCTTCGTCACAGGGTGTTTGTCGAGGAAAAGGGTTGGACGGACCTGTGGCGTGAAGACGGTCGTGAAGTCGACCGCTTTGACGACAGGCGTGCCGTCCACATGCTCTTCACCGAGCAGGGCCGTGTGGTCGGCTACCAACGCTTGCTGCCGTCGATGCCACCTCACCTTCTGTCGGACATTCTACCGGAGTTGTGCGAAGGCACCCGTCCAGTGGGAGAAAACATCTGGGAATGGTCGCGTTACTGCGTCGAGCCGCAATATCGCGAACGCGGACGGATGCTGAGCCCGGTTGCCAATGCGCTGCTGTCCGGCATCGTCGAGTGGGGCTTGGGTAGCGGGGTGGACACAATCATTATCGAAATGAACCCGCTGTGGCTGCTGCGCCTGGTTCAGTTGCATTTCAAGGTGACGCCGCTGGGATTGCCGAAAATGATCGCCGGGGAAGAGACTGTCGCGGTGACAGCCTGTTTTGATGAGCGCACGCTGCAAAGGCTTCGTGAAACGCGCAGCCCAGGTAGCAATAAATCCACGCCGTAATCACAAGCCTTGGTCCGCGCATGGAAGAGGTGCCATGCGCCGCTCCATCCAGCTTCTCACACTTCATTTTGCGACCGTCGTCGCCGAGGAAGGCAGCTTCCTCGGCGCATCCCGACGGCTGCGGATTCATCATTCCGCGCTCAGCAGGCGCATAAAAGATCTCGAATTGAGGCTGGGCGTGACTTTGTTTGAACGCCACCCCGGCGGGGTCAGAGCTACGGCCCCTGGCGAAACTTTCCTGGCCAAAATACGAAATATCTTGAAAGAGCTGGACGATACGCTCCAGGGGATTGAGTCAGCCGACTCGGCAAAGAGCGGTGAGCTATCGGCAGGATCAGATAGGCAGCTCTGCAATTGCGCGTTCCTCAAAGCCGTCGTTGGATCATTGGGCAAAGATCCGGAGGTGACTGATTTCATCGACTTTCTGCGCAAGCATACTCGGGCCCCCGATACGCCAGCAGCATCCGCCCGAGACTAGCTCTTTTTCAGGCCGCGCCGGACCCGGGCGAAGGCCCGATCCGTGGCCATAAACCGCGACACCATGGGCGCGATCAATTTCGCCGGATCTGCAGGTTGGCCGGTGTCGCGGCCGAGGACCTCGGCGTAGGCGACCAGATCGCGATGAACGGTGGCTGGCAATTCGACCGTGATCTTGACCGGCCGATCATCGGGAATGGCGGAGAGTTTCAGCTTGGTCATGACGGATCCTTCTGCGCGCCGTAGGGCTCCAGAACGAGATCGCGATTGATGATGATCCGAACCGGGAACCCCGGCCGGATGGTCAGCGTCGGCTGGACGGTAAGCTGATTGCGCACGACCTGCTGGCCAATATTGGAAGCGGAATCCTGTGCGCTTTCGCGAATGGCCTTGGCGATATCGCTTTCGTCGTTGCTGGAACCAAGAGACGTCCCTATCCCGAGTAGGGTCGAGAGCGCGGCAGCCCGGAACAGCTGCCCCCAGTGATGGTCGACCTCGTCCTCGAGCCCGGAGAACCCTTCAGTATCCGCGCCCTGCTGGCGCTCCAGCACGATGGAGGTGCCATTGGGCATAATGAGCCGGTTCCACACCAGCAACACGCGCGACTGGCCGAAGGCGACCTCGCTGTCGTACTGGCCGATCAGTCTAGCGCCCTGCGGAATGAGCAGGTAAGATCCTGTCGAGCTGTCGAAGACATTCTCCGTGACCTGGGCGGTGATCTGGCCGGGAAGATCGGATCGAATACCGGTGATGAGAGCGGCCGGGATGATGGTTCCGGCCTGCACGACGTAGGGCGAGGCTTTTTCGGCGAGACGATCGGGACTGACGGTGCGGCGGTCGGGCGTTGCATTGACGAAGGCAGTTTTGCGGTCCTGCCCATTTTGCGCTGAGTTCGGCTCAAGCGCGGGCTGTTTGGGCGAGGGCGCGGACTCGGACGAGGCGCCGCCGCCGTCATTTGCGCCAGAACTCTGTCGCGCTGGATTGGCCCGCGCGTTGCTGTCGGTGAATAGCTTCGCCACGCGGGCGGCCTCGATCTCGGCCAGGCGGCGTTGTTCGTCAGGATCGGCGCGCGGTGTGCGGATGTCTGGCACCTGGATCTGTTGTCCGCGCTCTTGCGCGCGCAGGATCGGTCGTCCGAGATCGCCAGGCAAAGCAGGCCCAAGTTTCGGGACACCTGAATAGTCCATCGGCAGCACCTGCAGTCCGTCGGCGGTGGTGCGATTTTCGGTGGTGAACAGTTCGGATGGTTGCTCGTTGCCGCGCCGTCTGGTGTCCAGCGCCCAAATTAGCGTGCCAAGGATCGCAACGCTTGCGACGCCGCCAAGGCCAACGAGCACCTTGCGCGACAGTCGCGTCACCCTGGCGGGTTCGGGCCGCAGCCGCAGTTCCGCGGCCATATCCGAGTTCGGTGAAGTGGCGGTGTCGCTCATCGAAACAGCCCAACGCTACGCTGTGGCTTTCTTCCGTCAGTCCGCACGATCCGAACGCGTTTCTCGCTGGTCTTGTCGCCCAGCCTCAGTTCAGCCGCGGCAAACAGCCGGTCGACGACATAGTAGTTTTGCCGGGCGCGGTAGTTGACCAGTTCAGAGCCACCGGACGGACCAACAACGAAGAGCGGCGGCATTTCACCCTGACCGATGCCCGATGGGAACTCGATGTAGACTTTTGCGCCATCGTCGAAAGCGCGCAGCGGCCTCCAAGGTGCTGGGTCACCCTCGATGCGATAGCGGAAGTTGAGTTTCTGGATGTCGACGCCCGAAGCCACAGACTGCGAAACGGAAGCCTGCGCGTTCTGCCGACGCAGGGCAATCAACTGGTCCTGCGGATACTGCCAGGAGACAGAGGCCATGTAGGTTTTCTCGGTCGACCGCAGTTCGAGATGATAGGTGCGCCGGTCGCTGTTGATGACAAGATTGGTCTGGAGATCGGGACGCGTCGGCTTGACGAGAATATGGACCTGAAGCCGGTCCCCTGCTCCGCTCTGCGTATCGCCGATAATCCAGCGCACCGTGTCGCCAGCGGCGACGGGGCCGGAGCCGACAAGCTGCTCGCCGGGCTGCAGGGCGATATCGGTGACCTGTCCGGGCGCGGCATAGATTTGATAGAGCGCCCCCTCGCTCCAGGGGTAGAGCTGGATCGCGTTGATAAAGCCGTCGCGAACGGGCTGCATCCGCGCGGCCTCGTTCGCCTGGCTGAGGCGCTGCTTGGGATCGGCCGGCTCGGTCTTTGCCCTACCACTTTCGACCGGCTTCAATTGGCCGGGTAGCGGGAGTGGTTTTGGAAGCTCCACCACCTTCACCGGACCGGGCGGGTCGGCTTTCCGCAGAGCGGGTGCGGCATCATCATAACCGACCTCCGGCGGAATGTATCTTTTCGAGGCGCAACCGACGAGCGCTGTCGCCGACAGCAGCCCTACGGCAAGCAAGCACGTGATCGACATGCTGCGCGCGTTCTGTGGCGCCGGATTCCGTGTTTGTGCCGCACGCATCATGAGAGCTCCTTCGACCAGTTTATGGCGTTGACGTAGACACCGAGCGGATTGGCCTTCAGCCGCTCGGCATCGCGGGGTTGTTGAATGACGATGGTGAGGATGGCGGTCCAACGCTCGGTACTGGCCAGGCTGCCGTTCTCGTAGCGGCGCTCGGTCCAGGCGACACGAAACGAATCCGGCGAGGCACGGATGACGCTGGAGACGTCGATCGCGACCTGGATCTTGCCAACCTTGGCAAAAGGATCGTTCAACCGGGCGTAGTCGTTGAGAGAGACGGCGCCGCGATCGGTCGTGTAGTCGTAGGCGCGCAACCAGTTCTGGCGGACGATGACCGGATCGTCCGCGATGCTTCGCACCTGCTCGATGAAGCGGGCGAGATGCCATGCGATCTGCGGATCGGTTGGCTTGAAGTCGGCCGTGGCCGAGGCGACCACCTGCGCCTCGCCGAACTTGTCGACCTGGACGACCCAGGGAACGACGGAGCCGCGCGCCGACTGCCAGACCAATGCCGCGGCGAAGCCACCGGCGAGCACGAGCGAACCGAAGGCCATCAATCGCCAGTTTTTCGCCTGCACCCGGGCCGAGCCGATGCGCTCATCCCAAGCCTGCGCGGCACGCTGGTAGGGCGTCTCGGGCTGGGGCCTCGTGCCATAACGAACGGAAGGTCGTTTGAAAGGATTCATCGGTGGTCATCCTGATGGAGAGAAACATTCATCGAGCCGCCGCCATGATCGCCCGAGCGGATGGAATGAGCGGCCGTGCTGGCGCCATGGCTGATGGCCTGGCTGCGCTTCATCCGAGTGGCCCATTCCGGCGGAGAGCCGGCTGTGGAGTTCGAAGGGGATGCGGTGGGCGATCCGGCAAAGGAGGAACTGTTTGCGGCTTCGCCGGTACTGCCAACCGCGGATTGTCCGCCGGTCGCCGTCCACCCGGCAGAGCGACCGGATTGATTGCTGCTGCTCAGCCCCGACGCAGCGCGCGACATGGCTTGTTTGACCGGCTGAACAGCGGCCCCAACCCCGGCGCGCGCGACACCGCCGAGGCCGGCGACGACCGCGCCCGCACCACTGTGTCCTGAGGCAGCAGTGGCGAGCCCATAGGCCGTCGATGTACTTCCCGCCACATGAGCGCCGCCTCGCGCCGCGGCAGCCGACATGCGGCCTCCGGTGCCGACGGCACTTGCAGCAGCACTCAGTCCCGCACGGGTGCCCATGTAATCCGCCGCGCCAAGACCGGCGGCGGCGAGGCTGGTGCCGACGGCTGCACCTGCACCGAGTTGCGGGGCGCCGGAGACAAGACCCGTCGCAATGCCCGGGCCGAAGATCGAAAGCCCCATCAGGGAAAGCGCGCCGAGCACAAGCGACAGTGCATCGGTGATCGTGGGTTGTTCGGCGAAGCCTTGGGTGAACTCGCCAAACAGGCCCGAGCCGATCCCGACGATGACGGCGAGCACGAGGATCTTGACGCCCGAGGCCACGATATTACCGAGTACCTTTTCGGCGAGGAAAGCCGTCCTGTTGAACAGCGCAAACGGGATCAACACGAAGCCGGCAAGTGTCGTCAGCTTGAACTCGATCAGCGTGACGAAGATCTGCACGGCCAGAATGAAGAAAGCGATGAGCACGATCGCCCAGGCCACCATCAGAACGACGATCTGGACAAAGTTCTCGAAGAAGGAGACGTAGCCCATCAATTGGCTGGCGGCTTCGAGGATCGGATTGCCGGCGTCGATGCCGACCTGCGCGATTCGGCCTGGCTGCAGCAGCGCAGAACCGGAAAGTGTCGACCCTCCCGCCTTCAGGCCGAGCCCCGAAAAGCTCTCGAAGACGATGCCGGCGAGCCGATTGAAGTTGCCGATGATGAAGGCGAAGAAGCCGATATAAAGCGTTTTCTTCACCAACCGATGCAGCACGTCCTCATCGGCGCCCCAGGCCCAGAACAGGCCGGCGAGCGTGATGTCGATGACGATCAGAGTCGAAGTGAGAAAGGCGACCTCGTTTCCGAGCAGGCCGAAGCCGGAATCGATGTAGCGGGTGAAGGTTTCGAGAAACCGGTCAATGACGCCGGCGTCGTTCATGGCGTCTTGTCCTCGCCGAGCGAGCGGTCGATCCGGCCGAAGCGGTCGTCGGCCGGCCAAGCCGGTTTGTCGCGATTGCTGGGCCTGAAGAAGCGGCGCCGGCTTTCTTCCCAAGCCGCTTTGCAGGCAATGTCGCGGGTGGCCTGTTCGCCGAGCGTGCGGCAACGCATGAGCTCACCGACCAGCGGACCGCCATCGGGGTCTGCCGGGCGCAGGGTTGGCGGAACGGTGTATTTGTCGTCATTGCGCGAGATGATGGTGATGGCGACCGCTAGTGCGAGCGCCGTCACCCCGATCAAGCGGGCGGTTGTCTTCACGTCCATCGGAGAAGTCCTCAGTCGTGGAACATGCGAACCGAGGACGGGCTATAGGTTTTGCCGACCATGAAGCGGCTGAACTGTTCTCGGGCCTGTTCCTGCGCCGCGGCCTGCCTGGCGCTTTCCAGCGCAGCGGCCCGTCCTTGCGCGGCCATCATCGCAGTCAGATCGGCGACCTGCCGTGCCTGCACGGCGAGAAGCTGGTTGCCAGCTTGCGTCGCCTGCAGGATACCGACCGCCGACTGGCTGGCGTCGACCGCCATGCTCGTCTGCTCCCTCGTTCCTTCGATGTTGTCGACGGCGACAGCTCCGGCCTTCAATGAATGCTCGAACGACGCAACCGAAGTTTGCCAGCGTTCACGTGCACCATCGACGAGCTGCTGGCTGGACAGATCCGAACCGAGATTCTGGTAGGTCGATTTGAACTGGCTTTCGATGTCCTGGACGCTGTAGGCGAGTTTGTCGGCCTCGCCGAGCAGGCTCTTCATCTGCGAGAAATTGCCTTCGATCTGGCCAAGCAGCGACGTCGGCAACGAGGTCAGATTCTTCGCCTGGTTGATCAGCATCTGTGCCTCGTTCTTGAGCGAGGTGACCTGGTTCTGGATCTGCTCCAGCGCACGCGCGGCGGAAAGGACGTTCTCCGCGTAGTTTCTGGGATCGAAGACGATCAATGCGGATGCCGGCGCGCACGACAGCACGACGTTGATAGCAACAACACTGGTCGCGATCAAATGCCGGACACGGAGACGGTTGCGGACGGAATTCATGACGAAACTTCCTTTGCGGATTGATCGACAATGTTGGTGAGATGGGGAACGAGGTCAGCGGCCCAGGAGAGGCCGCGCCCAGCAAGCCAGGCCTCGAGGAAATGGTCGTGACCGTTCTCCGCGATGATCCGCTCGATAGCCGCTTGATCGGCCTTCGAGGATGCGGCGCAAAGAGCCAGCGCGATCGGACCGAGGCCCAATTCGAACAGCCGGTTGCCGCGCCGCGACTGGCAGTAGTAATCGCGCTTCGGGGTAGCCCGAGACAGGATTTCGATCTGACGGTCGTTCAATCCAAAGCGCCGATAGATCTCCGTGATCTGCGGCTCGATGGCGCGCTCGTTCGGCAGGAAGAGCCGCGTTGGACAGCTCTCGACGATTGCCGGAGCAATCTTGCTGCCATCGATGTCGGAGAGCGATTGCGTGGCGAAGATGACGGAAGCGTTCTTCTTGCGAAGGGTTTTCAACCATTCGCGCAGCTGTTCGGCGAAGCCGCCGTCATCAAGGGCCAGCCAGCCTTCGTCGACGATCAGTAGCGTTGGCCGCCCATTCATCCGCTGTTCGATTCGATGGAAGAGATAGGCGAGCACGGCCGGTGCCGCGCCCGTGCCGACCAGACCCTCGGTCTCGAAGGCCTGAACGGAGGCTTCGCCGAGACGCTCGAGTTCTGCGTCGAGCAACCGGCCGTAGGGACCGCCGATACAGTAGGGTCGCAGCGCCTGCTTCAATGGCGACGACTGCAGCAGCACCGACAGGCCGGTCAGAGTCCGCTCGTGAACCGGCGCGGAGGCCAAGGAGGTCAGCGCCGACCACAGATATTCCCTCACCTCCGGCGTGACCGGCACGCCTTCGCGCTGGAGAATGTCGACGAGCCAGTCGGCTGCCCATGCCCGTTCGGGCGTGTGATGAATGCCGGCCAGGGGTTGTAGCGAAACGTCTCCGATATCGTCCGCCAGGTCAGCCAGCGTGAGCAGCCCAAGCGGATCGTCGTGGCCCTCCCCGCTCGACGATTTGCCGCCCAGATTCTGCCAATCGCCGCCCATGGCAAGTACGGCCGCGCGGATCGAGCCGCCGAAATCAAAGGCGAAGATCTGGTTGTCTGGATAGCGCCGAAACTGCAGCGCCATCAGGGCGAGCAGCACGGACTTGCCGGCGCCGGTCGGGCCGACGACAAGCGTATGGCCAACGTCGCCGACATGCAGGCTGAACCGAAACGGCGTCGTGCCTTCCGTCCTGGCGAAGAAGAGCGGAGCCGCCCGAAAATGCTCGTCAGTTGCCGGCCCTGCCCAGACCGCCGACAGCGGGATCATGTGGGCGAGATTCAGTGTCGACAGCGGTAGCTGCCGGACGTTGGCATAGACATGGCCTGGAATGCTGCCGAGCCATGCTTCGACGGCGTTGACGCGCTCAACCATGGAGGTGAAGTCGCGGGATTGGATGATTTTTTCGACCAGCCGCAGCTTTTCGTCAGCTATTCCTGCATCGAGATCCCACACCGTCACGGTGGCGGTGACGTAGGCCTGGCCGATCTGGTCAGAGCCGAGTTCCTGCAGGGCGGCATCCGCGTCGGCTGCCTTGTTCGCGGCATCCGTGTCAACCAGGACCGACGTCTCATTGGTCATCACCTCCTTGAGGATGGCCGCGACGGATTTTCTTTTGGCGAACCACTGCCGCCGGATCTTTGTCAGCAGGCGGGTTGCGTCGGTCTTGTCGAGCATGACTGCCCGGGTCGACCAGCGGTATGGGAAGGCAAGTCGGTTGAGTTCATCGAGAATCCCAGGAAAGGTCGCGGTCGGGAAGCCTATGATCGTCAGCGTGCGCAGGTGGGCCTCGCCGAGCCGCGGCTCCAGCCCGCCGGCCAGCGGTTCATCGACCAGCAATGCATCGACATGCATTGGCGTTTCGGGAACGCGGACGCGATGGCGCCTGGTCGAAACCGTCGAGTGCAGATAGGTCAGCGTGCCGGTGTCATCGAGCCAGTCGACTTCGGGAACGAAACCTTCAATCAGGTTGAGCACACGGTCGGTGCGGTCGACAAAACTCCTCAAAAACTCCCAAGGATCGACGCCGCTCTTTTCGCGGCCCTCGTAGAGCCAGCTTTCCATGCGGGATGCTTCCTCGGCCGGCGGCAAGCAGACGAAAGTGAGAAAATAATTGCTTTCGAAGAGCTCAGCATGGGACTCGACACCGCCCTGCCCCGGCGACCCGCGGTCGGCTTCACCCTCGAACTGTTCACGACGCTCGAGATCCACCAGCGCTGAGGCGCTGTCAGGAAAAAGCCCTTCTGGATAGTCCTGCGCTGCAAGCCGGGCGGCTTCGACGAAGATCGCCCAGCCGGAACCGAGACGGCGTAGCGCATTGTTGAGGCGCGACGTCGTGCCGACCAGTTCGGCCGGCGTTGCGCTGTCGAGATCGGGGCCGCGAAACCTGGCAGTCCGCTGGAACGAGCCGTCCTTGTTGAGGACGACTCCCGGCGCCACCAAGGCAGCCCAGGGCAAATAGTCGGCGAGGTTTTTCGAGCGCTTGCGGTATTCGACGAGGTTCATCATGAAAACTTCTCAGCAGCCGAAATGCGTGGGATAGCGCAGGTGCCGCCGCACCACGTCGAGGAACTGAGCGTCGCGCTTGGCTGCCAGCACAGCCGCGAAATGACCGATGGCCCAAATCGCGATGCCGGCGAGCCAAAGCCGCAGCCCAAGGCCAACCGCGCCGGCCAGCGTTCCGTTGGCGATAGCCACCGCGCGCGGTGCGCCGCCGAGGAGAATCGGTTCAGTGAGCGCCCGGTGGACCGGTGCGAAGAAGCCGCGAACCTCCTCCTCCATCAGATCAGCACTCCGCCGCCGAACGAGAAGAAGGACAGGAAGAAAGAACTCGCCGCGAAGGCGATCGACAGTCCGAACACGATCTGGATCAGACGCCGAAAGCCGCCCGAGGTGTCGCCAAATGCGAGCGACAGGCCGGTGACGATGATGATGATCACCGCCACGATCTTGGCGACCGGTCCCTCGATCGATTCGAGGATTTGTTGAAGCGGTTGCTCCCACGGCATGGAAGAACCGGCGGCGCGTGCAGGGACAGTCATCGTGGCCCCAATCGCCATAGCCGTGGCAACATGCGGGAGGACCGCACCAACTCTAGGGATAGATGATGAAGTGAAGCGGATCGGGTTCATTCTGAAGCTCCATGGATGGCTCGGGATTTATGGTTGGCTCGGGCCCGATTTTGGCTTCGAGCATGCGGTAATCGCCGGTGGCTGCATCGAGCCCGTCGACGAGCGCGATCTCGACGAGGCGGCGGGCCGAACCGCGGCCGGCAAGCACGGCGACAAGATCAATCGTTTCGGCAATGAGTGCGCGCGGGACGGTGACCACAGCTTCCTGTACGAGCTGCTCAAGTCGACGCAGAGCCCCAAGGCCAGTGCTGGCGTGGATAGTCCCAATGCCGCCGGGATGTCCCGTGCCCCAGGCCTTCAGGAGATCGAGGGCTTCCGCGCCGCGTACTTCACCGATCGGGATGCGGTCGGGGCGGAGCCGCAGCGATGACTTCACCAGGTCGGAGAGGGAGGCGACGCCCTCCTTGGTCCGCAGCGCCACAAGATTGGGTGCAGCACATTGCAGCTCGCGCGTATCCTCGATCAGCACAATACGGTCGGAGGTTTTTGCCACCTCTACCAGCAGCGCGTTGATCAGCGTCGTTTTGCCGGTCGACGTGCCGCCAGCGACCAGCAGGTTTTTTCGCCGTTCGATGGCGAGCCGCAGCACGTCGGCCTGGGCTTCTGTCATGATGCCGGCGGCAACGTAATCGTTGAGCGTGAACACGGCGACGGCCGGCTTGCGGATGGCAAAGGTAGGAGCTGCAACGACCGGCGGCAGCAGACCCTCGAACCGCTCCCCACTATCAGGCAGTTCGGCCGAGACGCGAGGCGCGCCGGGATGCACTTCGGCGCCGACGTGATGGGCAACGAGCCGGATGATCCGCTCGCCATCGGCCGGGCTCAGCATTTCCTCAGTGGCAGACAGGCCTTCTGTCAGCCTGTCGACCCACAGGCGGCCGTCTGGGTTCAGCATCACTTCGACGATGCAGGGATCGTCAAGAAATCCGGCTATCGCCGGGCCGAGCGCCGTGCGCAGCATGCGCGCCCCACGCGAGACCGCTTCCCTGCCGGCATTTTGAGTGTCTGCCACGATGGTCCCCATTTCTCGGGCGAATTGCTTCGCACCGCTGACGGGGATGATTAGAAGAAGCAGGAATGTGCGCCTTGCAACAAGGAAAATGGCTGGCAGCAATGCGACGTGCAGAGACTTGCAAAATGCGGTACCGATGAGTTCGCCGCCCGCCTCGGCTGCCTAGCCCGTGTGCGACTCAGCGGTGTCCGGCGATGATGGAGCCGCAAAGTCCTCGGCGATCTCCTGCCTGAGCTTTGGTCCTTTGCTCAGCCTGCGCCCGAGCGCATCGATGAAAGCGTCATAACGCTGCCGACCTTTTGCGCGCGCTTCGGGCTGAGCGGCGTCAGGCAAGGCCGGAGTTGAGCTGAGCCAGAAGCGCACGAACAACGCCAGCGTCTCGATTGAGATACCGAGATCGCGTTCGACGCGCTGAACGCGCCGGTCGATCTGGTCGAGCCGCCTTGTGATTGCCGCTTCTTTGCGCTCCTCAGAATCGGGGGAGAGAAAAGAAGCGATGGCCGCTTCGGCGATCAGCGACAGAGACACATCCCTCTTTGCGGCGTAGTCGGCAAGCGCATTCATGACCTCCGGTTCCAGATAGGCTGAGAGACGGCGCTTCTTCATGGAGGTCAAAGTTCGATTCCGTCTTTGGGATCGAGTGCGACCTGTCGCGCGGTGCGCCGCATCGTCTGGTCGACCGACCGGCGTCGGGCAACCTCATCATCGGATTCGTCGCGATCAAGGTCGAATTCATCAATGCGCACCAGCGTGGGCTCCGGCGCAATATCCTCATGTTCGGGCAATTCGGGCTGGCGGCGGATACCGCCATTGTCAGGATCACTGTCCTGTTGGTTAAGCGATGCAAGGCTTGCCTGCGCCTCCGGCACCTTGGCAACCGCCATTTCAGTCCAGTCATCGGGGCGCGACAGGGCGTTCGTGGTTGCGGGCTTGGGCGGAGGCAGAACGCGCTCGGCAAACCGCGGATCTGCGAAATAGCGCGCCTTTTTCGCCCGGATCGGGGACAGCCCAGAGACCATCACAATGGCATCGCTCGGAGGCAGCTGCATGATCTCGCCGGGCGTCATCAGCGCGCGTGCCGTCTCCTGTCGCGAGACCATGAGATGCCCAAGCCAGGGTGACAGACGATGCCCGGCATAGTTCTTCATCGCCCGCATTTCGGTTGCCGTTCCCAGCGAGTCGGAGACGCGCTTGGCGGTTCGCTCGTCGTTGGTCGCGAAACTCACACGAACATGACAGTTGTCGAGAATGGAATTGTTCGGCCCGTAGGCTTTTTCGATCTGATTGAGGGACTGGGCAATAAGGAACGACTTGATGCCATAGCCGGCCATGAACGCGAGGGCCGACTCGAAGAAATCAAGCCGGCCGAGTGCCGGAAATTCATCGAGCATCAGTAGCAAGCGATGCCGGCGATCCTTCGCATGGAGATCCTCTGTCAGCCTGCGGCCGATCTGATTCAGGATAAGCCGGACAAGCGGCTTGGTGCGGCTGATATCCGATGGCGGCACGACCAGATAGAGTGTCGTGGGTTGCGCGTTCTCCACCAGATCGGCAATGCGCCAATCGCAACGGGACGTGACCTGGGCCACAACCGGATCGCGGTACAGGCCGAGGAAGCTCATCGCGGTCGACAGCACGCCAGAGCGTTCATTCTCCGATTTGTTGAGAAGTTCACGTGCTGCCGATGCCACAACGGGGTGCGGACCGACATCACCAAGGTGCTTGGTTAGCATCATCGTTCGCAACGTCGTCTCAATCGGCCGCTGCGGATCGGAGAGGAACTTGGCAACACCGGCCAGCGTTTTGTCATTCTCGGCGTAGAGGACATGCAAGATCGCGCCGACCAGCAGCGCGTGGCTCGTCTTTTCCCAATGATTCCGGCGTTCCAGAGACCCCTCTGGGTCGACCAGCACGTCAGCGACGTTCTGGACGTCTCGGACTTCCCAAGCGCCACGCCTGACTTCCACCAGCGGGTTGTAAGCGGTTGAGGCAGCATTGGTTGGGTCGAACAGCAGCACACGGCCGAAACGTGCTCGCCAGCCTGCGGTGAGTTCCCAATTTTCACCCTTGATGTCGTGAACGATTGCGCTTCCAGGCCAAGTGAGCAGGGATGGCACGACCAGTCCGACGCCCTTGCCGCTTCGGGTCGGCGCGAAGCACAGGACATGCTCCGGGCCATCGTGGCGAAGGTAGTCCAAATCAAACTTGCCCAGAACGACGCCATCGGCGCCGAGCAGTCCTCCGGCTTCAATCTCCTTGCGCACAGCCCAGCGCGCCGAGCCGTACGTAGCCACGTATTTGGCCTCCCGAGCTCGCCATAGTGACATGCTGATAGCCATAGCAATCGCGATGAAACTGCCGCTCGCCGCGATCACCGCGCCCTCGACAAAGACCGTCGGCGCATAGGCGTCGTAAAAAAACCACCACCAGAAAAATGCCGGTGGCGGATAGATCGGTTGGCCGACGAGTTCGAACCAGGGCGAACCAAGTTGCTCCTGGTAACCCAGTTGCCAGGCGGTCCATTGCGTTGCTCCCCAGGTGGTCGTAAGCACGATGGTTAAAACAGCGACGATCTGACCCCACAATATTCTGGTTGCCGGCATCACTACTCCCGATTCAAATCCCGGGAGCGAATAAGCAGAGTACGAACGCAGGCAGTGCAATAGCGAAGGCTTCATCGAGGCGGCTCATTGTGAGCAGACCTAAAAAGACTTGCGATCTGCGCTGGGCATGGGATAGCAATCCGCCAGCGAGCAGTTCCAGCGGCTGATGACCGATCATGGCATCACCTGCTCAATGAGCCGGTCGCGCAACCTCTGGGACAATGCTGCGACGGAAAGCTTCTTCTCGCCGCTGAAAGCCGATCGGACAGCCCGCAAGGTCTACAGGAGGAGCAATAATGCCAGGGCCATGTTCGATTGCGTCGAGCGCTTCCACAGCCCTCGGCGAAGGCAGCGACCCCCGGCTATCTGAGCTCGGTCAAGTAGAGTGACAAGCTACGCTTAATCCCCCGTCTCCGAAAAACCCCACCAGGCCGGACAAAAGCTGCGAGCGGTTTAAGAATGGGCCTACGGCGCAGGCCTCATCTGCTACGCGCTTCATCCTGCCGACAGCAAACAGCGAAGCCTCCACCGGCGCGAACAGTTCGCGATGGCGGGTTGATTGCGGGACCGGTCCGCCATTTCTGGCAGAGAAACCGTGCAACTGGCTTGTGTATGTCGTGCCGCCCATCGCCTGACCGCAGCATTTCCATCGTCCTCTTTCAGCCGGCCGTTCCTCCCGACCGCCGGTTGGATGATGATGATCCCCTGTCGAGAATAGTCACTGTTGTCGAGCACGACGGGCTGAGCCGTCTTGTGGGTCCTTCACCTTTGCCATTCCTTGCAAATGAGGATTTGTGTTCCTGGTTCGGCCTAACCCTGACAGGCTCGGCACTCGGCTCAACTCCAGCTTTCTCTGAACTTTCCGGCCGCACTAGCCAAGCGCCATTCTACCGCGCGATGGCCGCAAAAAATATGACAGGGCAGACCACAAATGAGGTGGGTTGGACCAAAGACTTTTTAGCGAACTCGCAAAAAAGGAAATGACAAACCTTCCGGTTTGCAAGGCGCCGGTCGGCCAACTTCCGGCCCTGATCGGCCAAGTGCATTCAGATCTGAAGAGCACGGTCGATGGCGTGGCGCACGAGAAGCCGGAAGCTCCCAAGCCTGCCGTTCCGATCAAGAAATCGGTCAGGCCGGACTACATCGTCTGCCTAGATGGGGTCTGCCGACGGACTATCGGATGGTGACGCCAAACTATGCCGCCACACGCTCGGCATGGCCAAGATCATGGGTCTCGGACGCAAATCCACGCAAATGGAAGATCAAGGGCGTGCGAAGCGGATACGCAAGGACCCGACGGCTGATCGATCGGCCGGCCGGTCGTTCTGGCGCATAGCAGCCGCCCAGACATATGCCGATACCAAAGGCGGGCCCCCCCGCCTCGCTTCACATGCTGTCCTGCCAGAAGTCAGAAAAGCCAACAGTGGCTCTTGAGCCCTGTTCCCGCGCTGCTGAACGACAGCCAGCAGATGCGCGTGTTCCGTGTCGTTCCGGCTTGCGCCGGCGGTCAGCCTGCTTTGCTAAGATTGCCGGCCGAGGACTTGCCGCTGCGGCGGTCCTGCTCGATCTCGTAATTGATCTTCTGGCCGTCGGCGAGGGTCGAAAGACCCGCTCTCTCGACGGCGGAAATGTGGACAAACACGTCTTGGCCGCCGGCATCGGGCGTGATGAAGCCGAAGCCTTTGGAGCTGTTGAACCACTTCACGGTTCCAGTCGCCATACTGTATTCCTTCCTAACGATTGATCGCGGCTTGGCTTAGAAGCCAAACCGGTTTCATAAACGCAGCAAAGTCGAGAAATCGCAAGACATGGATCGATCGGGCCGAAAATCGCGGCCGTCATGTGTGGTTCCGAGTCCCTATGTAGCCAACAGAATTCCGTCCACCGATGTCAGAGCAGCTTCGTGGACGCTCTGCCGTCCGATGTGACCGTCGCTCTTGTTTCAACGGCAATGCACGGGAGGCAGTGTTTGCGCGCCCGTTTACGGCTCAGTCATGGCAAATTTTAACTGGCAAGCAGCTTGTTTATAAAAACAAAATGTGGGAGTTCTGCGCCGTTGAAATTGCCTCTCGAAGCTTTACTTTATCGGTAAAAAACATCTGAGGATGCCATAAGTATTGCTGGGCGAGAGTTTGTGATCTCACTGCTTGGTTGTTCGATTCCGTAACGGCCCTGCTAGGCGGGTGTTTTCTCGTTATTGAATCGGTTGAAACGCGATTTGGCGTGTTTCGTTGACAGGATAATTGAGGGGGATCCCATGAAACAGGTAAAAAAGTTGGATAATTTGAAGTTTGTCCAAGCAATGTTGCGAGAGATTCGTCAGACGGTGCAGGCTGACGGGGAAAGCCTGCTGACCTATTTGATCGACATGGCTTATCTGGAGGCCAGCGATCGAATTAGGTCGAGCTGGGCCGTGCAAAGCGACAATGGCAAGTCTGACGCCTAACTGGCGACACAACCATCTGTTAGGTGCGAGGAAGCGGACCTGTGGAAACTTTCAAGGTTGAGGAGATGGATGGCGCAAAAGCAATCCGTAGCGTGTCAGTCGACGCACAATGCCATGTGCACGCGGCCATGAAAGTGATACCGCGACCGCTCCAGCTTGATCGAGGACCTGGTAGGCTGTGGATACGAGTAACTGACGCCAATCGTAGCTCTCGAGCCTTCTATTATGGAGACTAACCGATCCACCTCACTCTCGTTCTCACACTCACTCTCTCTCAAGTCGCTTGATATTGTTGCTATGGCGTGCGGCCTATTTTCTTAGGGTAGCGGCGGGTTACGACTTGTTCGAACGCTGGAAATCTGGCGGGACCGGAGATCAGACGTGTTTGTTCTGGATTTCCTAACCGGTGAGCGGCAGCTTTTGGTCTTCGAATATCCGGTCGATCCGCTCATTGAGCCGTCGGGTTCGCGCCATGGATGGCCGCTAGCGTCCCGCGTACGCGGCCGGCCACGGCATCACCGATCTGCTCGCTCTTCGGTTGTGGTCTGGCGCCCGTCGCGATTTGATTGAGCCGTTCAGCCTTGGCCCCGGTGAGGCGTCCATGCATCCACGCGCCGGCGGCGCCAATCATGCCGGCGCCCACCGCGAGGATGGTGGGGTTGGACAATAGGAATGCGAGTAGAACGGTCATGAGAACGTTCCCCAGAGCATCAAAATAACCACCCAGCAGAGTTTGCAGGAGATGTGCAGAGATTGGTCCATATTGTAAGAAATCCGCCCCATGCACTTCGCATCGTCGATGAGGCCGTGAACGACGAATTCAGCGATACCGAGCGCGAGACTGCCGGTTATCAGCCCGACGATCCCGCCGTGGATTGCCGCATGAGGGAGAAGGCCATGATACCAGGGCACGCCCGGAATCGGGTTGGCGCGGTTCTTGGCCCTGGCAAGGAAGTCGCCCTGAAGCGGATAGTCAGCCAGCGCGTGACCGGCCAGAAGAAGCGCGATCGTGGTCAGTAGCGCGGTCATCTCACTGCACCTTGCCTGTCTTGAGGTTGCTGGCCGAGAGTGGGATCAGTCCCGCGGCGCGCATTCGGTCAGTGCGCCCGCTAGTCAGGTTGCTTTGGCCGTTGGTTGAGCGCGATGCAGCGCATTCACCCAGTCAGGAAAGTCACTCACCTGGTAAATCGGCCCACTGCCCACCGGGGAAAGCGTAGTTGTGTTCAAAGCCTGGAACACGAGCCTGGCAGTGCATGGCGCCGCCTTGCATTTCCATCGGCTTGCGCCAGGTGTCGCCTTTACAAAATTCATGATCACGTTCTTTCGCAACAAACCCTGTAGGGCTTTTTTCGTAACCGGTCGTGCGCGGGTTTGAGCGCGCGAGACCACAGGCGCGTGCGCTCATCTAAATTTTGATGAGACCGAGCGCCCGAAGGACATGGATGTGTGCCAAGACTAGATTTCCAAAACCTGACGGGTCGCGAGAAAGCTCGCTATTCGGTTCGCGCTTCGGCCTCTGGCCCGTGATGTTCGAAGGAGATGGGGGACGACGACTGGGAGCCCCGCCACTGTTCAGCGCGATCAAGCGCAGCCTACCCGCGATGCACTCCGGCGAATTCCTTTGCGGAAGCCTCATCCCGCCGGGCAATCCAGAGCGAAAATCGCCAGCCTGCTCGGGAACTCTCGGCAGACAGGTATCTTGATGAGAAGCAGCCCATTATCGCCGCTATTGCAATCAGGCTCGAAGAGCTATGCGGTAACGGGGCTCAACCTGCGGGAGCTTTACGACCTGGAGCCGCCGAGCGCGCTTGGTCCGACTCTGGAGGTCGCGGTTATGTCGGTCTTACATCGATGCGGCCTCGGACGGGCACGCCTTGAATCGGCGCTCGGGGCGGGACGAACGCGGCTTATGAGTTGCCCCGTGGCCTGGCCAGGACGTGTACCGGACCGACGTGGGGAGAGCTAGACAACCACCTGCGTGCCGATCTCGACCACACGTCCGGTCGGGATCTGGAAATATTCCGTCGCATCCGCCGCCGTGCGCGCCAGGCCGATGAACAGCCGGTCCTGCCACACCGGCATGCCGGAATTGGGCGAGGCCTTGAGCGAACGCCGCGACAGGAAGAAGGACGTCGTCATGATGTCGAACTTCCAGCCCTGCTTGCGGCAGATCGACAGCGCGCGTGGAATGTTGGGCTGTTCCATATAGCCGAAGGTCAGCGTCACCCGCATGAACAGCTCGTTGACCGTCTCCATCTTGACGCGCTCGCTGTCGGGCACCACGGGCTGCGGGGCGGTCACCACCGAAAGGATGACGTTCTGCTCGTGCAGCACCTTGTAGTGCTTGAGGCTGTGCATCAAGGCGGTCGGCGCGCTGAGCGGATCGCTGGTCAGGAACACCGCGGTGCCCGAGACGAGCTGCGGCTTCTTCTTCAACAGGTTGCCGGCGAGGACATCGAGCGGGATCTCGTTGCGGCGCGTCTTGTTGAAGAGATAGCGGCTGCCGCGCACCCAGGTCCACATGCCCAGCACGATGGTGAAGGCCACGACCAGCGACGCCCAGCCGCCTTCGAACACCTTGACGATGTTGGAGGCGAAGAAGCCGACATCGATGAAGGCGAACAGCACGGTCAGCGGGATCGCCACCGACAGCTTCCACTTCCAGATACGGGTCATGACGACATAGAGCAGCACCGTCGTCACCAGCATGTTGCCGGTTACCGAGATGCCGTAGGCGGAGGCGAGCTTGCTGGATTCGCCGAAGCCGACCACCAGCATCACCACCACCAGGGCCAGCAGCAGGTTGACACGCGGCATGTAGATCTGACCGGACTGCTTTTCCGATGTGTGCAGGATCTCCAGCCGCGGCAGCATGTTGAGTTGCACTGCCTGCCGGGTCAGCGAAAAAGCCCCTGAAATGACCGCCTGGCTGGCGATGACGGTAGCCGCCGTCGCCAGCACCACCATCGGGATCAGCGTCCAGCCCCCGTTCATCTCGAAAAACGGATGGCCGACCACACCTTTGTTCGCAAGGATGAAGGCACCTTGCCCGGCATAGTTCAGCAGCAGGCAGGGAAACACGATCGTCAGCCAGGCCAGCACCATGGGCTTGCGGCCGAAATGGCCGAGATCGGCATAGAGCGCCTCACCGCCAGTGACGGCAAGGAAGACCGCGCCGATGGTGACGGAGGCGACGCCTGGCGAATGGATCAGGAAGGCGACGATGTAGTACGGGCTGATCGCCCACAGGATTTCCGGATCGGCGATGATGTGGTTGAGGCCGGACAGGCCGATAGCCAGGAACCAGACAGCGGTCACCGGCCCGAACACCAGACCGACGCCGCCCGTGCCGAAGCGCTGTACCGCGAACAGCATGGCGAGAACGACCAGTGTCAGGGGCACGACATAAGGCTGGAACGTCGGCGTGACGACATCCATGCCCTCCACCGCCGACAGCACGGAAATCGCTGGCGTAATGACGGCATCGCCGAAAAACAGCGAGGCGCCGATGATGCCGATGCCGAGCATCACCGCCGAGCGCTTCGGAAAGCTGCCGCGCGCCAGCGCCATCAGCGACAGCACGCCACCCTCGCCGCGGTTGTCGGCGCGCAGCACGAACATGATGTATTTTACTGTAACTGTGATCGTGAGCGACCAGATGATCAGCGACAGGACGCCGAGAATATCTGTGCGATCAGCGACGTTGCCGCCCGACGAGGCATGCAGCGCTTCGCGGAGCGCATAGATCGGGCTGGTGCCGATATCGCCATAGACCACACCGAGTGCGCCAAGCATCAACAACTCAGTATTTTGAGACGAGCCGGGATGTCCCGCTAGTTCCTCAACGTCACAACTGTTGGCAGAATCCACGACAGCCATTCGTATGCTTCCCACGGGTGCTGTGCTCTACGGCCAACGCAATTCTGCATTTCCGAGGCACGCGTCCTTGCGACGGGTAGCCTCGGCCGATTGGGCGGTGCGACAAGGAGAGGGAGGAGCTCGCTGCACTGCCGCTATCGGCCGAGGCGTCTGGAAATTGCCAATCGGGACTGCCATGTTGAAGTCGGCTGGCATGTCACCAGCCCATTACTCCATCAACCAGCAAATTAGCAATTTTTAAGATTTAACTATGGATGAAACAAGATTACGTCATTAAACTGATGTCGATTGAACTGCTATGCCGAAGTAATATTTTCATTAAGTCACGAGTTCCTGGATATTATCGAGCTACAACTATCAACGAGCAATTTATGAAAGTCAATATCTTCATGGTTTCAGATGTAGCATTTCGATCGGTTTGTCATAGACCATGAGCATTTCACCGCCCCCCGCGACTACAGAATCGAGCGCGGACCGAGCCGGTCCGAGTCCTGTTTATACAACCCTTCCTTCTGGCTTCGACCTACCGCCCTGGACCGAATGCGCTTGACAAAAGGCCACCGGCTCGGTCCAATTGACCCATTCACCAGGGGAGTCCCGGCAAGGGGCTGAGATACTGCTGGCTTTCGCGGCGCAGTGACCCGTTGAACCTGATCCAGTTCATACTGGCGTAGGGACGGTGCAAGCGCTTTGCGGGAGTTCATCCCCGAAGACCTGTTTCGAACAGGTCGACCAAGGTGTCTTTTCATCCTTCCGGCACAGAACTGGGTCTCCATTGCAAATGAGCAAAGGAGCCTCAAATGAATGCCTTGACCCCCGCAGTTTCGACGGGACCGCTACCCGCCTCACGCAAGATACACAAGCAAGGCACCCTCCACCCGCAGATCAGGGTGCCGATGCGCGAAATCTCCGTCCACCCGACCGCCGGCGAACCGCCTGTGACGGTCTATGATCCATCCGGCCCCTACACTGATCAAACGGTCGAAACGAGTATAGAGAAAGGCCTCGCCCGGCTTCGGCACGAATGGATTACGGCTCGTGGCGATGTCGAATTCTACGATGGCCGCGACATCACGCCGGAAGACAACGGATTTGCGACTGGCGCGCGCCTGACGCCGGAATTTCCCATTCGCAATCGGCCGCTCAGGGCCAACGCAGACAAGGCGGTGACCCAGCTTGCCTATGCCCGCGCCGGCATCATCACGCCCGAAATGGAATTCGTCGCCATTCGCGAGAACCTTGGACGCGAAAGCCTGCGCGGCAAGCTGCAGCGGGACGGCGAGGCCTTCGGTGCGGCGATCCCCGATTTTGTCACGCCGGAATTCGTGCGTGACGAGGTAGCGCGGGGGCGGGCAATCATTCCCGCCAACATCAACCATCCCGAAAGCGAGCCGATGATCATCGGCCGCAATTTCCTGGTCAAGATCAACGCCAATATCGGCAACTCTGCTGTCACCTCCTCAATGACTGAGGAGGTCGAAAAGATGGTCTGGGCGACCCGCTGGGGCGCCGACACGGTCATGGATCTGTCGACCGGTCGCAACATCCACAACATTCGCGAATGGATCGTTCGCAACTCGCCGGTGCCGATCGGCACCGTGCCGCTCTACCAGGCGCTGGAGAAGGTGGGCGGCATCGCCGAGGACCTGAACTGGGAGGTCTATCGCGACACGCTGATCGAGCAGGCCGAGCAGGGCGTCGACTATTTCACCATCCACGCCGGCGTTCGGCTGCATTACATTCCACTCACGGTCGAGCGGGTTACCGGCATCGTCAGCCGGGGCGGTTCGATCATGGCGAAATGGTGCCTGCACCATCACCGGGAAAGCTTCCTCTATGAGCATTTCGAGGAGATCTGCGACATCGCCAGAGCCTATGACGTCTCATTTTCGCTCGGCGACGGACTTCGTCCGGGCTCGATCGCCGACGCCAATGATGCCGCGCAATTCGCCGAACTGGAGACGCTTGGCGAACTGACGAAGATCGCCTGGGCCAAGGACTGCCAGGTGATGATCGAGGGCCCGGGCCACGTTCCCATGCACAAGATTAAGGAGAACATGGACAAGCAACTCGCAATCTGCGGCGAAGCACCTTTTTATACCCTCGGGCCGCTGACGACGGACATCGCCCCGGGTTACGACCACATCACGTCCGGCATCGGTGCGGCCATGATCGGCTGGTTCGGCACCGCCATGCTCTGTTATGTGACGCCGAAGGAGCATCTCGGTCTGCCGGACCGCAACGACGTCAAAACCGGCGTCATCACCTACAAAATTGCCGCGCACGCGGCCGACTTGGCGAAAGGCCACCCGGCGGCGAAAACCAGGGATGATGCCCTTTCTCGCGCCCGTTTCGAGTTCCGCTGGGAGGACCAGTTCAACCTGTCGCTCGATCCGGAAACCGCGCGTTCCTTTCACGACGAGACCTTGCCCAAGGAGGCGCACAAGGTCGCGCATTTCTGCTCGATGTGCGGGCCGAAATTCTGCTCGATGCGCATCTCCCACGACATCCGCGCCGAAGCGCAGAAGGAGGGGATGGCGGCGATGGCGGAAAAATACCGCGCGGGCGGCGATCTCTATATGCCGGTGAGTGACACCACGCCCGAGGTGCCGGAGCCGTCATGAGGGTGCTGGTCAAGGGGGCCGGCGTCGCCGGCCTCACCGCGGCCTTCGAGCTCACCACTCGCGGCGCGGCGGTCACCGTCGCTGAAATCGGGTATGATCTCGGCGGCAGCGCATCGTGGTTTGCCGGCGGCATGCTGGCGCCCTGGTGCGAGCGCGAAAGCGCGGAGCAGCCTGTGCTGGACCTCGGACGCGGCGCCGCCGAATGGTGGGATGCCGTGCTGCCAGGTCAGGTGACGCGGGCCGGAACGCTGGTTGTTGCAACGCGGGATGCGGGCGAGCTTGACCGCTTCGCAAGCCGCACCTCGAGCCATCGCTGGATCGATGAGGAGGAAATCGCGCGGCTGGAGCCCGACCTCGCCGGCCGTTTTCGCCGCGCCCTGTTCTTCGCCGGCGAGGCGCATCTCGAGCCGCGCACTGCAATGGCAGCGCTTCACGAAAAGCTCGTCGCGATGGGCGTCGACTTCCGCTTTGCCACGGACGCCCGGCAGCTTTCCGGATTCGACCGTGAGATCGACTGCGTGGGAATGGCGGCGGGCGATAAGAGGCTGCGCGGCGTTCGCGGCGAAATGCTGATCCTGCACACACCCGATATCTCGCTGTCGCGCCCGGTCCGGCTGCTGCATCCGCGCTTTCCGCTCTATGTGGTGCCGCGCCCCGATCACCGATTCATGGCCGGCGCCACGATGATCGAGAGCGATGACAGCGGTCCGGTCACGGTCCGTTCGATGATGGAACTTCTGAGCGCGGCCTGCGCGCTCCACCCGGCCTTTGGCGAAGCCTGCATCATTGAGACAGGCGCCGGTGTTCGCCCAGCCTTTCCTGACAACCTGCCGCGTGTCGAGGCCCATGGAAGCACCGTCGTGGTCAATGGGCTTTATCGCCATGGTTTTCTGCTCGCCCCAGCCATGGCGCGCCAGGCGGCCGAAATTGTCTTCAGTCACGACAAACCCGTGGAGCTTGCTCATGAAACTGACCGTCAACGGCGAAGTGCTTGAGATTGACGCCACGACACTGGCGGCACTGCTTGCCGACCTCGATTATGAAGGCGATTGGCTGGCGACAGCCGTCAACAGCAACCTTGTCCACAAGGCCAGGCGGGCGGAATTCCAGTTGAGCGACGGCGACCGGATCGAGATCCTCTCGCCGATGCAGGGAGGCTAGCATGTTCGAGCTTTTCGGGACGCCACTTCCCTCCCGGCTGCTTCTCGGCACGGCGCAATATCCTTCGCCGGCCATCCTTGCTGATGCGGTCAAGGCGTCGGGCACCTCCGTGGTGACCGTCTCCTTGCGGCGTGAGATGGCGGGCGGCAGGGCCGGCGAAAAATTCTGGTCGCTGGTTCGATCGCTCGGCACGAAAATCCTGCCCAACACTGCTGGCTGCCACTCCATCAAGGAAGCGGTCATGACTGCGAACATGGCGCGCGAAGTGTTCGGGACGAGTTGGATCAAGCTCGAAGTGATCGGCAACCATGATACGTTGCAGCCAGACGTGTTCGGCCTGGTCGAAGCCGCTCGTATCCTGTCCGAAGATGGTTTTGCGGTTTTCCCTTACACCACCGACGACCTCGTCGTTGCCGAACGGCTGCTGCACGCGGGCTGCAAGGTTCTGATGCCGTGGTGCGCGCCGATCGGTTCCGCCCTCGGGCCGGTCAACATCCCGGCGCTGCGCTCGATGCGCGGACATTTCCCCGGCGTCCCGCTGATTGTGGATGCAGGGCTCGGACGACCGTCGCACGCGGCAACCGTGATGGAGCTCGGCTTTGACGCCGTGCTCCTGAACACGGCGGTCGCCAAGGCGGCCGATCCGGTCGGCATGGCGGGTGCGTTCGGCAAGGCGGTCGATGCCGGATATGAGGCTTTCAAATCGGGAATGCTCGATCCGCGCGATGTTGCCGTGCCATCGACGCCGACATTCGGCCGGGGGGTCTTTTCATGAAGCTCGATCCCTTCTACCTGATCGTCGACAGCGCTGCCTGGATCGAACGGCTGGTGCCGCTTGGCGTCAAGCTGGTGCAGTTGCGCATCAAGGACAGGGATGAGGCCACGCTGCGGACGGAAATCCGCCGCGCAAACGACGTCTGCACGATCCATGGTTGCCAACTGATCATCAACGACTATTGGCGGCTGGCCATCGAGGAAGGCTGCGACTTCGTCCATCTCGGCCAGGAGGATTTAGCTGCGGCCGATCTGCTAGCGATTAAATACGCTGGATTGAAGCTCGGGCTTTCGACCCACGATCACACTGAACTGGAAACGGCGCTGGCGGCCGAGCCGGACTATGTGGCGCTGGGACCCATTTATCCGACCAGCCTCAAGAAGATGAAATGGGCGCCGCAAGGGCTCGAACGGATCAGCGCGTGGAAGCGACAAGTTGCACCGATTCCGTTGGTTGCCATCGGCGGCCTCAACCCTGACCGGCTCGACAGTGTCTTCGAGGCTGGCGCAGACTGCGCGGCAGTGGTCACCGACATCACGCTGAATGCCGATCCCGAAGCGCGCACGCAACAATGGATCGAGAAGACAAACCGATGGCGCTAAGGCAAGAGCCGCACGTGCTTGTCGTGGGGGGATCGGACTCCAGCGGGGGTGGCGGCGTTGCACGCGATATTGAGACGATCTCTGCCGTCGGCGTGCGCACCTGCCTTGCCGTCACCGCAGTGACGGTGCAGACCCACGATGCCGTCATCGCAATCCATCACCTGCAACCCGGGCTGGTCGCCGACCAGATGCGCGCAGCATTGCGGGCCAACAAGGTGTCGGCCATCAAGATCGGCATGCTCTCAACCGGGCGGGTCATTGTCGCGGTCGCGGCCGTGCTCAGCGAATATCCATGGATACCGGCTGTACTCGACCCTGTACTGGCTTCCTCTTCGGGCAGGCCACTGCTGGAAGCGAAAGCGATCGGCGCCATGAAGCGGGATCTCATGCCGCTCTGCCGGCTCGTCACGCCAAATCTCATCGAGTTGGCGGCCCTTGTCGGATCGGAACTGGCAGCAGACGAGGATGACGCGCTCCAGCAGGGAAAAAGATTGCTTGCAGCCGGGCCGCAGGCGTTGTTGCTCAAGGGTGGCCACGCGACGGGACCGCGATCAACAGATATTTTGCTGAGCTCCAACCAAGAATCCATTCGCTTCGAGGCACCGCGTGTTGCCGGAACGATGCGCGGGACGGGATGCATGCTGGCCAGCGCGATCGCCGCGCATCTGGCCAATGCGAGATCGCTTCACGACAGCGTGGTCGAAGGCAAGCGATTCGTCCTCAACAGACTTAAGGAGAATTCTGCCGGGTGACTCTATAATCACCCGAGCTCGCATGGAGGAGATTGTGCTTGCCTCCATGCGCCGGCCCCGGGAGATTGTACACTTCGCTGATTGCGCACATTGAGCATCATTCCTCGACGTCACACCTCCCCTTCGGACCATGAGGTGCAAAGGTAAGCCGAGGGCTGACGGCCAGTTGTTTCGACGCCCGGCTTTGGAATGGCGCGAGTACCCGACAAGTCCGGCCGGCATATCGGCCCGAGCTGAACGATCTCAGTGAGGTTTGCCTTCGTACATATCGTTGCCCCAGAACCGTGGTCGATCGTCCGGCGAGATAGAGATATCCTGCACTTGCGGCAGCGACAGGTCTGCCTCGTCCGGCAATTGACCGGCCATGGCCGCGGCGAGCTTCGTCACATCGAGTTCCTTTTCCCAGCGCGCCACGACGATCGTCGCGACCGCATTGCCGACGAGATTGGTGAGCGCCCTGCACTCTGACATGAAGCGGTCGACGCCGAGGATCAGCGCCATGCCGGCAACCGGTACGGAGGGTACGACCGACAGCGTCGCCGCCAGGGTGATGAAGCCAGCGCCAGTGATGCCAGCGGCACCCTTGGAGCTCAGCATGGCGACGAGTAGCAAAAGGATCTGGTCGCCGAGAGTGAGCGGCGTGTCGGTCGCCTGCGCGATGAACAAGGCCGCCAGCGTCATGTAGATGTTTGTGCCGTCCAGGTTGAAGGAATAGCCGGTCGGAATGACCAGGCCGACCACCGAGCGCTTGCAGCCGGCACGCTCCATCTTGACCATGAGGCCGGGCAGCGCCGCCTCCGAGGAAGAGGTGCCGAGAACCAGCAGCAACTCTTCCTTGATGTAGCGGATCAGCGCCAGGATCGAGAAGCCGTTGTAGCGGGCGACCGTGCCAAGCACCAGCAGTACGAACAGCAGTGAGGTCGCGTAGAAGGTGCCGATCAGCATGGCGAGATTGGCCATCGAGCCGATGCCGTACTTGCCGATGGTGAAGGCCATGGCACCGAAGGCGCCGACCGGCGCGGCCTTCATCAATATGCCGACAAGGCGGAAGATTGGCGCGGTCAGCGCTTGCAGGAAATCGAGGACCGGACGGCCGCGGTCGCCGACGAGCCCCATCGCGATGCCGAACAGCACCGAAAAGAACAGCACCTGCAATACGTCGCCTTGGACAAAGGCGCCAGTGATCGTGTCGGGGATGATGTTCATCAGGAAGCCGACGATGCTGGTGTCATGCGCCTTTTCGGTAAAGGTTATCACCTTCGACGCGTCGAGCGTGGCCGGGTTGATATGCATGCCGGCGCCGGGCCGGACAACATTGGAGACGATGAGGCCGACAACCAGCGCCAGGGTCGAGAACACCAAGAAATAGATCATCGCTTTGCCTGCGACGCGGCCGACTTTCTGCAGGTCGGAAACGCCGGCAATGCCGGTCGCCACCGTCAGGAAGATCACCGGCGCTATGATCATCTTCACCAGCTTGATGAAGGCGTCGCCGAACGGCTTCATCGCGGCACCGGTCTCGGGATAGAAATGGCCGAGAACAATGCCGGCAGCGATCGCCACCAGAACCTGTACGTAGAGATGCCGATATAGGGGAACCTTGCCGCGCGGCTCGGCGGCAGCGATTGCTGTCTGCATGATATCCTCCGTTGCGCCCCGATCGGGAAGCCCGACCTCCCGGGACCTTGAGCTCAACAGCCTCGCGGCTGCTGAATCGGACTTCGCAACTGGCGTGCCAGACGCAGCCTGTTACCGGTAAGTCTCTGATCTCGCGGAATGATCTTCAATTCCCGATGCTTGCCGGCGGGCAAACAGTGCGGCCGGCCGCACAAATCGGATTGCCCGTTGTGCGAAGTTATGCACAAATGGGCGATGCTACAGCGCCGCGCCGACCAATCTTCGACGCAAGAGCAACTCGGCAGGCGTGCGGGCCGAGCCTGGTTCGCTTTCGCGGCAGTAGGGCTCGCGATCATTGCGGCGGCGCTCTATAGCGCCGGTCTCTACGCGCGGGGCATCGAACTCAAGGCGCTGGCGGCGCAGGGGCGCACAGATGTCAACCTGAAAGTGGCGCTACTGAGCGCTGTTCTGGAAAATCCACGCGCGCTGCCGCTGTTGCTATCGCAGGACCAGCAGGTGCACGATGCTCTGGCACGGCGCGATCCCGTCGCGATCAATGTGCTGAACCGCAAGCTCGAGGGGCTGGTCTCCGGCACCAAGGCGTCGGTGCTCTACGTCACCGGCGCCAATGGTGTGGCGGTCGCATCCAGCAACTGGCGCGACCCGAACAGCTTTGTCGGCAGCGACTACGGCTTTCGCGCCTACTTCTCTAGGGCGATGCAGACCGGAACAGCCGAATATTTCGCGCTCGGCAATGTCAGCAAGCGTGCGGGCCTTTACATTTCGCGACGTGTCGGCAATGCCACAGCACCACTCGGGGTCGTCGTCGTCAAGATGGAGTTCGATCAGATCGAAGCGAACTGGCGCGAGGCGAATCGGCCGACCTATGTCAGCGACGAACATGGTATCGTGCTGATCACCAGTATTCCGTCCTGGCGTTTCAGGACGACAGCAGCTCTTGCTGGGCCTGACCTTGTCGCGGTCCGCGACAGCCAGCAGGTCGGCCATGCGCCTCTGAAGCCGTTACCGATCACACGCCCCAAGGTCTTGAGCCAGGATGTATCGATTGTCCACGCCATGGTGCCAGGCGGCAACGACGCGGAATATCTGCGCCTCTCGACCCAGGTCCCCACGACAAGCTGGCGACTCGACTATCTCCTACCTGCGGAAGCACCGCTAGCGGCCGCTGTCCGCGGCATGCGGCTCCTGGCGCTTGGCATCATGCTTCCGCTTCTGAGCCTGGCTGCTTATCTGCTCTGGCGCCGGCAATCGGCGCAGATGAGAATCGCGACCGAACAGGCGGCCCGCTCTGAGCTCGAACGCCGCGTCGCCGAGCGAACAGAGGATCTAAGCCGCGCTCGCGATCGGCTGCAGTCCGAGATCATCGGCCACCGCAGCACGGAAGCCAAGCTCCAGGTGGTACAGCAGGATCTGGTCCAGGCAAATCGACTGGCCATCCTGGGGCAGGTCGCGGCCGGCGTTGCGCATGAGATCAATCAGCCGGTTGCCACCATCCGGGCCTATGCCTGCAACGCCCGCGTCTTCCTGGAGCGCAAGCAAACCGCTCCGGCAGAGGAGAACCTCGGCGCCATAGCCGCGCTGACGGAACGCATCGGCTCAATCACCAATGAACTAAAGGCCTTCGCCCGCAAGGGCCGCACGGCCGCTGCGCCGGTGGACTTGCGCGGCGTCATCGACAGTGCAGTCGTCCTGCTGAGAAGTCGTTTTGCGGGCCGGCTCGACGCGCTTGTCATCGAGCCCGCGCCTGCCTCCTTCAAGGTCATGGGAAACCGGGTCCGGCTCGAACAGGTGCTAATCAATCTCTTCCAGAATGCCCTGGAAGCGCTTGACGGCTGCGATCACGCCAGGGTGGACGTCTCGATCGATGAAACGGCCGATGGTGTGACGCTCAGCGTGTTGGACAACGGGCCCGGCATTCCGCCGACCATCCTGAAGTCGCTGTTCACGCCGTTCAACACGTCGAAGGAAACCGGCCTCGGCCTTGGCTTGGTGATCTCGAAGGATATCGTCGCCGACTATGGCGGCCGCATCGAGGTAGAGAGCGGCGAGAGGGGCACCTGCTTCACCATACATCTTTTGAAGGCAGCGTAGTCGAACATGACGCACCAGAGCCCAGCACCAGTGATACTAATCGAGGACGACCGTGACCTCCTGAAAGCCACCGCCCAGACGCTTGAGCTTGCCGGATTCTCGGTATCGGCCTTCTCGATGGCGGCGAAGGCCTTGGCCGGGATCGATTCCGATTTTGCCGGTGTGGTGGTGTCCGATATCCGCATGCCCGAGATCGACGGGTTGCAGCTTTTCGACCGCATCCTGCGGCTCGATCCGGACATCCCCGTCATTCTTGTCACCGGCCACGGGGACGTCGCAATGGCTGTCAAGGCGATCAAGGATGGCGCTTACGACTTCATCACCAAGCCGTTCGCCGCTGAGGGCCTGGCACAGAGCGTGCGGCGGGCCGCGGAAAAGCGGCGTCTGACGATGGAGAACCGGGCGTTGCGCGAGGCGGGTGAGCTGGCACAGGACAGCCTGCCGCTGATCGGCCAGACCCCCGCGATGGAAAGGCTGCGCCGCACCTTACGGCAAATTGCAGACACCGATGTCGACGTGCTGGTAACCGGCGAGACTGGCTCCGGCAAGGAGGTGGTGGCCGGGCTGCTGCATCGCTGGAGCCGCCGCGCCAAGGGCAATTTCGTCGCTCTCAATTGCGGCACCCTTCCGGAGACGGTGATCGAAAGCGAATTGTTCGGACACGAGGCCGGCGCTTTCACCGGCGCGCAAAAGAAGCGGATCGGCCGTGTCGAACATTCAAGCGGCGGCACGCTGTTCCTCGACGAGATCGAAAGCATGCCGGTTTCGACACAGGTGCGCATGTTGCGGGTGTTGGAAATGCGCGAGGTCATGCCGCTTGGCACCAATGACGTGAGGCCGGTGGATCTGCGCGTCGTCGCCGCCGCCAAGGTCGATCTCGGCGACCCGCGCCAGCGCGGCGATTTCCGGGAGGACCTCTATTACCGGCTCAACGTGGTCACCGTCTCCATTCCACCGCTGCGCGAGCGCCGCGATGATGTCGCTCTTCTGTTCGGCTACTTCGCAGAGCGCGCCGCAATCCGCTTTCATCGCCCGGTGCCCGCCGTGCCAGCCGCCGTCCAGCACCATCTCCGGCAACATGATTGGCCCGGCAATGTTCGCGAACTCGCGCATTTTGCCGAGCGCTTCGTGCTCGGGTTGGAAGAGATCGGTGGCAGCTCTTCTCTTCGGCCGGCCGATCCGGACACCGTCATGTCCTTGCCCGAGCGCCTGGAGCGCTATGAGGCACACATCATCCGCGAGACGCTCGGCCGCAACGGCGGCGATGTCAGGCGCACGGTCGAGGCGCTCGGCATTCCGCGCAAGACGTTTTACGATAAGCTGCAGCGCCACGGCATCGTACGCGGCGATTTTTCCAAGCAATCGGGGATCTCCGAACTGAGTGCAAAAGCGCTGGACGCACGCGAGAAAGGCAGGCGGCAGTTCGGCCCAGGCTGAAAAATCGTCCGACGCCGCTGAATCGGCCGTGTGCTGTGCTCCGTGGCGCGGCGATTGTATTCAGCGGGCGCCTACCACCGGCTGCGCGTGCAAGCCGGCGCGTGATGGGCCGTCGCCTTGGACATCAGAGCTATTCACCCGGCTCATCTGCACTGCCGATCTTGTATATACCATTTGGAGTGACAATCGGTGCGCAATGGTCGGGAATAACGAACCACTTCCAGCCGTTTTCGAACAGGAGTCCGTATGTGCCGCCGTCTGCGGCGAGCGCTGCCTCGGCCTTGCCGATCAAGGTCTCATGTACATCAGCGCGTCGCCGGCGAGGACGCCGCTACCGAACAGCCGCTGACCGACAAGTTCTGAGAGCCTCAAGCTGAAGACGTAGAGGCCAGCCTACAGACCCGTCGGCATCAGGCTGGCTAGCCAGTTCACTGAGCGTTTTGCGGCCTCGGCGATCGCCGAGACGGCGCGGCCAAGATCGGTCTCGACCACCGCATATCCGTTTTTCGTCCGATAAAGCACGCCGGTCCCGCCATCGACCACCTGTTCGTAGGCGACAGGTCGGGCGGCGGCGGCCTCCGTGGCCGTGGTCGGTGAACCGACCGGCACACTGGGGCGATGGCTTAGCTCTGCCGGCAGCGCTCTTTCAGGCTCAGTGGTTGGGCTCGCAGACTTCAGTTCCGGGCGGGAAGCGGTCGCGGCCCCTTTCGCGGTGGACGACGACCCTTTGGTGCGGCAGATGCCGGAGACGAGCGGGTAGTCGAAATTGCGCTCATGCAGGATCTGGCTCTTCATCGCGGCTTCGCACTCGGCGATGGTCGACCATTTGGCCGGCGTCTCGCCGATATATTCGCACAGCTTGGCGTCGCAGTCGCAGCCGACAATGGTCATCGCGACGAGGGCGATCTTGGTCATGGTCTTGTCCCTTCGATATGCCCTCCGGCAACCCATTCATGCATCGGGGCAGCGAGCGTCCGCGCGGCGGTCAAGAGCAGGACGCGCAGAGTGTCAACTCTGGATCTCAGCTGTTTGAACAAGGTCGTCGTCTGTTTGAGATACCCAGATCGCAGGATGTCGCCGCCAAGCCAACTCTGCATTCGCGCGCGCATGATCTCTCTGACGACGACGGTTGGTCATATTCTTCCTCAGATTGATTAGCAGGGGACAGACTGGAATACGGCGACCTTATTTTGTCGGGAGAAGTCAGACTCAAGAGCCGCGCCGACTGCGCAGCAACGGGGATGCTCCTATGAAAAAAGGGCCTCGACCGGACTATGTCGCGTACCTGACCAACCAGCCTCATAGCCCGAGCCCTCGTTTCCTGCCTAGTGTCCAATCCACACCACCCCCGGCCCGCATGACGCCGGTGACATGCCTGCCCAGGTGAGTCTCGAGTCGGGGTGACCAAGGCACAAGCTTGAAGCCGAGCCCATCGTCGATCATCGCGAAGCGGCCTGTGGCAAGAGAGAAGCGCCGTCGGTAGGCACCAGCAATTTGGTCACCTTCAGCTGCCTTCGCGAATACCAGACCTGTCGCGGCGGCCAGCTGCGCGCCCAGTGCATCAATCTCGCGACCGCGAAGCTCTGCAATGAGGTTGCGCGCGAATATGACACGTTCAGCCTCACGCCGCGCCAAGCCTTGCTCGACAAGGTGTTGGGTGCGGTTCTCCAGCGCCTGTCTAACCTCCTGTGCAAATCCGCCCTCGCCTAGTCTGGCTGGCCGATGCGCCACCAGTTGCCGATCGAGCCACGTCGCGCCGTCAGCACCGACCTGTTCTTTGATCGAAAGATCCGAACGGACAGCAAGGGCGACCCGGCTCCGGCCCTGCCCGTCTTCGTAGCGCCGAAGCTCGACAATCGAACCTGGTGCAGAGTCTCCCGTGGTATCCAGATCTTGAAACCGGATGTAGTGGGTGCGGCCATCGATGCCGTCGACAATTGCGTACGCAGACGCGCGCAACTCGTCATCCAGGCCTCGGCCCATGAGCCTGCCGATGATGGGCGCGTCGCTCGCCTCGCCCGCAAGAACTTGGTCGGCAGTGCCTCTGTCGAGCCCATGTTCGGCCAGCGTGCGATGCATCCGCTTGATGATGTCGTTGCGCTCGCCAAGCGCCCGCAGGGTGGCTTCGGCTTCGGCGACCACTGTCCACTGACCGCCACCGATCGGGTGCGCGAGGCCAAGGCTTTCCAACTTTCGTAAGCGGCCGACTTTCACCGCGAGATACTCATCAGGCTTCCGACCCCCGATAGGGGCGACGTCGACCATGCCATGCCTGTCGAATTCATGAGCAAGCTGGCGGTCGAGTTCCGTCCAGCGTTCGGCTTCGATTTGTCGATGGAATGTGCGATCAATTTCACGATCGGTCCTTGGCCCAAGTTCCTGAGTGATCAGATCCTGCGCACGACTGCGCATCCCATTTTTTATGTAGTCGCGAGAGATGACGAGATCCTGACCGTCCCCGGATCTGCCGCGCAGGATGATGTGGACGTGGGGATTGTCCGTGTTCCAATGATCGACGGCCAGCCAATCTAGAGTGGTGCCAAGGTCCTTCTCAGCCTGCACCATCAGGTCGCGAGTGAAGGTCTTGAGATCGGCCATGTCGAGGGCGTCTTGGGGCGAGACGATGAAGCGAAAATGGTGCCGATCATCCGCGCACCGGTCGGCGAAATCTTTGACATCGACATCGTCGGTTTGCAGTCCAAACATGCGCGCCTTCTCGCCGTCGCGGGTGACCCCTTCGCGCCGCAGATAATTGAGGTGTCGGGCAAGCGGGCCATTCTGTCGCTTGTGACGGACCACGAGCGCCTTGACTGTGCAGGAACGAGAGCGGCGGCTGATGAAGCGACTGGCGCGAATGCTCGCCACCCGGCCGCGTCCAAAATAGGAGCCGTGCCCGTTCGTGATTCTGCCATGGCGAGAAATTCTCCCCCCAGCTTTCCGCGCGGCGGCAAGCGCTTGGGCGATGAAGGGCCGTGCCCTTTGGCTTTGGCGCGAGCGGATACGGCCCGGCCGCACGCGGAAATCATCGTCACCTCTCACGACAATTCCCCTGCGATGTGCGAACCACGCTGAAACGGTTGCAGAATACCAATTCGCGCGATGTGCGTGTGTTTCTGGCGATGTGCGCAAAGCTCGAGAAAAGCCAATCAAAACAACCGACCGACCGAGCCGCACATCGCGGCCTTTTATCTTGCCATCCCTCGCCGACCTCCCTAGCCGCCAGCACTTCCGCCGCCCATTCCGCGACAAAACAGGCCAGAACCAGATCGACGCGAAAACCAGCGCTCATCGAGATGCACCGCGCGATCGTGGGATGAAGAGGCTGTTCGCAGCCGGCTTTGGGGTGGGATAGGAGTTTGTGCGCAAAGTAGCCGGCTCCGGCTCAAGCGCTGTGAGATCGCTCAACGTCGCGTCGCTCTGTGGCGGCATTGCGATTAAACGCATCTGCGCGAACACCGTTTGGTCGACGGAATCGAAACCTCTTTTGTCTCGCCATTCGACGTCATTTATCCGAGCAAACTCGCGAGCAAAAAGCTGCGAACGATCCGCGCTCGACCGCTTTCCCAATCGTTCCAATTGGGGCGGGATCGCAACAGCTCCCTTGATCAACGGCATCAGCTTCGCAACGTAGTCGATCGTTTCGCGAGGCAGCGGACGACCGGTTGAAAGATGCTCCTGGTAGCGTTGTGGTCCGGCGTTGTAGGCGGCAAGAAATCCCTTCGGACCGAAACGATCGAGCATCTCGCGAAGATACGCAGCGCCGGCAATAATGTTGTCTCGCGGGTTGTATGGATCGTTCCCGCGACCATGTTTGACGCGCAGTTCTTCCCAGGTGGTGGGCATGATCTGCATCAAGCCCATGGCACCCTTTGGCGAGAGAGCACGCACATCGGCGGCGCTCTCGACATGCATCACTGCGCGTATCAAGCGCTCGGGGAGTTCATAACGTTTCGCGGCTTCACAGATGTAAGCGGACCACGTCCCGCTCATCCCGATCGCTCTCCCGGCGCAGGATTTTAGCAGGTATGATGGAGGTTCTGCTGCCGGGCTGGACACAGAGACAAACATGAGCAGCGCGCATGCCGAAAGCGTCGACATACGTAGGCGAGTGACGCGTGGACCACAGTCCCGACCCGCCGAGAGACTGCCGCCGTGCTCGCTTCCGTCAAGGGCAAGGCTTCGCCGACCGACCATGCTTCTCATGCAAGACTGCAGCGCAAGCAGCGCCTCAGTCGATGGAGAACCGTTCGGCCGCCCTTGACCTCCGCTGCGCGCGACGGCCGCCTGACAGGCGATCGGGTCGAAGGGTTTGACCGGCATTCGATCGATCAAAGGGTTTGCCATGGCAAGATCGATGGTGCGCGATCGAAACATCGAACTCAGGCCCGTTCTTCGCGCTTCGACGGCCGGCTCCAGTGCAGATTCCAGACGTCCTTTTCCGTGGGGACCTGGAACAGGTTGGCGCGTATTGGCTGCGTGAAGGACGGATCGTCGATGAGCACCGAGAGGTAGGCGCCTGCCTTCTCCCCGGTGCGGTCCCACGCCGCGCCGATTTCGACGCCGTCGCAGTAGATGCGGTGTTCGGGGGCATTTTCCGCATCCGTTTTCTCGACAGGCAGGATGGCGAGCTTGGCATCGATCGTCAGCGTGCAGATGTTGCCGAAGAAGCCGTCATCGTTGCGGGTGAAGGTGCCGATCTGACTCATGTGATTGTCCTTTCGTCGGGAGAGAAAACGCGCCGTCATGGCTCGCCGGGAGCCGGTTCGCCGGAGGCATCCGGCGCCGGAGTTGGGCGGTCGATGGTCCAGATGGGGACCGCACGACCAACGATGCTGGTGATTGGGAGTGGACCGAAATAGCGGCTGTCGAAACTGCCGGCGGCAGCCCAGTTCATGAGGAACATTTGGCCGTCGGCAAGCACATGGCAGCCTTGCCACACAGGCAGCGGTCGACCGCGACTGTCGCGCTCGAGCGCGCTGCCGTAGATCTTGCCGTGCGCGATGATGGCCGCCCCACGGCGACAGACGGTTTCACCGCCGTGCGCCAGGACATGCTTCAAGAGGGGCACGCCGCGCGGCAGATATTGGCGTTCGGTGAGGACATCGGCGAGCGCTGCGGGCGGCATTATGACGGCGAGATCACCGTCAGCGATCTTTTGGTCTGGTTCGATGCGATAGAGCCCAATCGGAACGCTCGCCGAAGCGTTCCAGATCAACCACGGCGTATGTCTGCTCAAGGCCGGGGTGACGATCAACGCCGTGCCGGCGAGCATCGTCGCGGCAATCTTGCCGCGCGCGCTCATGGCTCGATCCGGCGGCGCAGCAGCCACGCTTCATGCCGCTGCCGTGTGTAAGGCCTGGGGCTTTCACGCGCGGCGAGCCGGCTATGGACGTGCCGCCAATATTCCGGCGAAACGTCTGTTGCGTCGATGCTGATCGCTTCGACGGCATCGATGATCTCCAGAATTTTCTCTACCTTCGGCCATCCGATGGCGGTCAGCAGGATCTCGGCGCCGGGCCGAACATAGGCGACGCTCGAGCAGCGCCTGCCCGCACCGACGGCGCGCAGAATGTCGATGCGTGAGGCGACGGTGCCAAAGTCGCTTGCCGTCCAGCGGACGAATGCGAAGATGCTGCCAGGCGCGAAAGCGATGACGCGGCGGCTTCTGTCGATAATTCTGTTCTCGACGGATTTGCCGAAGCGGATATAGTTCTCGATCCGCTTCTTCAGCCAGAGCAGTTCGACGAAGGTGAATTCGCTCACGCCGCCCTCCCCTGCATGGGGGGGGCAGTCGCAAGGCTGTGCGACCCGGTTGAAGGGGCGGCCGACACGTGGGTGCTCCAACGGATTTTGGTCCCTCCGCCGACGCTCCGGTGGGCGCATCGCGAAGGTCGTCCACAGTCTGTTGTCGGTGCGACGAGTTTCGTGAATCGGCGCGCAGCGGAAACTGAGTCCGCGCAAAGGCTTGGCGACATAGATATTGTCCCATGTTTGTGAACTGACCCCAAGATGTGCGATGTTTGCGTACTGAGTCGTTTGAAGGTGGAGGCCGATGCGGCGGCGCATTCCCCTCAGCCGGCGATCGCATGTGACCGGCTTCCAGGCCCTCGCGACGGGGGTGGCGCAGCACGAAAGCGCGCTCGAACGAGACTTCGTGACGCTCGCGAACTGGACGGATGCGGGTGCGTTGGTGACCGAGCAGCCGGTCACGATCCGGTTCCGGCACGGGCAGCGGTCGCGGCGATACACGCCTGACTTCCGCGTCGACTGGAGCGCCGGGGGCTCCGATCTCGTCGAGGTCAAATATCGCGCCGACCTCAGATCGGACTGGCATCGGCTGAGGCCGGCGTTCGTCGCCGCCCGGGCCTGGGCTGGCGAGCATGGCGCCCGCTTCAGGATTGCCACGGAGCGCGGCATCCGCGGTCCGCGCCTCGATGCGGCGAAGAGGTTGCTGCCGCTCAGGAACGTGCCGATCGACACCGCGCTGGCGGAGTTGGCCGTGGCGCGGGCGCGCGCCGACGCCATCGACTTCATCGGGCTGGTCGACGCCTTGCCAACGACGCGCGAAGCCGGATTGGCCGTGGTCTGGCGCCTGATCGCGCGGGGCGCCCTTGTCGTCGATCTGTCGGCGCCAATCGTGCCGAGCACGCGCGTGGGTGCGGCGTGAGCGTGCCCGACATCGCGACCGTGAGCGGCGCCGCGTGGGATGAAGCCCGCCGCTTCCTGCCGATCATCCGGCGCCTGGCGGATGATCCGAGCCGAACCCGAGCGGACGTGGAAGCTGGCGCGGCGGAGCTGGGCTGTGGGCCGACCCACGTCTATGCCCTGATCCGCCGCTACATCGCCGATCCGCGACTGACGAGCCTGTTGCCGCGCAAGCGAGGGCCGAGCGCCGGCTTCTCCCGACTCGAAAACGAGGTGGACGCGCTGGTCGACGAGGCGATCGACGGCGTCTATCTCACGCGCCAGAAGCCCAAGATCATGCACCTGGTCGAGGAGGTGCAGCGCCAGTGTGCGGCGCGCGGCCTCACCGCGCCGAGCCGGCGAACCATCACAGCCCGGCTTCGCGCCCGCCCAGGTAGGGACGTGATCGCCAAGCGCCAGGGCGCCAAGGCGGCGCGCGACCGCTACGCTCCTGTCGTCGGTTCGCTGGAGGCCCGCTGGCCGTTGTCGTTGATCCAGATCGACCACACGCTGGTCGACGTGATCGTGGTGGACAGCGAGACGCGCGCACCGATCCAGCGCCCCTGGCTGACCCTGGCGATCGACGTCTGCACGCGCTGCGTCGCCGGCTTCCACCTGTCGCTGGAGCCGCCCTCGGCAACGTCCGTGGCGCTCTGCCTGACCCATGCAGCGCTCGCCAAGGAGAGCTGGCTGGCCGAGCGCGGCATCGATGCGGAGTGGCCTGTGCGCGGCATCCCCGAGCGACTGCACCTCGACAACGCCAAGGAGTTCCGGTCCGAGGCGCTGAAGCGCGGTTGCGAGCAATATGGCATTGCCGTCGACTACCGTCCCGTACGCACCCCGCACTATGGCGGGCACATCGAGCGGCTGATCGGCACGATGATGGGCAAGGTCCATCTGCTGCCGGGCACGACCTTCTCCAATATCCAGGAGAAGGGCGACCTGAGGCCCGATCGGACCGCCGCCATGACGATCGACGAGGTCGAGCGCTGGCTCGGCCACGCAATTGCCGGCGTCTATCACCGCGAACTGCATCGCGGCATTGGCATGACGCCGCTCGCCGCCTGGGAGCGTGGCATTACCGGCGAGGGCGCCACGCTCGGCCGTGGCGCGCCGGTCGCCGTGCCTGATCCTCGCCGCTTCCTGATCGACTTCCTGCCGATCGAGCGCCGCCGGATCCGGCGCGATGGCGTGGCCCTGCACTCGATCGCCTATTGGTCCGACGTGCTGAGTACCTGGATCGGCCATCCAGAGCGGATGATCGTGCGCTACGACCCGCGCGATCTCAGCCGCATCTATCTGCTTGGGCCCGATGGCACCTATTACGACCTTGCCTATCGCGACCTGCGGCGGCCGCCGATCAGCCTGTGGGAGCACCGCCTGGCGCTGAAGCGCCTGCGGGAGGAGGGACGGTCGCTGGTCGACGAATCGGCGATCTTCCGCACGATCGAGGCGATGCGCACCATCGCCGACGATGCGGTGCGCACGACCAAGACGGCCCGCCGACAGCGGGAGCGCCGCCTCCGGGTCGTGGCAGGTGGTGCAGCCGAACCCGCAGCCGTCCCGGATCGGAGTGCGGCAGTCGGCCCCGTCGAGGCCGACGCCCCGCTGGAGGACCGCATCTTCCCGTTCGAGGAATGGTCGTGAGCGAGGATTACCGGCATCTGCACCCTGCAGTGCGACCGCTGGCCGACGCCGCCGCGGAGGCACGGGTGCGGCGCATTCGCACGGATCGCTGGATCGGCTATGCACGGGCGGACGCCGCCCTGGCGGCTATGGAAGATCTGCTGACCTTCCCGAAGCGGATGCGGATGCCGAACCTGCTGCTGGTCGGCCCGACGAACAACGGCAAGACCATGATCGTCGAGAAGTTCCGGCGGGTGCATCCACCCATCACCGCCGTGGAGACAGCGGACGGCGTGGCGGTCCTGCCGGTGCTGAGCGTGCAGATGCCCCCGGGGCCGGACGAGGGCCGGCTGTTCGGCGCGATCCTCGACGGGCTCGGAGTGCCGTTCGGCCCTCGCGACCGCATCGCCGCCAAGCAGGACATGGCGGTGCGGATGATGCGTGCGACGGGCACGCGCCTGCTGGTGATCGACGAGCTGCACAACCTGCTGTCGGGCACCACGATGCAGCAACGGCGGCTGCTCAACCTGCTGCGCTGGCTGGGCAATGAGTTGCAAATACCGCTCGTCGGCGTCGGCACGGCCGAGGCGTTGCGCGCGATCCGAAGCGACGACCAGCTCGTCAATCGGTTCGAGCCATTCGCCTTGCCGCTGTGGCAGGACGACGAGGAATATCGGCGGCTTCTCGCGACGCTCGAAGCGGCCTTGCCGCTGCGCAAGCCGTCGCACCTCGACGATCCGGTCATGGCTGGCCGCATCCTCGCGGCGGCGGAGGGCGTGCTCGGCGAGATCATCGCTGTCGTCGTCAAGGCGGCTGTGCTGGCGGTCGAGACCGGGACGGAGGCGATCCCAGCACGCATGATCGAGGATGCGGGCTTCATCCGGCCCTCCGAGCGTCGGCGTGTTGCGGTCTGATCTGTTCGCCGTCTCGGCCATGCCCGAGGCGTTCCCGGCACGGGCGATGCTGCCCGTTCACATCGAGCCGGCGGCGGATGAGGCGCTCGTGTCGTGGCTCGTCCAGCTGAGCTGGGCGCTCCGACAGTCTCCGCTCATGTTCAGCCGGCACGGCTTCAAGGTGGATGCCGCGGGTGATCCCGAGTGGTGGCGTCGTCCGTCGGCAGGCCAGCTCGCAACGATCGCGGAACGGACCGGAGTCGAGCAGGCCCGGCTGAAAGCCATGACGCTCCTGGGCTGGTCGGTCGCACGTGACGATGAGGGCGCGCAGCGCTTCACAAGCCGGCGCTGGACAAATCCGAAGCCGCGCCGGAAAGGCCGGCGTGTCGATGTCTGCGGGCAATGTCTGGCGGAAGACGAGCGACCCTATCTGAGGCGGCTCTGGCTGCTGGGCTGGATCGGTGTCTGCCCGCGGCACCGAACCCGGCTGATCGGGGAATGCCCGGGATGCCGGTGTCCGATCCGGTTCAAAGGGCTGAACGCGAAGGCGCCAGTCGACCTGCTTGCGTGCCAGAAGTGCGGCCGAGGGTTGGCCTGCTTGCAGGGGCAACGGGCGAGTGATCGGTCGGTCGATCTGCAATCGCTGCTTGTTGCGGGGAAGAAGACCGGCGTCGTGCTCCTGCCAGGCGTGGGCGAGGTCGAGTGGGCCACGATGATGGCGGTTGCAGACATGCTGCTCGGCATGATCTGGACCGGTGTCGCCACCCAGCACCGCGAGCAGCTGTTCAACCGGATCGCCCGCGAACTTGATCTGGGCTGGGAAGATCGGCTCTCGCTCTCGCTTGGCTCGAACTATGGAAGCTTGCTGATGCTCGACTGGCTGGTGGCGGACCTGCCGCACCGCCTGCCTGCGGCGATCGGCATCCTGAAATCTGTCCGCTTCGAAGGTCTCCTGGGCCGCCACAACGATATCGACGACGATATGGCCGCACACCTGCGCACGATCCTGGCGGCGGCAATAGCCACGCCGGCTGTCGGACGAGGTGCGTGGCGTTCCTGGATCGACAGCTTGCCTGATAGCGCCTCCGAATTGCGGGAGCGAGCCGCCCGCGAACGCTTCAAGCACCGGCGCCAACGGCTGACGGCCTTTGCCGCACTCAAGGCGGGGGCGACCGTCGGGGAGGCGGCAGCAATAGCCCGTGTCCAGCAGGTGAGCGTTTATCGCTGGCTCGACCGCGGGATCGAACATGGGCTCGAAGCGGCCCTTGAGCGCCCAACCGGAAAGCCCGTCCTGACATCGGCTCAATCGGAGGCGCTTGCACAATGGATCCGTGCCGACCGCGCCAACCAGAATCGCCACGCCATCGTTGCTCAGGCGCAGGCGCGGTTCGGGATCGAGCTGAGCCTCGACATCGCGTCGAACCTCCTGAGGAAGCATCGCGACCGAAAGCCAGGCAGCGTCCGCCGTCGCCGGCGTCTGTGGGGGCCGATGAAGCCAAGGGGACCGCGGGCCAAGCCTACTCATGACCTGGCTCCCGGTTCGTGAATCGAGTCCGCGAAACTTCGCCCCGGTACACGAAACTCTGCGCCGGTTCGCGAAACTCGTCGCACCGACATCTGTCTACCGGAACCGAGCCTTGCGTTAGAAAGAATCCGAAGGATTCGAAGTTAGATAAGTTAGGGGCGCGATTTCGTCTTTCGGCTCCGTGGGTTGATTGTGGTTTGGGTTCCTGAAATGACGAGGATCGGGTTCCCGAAATCCCGTGCCGTCGGGTTCCTGAAATGCCGAGCTGATTCACAGGCTGTCCTCCGTTGACCTGGCCTTGCCGAAGCGGTTGAACGGATCCAGGTGACAGGCTTTGAACGTGAGCAGTTGTTCGCCGGTCTGCGTCACGCCCAGAACTAGGCGATAGCCCGGCAAGGATTGCCGGCGCACGATCCCGCGAACCTCGAAGGCAAAGCGCTTGTAGGCCGAGAGGCTGCCGGACTTTGCGTGGAGATGGCGCAAGTCGAACGACCAGCCATGCGCCTGTCGGCCGCCGTGCTTGCGCACGAGGCGATAGAGCCAGCGTTCGATGCCTCCGGTCAGCTCGAAGTAGGCGCGGTCAATGGTGAGCACGAAGGCGTCGACCATGATGCCGGCGTAGAACCAGTCGGGCAGGACAAGCTCGATGCCAAGCGGTCGAGCGCGATGGTCGGCCCGTTCCTTCCACTCGTTGATCCAGGAGAAGCGGTGCATGCGCCGCTCGGTCGGTTGGCGGATCGAGGTGGCGACGGTGGTCGACTGCAATCGATCCAGGGCCGCCTTGAGCAGCAGATATTCCCGGGCGGATGTGCCGCGACCGATGAAGGTCAGGATCTCGTGTGGTGTTGCTGCCATCACGCGCGAGGTTCGCAGCCCATTGTCACGGGCATCAACAATCTGAGAGGCGGCCCAGATCAGGATGTCGGCATCCCAGATCGTCGCCATGCCATGCTCGATGGTTGCCTCGACGCGGATGGCGACTTCGCCCATGCGAAAGTCGATCGGCCTGATGCGCCGCGATTTGGCCAGCGAGAAGAATGGCCACGCCATCAGGTCCTGTGCATCCCGCAGCGCCAACTTGCCGGGGCGCGCATGAAATAACGTAATCGACGCCAGATCTCCCGGAGATGTCATGTCCGTATCCCGCAACGAAAGGCTCAGCGCGACTTGCCGGCATAGGCCGGGGCGCGCGCCGCATGTGGCTTGGCGGGAGGAATATCGATTGCGTTGATATCACTGGTGGACGTGCGTGCGCCGAGTTCGATCCAGGCGTGCAGGTCGTCGATGTCGTAGAGAACGCGACCACCGACCTTGCGGTATTTGGGACCGGTGCCGTAGGTCCGGTGTTTTTCCAGGGTCCGGACGCAGAGGCCAACGATAGGTGCCGCCTCCTTGGTCCGAAGATATTTTTGGCGCGCGTCCGCGGGACCCTTCGACATCGCTCGATCTCCATTCGGTTTTGCTGTCGTCCTGGCCTGCCGGGACGCGCGAAACGGACGATGGCCGAATCGAGAAATGGCGAGGGAGGGCAAAGATCGACGGGCGTGTTTTTGCTACCCCAGGCGCCGAGACCAGCGTCGACACTGGTGAGGCGGACGCGGCATCGTCTTAGGAGACCGAGCTGGCTGTGAATCGGGGCTATGGGCGACCTTGGTCAATACCAAGATCCGATGATCGACCTCAGCTTCGTTTTTTGAACTGTTGCCGGCGAAGGAGGAATCACCATGCCATCGATCAACTGCCGTCTCGCCGAGGATGATGCCGGAACATGGCAACTGGTTTTCGATCCTGAAGAGCTACAATTATGTATCGAATTCATCCACTGTGGCTCTGCTTCACAGCCCCGACAATGGATGTCGGTTGAGGATTTTCTGGCTTGGGCACCACGCAATCCTCTTCATCGAAAGGCGCAGGATTGCTTCATCAAGTTCTTGGCGAAGGCTATTTTCGCCCAGAGCCTAATCTGACTTGGAATTGCCCTGGCGGCTTTGCGGATAGAGGAGAAGGTCGCGATAGCCGCCGGCCACCAGGCGGTCGGCCCGGCGCAGGATCGCCCGTACCTTGTGGCGCAGGTGATGGTCGCGCCAGTCGCGCGCGGCGATGGGCTCGTGGCAAAGCAATTTCTCGGCGAGCCGGCGGTAAGGCGCCCGCGCGTGCCTTCCATCAAAAGCACGGAGATTGAGTATGTGCCTCAGCTTGGTTTGCTGTGGCAGGGAACCATAGCGCGCGCCGAGCCGATGGCCCTTCAGCGCCCGCCGGAGCCGGCGCGCCGCGTCGAGCCTGGTTTCGAAATTGTCATCAAGCGGCAGGACAACAGCATTGATGTCGAGCAGGCTTCCTGGTTCAGCCGAGACGATGTGATATGTCTCTTGTGCCGACGGCCAGAGAACATGAACTTGGTCGGCTTCTGTCCAGCTCTGAACCCTGCTGAATCGACGGGCCGGCTGCGAGGAGCCGGCGGCAACTGTCCACCGCGTTGCGCGAAGAACCCGTGGCGAGGCCTGTTCTGTCCAGACGATGTGTTCAGGCGAGAGAGGCTCGGCACCCGGAATCGTGAAATCGCGCGCCCCAGCGAACGGCGAAGTCGCGCGAGCCGGTGATTTCTCCTGTCGTCAGCGGCCCTGAGGCCAAGCGCTCACATTCGGCGACGAAATCGGCGTTCCGGATCAGATACTCGGCGGCAAACGCGTCGGCTTCGTAGCCGCGCATGTGCTCGTATACTGCCGGATCGGTCCAATCGCTGTGCATGGCCACGGTCCCCACACCGACGCCCGCGGTCTGCCGCGAGCTTCGCCATCAGCTTCCGAGGCAACTGTTGCTTTGAGTAGTCAGAGGTTCGGCAAACCGCTTTGCTGAATGAGCACAGCGTCGGTTCGCGTGCCTAGTGTGGTGCACCGCCGGCCAGGAGGTAGCGATAGCCGTTGGTGGTCATCCACCGGGCGCGAGCGAGATGCGTCTCCCACGCCCTGAATGCCCGTTCCGGCTCCTTTGCGGGATCGATGTGCAGAACGATCCTGGCCACCTCGCGCCAGTCGGCGTCTTCGGCTGCTGCATCGAGAAGGCGGATGTAGGTGAGCAGCCGCTCCTCGTCGTAGCCGGTCAGGATGGGGACGTCTGGCGCGACGTCGGCGACATCGGGATCGAGGAGAGGCTTAAGCATGGCAATCTCGTGCGCCGAGACCTTTTTCTTCGATGTGCTGCCAAATCCTGATTGGGATGCCTGGATGCACCACGGCTTTCACCTCGATGAGTTCATGCTGATCGATGAGGGCGACCAGATTATCAGATTTTCTGGTTATCTGATTTTCCATTTAATTGATCTGCCGGCTTCGTCAAGGACCGGCAAAAATGCAGAAGACGCTTCGATCACCAAGACATCTGCGTCTTGTCCAACTGATCGTCGAAAAGCGCAGGAAAGCCGGCCTGAGCCAGGCTGATTTGGCAAAAGCGCTGGACAGATATCAATCGGTGGTCGCGGCCATCGAATCCGGGGGCCGGCGAATCGATGTCGTCGAATTTCTCGATCTGGCTGAAACGATAGGCTTCGATCCGCACGAGCTATTGAACGAGGTCGTATCCGTTCAAAACGTCAAGTCAAAGCATCGGTAAAATTCGATGTCGTGCTTGATGACCAGCCACGCATCGCAATTAGACTGCAGTCGCATCGCGAGCCGGGCACAGCCCGGCGAGCGGGCGGCCGCCCAAGAGGCGCGGCCGCCGCTGTCAAACCCAGATAGCGGAGGGGCTGAAGATTCCAGCATGACGCTGCGCGGCCGAATTTCGACCGCGCAGCGTCGAAACGATCAGGCTGCCTTTTCCAGCAATGCCTTCGCCTTCCCCTCAAGCTCAAGCCGGCTGTCCTGATGGGATTTGGTGCGGGCATGCGCGGTCATCCCTTGCACGAAATCGAAAATGCTTTCGGGCGGCCTGCCCTCCTCCTGCAAGACGGCATCGATGATCTTCCCGGTTTCGGCCTTGGAGAACCCGCGCTTGCGCAGGAAGGTTTCGCGGTCGTCATCGTTGCGGGCGACGATCTTCTCACGCGCAGCCTTGATGCCGGCGATGAAGGGCGCCGGCGAGGAGTTGGCGAAGCGGGTCAAGGCGGGTGCCGCCTCGTGGGCGAACCGCTGTGCCGCAAACTTCGAATGGCGAATGCTGATTTCCTCGAAGCCTTCCACACCCCAAAGGTTGCGGTTCATGCAGACAGCGCGAAGATAGAAAGAGGCGATGCCGAGCGTCTTGCTGCCGACTTCCGAATTCCAGCAATAAAATCCCCGGAAATACAAATCCGGCTCTCCGTTCGGCAGGCGTCCGGCCTCGATTGGGTGGGTATCGTCGACCAGAAACAGGAACACGTCGCGGTCGCTGGCGTAAAGCGTGGTGGTATCCTTGGTGACGTCCACGAAGGGATTGTGCGTCATGGTCGCCCAGTCCAGCATACCCGGATAGATCACGTCATCTGACTGTCTCCATAGTCCTGTATGCGACGGCAGCGCAGGCTCCTCAAAGGGAAGCATCAGCGTGCCTTCAGCGTTGCGCCGGGAGATCCGCGCAGGGCGGAGGCGTAGCCGAAGCCCGGAGCGGATTTCCCGGCGCAACGCCGATCCAAAGCCCGCTGGAGGCATGATATGGCCATGATCGTGCGTGCAGCTCCTGGGCATCCACCGATCCCGCCCGACTTTCCCATTCTCCTTTCCAATCGGATGCAGATCATCGAACCTGCCTTCGCCTATCTGATTGGACAGGCCGAGTTGCGGGCGCACTCGCCGGAAACAATCCGGACCTATGGCGAGCATCTCTACGACTGGTTCGACACGCTTGAGCAATCGGAGCTCTCCTGGGACAGGGTCGATGAAGGCACCATTCTGGCCTACCGAAACAGGATGCTCGAGACGCCGAGCGCGTATACGGGAAGGCCTTATTCCCGGTCGACCATCAATGACAGGGTGCGGTCGGTCTGCCGCTTCTATGCCTGGGCGCATCGCCGCAACATGATTGACGAACTCCCGTTCAGCTATCGGGAGGCACCGCCAATAGGAGCCGCCTTAAAAGGTTTCCTTGCGCACGCGGCGGGCAAGCCCGCGCCCGGAAACATGCTGACGGTCTCGGAATATGAAACATTGCCTAGGCCGTTGCGCGTCCACGATCTTCACCAGTTGCTCGCCGCTCTCGACATGCCCTACCGACTGATCGCGGAATGGGCGGTGACCAGTGGCATGCGACGGATGGAGCTGTGTGCGCTGACGGTGGACCAGGTGCCGCGCAGCGACAAACTGCACATGGAGGATCACCCGCTGGTGGGGATCCCGCTCACCGTCACGAAGGGAAACCGAAGGCGCACGGTCTATCCGCCGCTGAGGCTCATCGACCGCACCAACTGGTATATTGGAGAAAACCGCGCGGCGCTGATAACGCGGTTGCGACGGCGAGACCCAGACTACGTGCCGTCGAACACCCTCTTCCTCAACAAGCGTGGCCTGCCCGTCAACAAAGCCCGGCTGTCGGCCGCATTCGCGCGTGGCTTTGCCGCAGCGGGGCTGGATGGCTCTGGCCACTGGCTGCGGCACACCTTCGCGACGATCATGCTGGTGCGGCTACAGGCGGAAGCGCAACGCAATCCCGACATCAATCCCCTCAAGGTCCTTCAGGTCCTGCTTGGTCACGCTTCGATCGAAACGACGGCGATCTATCTGCGCTGTGTCGAATTGCATGGAGACAAGATCGCCGAAACGATCGAGTATCTCTACGGCCGTGTGATCGACGATGCGTACTGACCGCCGACGCATCGACCGCCGGCTATCGGATGAGGCACAGCCCACGGTCTCGATTGAAGGTGGGCCGATTGTGCTGTTCCGCGATGCGTGGGGCGAGCTGGTTCAGCGATTCGACCTCGGGCAACTCAATCTTCCAGCCGAGCTGGTCGCGCCCTATGCCGAGGCGTTCCGGGGACATCATGTGGCGTCGTCGCCCGCCACGCGTCACCAGTGCTGGAACGCACTGAAGTTCTTCGCTCGCTTTCTCGCCGATGGCAGCAGTGTCCAGGTGCCGGCGAATTTAACGACCGAACTGTTTGGCCGATACATATTGTGGCTGGACGCCTTGCCTTCGCGAACCGGAAAACCCTGTGCTCCGGGCCTGCGTCACAATCGCTATCAGCCGGTCAAGCTTCTGACCGAGCGGATCGCGAGACGAAGGCCCGATCTGCTGCCGATCCGGCCATCCTTCCCCTTCAATCCGTTTCCCGGCAGGCATGCGCCGAAGGAAGGTAGCCGGCTGTCCGGCTCGCAGCTCAAGGCAATCTTGCGGTCGTGCTATGAAGAGATCGACGATGCCTGGGCGCTGTTCGAGGAGGGACAGCGACTGCTTGAGGCGCCGGCAAAGGGTGATAATCCGGATGGCTTTGAAGCCATGCTGCGGGAATTACATTGTCTCGGGCACGGTGTGATGCCGTCGCGTCATGCCTTGCCCGACCGGCTCGGCCGCAGGTTACACCTCCATGGCGGGCACGACAGGTTCGAACGTCATCTTCACGCAACGCCGGACTGTCTGGCCCCCTTCTTCATCGCCATTGCGATCCAGACAGCGGGAAACGCCGAAGCGCTTCGGCTCATCGACCGCGATTGCATCGAGCCTCATCCCCTGATCGAACATCGGACGATGATCGACTGGCAGAAGGGCCGCGCCGGACATCTGGTAAAACGGGCGCAGCGACGGTCCTTCGATCGCCGGCGGCGCTATGCGGCACCCAATATCATCGACAAGCTGCTGAAAATAACCGCGCCGCTGGCGGTGCGCACAACCGCGAGCGAAAAGGATCGACTGTTCCTGATGCGCAGGCCGGGCCGGGACGTCGCCGTCATCCAGCGCACGACCCTCGAAGGCGCCATGGCTCGATTCATCGAGCGGGCAAACCGGCGTATCGATGCATGGAATGTCGAACATCCCGATCAATTGCGAACGGCGTTGCCGCGCTTCCACACGAGTATGTTCCGGGGCAGCGTCGCCGTCGAACATTATCGTGCATCGGGAGGGGACGTGCGGGCGGCGCAGAATGTGCTCAATCATAACAGCCCGGAACTCACGGATCGCTATATTAGGGGAGATCAGAGCCGTGGGCTCCAGCACGAAACCATCTCCAAACTACAGAGGATGATGGTGGCCTGGATTCTCGAAACTCCTCAGGTCTCCAATCCCTGTTCGTCAGCATCGGCTCGTGCCGCGGAGTCGTTTGGCCATCGCTGCACCGATCCCATGGCTGGCGGGGAAAAGCTCTGCCCGCACTTCGGCGGCTGCCTGACCTGCCCCGGCCTGGTGGTGCCGATCGATGCAACGCATCTCGCCCGTATCCTTCTGGCGATAGAACAGCTGGAGAAGGCACGCACGCGCCTCGACCCGCAACGGTGGGCGCTGATCTACAAGCCCAGCCACGATCTTCTCGTCGGTGGCATCCTGCCCGACTTCCCTGCCGAGCTTCATGACGATGCGCGCGCCCTGATGGCCTCGTTGCCCGCCTTGCCGACGCTGGAGTGAAACGATGGCCCAGACTGCGACTACCCTGCGAAATGCTTCGTTCCTGCCTCGCTCGATCTCGTCCACCTCGACCTGGTATGACGACACATGGCGCTTCGATCTCACCCGGCCTGGCGTCACCGACAGCAGCCGGACAATCGACTGGACGTTCGAGCTTCCCGATGGCAGCCGGTTCACCGAGCCGACATGGACAGCGCTGCGCGACACCGTCAAACGCTTTCTATGGTCGCTCAGGACCGATCCACCGGCGGGCAAACGAAGACTCGGACCTGGCTCCCTCATCTCGATCTTCAACCAGACGCGCGTTCTGGTCTGCTGGATGGTCGGTGAAGGATATGACAGCTTCAATCAGCTTGATGCCGATGCTGCAGCCCGGTTTATGACCACGCTGAGGGAGCGGCCGGGACGAAAGGGCGAAGCGTTGTCGCTTGCCACCCGGGCCGGGTATCTGTCGACGCTGTCGCGCCTCCATGGCCAACGGGAGAAGCTGATCGACGGCGTTCCCGATGATCTTCGCAGGTTCCTGGATGAACACGGTTCCCGACTTCCGCGCCTTGATCGCCAGGGTCGAGGCTTTCCCTATACACCCGACGCGGTTGCAACCGCGCTGGTCGGCGGCGCTTTGCGGCTCATTCGCACGCCGGCCGACGACGTGATCGCGCTCCGCGATCTGGCTGCAGTTGCCTATGCCTACCGGCTGGATGGCAAGCCGACGCCTGCGAGAGAGGCGCGGGCTCGTCGCATGCTCGACAGCTTCTCGTTCTCGACGTTGCCGAATGAGGACAGTCCTTGGCATGCGCCAGTTGTGCAATTGAAAGACATCCATGCGCTGATCGATCGGATCTACGATGCCTGCTTCGTGGTGATCGCCTGGCTTGTCGGCGCGCGCGTCTCGGAAATCCTCGGGCTCGAGGCCGGATGCATAGAACGTCATGTCGGCCCGGATGGCCAGAAGGTCACCTATCTGCATGGACGGATTTACAAGATGGCGACGGGCGACGGTGGCAAGCCTCATCGTTGGATCGCACCCGAACCCGTGGTCCACGTCATCGACGTACTGGAGCGGTTGTCAGCACCCATCCGCAAGAAGCTTGCGACAGGCAAATTGTGGATGCTGACGCGGGATCCAACGCTGCTGCGACAGCCGATCGGCATTCCACACAGTGGGGCCTTCGGCGGCCGGCTGAACAGCAGGTTCAAGACAATGCTCGACCTTCCTCTTCATCAAGGAAGGCCCTGGCACCTGAATGTGCATCAGGGACGAAAAACATTTGCGCGCTTCATCGGCAAGCGTGACAGGACAGGCCTTCACGCCCTCCAGGAGCATCTCGGGCACGTGAGCCGGGTTATGACCGATACTGCCTATGTCGGTACGGACTTCGAACTCGCCGAATTGATCAACGACGAAATCCTGAAGGAAACGCGGGCAGCACTGGAGGACCTTCTGACAGCATCTAATCTGTCGGGTCATGCCGGGCGCATGATCGCCTCGCGGTCGCCGTTCCGGGGCCGCACACAGGATGGCGATCTCGGAGAATATTTAGACTTCATCCTGAAAGACAGCGGGATGGTGTTGGGCGTGTGCGACTGGGGTTATTGCCTTTATCGTCGCGAGCATTCCGCCTGCCAAGGTGATGACCATGGACCGAATGCAGTCCTGCGAACACAGAGCGCATGCGCCCGCTGCGCCAATTTTGCGGTAAGCGAGCGCCACAGATCGGTCTGGGAGGATCGGAAGGTGCGCAATGCACAGTTGCTTGAGCATCCTGCCCTCGACGATGAAAGCCGAAAACTCGCGCAAGAGCGCATCGTCGAATGCGATCGAATCCTCCGAGGACTGGATCGGGAGAACGATAGTGCCCGCTGATAGAACGGGCATCACGCCCCAGCAGAAGCGCCGTGATGCCACTGGCCAGCGCCTGCATGCGGCGCTGGCGCGATTGTTGGCGCAAGAGGGCGGCGCGAAGCTGTCGGTCGCCGCACTTGCGCGTGAAGCGGGCGTCGGGCGCAATGCAATCTACGTCAATCATCGCGATGTCATTGCGGAGTTGCTGGAGGCAGCTCCGCACCAGATCGACGATACCGTGGCATCGAAAGAAATGCCGGAAACCGACTGGCGCGCCGTGGTAACCGAATTGAAGGAGCAGGTTCGCGGGTTGGCGACCGAGAATGCGAGGCTGCTCAGGCGCGCGCAGGATGCCGAACTGGCAACTGCGCGCGCCGAAAAAAGAGCCGCGAAGCTCGATGCGGAACTGCGAGCGTTGCGGTCTCCCGTGCATCTGTACGGGACGGCGCCGAACGCCCGCAACCGTTGATCAGGCGGCCTGTTCATGCCGAGCGGGTTGCTGCGCGTGCATCCAATCGGCGGCTTGTTGCGCCTTGTTCGCGGCCGTGAAGATGGCGCGGGAGTCGTCCTTCAACACCTTGGTCCACGAGGCAACATAAGCCGCATGATCGGGGCGCGGGTGGTGGGCAATCCCGAGATCGGCAAGGACAAATCCGCTGAGAATCTCAACGCAGCATTCCTCGGCGGCATAGGCAGCGGAGCCAAACCGGCCCGAGAGATCGCGATCAAGCCGCTTCTTCGACCCCGAGGCGTGCCCGCATTCGTGCAGCAAAACGCCATAGAACGACGCGGGGTCGCGGAAGGCGGTAAAGTCAGGCATGAACACCGTGTCTGAAGACGGAAGATAGTAAGCTTCCGATCCGCCGAATACAGTCTTGATGCCGAGGTTGGCGATGAACGCCTCCGCGTGTGCGAGACGCTCGGTCTCCGGCAGCGTCTCCATCGGCGGGCGCTCATATCCGTCCACCTGAGCGACGTTGAATACCGAAAATGCCCGCGCGAACATCCGGCGGTGACCTTCATCATCACCATCGTCGTCAGCCGTCTCGGACGAAGCGACCTGCTTCCAAAGCACCACGGTGGTCGACCGTTCGCCCTTGCGTACCTGCGAGCCAGCGTCCTGCCATTGGCGGTATGTCCCCCATAGACCGTCGCCGTAACCTGCGGCCATGGCTGCGACCCAAAGCGCCACCGTATTTATGCCTCGATAACACTTGCCAGACGAAATATTGGTTGGCCGTGCAGCGCTGGTGCCGTTGTGGAACCACGGCGCGCGCCACTCGCCTGCACCTTGCTCGATGGCCGCGATGATCTCCGCCGTAACGCGCGTGTAGATGTCTGCCCGATCTTGAGCCGCCATGATCAGGCCCTCCCTGCGCAGGAGGTGTTCGCGCTCAAGAATACAGTTGCAAAATGACCTAAACCCGGCACCTTCCAGCGGGTGTCGCCGGTGCCGTTGCCGGCGATCTTTTGCACGGCCTCGATCAATTCAGCGTCAAATATTCTGTCCGTAATCAGGGCCGGTGACCGCACGAAGCTCGATGCGTCCGTCCTCCGCCTCCAAGGTTTTGACAAGCTCCGCGCGATGATTGAGCAGGCCGTGCTGCAGGTTGATGCCTGCCAAAGGTGCGGGAAGCTGGCGCATGTAGGTTGCGGGCGCACCGACAAGGCTGCACAGCTGGCCAAAACTCCAATGCGTGGGCGCAATCATCTGCTCCTGTCCAGGAACGATCAGCGAAAGCCGCTCGGCGTTGTCCCGACTTGCCTCGACGCGGACCGCGCGGCTCTCGACAGTGCGGGCCGTGGCACGATCCGCACGCGTCCGCACCGCATCGTAAAGTTCGGTCAGCGACAGATAACGCTCATCGTCGGGGCGTGAGAACCATTCCGACGAAACGCGTCCGCTGCGCTCGCCGCGCGAGATATCGACGCGAAAGGCGCCGGAAACGGGTTGCTGCCGATGGTTGTTGTCGGCGCTGCCGATGGTCGTGGTCATGTTCATTGGGGTCACTCCTTTTTTTCAATGCCGAAGGCATGTCCTGCGGCATGCCTTCCGGGGGCGCGTGAGCGCGCGGGAGTGATGGGGGCCATTGCCGGCGCGCGGAGCCGGGCTGCACGGTCGAGCGAAGCGGATAGGATTTGATCGTGATGGTTGGCGGTTGGTGGTCCGCTTTGCGAGCCGGCGGCCCTGCTCTGCACAGGCGGCAATGGCGGGGAAGCGAGGGGAAAGTCTCCTCGCTTCCCTTAGGGCAGTTGGCAGATTCTTCCGCGGCGATCACAATAAATCGCAACGAGGTTTAGCCGGAAGTTTCGCGCATTTGGCGATTTATGGAGCGAACAAATCATAATTCGCTTGATCTATTGTACAAACTGCACAAATAGCATGGCGACGTGATTGATGACAAAGAAGGAATCTCCATGACCGTTTCCGATGAGCAACAGGACAAAACCGATCTCATGGCGATTGCTGCTGATATCGTCTCCGCTTATGTGTCGAACAATCCAGTGCCCGTCGCGGAATTGCCGAAGCTGATCGGCGATATCCATTTTGCTTTGCGAAACGTCGGCACACCCGTTGCCGAACCTGCGGTTAAACTGGAGCCAGCCGTGTCGGTCAGAAGGTCGGTAACGCCGGACTACATCATCTGCCTGGAAGACGGAAAGAAGTTCAAATCGCTGAAGCGGCACCTCGCTACCCGTTACAATCTGAGTCCTGGGGACTATCGGCACAAGTGGAGCCTGCCTGCCGATTATCCGATGGTGGCGCCAAACTACGCCGCCGCTCGCTCCGCGATGGCGAAGGCAGCCGGGCTCGGGCGCAAGCCGGCGGCACCAGAAGCAGCCAAGGTGGAGAAACCGAAACGGATGCCGCGCGCCGCGCCCGCCGCGGTAACGGCGCCCGCTGCAAAATCGCCTGCCAAGAAAACGCGCAAAGTTGCTGCGAAGGGCTAGCCTGCTGCGGCCAATTGCCTATTGTCCGGCGGTGGCGGACTGAGCATGGTGAAGCCCCGGCGCTGCGCGCCGGGGCTTGTTTTTTGGTTAGGCCGATTTCACTCGGCGGTGCGGCGGGACCAGATGAGCGAGAACTCGCCCTGCGTTTCGGTCTCGACCAGGCTGGCATAAATCGGAGCGGGGAAGCTCGGATCGTCGAGTTTGACCGAGTGATAATCACGTCCCTCGCGCGAGGTCTTCTTCCATGCCGCCCCGAATTCAGTGCCCCCGGCGAAGATGCGGAAGTCCGGACCCTTTTCGTTGTCGCCATCGGCGGGGATGAAATCCACGGTCTTGACGTTGAGGTTGAGGGTCTTGACGGAGCCCTTGAAGCCCTTACCGGTGCTGGTGAAGATGCCGATCGTAGCCATTGCGGTGGTTCCTTCTGTTGATCGGGCCGCGCCCATCGCGGCCCCGATGGGGGTCGTGAGACCGGGGACGATCGGATCCGCACCCACCGGGGTCCCCGTTGCGCTTGCGCAATGGGGTGGTCCTCAGGGCTGGAACGAAGTGAAAGGCGGCTGACGCTGGCTTTTTTGTCTCGCGATGCAAAGCCGGCCGCTTGGGCCGGCGGCGGAAAAAAGCCAGCGGCGGCCGTTGCGGGAAGACGATCGAGGCGAAGCCGGTCTTCGGTCAGACCAACCCATCCGAGGGCGCCGTGGGCGTGGCTTGCCAGCAGATGAAGAGGAACCGCCGCAATCGCGGTCGGCTGGATTCACACCGCAACAGGCTCTTGGATCGGTGCGGGAGCCTATTCAAGGCAAGGCAGGGATCACTTCACCGCGGAAATATGATGGTGGCAATGGAAGGTCCAGGCTTGTCGGGCCCTTGCCCTGCACCCCACTGCATTCGATGCGACACGCAAACAATACGCGCAGCGAGGCAGCGACTAACGCCCCATCTTACAGAAGATCCGAGTTGTCGCGCTCCGATCCAAGCGAGCCTGGTCGAGACCACAGCGCGGCACGATACATTTGCACCTGATCCTGCGCAGCGTCGCCGCGTGATCCGCCAACCGGGAAGCTTGCGTGCCTCGCCGGAGCTTCGGCGGGAGAGTCCGCCAGCATCGTCGCCGTCGTGGGTTGACGCGCATTACGCGTTATCGGAGTGGCCTTTTCGTTGCTGCGACCGATGGTGTCGTGCTGTCGAGGTCCCCGGCCGCGCTTCCGCGCGGCCGGAAAATTCTCCTACCTGTCAAAGATGCCAACCGGAGCCACTGATGCGGCTCCGGCCTTTGCCTATCACTCGGCCGCAATGTAGAAGGGTTGGCCTTCCTCGGCCATGCTGCCGCTGTTGCCTGCGATCAATCCGTTGCATCCAGAGGTGCAAGGTCTCCCGCTGGCGGTTCGTTCGCCTCCTCGCTGCGAGCGTTACCTGTCTCGGCAAGCACAGTGGGCTCCGTTCGCATCAGCGGCGGCAGCCAACCGGTTCCGGCGAGCAACTGCTCGGCGGCTTCGGCCATCGGCTGCTTCTTCAAGGCAGCGAGCCTTTCCGCCGCCTCTTCGCTCACTGCCTCGCATATGGCGGCGAGGATATGTGCCTTGGTTATGCGCCCGAGGTAGGTGCGTACCGTCGGCGCCCAGTGGGTGGTCATGTCGAGGCTAAGCGCCGCTGCCAGCCTGTCGGCCGTTTCATGAGCGCACGGCTTGCGCTCCCAAGGTTGCTTCATGGCGTTGACCGTGAGTGAGGCGCAATGCGCAAACAACGCCATAACACTGGCATGGTCGAGCGAAGCGATGAAGCCCCATAGGTTCGCCACATCGCCGGGCATATCCGCTGCCCATCCTGCGTGGCGATCCGCCAGAGCCTTGGCCGCTGCCGTGTCCTCGATGCCATTCGCGTGGCCGGCAAGGTAGGTGCTGGTTGGCCGGATTTCCAGGCAATGCGCTTCCGCGCCCTGATAGAATGCCTGCGCAGCAAGCGTGTGCGTTACTGCGATCAGCGCGACGTCCGGTTGCTCGCCGAGCGCAAGCCGAAGGCCGAGTGTCCGGTGGGCGGTGAGGTCGCGGACGAGAAGGTCGGAAAGCGGCTTGCCAGCGTCCTGCGTTTCCTCGTCGCTATCGCCATCGCGTTCCGGACCGATACCTTCCTCGATGATCTCACCATCATCGTTGATGGTGTAGCCATCGCTACCTTCTTGCACTCGCCTTTCCGGCTGATCGTCTTCGGCGCGGATGAAGCCGCGTTCGATGCGCGCCGTCCCGTCATGGGAAAGCACGACAAACACACCGCCGTGCGTGATGACATCCGGGTCGTAGGCGTGACGCAAAGCGTCGATGCGCTCGAGTTCAGCCTCTAGTTTGCCAAAGCGCTTGTCGACATCATCGGGAAGTTCCTCGGCGCTGCTCCATTCTTCCGTCAGCCGGTTGAGCTCGTCGGACGCCGCCGCATAGGCGGCTTCGTCTTCCTCCGACAGAGCGACCGGCTGCGCATAAATGCGGCGCAGGCCATGCGCATGCGGATAGTCGATATGGACATCAGCCCATTTCCAGCCTTCGGCCTGCCTGACGCTTTCCGCGAAGCCTTGCAGCTTTTCGATGACCATTCGGTCGAGCAAAGCCGCGTCATCGTAAAAGCCGCCGCGATCATCCGTGAACAGGTCGCGGATGATCATACCGCCCGCGCCGATGTATGCCTCCGCGCCGATGAAGACGGCGCGGCGGTCGGCGGCCGCAACATGGGTCTGTGTAAGCTGGCGGCGGATCATGTAGGGATCGCGATTGTAGGTGAGGTTGTCAAAAACCTGCTCCTGCCTTGCATGATCCTCAGTGATGGTGAACGCCATCAACTGATCGAGGGTCAGATCACCATCGCGATAAACCTGCATCAGCTTGGGGCTGACAGAGCCAAGTCGCAGGCGCTGCCGCACGACATGTGCGGTTACACCGAAGCGGGCGGCGATTTCTTCCGCCCCCCAGCCGCGCTCCTCGTTGAGGCGTCGGAACGCCTCGAACTGGTCAGCTGGGTGCATCGCCTCGCGCGTGACGTTCTCGTCCAGGCTGATTTCGTGCGCATCGTTCACTGTGTCGATGACGCAGCGGACAGGTTCGGTTTTCTTGATCTGCTTGCGCTTGACGCGAAGCAGCTGCGCCAGCCGGCGACCTTCGCCGATGCTGACGAGATAGAAGCCGGTTTCAGCGCCCTCGCCGTCAAGCTCCGGTTCAACCACAAGGTTTTGCAGGATGCCCTTGGCGGCGATGCTTGCCGCATAGGCTTCGATGATCGCCTCGCTGTGTGGTGTCTTGCGCGCATTGCGCGGCGACTTTTTCAACTTGTTCAGCGGAATGAAAACCTCGGTGCCGCTTGCGCTGACATTGGCGGTTTCAACGTTCTTTGCATGGATGGTCATGGTTCTGGTCCTTTCCCGTTACATGCCGAAGGCATGCCCCTCGGCATGCCTTCCGGGGGCGCGTGAGCGCGCGGCAGAGAGGGGGGCGAATGCGGGCGAGCGGAGCTGGGCTGCGCGTCGAGCGGGGTGGATCGTGTCAGCTCAGACGATGTGGATCAGCGCCGCCTTGCGAGCGGGCGGCCCCGCCCTGCGCAGGCGGCAATCGCGGGGGAGAGATGGCCAAGACCATCTCTCCCTTCGCCCTTCGGCTCATAGGTAGAGGAGATATATAGCTGACAGACGGACGATCGAATTTTTGGGCAATTCCCACATGAGCGGGCGGTTGGCTTGTGGGACGAAGTGGATAATTCTAACTGCTTCACGCTGACCATTTCCGCACCGCATTCCGAAACTCGTCAGGTGCGCCAAGCTCGGCTTTGATCACGCCGAAGCGGTACATGAACAGTCATGCAGCCGTCACCGAACGACTCTCGTCAGCTGGCATATGCGTCCCATTCACGAGCGGCGGCTGGAGAAGCTGAAGGCCCCGCCCAAGCTCTTTGTCGGGCAGTTATGGGTCTATGCCCGCGATGACCGGCCATGGCAGGGCAGCGAACCGCCGGGTGTAGCATATGTCTATGCGCCGGACCGCAAAGCCGAGCGGCCGATTGCCCATCTCTCCGGCTTTAGTCTAGCGGCTTCCTGCAGGTCGAGGGTTATGGCGGCTATCGCACGCTGGCCGAGAAGAGTGCCTTCTGCAGGGCACACGTCCGCCGGCGCTTATGAACTGGCAGTTGCCGGTCCAGCGCCGATCGCCAGCGAGGCGCTGAGGCACATCGGCGAGCTCTATTCAACCAAGGCTCGAACTCGGCCATGATCGGCCGGCTCCTCTCCTGGCGCGCGACGCGGCGGCCGTTGCGCTACAGTCGAGGAGGCACAAAATGACAACCAGGCCGCTGACGCGTGGGGTTGCTGCCCGAGCGCGTTCAGCCATCTCAAGCGTCGGATGAGATAGATGGAGCTTTGCTGAGAGCCGGAAATCGGTTCGGATCCACTTCCTTAGTCCTCAGCTCGGCTGTGTCGCGCTCACCTTGTATAATCATCTCGCGTCCGCGGCGCACGGCCCCGCTCGATATTACGGTCCCGCTCGATATTACCGTCCCGCTCGATATTAAGGCGTTCGAAATACCAGGACGGATCATCATCATCGGACGAGTCTGTCTCTACGCTTGCTTCCCTATGGTCGTCACCGCTCTTGGAAAGATATAGCGTAGGCTTGTCTGTCCGCCGCCATTCACCGTCATCATTATTCCATTTTTCCGGATGCTGTGCAGGATCAAGGACCCAGTTATCTCTTCCCACATGAGCAAAACCCATCTGCGTGAGACGGCCCTCTGCCCCCCTAGCGGCAGGGCGTGACAGGACCAATGGGCGTTCGCCGTCAAGCCGAAGTTGATGCTCAAGCAGGATATCACCGGCATTCTCGACAAGGGGGTGAGTAACCCGAAGAGCTACTTGGGAGGTGATTTCAGTTCGCCCGGGAAACTGGGCGTGAAACCGTCCACCACCCGGGGGGACCCTCAAGCTGCCTTCTGTCTTCAGAAGGCCAACGCTTTTGTCGCCTAGCTTATAGCTGAAATATCGTGCCTCGGCCGCATCGTTGTTGGTGTTGGCGTAGCCTCTAGCAACGTTTGCCGCGCTCAAGGCCTTTAGCGACACGAAACCCGAGTACTCTTGCGGATTATCGGCAATGTGCTTGATATCATCGCCATAGAAAGCCTTCACTTCTCTCCTGAAGGTGGACCTGTCGATCTCCTCGATCGGAGGTTGCGAAGTCAGGAAATATGACCGCGGCTCTCCCGAGGATGAACTTGGGCGAAGATCGGACGCCACGCCTGCAACATTCTCCGCAAAGCGGTCAGTATCTGCTGCCCGATTTGATCCGCCGGCCCGGTTAGGACTTGGGGACCGGCTGGACGAGGCATTGATTCGGCCGTACATCAGATTCGCTCTCCTGTCGGTAGGTTTGAATGGCACCCGGGCTGATTGTTCCCAAGCACTGAAGAGCACGCTAGACCGGTTAGCTGACCATAAGCTTACGCGTGGATTTGAATTCGTTGCGTTTAAGCTAGGAGCCGGTCCGAGTAGTCACTGGTCAAGTTGGGACGGGTCTGATTCTTTGCGGATTTATGAGCAAGGAATTTCGCCCCTGGAAGATCGATGAGGCACAGCTTCTGCCGCCGGGCGTGCGGGATTACGTGCCCAACCGACGATTGAGTTTTGGGCAATTCCCATATGAGCGGGCGGTTGGGTCTGGCTGGTCGGACGAAGTCGATAATTCTAACTGCTTCACGCTGACGATTTCCGCAACGCATTTCGAAATTCGTCAGGTGCACCAAGCTCGGCTTTGATCACGCCGAAGCCATACATGAACAGTCCATGCAGCCATCACTGATCGACTCTCGTCAGCTGTTCGTAAGGTTGAGCTTGCAATTTGAGCAACGGAGAATCGCAGCTAGCTGCTGCGACCTGCAAGCCTGCATCCAACGGAGATGTAGAACGGTTGAAATCAATGGTCCCGCCGGAACATCACACCGCATATGGATCGAACGGACCAAGCGGCCATTTGAGCGAGGCAGCAGAGCGGCAGGCGTAACAAATCGATGCAGGTCCTTCGGTCGCCTGGTCGCGCCCGGGCATGCGCAGCGGCTCGATACGCCGGCCACCAGCCAGACACAAAAGAACCGCTCTTGAAAGGACGTGGAACGTGACCAAGCTCGCGATTAACCGCCGCCAGGCAATTGTCGGTCTCGGCGCAGCCGGGGCTTTGACCTTGCTTGGCCGGCCGGCCTTTGCTGCCAGCAAGGTGAAGCTTGGTGTGATGCGTCTCGCCAGCCATGCCCCCAGCTACATCGCGCGCGAGCGAGGCTACTATAAGGACGAAGGGCTGGAGGTCGAATTCGAGTTCTTCGAGGCAGCTCAGCCGATGGCCATGGCGATTGCCTCGGGCGACGCCGATTATGCGGTTACCGCGATGAGCGGCGGACTCGTGAACCTCGCCGGAAAAGGCGCAATCAAGGTGATCGGCGGCGCGGTATCTGAGGAGAAGGGTCTCGTCGGCGCTATCATCCTGGCCTCCGAAAAAGCGTACCAGGCCGGTCTTACCACGGCGAAGGACCTGAGCGGCAAGAGCTTCGGCGTCACCACGGCCGGCTCCTCCTTTCATTATATGTGCCACAAGATCGCGGAAGCGAACGGCATCCCGATGTCGGAAATCAGGCTGCGCCGGCTCCATAAGGTCGGTGCAATCGTTGGTGCGCTGGGCACCGGCCAGATCGACGCTTGGGCGATCCAGGGCAGCATCGCCAATGAGATGCTGGCCGAAGGCAGTGCCAAGCAGATCGGCCTCGTGTCCGACTATGCGCCCGACTATCAGGTGACGACAGTGGTAACCTCGACAAACAACGCCGCCAACGAGCGGGAGAAGACCGAAGCCTTTATCACCGCCCATTCGAGGGCGATCGACGACTACAACGCTGCCGTCGTAGACAAGACCGCCACACCGGAGGAAGTGGATGAGGTGGCCAAGATCATCCACAAATATGTGGACTCTGACCATCCGTTCCCGGCCGCGAAGAAAATCTTCGTCGGCAGCGCCATGCGAATCAACAAGGGATGTGCGCTTACACTCGAGTCCGCGATGAATCAGCTTGTCTGGCTCAAGGCGGAGAAAATGGTGAGCGAGACGATCAAGGCACAGATGCTCTTCGATATTTCTTACGTCGAGACGATCTGACCCCCTCCGCCGGCCGGCTCAGGAGGCGGGACAGAAGATATGGAACTGCTGCTAAAGAATGTCAGCCACCGCTATGGCCCCGTAGAGGTTCTGAGCGATCTCTCGCTTAGGATCCCACGGGGCGAGATCATGTGCATCATCGGCCCGTCGGGATGCGGTAAATCCACCTTGTTGCGCCTCCTGGGCGGGTTGGAGCGTCCGACAGAAGGCATGGTGCTGCAGGTCGGAACGCCGCCCGCTGAATCGCTCAATCCTCTTACCTACGTGTTCCAGCATCTCGCTCTGCTGCCGTGGCGGACCGTGGAAGGCAATGTGAAGCTGGTACTTGAGGATCACAAACTGCCGGCGAAGGAGGTCGAGCGGATCGTCGCCGACGTCCTTGCCCGCACGGGACTCTCTGAGTTTCGCGCCACTTTGCCGAAGCAGTTGTCGGGGGGCATGCGTCAGCGCGTTGCGATTGCGCGCGCGTTGGCGGTCAGTCCGGCGGTGATGCTCATGGACGAACCGACGTCGGCCCTCGACAGCCAGACGCGCGAGCTTCTGATGGATGATCTCGTCTCGCTGTGGACGCGTCAGCCCTTTACCGCCGTCTATGTCACGCATGATTTGAGCGAAGCCGTGCGGCTGGGACATCGCATTGTCGTGCTTTCCCGTCGCCCCGGAGCCATCCACGATATGCTCACAATCGAGAAGCCGCTGGCCGAGAGATACGTCGGCGCTCCGGTTCTGGAGAAGATGCAGCTGCATCTCTGGGCCCTGATGAGAGATGAAGCAATGGCCGCCGATCAGGAACTGCTCGATGGCTGATATCATCGTAGTGTCACAGCTCGTAAAGTTCCGCGGCGGCTTCGCGCCCTCACGCGTCCCCCTTGTCGGTTTCTTCGTTGCCATCCTCCTGATTGGGCTGGCAGAGGTCGGCACCCGTACGGGCTTCATCTCGGGCCTGACGCTGCCTCGCCCCTCAGCGGTCTTCGAGACCTTCGTCCAGCTTTACCAGACCGGGCTGCTCTGGCAGCACTTGCTGCCATCGCTGCGGCGCCTCGCTGTTGGCGTTTCCATCGGCGTCGTGTTTGGCGTAGGGCTCGGTGTTCTGATTGGCTTGTGCAGCCTCATACGCGCTGGTCTCCTGCCTTTGGTCGCGGCGCTCTTTCCTGTGCCAAAGATTGCATTGCTACCGCTCTTCATTGTCTGGTTCGGTATCGATGAGGCATCGAAATATGCGCTGATCGCGCTGGGTACCTTCACCCCCACGGTGGTCGCCACCTATGCGGCGGTTGACAATGTCGACCGCAGCCTGATCCGGATGGGCCAGAGCTTTGGCCTCGCTCGGCTCTCGATTGTGCGCAAGATCATTCTGCCCGGAGCGTTTCCGGGTATCCTGTCAGGCCTGCGCGTCTCCATTTCGATCGGCATAACTCTGCTGGTCGCAGCCGAGATGCTTGGTGCCGAGCATGGCGTGGGCGCCTACATCCTGGACGCAGGAGCACTCTACAACCTGGAACACCTGTTTGCCGGGGTGACGATGCTTTCCCTCATGGGCCTGGCCGTCAATTGCTTTATCGGCTGCATTGAGCGGCATTTCCTGGCTTGGCGCCCATAGCCGGCAGGACTGCGATCGCAAGCGTCTCGCAACTGCACGGCGCTGCTCAGATCTTTACGAGCGCGACAACACATCACGGTTTTTGTCTTTCGGCAACGATCCGAAAACAAGCTGTTTTGGCCGATTTTCCACTGTTGGCCGCTCCTCCCCTTGTCCTCCGCTCCACGACACGCCGGCGCGCGCAGCGCCTCGTCCGCCGGCAATCGCGGCGGCGAGCTGTCGTAACCAAGGTGAAGTTCCATCGGTTACAGCAGCAATTCCCCGGTCGTGCAATCCGAGGCTGCTGCCGCGCTCAAATGGGCCTGGTCGGCAGCGGGTGTTTTTGAAGCGGCAAGGTGGGTTGGGGAATGGAGGCGATATATGAGCGAGGCCCGCAAAATCGGGAGCGTGCTTTTAGTCGACGATGTTCTCGCGCTTCTTCTGACCATTGAGGAACACGTGCTGCGCTGCGATTTGTCGACCACTGTGGCGGGGGGTGCGCATGGGGAAGCGTTGAAGATTTCGCAAAAGCTAAAGCCCGACCTTGTCATTGCCAGTTTGACTCTTGGCCAGGAGGACCCTGGGCTTTTGCGTGATCTGCGCAACCTTGGGGACGTCTCCGTTATTGTCGTTGAGAACCGCCGGGGAGAGAACGATATGGTCCGGCTTGAATCCGAGGCCGACGAGTGTCTGACCAGGGTGCGTGAGCTTTTGGTGCGTGTGGACTCACTGGTGAGGCGGCGTGTTGCCGGCCCTGTAGAAACACAGAGAAAGTCACAATCGGGAAAGTGGCTTTTCGGCGGATGGGAGCTACGCCTAAAAACGCGACAGCTGCGCGATCCTGCAGGTGCACTGGTCCCTCTAACGCAGGGCGAGTATGCGCTCCTGATTGCCTTCCTCGAGGTGGCAGAACGACCTGTGTCGCGAGAATACCTGCAACGGGCCACGCGCATTCACGGCGAGATCTCAGACCGCAGCATCGATGTCCAGATATTGCGCCTGCGTCGAAAACTTGAGACCGATGCGCGCGCCCCAAAGTTGATAAAAACCAAACGTGGCGTCGGTTACGTGTTCAGTATCTCTGCGAAGCTGCTGGAGATTTGACACCAGCCAGAGCCAGTGAATGCGCCATCGCTTTTACAGCAGAGCAAGAGGTGCTGGGAGGAGCGTGCGTGCCCCATATCCATCCATGGCGTGGATGGGATAAATCGAAACAATCGATTTTCAATAAGTTCGGAAATGAGGGAAAACAACACCGCCGGGCCTCGGTCTTTAACCGGGTTGGCGAACCCCACCGAAGATAGAAAGGGCACCCGCAACTGCCAGCAGTTCCATGTTGCCGCGATCACCACGTCCATTTGTGCCAACCAATGCCGAAGCCGGCCAAGCTCTCACGACGCATATCCGTGCGCCCGGCATGACGCAGTTGACCAGCCTCCCCGATAACCAGTTCCCTGTTACATGCGTTGAACGTCAATGCCACGACCATGGCGCATCTGGCCCCCCGGCAGACGGCAGCGGCAGGCGCAGCGAGACCTGCGGATGCCCGCTCTCAGCGCGGCAGGCCGGTTCGCAGAGCGGGCCAGATCCTGGAGCGAGCTCACAGGCCACGGCTCGGATCGGCCTTCGGGCGACCGAACAATAAACTGAAGCGGCACGTCGAAGTGGTGCAGGTCATTGCCGGTTGCCACGCTTGCCGGCGTCGATCAGGAGGCGGGCGTTAGAGCCTATGAGAGATGCGCTGAGGCGCCATCATCAACCAGGCCACAGACAAGAGCGCGCCACGAACCCATCCCAAGCCACAGCCACAGGTTAACTGGTCTCGTCCGGTTCGCCGTCGCCGCCTCAGGAGATCGATGATGCGTGACAACGCGTCGGCGCGAGAGTCGCTTTTTCTGGGAGAGGGAACGCCAACGATGCTCAATCGACGTGATCACCCAGAAGCGCGCGTCATAGGACCAATCATTTCCAGCGAGGAAACTACATGGCCGAGTTCGATAGAAGCGCTGCCTTCTGGCGTTCCTTTCCGATTTTTCGGGAGTTCGATGACAAGACCATCGCGGCACTCGCCGGAATTTCTACCTTTCGCAGGTGGCTTCCAGACACGGTGATCTTCCAGCGAGGCGATGAGGGCAATTACATGGTTGGAGTGATCTCTGGACGGATCAAGGTGTCGCTGATCACCCCACAAGGGCGTGAATTGGTCCTCCGGCAACTCGAAGCCGGGGATCTGTTCGGCGAGATGGCCATGCTAGATGACCAGCCTCGATCGGCCGATGCCACGGCGCAGGTCGCCTCCGAAGGTTTCGTCATTGCCAAGAGGCCATTTATGGACCTCATCAAACTTTCGCCGGGGGCGGCCAGAGCCACAATCCGCTATCTCTGCTCACGATTGCGGGGTATCACCGAGCAGTTGGAAACCATCGCCCTGTATCACTTGAATTCCCGGGCGGCCCGTTTTCTCCTCGTAACCCTGAGGCAGATCCACGGCAATGAGCTGCCGGTAAGGGCGGATCTGAAACTGCAGCTCACTCAGTCCGATATAGCGGGAATTTTGGGCGCAAGCCGGCCGAAAGTAAATCGGGCCATATTGGCGCTGGAGGAGGCCGGCGCCATCCGGCGCAATAACGGAATCATTGAATGCAACACTGAGCGCTTGCAGTGGATTGCCGAACCAAGTGAGTATTAGGTCTCGCCCAAGAAGGAGTTCCTTACGCCGATGGATTCTATTCAGGATCGCTACGGGGCGCAGTCATGAACGTCTCTGGCTCGATGTCACCAGCAACTGCATAGGCCTCGACTCCAGTGCGATCGATCAAGGTGCATTGCCGCAAGCTCAAAGTCCTTCTGCGGCAAAGCTTCGGCGGGTGTTGCGTGCTGGCCAGCTGCCATGTTTGGCTGGTGCCATCGTCCGGCGACAATCTGCATGTCGGCTGGCGGCTATGGGACCTTGATCAATCGAAAACGCGGCAAATCGATCCGTGACCCTTGTCGAAGCTATCGGCTTGCGCATTTCCCTGTCAGTCCTGCAACACCTTCTCGATGAATGCACTGATCATAGCGAGTTCATCCAATGCTCTCTGGCTGTGATGCAGCATCAGTCGCGTTGCCGGATCGTTGGCCATATTAGCGATCGTCATGTGCAACATGCCTCGCTCTTTCATCGCCGCGAAGGCGTCCCGCTCATGCATCGGGGTGTCGCACAGCGGCAGAACGTCCAACATCTCGTACGCGGCTCGTTGGGACACTGTCAGTCTGCCGATTGGCACTCGCTGGCGTAGAATGGCAGTATGTGCTTCCAGTCCCTCTGCCATTAACAGTTCGATGATGAAGCGGCACGTTGCTAGCGCTTCATCGATGTCAAGAGATGACAGCATAGCGGGTACCAGCAGGCAATCGGAACTGCCGATTATAGAGTTGTTCAAGTCGCTGGGACTGCCTTGGGCATCGACTAACCCATAGTCGAAGCCGCCAAGATCCGCCTGTCCATATGCATCCACCATTACGGGCAGATCGTCGGCCACGAATACCTCGCATTGCCGGTCCCAAGCGTCGTTACGAAGGGCATTTTGTTTCCACCTGGTGAGCGGGCGGTTTTGGTCAGATTCGAACAACGCAATCTTCTTTTGCTTGGAGGCAAGCGAGGAGCACAGACCCATTAACGCCGTTGTTTTGCCCGCCCCACCTTTAAATGAATAGCAAGTGATCAGCTTCATGCCGCAATCCGTCCGCGCCGAAAGCGCTCTGTGCAAATATCGTTCGGACAATATCAACAGCTTCGGTGAGATATAGCGATGTGTTCTGCAGCGCCTTGTTACCTTTGTAACCGTTATTTTGTACGCCTTCGGATGACGCACCGCTATGTATTCTCTTGTTCAGATTTTAAGTGAATGGCGGCGCGCTGGGTCTGCGCTGTTACAAGAGTAATCGCGGTCAGCTGAAATCCGCGAGACGATATATTTTGACTCTGAAAGAGGGCTGCAGCAGGTCGAACCAACTGCGGCCCGTAGGACCAGCTGGCAAGGTCCCTGTCCGGGGCTAGCAACGCTGAACATTGCCAGAGCACAGGACAATGGCACGCACGAATTTCAAGCTCACCACATTCTTGTTCGGCCTTGCGCTGTCTTTGCCCCTCGGGCTGATCTTCGCCAGCCTGTATGTTAGCCTAAGGGTCGGGCTCAGCGTCCGGGGACTCCGCGACTTCGATCTCCTGGCGTTCTGGTATGAAACACCCTTCTATCTCGGCTATGCCAGTGCGACGTTTTACACCTGCTTGATCATTGTCGGCATGACATCGGTGATCATCATGGTCGCCCTCACCGTATTCTTGGTTCGCGCCAAACACTTCGGAACGGCACGATGGGCGCGATTTGGCGAAATGCGCCAAAAAGGGTTCATCAAGCCCTACCGCCGCATCACTGGTCCCATATTCGGCAAAACGTCCGGGCCGCGCGGGTTTGGACAGTATCTCACCAATGGCGAGCAACCACACAGTTTGGTGGTTGCGCCCACCCGCGCAGGCAAGGGCGTCGGCGTTGTGATTCCAACGCTTCTGACCTTCGATGGCTCGGTGCTTGCGCTCGATGTCAAGGGCGAACTCTTCGAACTGACGTCGAGGGCGAGGTTGAAGCGCGGCGACCGGATCATCAAATTCTCGCCGCTCGACAGGCAAGGACGCACTCATTGCTACAATCCAGTGCTCGACATCGTTGCTACACCGCAGGAGCGCCGCTTCTCAGAAACCCGGCGATTAGCGGTTAATCTGATCGCGCCCAAGGGTAAGGGCGCGGAAGGGTTCATCGAGGGCGCGCGGGACCTTTTTGTCGCCGGTGTTCTGGCCTGCATCGAGCGTGGCACGCCAACCATTGGCGCCGTCTATGATTTGTTTTCGCAGCCGGGCGAGAAATACAAGTTATTTGCGCAACTCGCGGAACAAAGCAAAATTCCGGAGGCGAGGCGCATTTTTGACAACATGGCCGGCAACGACACCAAACTCCTCACCTCATACACATCCGTTTTGGGCGATGGCGGGCTGAACCTTTGGGCTGACCCGCTGATTAAGAACGCCACATCGAGATCGGATTTCTCCATTGGCAACTTGCGCCGGGACCCCACGACAATATATCTCTGCGTCAGCCCCAATGATTTGGAGGTGATTGCACCTCTCGTGCGGCTGTTTTTCCAGCAAACCGTATCGATATTGCAACGCACTCTGCCGGGAAAGGACGAGATTTTTGAGGTCCTGTTCCTCCTCGATGAATTCAAGCATCTCGGCAGGCTCGAAGCGATTGAAACCGCAATCACCACGATTGCGGGTTACAAAGGCCGCTTCATGTTCATCATCCAGAGCCTCTCGGCCCTGACCGGCGCCTATGAGCAGCCTGGCAAGGAAAATTTCCTCTCGAACACCGGTGTGCAGGTGTTCATGGCGACAGCCGACGACGAAACGCCCCAATACATTTCAAAAGCGATTGGCGAATATACCTTTCACCAAAGGTCAAAGTCTTTCAGCCCTCGGGAATGGCTAAGTCCTAATATCCATATGTCGGATCAAGGCGCGCCGCTCTTGCGGCCCGAGCAGGTGCGTTTGCTCGATGACAACAAACAAATCGTGCTGATCAAAGGCCAGCCACCGCTGCAGCTGGATAAAGTGAAGTACTATTGTGATCGTCACCTGAAGTCGATTTTCGCCAGCCAGACAGGTGCATTGCCCGAACCAGCGCCGATCCCGTTCATTGCGGAGATAACGACCTTCCCCGCAGTCGACAGAGGACCGTATCCAGCAGCAGTGACTGCGCCGGGCGATGCCGCGCAGCTAACTTCTAGCCTCGCCATTCCAGAGTCGAAGGGGGCGCCTATCGCCGCCGGTCCGTCCACGATGCAGGACACTGCCAAGCAGCCGCGGGGGACCCCTGCTCAGCGCGAGCTGCTGGCGCAAATAATTTCACTTCAGGAACTTGGCATTTCAGAGCACAACAGAATGAACTCTGAATCTGACCGTTCAATTCGGGGATTTGATGGGGCGGACTGATCATCCGATTGAGCTCTCAAGCCCCGCTTGCCCGAACTCGCGTGGCGGCCGGCCCTGAAGCGAGTTGAGAGGGATCAGAGGACTTGCTAGGGCGCCACGTGTCCTCAACGTCGGCGCAGTGAAAAGGAGCTCCGGATAGTTTGCCTCGACTACTCCACATTGCCCGATCTTTCAGCCCGACCGTTCAGTCGCCGTCCTCGAGATGGACATAGGAGATTTCCATGTCCGTTCTGTCCGGCCCGAGTTCCACGACGAAGCCAAGGTGTTTTTTGGAGGGCTTGGTGCGAACGGCCTTCAAGGCGTCGTGGCGATCCACGCTACCGCACACCGGACCGGTCCGCGCGACCACCCTTATATTCGTTTCGGCCATGCTGACTCAGCGACACCTGCTTTCGACGCGAAAGGTGGCCAGACCCTACCCGGCTGCCGTCCTATTCACCAATCCTTTACCATATCAGCACATGCTCATAGGTGGACATGCTGGTGTAGCTCGTACATGTCGAAAGCCCCGGCGCAGACCCAAGCGCCGGGGCTTTGTTAGTTCCTACATCCGGGTGATCGTATGCAATCCTAGCCGTAGCCGCTGGCCTTCCGCATAGGACAGCGCAAACGATTCCAGTTCAAATGATCGGGTAAGTTCTTGGCCGTCTTCGGTGACGCGGACGAACCACTCGCCACCGGCTTCCGCCACTTCAACACGAGCCGCCACATAGCGGAACGGAACCACGTTATCCATTGCGTGCCTCCCTAGAAGCAAGGGTAACGTCGGTTTTATAAGACCAGCAAAAACACTAGATCAAGTGAGATTCTGCGTCTGATTCCGTACCTATGGATTTCGAGCTGGCTGGCTATCGTCCGGCGCTCCAGTGATCTGGCTAACCGCCGCTTCGGCAAGTTTGTGACCCGCTAGCCTTTGAATGAACTGTTCGGCGTGCTCGCCCCATTCGGCAGGCGAGACATTGTTTTCGCGGACAGACTCCATGAACGCCTCGCGCAGCGCGTCGAGGTCGAAGATGGAAGGGCGTTGACTGTCCTTGCCTCGCATATACGGGAGTATGCCGGCAAAAGCCGGGTCTTCCAAGGGAGTGATGAAAATCCAGTTAATGCGACCTGTCGGGCTTGCGCCCCCAACGGTCCGCCATTGGCGGTTGGGCATGGCGATGGCGTATACGGTCGAGTTGACCGACGCCGACAATCAGATTCTCGTCGCCTTTGAAGATGATGGCCAGTGACCGACCGGGAGGGGAAAGGGAGCGTGGGAGGCGGACGGCTCGAAGCGGAGGAGCAGTCTGGGTGAGCCATCGCCGGAGCGCTGGCCGAGACGTGTTTTTGGCGCGAAGCTGCGACCGCGGCCAGAATCTGACCTGATCCTGTTACCCTCTCCCTACAGCGCTGACGGGTTGCAGCGCTGGCTCGGTAAAGTATGTCCTGCACGCCGGAGGCTCGTTGCGAGCCTGCTGTATCGACGCGACCGAGGTCGACCGCGAAGACGACCTCGGTCCGCTAGCGATTACACGGTCATCTTGGCCGCGGGCACGACCTCATCGTGTCAGGTCCCTGCTTCTGTTGGAACGCATGAGTTCCGCTCGAGCGCTATTGTAGGTTTCGCTAATGGAATCCCCGAGCTCCGCCATCGCATCCTGCTGCTGATACGAAGCGAAGTCCCCTGGCAGCTGATGGGCACGATCCTGAATTGCGTTGATGCGCGCGTCCAAATCCGGGTTTTGCGGCGCCGCCGCATGCCCGGCCGGCTGCACCTCAACCGCCGCATAGAAGGAAGCCAGTTCGGGATTCTGCGCAAACGCGGTGTTTAGCTGTTCTCGTTGATTTTCATTCAGATAGTCGCGGCCCATTTTCAGGGCCTTGGCCGTGTTGTTGCGGATGACGAAGTGCGCTGGACCGCCGCCCTCCTGCGTAAAAAGTTCTAGGGATCGATCCAGCAGGCGCGTCCTATCCAGTTGGCTGAGATCACCTATGCTTTGCCCTAGCTTGGATAGGGCGAGAGATTGGCGCCTTGGTTCATCGATAGCGAGGGTTCTGTCGACCACAGCAGTCTTCATTGGGGCAGTTTGAAACTTGAGGATTGGCCTGACAGCGCGGGTTTGATAGCGCGCAAAGAAAAGGTCGTCCTGCGGCACGACATTCTCAGGAGGCATTTCTGCTGCATAAAGGCGGTGCGCTGAATCTCCGAGCCGATTGAGCCGCTCGTGAAACTGCCCTGCACTGGTTCTCTCAAACTCGGTCCGGACTGAGCGGCTCGCCAGCCGAAGATTGGTAAGACGGTTTGCCGTCTCAACCGGATCCTCGGAGATTACACTTGCCGCCACTTTGCCCAATAACTCGCTTGGCATGTCAGTGAATCGTGCGGCGTCACCGCCGGTGCGGCTTGAACTTCCAGGTCTATCTCTACTTGTGTCGCGGTCCATTGCATGATGTCCTTAGGCCGTTTTTACGACTCGACGCTAGCATTCCGAAACACTCTGTCGAACTGATTCTTCGTTACACTTGAAATTTGGCCTGCAATGAGGATTTCGTGGGATCCAGGCCCCGTGAAGGATCATCATGATCGCGAATTTGTGGCTCGGGATGTGCTGTGTGGCATGTTTGAACGTGCCGACCGACACTGTGGCGACGTGCACCTCCTGGAGTGCCGCGTGATCGGTCTTGTGGTGAAGATCGCCGCACGCTGCGTCGACGCTCCGCCGATCACCTGACGGGCAAGGCCCTCTGCGTCTGTTTCCAGCGTTGCCGCCAAGGGCGTCGAGCCCGATTTCCTGCGCTATCGCCACTCGATGGACGTAGAAGCCGCCCAATTTTCGGAGTCAACGTGACTTCCAATGGGCGGCGAAAGCAGAGAGCGAGGCCGCTGACCTGGGACTGGAATTCACCTGATCCCTTTTGTCACGCCCGCACATCATACCCGCAAACCGGCAAGTGATGCGGGACGTCCACCTCGCCGTTCCGCTGATGGGCTTGACCTTCTGACCGAGCAAACTGCTCCGTCCACACCGAAGAAGGCTGCCCGCAAGGCTTAAGGGCCGAGGTCAAGCGCGAACCCGATCTCGGTCCGTGACCCGGCTAGCCGGTTAGCTTACCGCGCAGACCATTTCATCGTGTCCAGTCCCTGCTTCGGTCGGAATCCATGAGTTCCGCTCGCGCGCTATTGTAAGCGTCGTGAATGTCTTCCCCGGTCTCTGCAACTGTATTCTGCTGGTAATACGACCATTCTCCTGGCAACTGCTGGGCTCGAGCCTCAATGGCGTCGATGCGCCTGTCCAAGTCGGAATTTTGCGGCTGTCCCGCACGCCCGGCAGGCTCGCCAAGCGCATCGTGGAGCATCCCATACAATGGAAATGCGTCTAATCGCTCTCTTTGGCCTTCATTCAAATAATCCTGCCCTTTTTTGAGGGCTGTTACATAGTTGACGTTATGTTCGGCGGCGTTCGGACCTTGTGTAAGCAAATCGACTGTTCGGTCAAGAATGCGCGTTCTGTCAGCCGAGCTGAGATCGCCTATGTTGTCGGCGATATTGGACAAGGCGAGAGATTGTGACGTTCGGTCGGTCATTCCGAGGATTCTGTCGACTGCGGCAGATTTCATCGCGGCCGTTTGAAACTTCAGGACTGGCCCGACAGGGCAATAGCGCGAGTTGAATGGGTCGCTTATCAAGGCATTGCCAGGGGGCGGCATTGCTGCGGAATACACGCGCTGAGCTGATTCGCCGAGCCGATTGAGCCGGCTGTGAAATTGTCCTGCACTGCCGCCCTCCAAGTCGGAGCGTACTGAACGACTCGCCAGCCTGAGGTTGGTAAGGTTGTTTGCCGCTTCAACTGGATCGTCGGAGGCTACACCTCTGGCCACGTTGTCCATTAGTTCACGAGGCACATCGGTGAATCGTGTGGAGCGGCCGCTATCGCGAGCCGAATTTTCCGGCCTATTTCTACGTGTGTTGCGATCCATTGCTCAGAGTCCTTACGTTCATTTCTACTGGTCCAGGCTATCAGGCACGAGCGACCTGCCGAACTGATTTCGCGTTACGTTTGCAATCCTGCAGACCGGGGAATTGAGCTTTCAAGGGGCCGCTGCATGTGCCAGCCTTTGGCCGTATGTTCGCCCCTCAACAGAGGCAGACATTCCGGTCAAGGCTGCAAAACAAAGGCGGCCGGGCTGTTGAGCACACGACCGATCCCGGCGGCACTCCCGGCGCTGGTCGCCGGCCGATTGCTGAACAGTCGCGGCACCCGCGTTTGAAGCCTCACCTGCGTGGCCAAGCCCGACTTGCTCGACGTTGATCGAGACGCCTAAACCCGGTAGGGAGCCAAACGTGGGAGAGCTGACGTTCGCCTTGCTGGCGCACCTCCGACGCAGGTCTATGAATGCACCCTCTCAGGTCTCTCGCCTGTGGGGGGAAGCCGAGGGGTGGATCCGAGAGGCAAAGGTTCGAGGCCAGGCCCGAGTGCCGCAGCTCCGCGCGTCCAGGAGTCCGTGGGCTGCACCGTCGCCGAACGCTACCCGCTGGGAAAACAGCTTCCCGCATGGGCCGCAAGTCGAAATTTGTCTGGACGATCCGCCGTGCCGGAAGCCGGCGCGAAGCACCTAAATGCCTGCCCGCCGGTCACCGTTTGGACACCGACTTCAATGCTGTCCAGCGGCCATTGGGGCCGCGGACTGTAGTGCCGTTGGGGTGGGCGGCCGGCGGTGGGCCGCGTTGCGAGTTGGAGACGTCAACCATGGCGACATCACCTTTTGGCGCCGGCAGCTCCGCTGAACTGCTCCAAGACAGTTCGATCAAGATTTACCTTCGGCTGCCACAACAGCGACAGGATTCCCCGAGACCACCCCTACCCTTTGCTCAAAACCCTGCTGGCGCTGGGCGAACGGTTAGGAACGAGCTTCGCCAGCGCTCATGAAACCTTATCGTGTCAAGTCCCTGCTTCTATCGGAATGCATGAGTTCCGCTCGCGCGTTATCATAGGTTTCGTTGATGGAAGCGCCGATCTGCGCAATCGCATTCCCTTGGCCAATCGACCACTCTGCTGGCAGCTCAGCGGCCTGATGCTCAATTGCGTTGATGTTTCCGTCCAAATCTGGATTGCGCTGCGGGATCGCACGCCCGGCGGTGCTCACCTGAATCGACCTATACAGCGCACCCAGGTACGGATCCTGTGAAAATGCTCCGTTCAGTCGCTCTCTTTGTTCTTCATTCAAATGGTCGTGTCCCTTTTTAATGGCCCTGACCGTGCTGACAAGAACACTCCATTGTCCCTGAGCACCCTGTGCCGCTGTAGCGGTCAACAATTCTATCGATCGGTCAAGAAGTCGCGTCCTATCTGCCGGGCTAAAATCACCTAGCCTATCCCCCATCTTGGACAGGGCGAAGGCTTGGGCGCCTGGCTGGGTCAGACTTAGAATGCTGTCGGCAACGGCAGATTTCCTGGGCGCATTCTGAAACTTCAGTATTGGTGCGACAGCACGGCTTAGATAGCGTGCCCTGAGAAGATTCGACATGCCATTCTCAGGCGGCATTGCTGCCGTATACAAAGCCTGAGCTGAAGTGCCGAGCCGACCGAGCCGCGTATTAAACTCGCCAACTGCACCGCCTCCATCGAACTCGTCTCGGACTGAACGACTCGTTTGCTTAAAATTGGTAAGGCTCTTTGCCGTTTGAACCGGGTCGTCGGTGACGACACGCCGTGCCAATTCGCTCACCAATTCCCTTGGCAGATGACTTAATCCTGCGGCATCGCCACCGTCGCGGGCTGAACCTTCAGGTCTATTTCTACGTGTATCGCGGTCCATTGCAGGCTCCTTATGGCAACTCTCCGAGGCTACCACCCTGCCGTGGGTTGCTGAACCTGTTTCGCGTTACAACTGCAGCCTAGACTTTGGCGTCGTCGAATTGTGCAGCCGCCGCTTTGACTGGCTCTGAGACGCTGCGGTGAAGAGCGGCCAAGGCATTCAGCCCATTTAATCAGGAGATGCCAAGGGTTCGGCCACCATAACATCGGATGTCCACCCAACCGCAGAATCGGCCTTCCGGGCCGGGGTGAAGTGCGAGCTTCAACCATCCGATCGACATGGATGGAGGCTCACGTCGGCGGCAAGCAGTTTCCGTCAGACCTGCCATGTGGTCTCTCGCGCTTAGTCCAGGCATTGCGAGGGCAGGTGGATTTCCAGTACGCCCCGCCTGCCCTTCTGGCGGCCGACTTGAATAACCAGGTCAATCGTCTTTCTGGCATAACTGACAATTTCGCGATGCGACATCTGCACACCAGAGCGCATCACCATGAGTGCCAGCCTGTCGAAGGCAAGTTCAGGACTGTCGGCGTGGATAGTTGATATAGAACCCGGGTGGCCGGTGTTGATCGCCTCAAGGAAATCATAAGCCTCGATGCCGCGTATTTCGCCGAGGATGATGCGATCTGGGCGCATTCGCAAACAGCTTTCCAAGAGCCTCGATGGGCGGCGAGGCGAACCCTCCTCACGGTCTGCGATTAGCCCCACCTGGTTTTTGTGGGATGGGCTAAGCTCTTGTGCATCCTCGATCGTAATGATCCGCTCGGCAGGGTCTGACATCGCCAGCAAGGCACGCGCGACCGTGGTCTTGCCAGAGGATGTGCCTCCCGAAATCAGAATGTTAAATCGCTCGTCAACGGCTTGTCGAAACACACCTTGCAAATTGCTGGCCTGGGCCATGTCCATAATTGCCCGATGGCGCATACGGCGGTTGGCATCCACTGTGGTCTGTCCACCCTCGAATAGCTCTATCTTGGAACCGTCCAAGGTGCGCTGCAGATATTTGCGGATGGTCAGCGACACACCGAACGTCACCGCCGGTTCGACAACGACCTGCACGCGCAGCGGATTCCCCCAAACCACTGCGCGGCCCGAGACGATCGGATTGAGCGCCCCAAGGGTGTTGCGGGTCTCTCCAGCCAACTGGGCTCCAAGCTGCTTGATGGCACGGGGCGGCAAGGCCACGCCGACCTCATGCATGTGGAGCGCTCCGGCCTCCTCCACGAAGATGGAGCCGTTAGGGTTGATCGCCAACTCGTTGACATTATCATTGACCAGATAGTCCCGGAGTGGCTCCAAGTACTGCTCCACATATGAGATGTCGCGACTGGGCTGCTGATCATTCATCGGAGGATGAGATCCTGGTTGACGAAGACTCGGATTTCCTCGCCCTGAGGGACACGAATGATAGGAGGGAGGGAGAGATATTTGTCCAAGATCGTTTCACTTTGATCGCTGAGTGCTCCCGCGATTTTTGACGCAGTCTGGCCACCAGCATTGCTGTTGCCTGATCCGGCACCGCCAATATTGATGGTCGGGCCACCTCCGCTGGAGGACCGGTTGCCGCTGGTCAGGCCGGGAATGCTCGAGGGCAGCGCGGTGATGGTGCTGATGAGGACAGATGCACCTATTTTGTTAATATAGCGGTTGTCCACATTACCTTCGGTACCGGCGCGACCAAGCAGGTCCGCCCCTGTGGAGCCGAGCGCGATTGATTTGCCATCGGGCGTGATTGCCCGGTTCCAGGCGATCAGCACGCGTCTTTGCTCAACATCCACTCTATCGCTGAAAGTGCCGATCAGGCTCGTCCCCGCCGGCATCAGAATGCGAGAACCGTCAAAGGAAAACACCGGTTCGATCACTTGGGCGCGGATATTCCCGGGCAGTTCTGTATCGATAGCCGTTTCAAGCACGGCAGAGATTATAGTGCCCTGCACGACCGTATGGGACGGAGCAGGCAGAGCACGAGACACCGACGTCTTTACCTCGGAGCCGGCGGCGGAGGCGAGAAAACGATCGTTTGCGCTCAGGTCGTCAGACACTTCTCGCGTACCTTCGGCTGAGGCAACGCCCGCTCCTGAGTCATCCACGACAACGCCTGTCGATTCCCGTTGTCTGGTGGCGACCTCTTCGAGTTGACGACGCCTCTCGACGTCGAGCTTGGCGACCTCACCGGAATGTTCGCGCTCCTCTTGCAAATGCAACGCCTCGGCGCGCACACGTGCGTCTTCAATCTTCCCCTTCTCCCGCTCCTGCTGGAGCTTCTGCGTCATGTCTTTGTTGTATTGCTCCAGCAGTGCCTGGACGTCAGCAAGTGAAACATCGGAGCCTTTGTTGGCCCTGGCAATGGCAACGATTTCCTTGCGCAGTTCTTCGAGCTGCTTGTTGGTCTCAGCGTTGGGACTGGGCCTTGGCTCAGCTGCTGCAGGACCCTTGGCAGCGGGAAAATCAAGCCGCTGATCGTTAGGGATCGCGCGGTCGACTTCCAGATCAACCTGCGAAGTTTTCTGCTCATCCTCGCCGCTAAAGCCGACTGCCTTCAGCGCGAGAGTTGGCTCGACAATCAGGAACGCAACGGCGATGCCGGCCAGCAACATGCCGGCGAGCACAACCCAGCCGACACTTCGACGCTCGGATTGACGGATGTGGCGAGCTCGCCGTTCCTCCACTCGCTTTTCGCGATCCACATCGACAGAGGCATCAGCCACTGTCTCTGCGGCAATGCGATCATGTCGAGGGTCAATGTCGCTCGACCTGTCCGGCACGTCCCAATCCTTTCCTCACTGGCTCTTTTGCCATTTCACGGCGTTTGTCTTGCCGACGCAGACAGTCTCGTCGCCGATCCTCATCACCCAATAGTCGCTGGTCCCATCAACGATGATATGGTCGCCGTCGGTGCGCGAATTGACCAGTTTTTCCTCGCGCTGATGACCGACGCTGAAGATTGCAGGTCGGGGTGCGCCCTTGGGCAGGACGAAAGTTGTCTGCAATGTATTGTCTGTCACCGCGAGCGGTCGGAACCGGGCATGGCCCGAGACCATGTAGTTGTGATCCACGGGTCCGCCTCGGGCAAGGCTCTTGTCCGACGGCCTGGATTGGTCTGGGTAGGTGAAGACGATCCGGAACGCTTGCGCGGCACCCGCCTTCATGCCCGCCTTTATCTCGCCGACTGATCGTAGCTCGAATGTATAGACTCGCTGGTCGGTGTAGATAGTCATATTCGTTAGGGCTTGGTCGATAATGGGCTTCAAACTCACCACATTGCCCATCTTTAGCTTGATCACTTGCCAGGATGCGCTGTCTCCGAGAAGAATTGATTCCACTTTCTCTCCGGCGTCAAACTGGATCGCAGTGACTGACTTCAAATATAATCCGAGCTTATACACGTTATGCTCATCATATATATACCGCTTTATTCGCGCGTCTGATGCAAATCCCACCGGCGATTGTTCGCCCATGGCCGGCACTATCAACATTGCGCCGACAATTATCGATAATGATAAGATCTTTAGCATTTTTACCTAACAGTTTGCCGAATTTCTAATTGGCGGTTTCCGCGTCGATCCGGTAGGCAACAACGGTGAAGCCAAGGGGATTTTTCCACACCGACTCCAAAGTGGCATTTACTTGTGGCCTGAACTGGTAACCGACGGTGACAACATAACTGCGCTCGACAGTGTCGCGTCCCTTTTCTTCTCGATGCTTGATGATGCGTACACGAGCGAGGTCCGCCGCGTTTCGCCGGCCCGAAGGCGTCAGTGAGATCGATTTGACCACAACGCGCACTCGAACCTCATCACCATAGACAGTCGGCGGATATTGAGCCGAATCCGAGCGCCAGGTCTGGGCCAGAGTTTCGGCGGCGTTATCCGATGAGCGCGCCATGACATCAGGAATTCGGGTGCTGTTATCGGCTGGATCGTAAGTCTCGCGATCAACAACGTAGGACACCAATTCTGCCTGAAGGACTGCCTCCTGCTGATCGAGCGAGGCAGGCCGAACCTGGACGATCTTTTCAGCCTCGCCGGTGGTCTTATCGACCATCACGACATAAGGCCTGGTTTCTTTGAGGGGCAGTACAATGACCAGAGCTACCACCGACAAAAGGCTGGCGGTGACGGCGCAAACGGCGACTCTTGCCCAATTGTTGCGTTGATCGCGAAGGCTGAAAAAAAGCTCGTCTTCGAATGCGTGCTGCATTGCTTGCTCAGCCACGCGTCCCTCCTATTCTGGTGTGCGTGGGTTCAGCGGTAGAGATTGGCCTGTTCAGGAGACAAGCCTCGGTTGCCCTTTGAGCGGGAAGCCCCACCGGCAGGACCGTCGGCAGCGGCTCCCCTGCCGTCCGATTTCGGCGAGGAACCCCCGATGATCCCGCGAGCGAGATGATCATTCCAACGCTGCTTGCGGACGTACGCGCTTTGCTGCATCGCGTTGGTCCCCGACAGAATTGCGCCGAAGTGCGAAGCGCCAGCGGCACGTGCGGTGTTTGCCGTCATCAGGCCATCTTCCAACCACCGCCCTCCTTTATAAAGTGATTTGAGTCCACCCTTGACCTTGGAAGCTGCGGCAACCGCTGCTCCAGCGCCCACAGCGGCAACCGATGCAGAGGCTAAGGTGCTTGCCATCGTGGGGATCATGAACATGAGAACTGTCACAGCGATCATGATAAAGGGAAATCCAAATTCACCGCCGGCTCCTCTAGGCATGTGGGCGCTAATGCCCACTACAACTGCCATCAGCGCGGTAGCAAGTAACGGTATTATAGCAAATCCGATAGTAAAGCGCGTCCAACTCTCGAAATGTTGCCTGGTTTGAGGCATCATTAGCATGGTGATGGCGAGAGGCGCCAAGCTGATCGAAACGGCAAATCCGACTTTTGATATTAAAACACAAACGGCGGATGCCGCGGTAAAAAACGCACCAATGACCATTATTAAGATGCCTAAAGCAACGTTCCGTACTGACTTACCGATATCCCAGACGGACGTGTTTGAAATACGATCTTCGCCGATCTGCATTATCGCTCGAGAGAACCCGTCCATCGCAGAATACGTATTCATCAGCTTCGCAGGATTGGGGCCGCCACCAACAGCCCTCGGCGATGCCGCAGCGCGCATCATAAGCGCGGTGTATTCGCCGGGGACGTCTACGAGAATTGTATAGATGCCATGGAAATTCACCCAGATCGTGGCGAATGAATATATGAGTATGTATCGCACCCCCCACATCAGATATATTGAATAGTTTACAGGCCTAAATTGCATTATATGATTCACCGCGATGAATAGCAGCGCAATCAGAGCAGTAGCGTTAAGCAGTTTTCTGATCGGATGAGCGACTCCTTCAAAAACTGCCTGCACGTAATCGACGAGGGCACCGTCGATGGTTGCGGCAAGTGTTGAAATCAGGCCCATGGTGACTACTTGTCAAAGTTATCGAAAAGATTTCGGACAGTGTCCGGCTCGGCGGCCTCGGCGCCTAACGACATGAGGTAGGTTCCTGCCACGGATGCGATCACCGCTTGGGTGCGAAGCGTTTCGTTCAGTTGCTGCGCGACTTCAATCATCACGCGTGTGTTGATGTCGACGCTCGTTTTCAAGTCGCCACTGGTGCCGAGCGCTGTGACATAGCCATTTATCCTGCCCATGCTGTCATTGGCCCGCCGGTAGGAGTCCTCCGCGGCAGCCGCCGCGACAGCGCCTTGAGCCGCTGAATGAGCGACCATGACGTTGCTGAGGAGCTTGTCATTGCGCAACGCAAATGCGTCGTCCAAGTGGTAGAGCTTGCGAATTTTGACTAGGGCTGCCTGAATGCCATCGGAGCCAACCGTCTCTCCGTTCAAGGCAGCGGTGGCCATTTCCCACAGACCTGGCCCTCCTTTGCGCGCCGCGACGTCTGCCTCGCCATTGTTCTGTGGGAACGGCTTTGGCCCGGATATGGCAGCAAGCTGCGCTTGAGCCGCCTCCTGGATCCGGCTCAGCAGATTTTCAGCTACGTGCGCCGACGCAAGCAGTTGCGCGGTCCCGCCGCCCATCAGCCGAGATAGTTCAACCACGTATGTCAGCAGTTCGACAGCGTTCTTGTCATAGCTTGCCTGCGCGCCGTCCGGCGCCGCCGGGAGGGCGGCGATGGGAGGCAGGGGTGCAGGCGCGATCCCGGTTTCTTGGGCGTAAGCCTCGTGAACCAGCAGACCGGCCCCAACCCAAAGGCCAACCACGGCTTGGAAAAAGACTTTCATGTGATGGCTCCTTCGGCTTGATGGTCAAGGATTTCCCAGGTGCAGACACAGTTGTTCTCCCGCGTCGCAGGGACGGATTGGCAGGCGGCAAGGGGGACGAGTACCAATGTGAGAAAGATCAGGGACCTCGTCATTTCAGCATCTCCATTTGAAAATTAGGCGTATTGCGCCATTCTGCAGGCGCGTTTTGCCCGCGTCCGCCCCCGAGAACGTCGATCCCCTTACCAATCGGCCCGAGCGCGAAATCAAGAACGACGCTGTCGCCGCCCGACTTCAACAGCACGAGATGGTTATCGACGTTACTTGTCTGAAGGAACGCGCTCTCCGTCGGTGACAGGTTGAGCGGCGCGAGTTCGGCTTCGGTATTGTAGGAGCTGGGGTAGATGAGACGCGTGACGGCGCTCTCCAATATGGCGTCGCCGGCGGCGCTGTTGATGATGTGCGACACACGCTGGGTCAGGAGAACGACCGCAACGTTTCTCTTGCGCATCGTTAGCATCCAGTCCTTGAGGCGCAGTTCGAAATACGCGTCGTCCAGCAGTTTCCAAGCTTCATCGAGGACGAGTAGGGTCGGAACCTCGTCTTCTACGAGCCGTTCCACGCGCCGGAAGACATAGCTCAGCCACGCTGTGCGGATAGCGTTGTTGTCGAAAATTTCTGTGAGGTCAAACGCGGTGATCCGACTGTCGAAAGCGAGCGGATCGACCTCTTTGCCGCTGAAGAGCCAGCCGAACTGGCCAGTTTCGTCCCACCGGCCAAGTCGGTTGTGGAGGTCGCCCTGATCGTCCGTCGCACGCAGCTGAGTGCGGAACTGTTCGAAATTCTGGAGGCGGGGGTCAGCCGTCGCGTTGGCCTGAACGGCATCGGTGAGGGCCTGAACCTGCACCGGATTTAGCCGTCCGCCCTCGTTGCTGGCCAATGCCATCAGCCAATCCGACAGCCAGGCTGCGCCGCGGTTGTCCGCCTCCGCCCGCATTGGGTTGAAGCCCGTTTCCTGCCCCATACGTACGGAGGAATACGCTCCCCCCATGGCGCGGACCGCCATCTCAAAACCGTTGTCCTTGTCGAAGATAATAGTGCGGGCGCCAAGCCGTTGGGCTTGGCTCAGCAAAAACGCGACGCCGAGGGTCTTGCCGGACCCGGTTTGGCCGAGCACGAGCGTATGAGCTACCGTACGCTGACCTGGCGTGCCTGGTAAATGGAAGTTGAAACGGAACGTCTCGCCGGATGCTGTCGGGAAGATTGTCACGCATTCGCCCCAAGGACATCGCTCCGGCGGGTTGCCTTTCGGCAAGCCGTGCATGGCGCAAAGTTCTGCGAAGTTCTGAGAGGAGATCATTGCCGCTCGTGTGCGGTAGGTGAAGTTGCCAGGATGCTGGGCGAAATAGACGGCCCGGGCGGAGAAACTCTCGCGAACGATTGCAGCACCAGCCTCCTGCATGGCGCGCGTGACATACGCCATGGCCTCCTCAAGCTCCTCTTGAGTTTCGCAGAAGACAGCGATGCTGCAATGATGGTCGCCAAAGACGACGCGACCGGATGCAACGTCGTCCTCGGCCAATTCGAGTTGTGCCATCAAGGAGACGGCCGCATCCTCTGCCGCCTTCATCTGCTTGCGCACACGCGCGATCTTGCCTTGGGCGGTGATGTTATCGATCGGTGTAAAGCTCTGTGAGACCACGGAATCGTAGGGTAGATTGAGCCTGTCGAGAATTCCGGGAAAGGTCTCGGTCGGATAGTCCTTTACGGATATGAGGGTCCCGTAGCGTTTGAGGCTGGGGTTGGGATGATCGCATTCAAAGACTCTGCCGCGGAACGTGACCATCGAGGTCGCCAGGAGGTCCGCGACCGGGACAAATTTCCTGCCCGCAACAAGACGCCCACTTGATCCATCGATCAGCGTGCGCAACATGCCGAGCCATTGGCCATCCAGGACGGTGAGACGACGAGGCTTTGCCTCGCTTAGACTGATCATGGAGGTTCTGATCATCTGATCGAGGCGGATCGCGCGCGCGGCGACCTCGTCACGGCTATAGGTATCCTTTTTCCCAAACAAATTGATGAATTTGGTCAGTTTTTTCGGTGGCCGTATCACCATGGTGACCATCGTGATGCGATCGCGCAGGCCGATGTTCTCAAGATAGTATTGCCAGCGCCGGTCAATCTCTTCGTTGAACGCATCTCCTTTGACCGCCCGCATGCTGGGCTGAGTTGCAACGGATATGCGGTGAACATAGTACCCAACGTTACCGCGCTGCTGCGCAATGAAGCGGGAAAACGCGTTACTCAGCTCCGCTGTCTGCCGGCTGTCGATTGTGTCGGCATTGACGCCTTCGACGACAAAGGCGCCCATTAGATCGCCATCCCGCAACATCAGGGTGACGTCGTCCACGCTGCTGAGATATGGAAGTTGGCTGGCAAGTTGGTCGCTTTTGTGAGCGCCTGGTCGCATCGCCCGATTGGGAGGCGACTCAAGCACGGTACACCAGTCCTTCGCCTTTCAGCAGTGCCGCACTCATCCGCGTGCTTTGCACGGTTGCGATGAAGACATCGATGATTTTTGGATCATAGGCGGCTAGAGCACGCAACGCGAAGTAGCCAGCCCCCCCCACGACCGCCAGATAGACGAACGATTTGGTTATAAGAAAGCCGAGCATCACGGCACATATGAGAACGACCAGATATGTGAGCGGCAACCCGGCAAAGGCGACCTCTCGCGTCAAGCCTATGAAGAGCGTTGTACGTTGAATGGCCTCTACTCCCTTGAAACCGTGAGGCAGCCGGCAGCCTTTAGAGGATGAAAAAGTGGCTGCGACGGATCGAAATCATTTTGCGGCCAGGCCATGGACGAAGCTGGCGCCACCAAAGACGATCGCGATACCAACGATAACCGACACCGCGAAGGTCCAGTCCATCCGACCGGTCATGAATGAGAAGCCGACCGCGATGACAGCCAACGCCGAGATTGCAACCCCAATCGGGCCGGTGATCGATGCCACGATGGCGTCAAGGAATGATGTCACGCCGCTGAAATCCTGAGCGGCGCTTGGACTGGCGAAAATGAATGTCAGGAAAGCCGCCGTACAAGCGACAGACAACAGCTTTCTACAATCCATGTCGATCATTTTCTTCATGTGTTTCCCTTCTGGAACGTATGTGACCACAATTTATGTGCGGTATGAAATTGATAACTTTTTGGATAATTCTTATTCATGCCTCTAGTTGGTTTGTCTTTAAGCTTATCGCCTTCTATGTTCCTTGTGACCATGAGTTTAGCATGCCGACGACATCGTCACGTCACAACTAAAGGAGACTTCGCTATAAATTGTACTGCACCGCCGCTCGTATTCTCTGGCACATGTGCCATTCACAGGTGCATTCGTCCAAGAGAAACGGGTTTCATTTGTAGTGTTACGTCATATTTCATTCGCAACAAGAGAGGACCTCGGCCCCGCGTGCGGAAGGGAATCGAGAGGAATGAAGCGGCCGAGATCGCACGGGCCATGCGCGTCATCGTGGAAGCCGAACGGCGGAGAACGGTCGAGCGTCAGGCGCCTTGGCCGCTTGCAAGGACGATCCCGCACGACAGCACCTAGCTCATGCCTGGTCGTTTGCACAGTATCGTTGAGCCGGCCGTCATCTTATCGGACGTGAGATCGAGCCGGGCAGCTCGCCAAGACCAACTGCATGCGCGTCGGCGCGCAGCCCTGCCGGGTGTCGAGGAGCTTGCGCACCGACTACCGCAAATCGCGAAATGTCTTTGAGGCGAGGCACGCTCGATGTCTAACTAACACGCGGCTCAACGGCTATTGATGTGCCTTCAGTCCCGCCTCGCCGAATCTCGATTTACGGGTGTCTCGCTCCGTGCCCTTGGCGAGGTCGTGCCGGGACCCGGCGCCACCGGCGAACGCGGTGAAGGCGGTGAAGGCGGTGAAGGCGGTGAAGACAGTGTCGAGCGCCGGGCTGATGCGCCAAAAGGTGCAATCTGCCAGGCCACTCTATCAGGCGCTGGGAGATTGTTTCACGGAACGTATCTTCAGCCATTCTGGGCAAAGAGCCTAGCGGTTTCCCGCCGGAATGGCGTTAACAACACTGGATTAGCGGTCTGACCCTGCCAAGGGCTGAACCTCTTAGCGTCCGGGCAGAGTGCTTCTTACGGACATCTCGAACACGTCGAGCAGGATTGCCAGTCCGACCCCGCATGCGGTGAGGATGAGGCCGAACATGAAAATGCGGTTAGCACGTTCGAAAACCTGCCGGCGTAGCGAGCTGATTTCGAGCAGGATGGACAGGGCCCGCATCTGAAGCGCGATGCCGCCCAGGATCGGCACAACGGCGAAAAGATCATACAGCCGCCACGGCACCGGGTTCGCCGCCCAATGTGTGACGAAGCCCAGCGAGAATGCAAGTAAGATGCCGACGACGGTAACCGTGCCATTGCGGAACACAGTCTCGATCGGCTCCTCCTTAGGGTCCTGCTGGTCCAAGCTATCCTCCCTTACGGCAATCGGCCGATTGTTCGGGCGCCGGACGAATATCGCCCAAAAGCCAAAGCGGTTTCGTGAAGCGACATACAAGACAATCGCGCCAGAGGAAAGCCGCATAGATCACAGCGACGTCATCGGGCCCGACATGGACGTTGCGAAGCGGGGGCTGGCGTCGTCCTCCTTGATCATAGAGGCTCTGCAGCGGGTGCTGGCCGTCGTGCTGCCAAGGGTAAAAACCGCGGAGGCACCGGCGGCCGATGCCAATTTCGTTGTGATGACGGCCGTGGCTGCTTGAATGGCTGGAGGCTGACGGGCATTGTTTTGGCTGCAACGGTAGTATGTCGGGCCGGAAGGTGCGCTGGGATTTTGCTTCGTTTGGAGAGGCGATCCGTCCGCCACTGGATCCAGCTGTCGCGGCCAGAAAAGTTTCGACGACATCGACTTCGTAACAATCGGCCGCGCTGGAGCGCCCTCGCAAGGCCTGCACGCTTAAGCCATATGCATTGGCTGTCGCGCCTCGCTCCTGGGAAGGACCGTGCTTTTGACATTTGGCTGCCGGGTTTGTGCCGATACTGGACCGGCTTGAGAAGTTCGCTTCATATATTTTCTGGAAGATAGATGTCGAATGGCAGGAATGTCTGTCCCGGCGTCGTCGCGCAGCCGGTTTCGATGGCATTGGCCATCAGCGTCGTCAGCTCTTGGCAAAGGCGGTGCAGTGGCGTGGCGACCGCCATCGTGATGGTGCCATCTGCGAGCGCGGCCCGTGACTGCGGCGTGATTTCGTTGACGATGGCTACGATCTCCCTGAGTTCGCCCTCTTTCCTGAGCGCCGAGATTGCGCCATCCATGTCACCGCCGGCCACATAAAAGCCGACGAGCTCAGGTTCCCGCATCACATCCCGTGTTGCTTCGTAGGTCATCCGTCGTGTCTCGATGTCCATAAATACGTCAAACAGGTCGAACGTCGGCGCGTTCTCACGAATATAGGAGCGAAAGCCGATTTCCCGAAGCTCGTGACTCTGGTAGCGCTCGTTGACGGCAAGGACCGCGACCTTGCCCGGACGTTTTGCGACTTTGGAAAACATCCAGGCTGCTGTCCGCCCGACTTTACGGTTGTTGAGCCCAACATAGCCCTCGCGTACGCCGGCGGCGAAATCGGAAAGCAGCGAAAAAACCGGGATGCCTTTCGCCCTGAGTTCTTCGACGGCTGCCGTTATCGTTGGATGGTCCGGCGCCACCATAGCAATGGCGTTGCAGCGGCCGCCAAGCTCTTGGAGAAGTGCGATGAGATCGCCCGGCACATCCGAGGGCGCGAACTCAATGCGGGAGGTACCATGAAACGCTTGTGCCGCGTTTACTGCAGCCTCGACCTCGCGCGCGAATTCCTGCTAGAAATGCTGAGCCGGTTTTCTGAGGATAAAGCCGAGCCGATATCGCGGCGGGTTGGGCTGCGGGCGCCGCTCGACAAGGCCGACCCGGTGATAGCCAATGGTCTCGGCCGCCTTGTAGACCCGCATCGCAGTCTGGTCCCGCACCGGAAGGCGAGCGTTCAAAAGCCTGTCAACGGTTGCCACGCTGACTCCAGCTTCGCGGGCAAGATCCGCAATCGTTGGTCGCTTGGCCATATCCCATTCTGTAAACATTATGAGGAGGGACGTTAAGCGGTGCTAGAGTTAAGAAATCCCTATTTGCACGCAGCTTGCTTATTCCGCAATCGGGCGACTGTCCTGAGAATCCGTTTTGAAATTCAAGCGCTCATGCGATTTGGATGCCATACGAGCCGTTCTTGTCGGATCGACGGTTGATCTCGATCCTTTGTCCAGAGGGGCTGGCCTTCCATAACCTTACACCCAGCGTGCTTGCGCCGGCATTGGAGATATCGGAGAAGTTGACGATCAATAGGTGGCCCTTCGTAGCGACTGGAATGTGACGTTTTTGGTCCTAGCCCTTGTTCCGATGGCGGAGCCTTGACCCAACTGGCTGTCGATTACCGCCGTCGAGGGGCTCGCGTCGCGTGCGGTTCGCTCAAGATCCGGCATTAGCGCCACGTTCTGGTTTGGAACAAGAACCACCGCGCTAACTTCCGAAACCAGCCATAGACCGTCTGCCAGATGGAAATGGTCGGAAGGTCCGCCAGCCGCAATTGAACGGACCAGCCAACCGCATCCAATGTTCAACATCCGACCACCGCACTGCTTTGTCTCCAAAGCATGACCCAGCGTCGGATAAACCCACAGCAAGCCGATTTCAAAACCCATTCTGAGCCAAGTGGTCAAGGGCGAGTACAGCCATAGTCGAGCTGGAACATCGGATGCCATCCAACACTGATCGGGGCTGCTCAGATCTTCTCGAACGCGAGGACCAGCACATCGCGGTACGCAAACGGCTTTTTTCGTTTCTCGGCAACGATGGGAGAGACGTCGTGGTAAGTTTTCCTATCATCGCAGACCAAGAAGTCATTCGGCCGCATCATTTCCACGGTTCCGATCGGCTGCTTGCCCGTATCCGTCACGGTATTAACGCCTCCGACGACGTTTAGACGACCGATCATATAGGAAACGATGAAATCGACGCCGTCCTGATGCAGCCCCTCAGGGGCCGGCAGGCCAGACACGCTTCCGCGTGCAACAATCCTGTAGGGATGAAGCTTGACGTTCCAGTGCCTGTGGCCGGTGGTTTTGGAAACGATGCGGCCGACGCCTTTCAGGATCTTGTCCAGAATCGGATGCTCAACAAATGTCCGCTCCAGGGGTTCAAAATATCGCAGGAAGCCGCCGTTCAATTTGTTGATGCTCTTGGACTGCTCGTATGGCGCGTTGGGTAGCAGACGAAACGAGCCAGCCTCCGTATCGAATTCGAAGGCACTGTACCGGCGAAACCGATAGGTCCCGCCGTCGCGCATGTATTCATCCAAAAGCAAGTGATTCCAATGATCCGCGAAGCCGACCCATGATGAACAGTCAGCAATATCAAATGCATCTTGCGTCCACTCGCATGGTGAAAACCACCAGCCGCAGGCGCCAAGACTTTCCACGCATTCGTGCATGTACTTTTCGTTTGTGCGTTTGCTTAATTCGTCCGGCATGGCTCTCTCGTTACGGCTTGAAGGAATGCTGGTTCGCGGCCCGGGACTCCCAAAGGTCGCGGTCCCTGACATAGCGTGGCCTGTGCGCAATGATGGAGCGGGGCAGGAACCGTTTGCTATCGATCACATAGATCAACGTGCCGCCGACGCCTTCGAGCGCAGCAGCGATCGCGCTATCGCACATGGTGTGGCTGGTGCTGCCCCAATTTCCGGACACAGCCTCCTGCACCCAGGTCTGTTCTAGCCCCTGTTTCAGCATAATGGCTCGGGTTGGGAGGGAAGCCATCTCCAAGTGCCTGAGGGCATCCATGATAATAGCGGCTGCCGGCGCTTCGCGAATCTCCAAGACCTTGTCATCGGTGGAAATATGTTCAAGGCCGACAAAACGGCCATGACCAAACTTGCCGAAGTCCTTGTTCAGCAGGGCAATCGCCTCCATCAGCGCAAGATCGCGCCCGTTCACGGAAACGAGATTGCCATTGCTGAAACGGAGCGAGATCTCCTCTGCCGGGAGATCGCCTGCCGTGTGGGTCCAGCAGAACGCTTCGTCAGGCATAACAAAGTCTTCGGGATCATCCAGCGGCCCTGACTCGAATTCGCGGCACCAAAGATTTTCGTCCACACTCAGCTTGCGATCCATCATGAAAGTGAGCCCTGTTTCGGCGAGGGCCGTTGCTTTTTGCTGTCTTGAGATAGCCGACCGGACGTAGGGGGTGCCGAAAAGGCCCGAAAAGCCGTGCTGCTCAATACTGTTGTTAAGGCGGGCCAGGCTATTCTGTGACAGATTTGCCGTATGAAGGAGCAGTTCCGAACCAATGGTCGTCGCATGGTCCGCTACGGCTTTGGCGAGCACCGGTCTGCTCAACGAACTGCTCAGCGGATAAGTGCCAAGGTATCTGGCATGGGCGCGAATGGCCGGGTTGACGCCATGTTCGATGAAGGCCTCCCGACGATCAAGGCAAGTAAAGCGCGCCCCGAACTTTGCGGCCGTCTGCTCCAGAACCGGATGGTCGATGGACCCGCCCACGTCAACCGCGACGGCTTCGATATTCCGAAAGCCGAGTTGGTGTAGCCTGAAAATCAGGTAAGTACTGTCCAAGCCGCCACTGAACATCGTCACGACCGGCTTCGAGCGGTCGCCGAAGACCGCGACTTCTTCAAAGCTTTCAACACGACCCGTCGGATGTCTTAGGCAAGAATCAATGAGCATGATTATCGCTTTCTGGTTTCGAAAATGATGCCGGTGCAGGTTCCCGCGATAATGAGGCCGGCTCCGAGCATGCTTGGCACGGTTAGTGGTTCAGCCAGAAAAAGGTGAGCGACTAAGACTCCAAAGAGCGGTTCGGTACCCATCAGAAGGCTCACCCGAGTCGGCGTGCTGCCCCGAACGGCGGCGTTCTGAACATAGAATGCCCCGATCGTGCAGAAGAGTGACAGGAACACGACGGATGCCCAGAATCGACCACCGCCTTTGATCGCCAGTTCGGAAACGCCATTATCCACCAGCAGCAGCGCGATCGTAAGGACGGCGACAGTGGCGCCTTGGATCGCCGTCAAGGCAGCTGACGAAATATGGCGACCGTGCATGAGCCGTTTGGTCGTAACCACCATGATTGCTCGCAATACGGCGGCGCTAAGAACAAGAAGATCCCCGAAGCTGAAGCCGCTCATTCCTCCGGTTAGGGCAGCGACACCGACACATGAACATCCGGAGCCGGCGAGAACGCCAATCGGCGGCAACTTTCTTGAAAGTCCGTAGTCAAGGATGGGTGTAAAAACGACGCATAATGAGATGATGAGTGCGGTGTTCGTGGCACTTGTCAGGGACACGCCATAGGTCTCGGCCAGGAAAATCGCGAACAGGATGGCCCCAAGCACGGCGCCCCGGGCACAATCGCCCTGAACGACCGTCGCAATTTCCTTACGCGCGACAAACGACATGACGACTGCTGTGATCAGGAAGCGGTAAAAGATAATGACCAGAACAGGTGCGACGAGAAACGCGCCCTTCACCACCGGATAACTTGCACCCCAAACAAATGCGATTCCGACAGCGGCCACATCCGCCCAGAAAAGGCTCTTGGGTTGGCGCCCCTCCAGGATCGCGCGACTATTGCCGCCATTGCGCTTTGAATTTTTCTGCATCTTCCGCGTTAGCCCTGGCGATTTTCAGCGCATGCCGAGTGGCGCACGTAACGGGGATCGCAACAGGCGTGCCAACTGGGAAAAAGGAGTGCGAAAAAAGATATTCGTGTAATTGTTCAGTGACTTACGAGATACTGCAGGAAGCCGTATCGAACAGCATCGTGTCGCGGATGCTACAAAGCCACAAAGCCTACACAGTGTCGTTTGGCGTGCGCGACATCGGCGCTACAGTTGTCGTGAGAGGAGCATGATGAAAGCCGCCGGTATACAAACAACATCGTCACCATGATCGCAGGAGCATTCGCCGCATCATCGGGATTTCAAGAGGCGGGCCTCGACGATTTAGGCATCCGTGCTTGTTGCAGGACGAACGATCCACGTCGTTGCCCCGTGGGTGTCGAGGAGCTCTGATGCGCGCGCCTCTTTTGCTGCGCTCGGATCACGCTCTGATCGCGCATTTTGTTGCTGTGAGGACCAGAGGCAGGCGTACTGGGCATGAGAGGCGTTCAGACCCGAGCCAAAACTCTGTCTGCGGCCGTAGCGCGATACAAAATAGGGGGAAGATGCTCGGAGCGGCTTAACCCGACCGCGGCGCAGTGCCCCTGATGATCAGGGGATCACGCGGCACCATATGAACATGGTGCCGCGTTGAATTTCTGAAGTGTCAGAAGCGATAGGTGACGCCAGTGCCGATCAGCCAAGGATTGAGCTTGGCCTTGCCGGTGAAGTTCGTCCCGCCAATGGCTGTCTCGAATTTCGGCTCGAGAAAGAGCTTCTTGACGTCGAGATTGACGCCCCAATGCCGGTCCAGCGTGTAGTCGAATCCGACCTGCAAAGCGGCGCCAAACGCGTTCTTGACGTCGAGAGAGTCGGCGCTGCCGGTATTCTGGTTATAAAAGATCGTGTAGTTTGCGCCTGCGCCGACATAGGGCTTGAAAGCGCCGAAATTGGTGAAGTGGTATTGCAGCGTCAGGGTAGGCGGCAGCACCCAAGTCTTACCGATCTTGCCCAGGTCACCGATCGTTCCGCTGCCGTAGATATTGGCGTAGGTCGTGCCAAGTATGAGTTCAGCGGCGAGATTGTCGGTGAAGTAGTAAGAAAGGTCCAATTCCGGAATTGCCGTATTCGAATAGGAAAGGCCCGAGCCTGGAACTCCGTCGACGTAACCCTTGTCGTCCGTGATCACTCCCAGCGCGCGCAGGCGAACTTGCCAAGGACTAGGTTCGACCACATCGGCCGTGCCGTGGGTCAGATCCGCAGATTGTACATCCGCGGCCGCTGCCTGCTGCTGCCCTGTCACGACAAGCGCGATGCCAAGCGTCATTGCGCGTCCCAGCCCTATCCAGTCTCTCATCCTGCTCTCCATAAATCCGAAATTCGGGTGCGCGGCAGCTATGTCAGCAGGGGCGAGACGCTCGGTTGATCTAGATCAATGAGGAGAGACAATTATTTGAAACGACACCTTTCTTAACAAAACTTTCATGTGACAACTCACTGACGCACGTCCGCACGAAAGCCAGGCAAGGGTTGTTGCGTGGCAAGCATTCGCCACGCTTGAAGAGCTCCTTTCGACATGAGCGGCATCCGCGCGGTGATGCCTTCAGGAACGGGTCGCGAGGTCCGCCTGTTGCCCAGTACAGTCGTTCATGATTCCGTGTCGCCGAATCACGGACGCCTGACGATTCGGGACAATGGATTGCGCGGCCACGCAAAGTCGGCTGATCAAGACCGTCACTGCCAGGCGCTGGAAGCGCTAGTAGATTCCGCCCGTTTCTGCAGAACCTGGTCGGATCATTCTTCCACAAGAAATATTCGTTTCGACCACAAGAGCGGCTCGCACGCGGAACCCTCTTTGGGCTGGCCAGCATCTCGATCCTGGCGTTGCTTCCGCTGGTTGCCCGCGATCAGTTGAGCGCAGGGCCAATTGCATATGGCATCCTGATGGCCGGCTTCGGCACCGGAGCGTTCGCCGCCGGAATCTGCAACAACGTTCTGCGGCGATCGCTGTCTCAAGAGCGGCTGATCACGGTCGCTTGCATCGCTTCTGCAGCCTGTTCACTCGCTCTTGCCCTACCTCTTCGCTTGCCGTGGCCGCTATTGCACTCGCGCTCGGCGGCGCGGGTTGGGTCGTTGGACTGGCCTGGACGTCAGCGTGCAGTTGTCGAGCCCGCGAACGGCGACGGGTTCAAAGTCGCGTCGGTGCTCGGCACTGGACCCTGCAGCGTGACCTTCAGGAACCTTGCCGATGGACGGAGACTTTTCGTACGCCGACCTGGACGGACTACCTACGTCTAAATCATCGACTTCCCGCTGCGGACAGGGAAGTGGACGGGCGACTGCTCGAATTGAATGCGAGTCAGGTTGGCCCTCAAACGAAGCTTTCAATTGAGCGACCGACAGGCCCGGCCCGCAAACGCCATCAACCGACGTCTTTTTTCTCCCGCCCTTGAGCCGCTTCGTGAGCGTGAGGCAGCTAATGCATGTCGCCCGGAAGTGTCCTCGGTTCCGGGACAACCACATGCATAAAATCAGAAGCTTACAGCAGGTCGGGCGAACCCTATTCGCCGCGAAAAGCTGGTAGGGTTCACTGCGAGTAAAAAGAATCGATCGTAGGTCACACAACGGGCGGCAAACCGATGCCTCGCCGCCTGACGGCTGCCGGGAATGACGTGAAAACGCGGGCGCCAAAACGCTGTGGGCGAAGTTCGAATCCCAGCGCGAGCCATTCACCGGGTCCAGAACAGCAATCGGCCGCAAGCATCCAGAAGTTTGGAAAGTGTCGAGGAGGCTGGCGTGATCGCTGGCTCCTACCCTTATATAAGTTTCTGAACGCCGCCGAATGAGCCTAGCCTTGAGCCTTTCCGCGGCTCGAATGGGCGGAGGCGATCGACTTCATCGCGGGGGTCGAGTCCACCAATATGCCGGCCCTTTCGGAAAAGCCGACGAAGGCATTACGGGCAGTGCTTACGGGTTTGTGCCCATCGTGTGCGTCATAGCACACCCGAAGGGCGGTCTCGTGTATCAGGTCTCTGCGGACTTCCGGCCATTCGTCGAGAAATTCGATTGCGTCCGCAAGGCTGGCAATCTCTTGCACGATGTGCGTAGCGCGCTTCACGAAGATGGAGCTGCTGAAAACGTCAGCGTTCATTCTTTCCTCTCAAACCTGCTGGACGATCGTTCTGAAGAGGCGACCGCCTCGAAGCACGCCGAACATCGCAGACTATTCTGTCCGGGCGATGACGTTCACGAGGCAATCATGCTCACCATGGCCAATTCGCCTTCTTTTTGCGGCATGATCGGCAGTGGCATGGGACTGGGCAGTGCCTTTGGCTGTAGGCCGCCGGCGCTGGCTGAACCCGGCTTTAAAATCGAGTAGCAGTGCAGGCAAGCAGCAGTGTGAGCAAGCCCTGATCGCTCTCAATCGCAACGCGGGATTTGCGCTCGAGCGCGGCGGCCACAAAGCGCGCCGAGCGACAGCTGGATGAGTCTCACCCCGCAAGCTGCAGACAGGCGTCCATTGCTGTCTTCCGTTTATCGGCCTTGCGGCTGAATCCCGCAGTAAGATCGTGGCGACGTCATTGCATCGAAGACGGTCCGCTCGGCGCCACGCCGGCCAACCTGAATGACAATTGGCCTCGCAGAATTGGAGCCGGCCATGTCACCCCTCGTCTACCCCGCCATTCGGCAAAGCCGTCTACCTGGACGTTGTTCCCAACCGGTACCCCTTGTGCTGTTATCACCATGCTCGCCCTGTGCCTTCCGGAAGCGATCCGCGGAGCAGAAGGCAAGGCACAGCCTAGATCCCCACTTTGGTGCATATCCATGCACTAGTGCCTTGCCGGTGCACCGAAGTGCTGGCGGGCGGCACGGCCCCACCAACCGTGGAGAGTTTCAAACCCGCTGCATCTGCCAATTGCGCTTCATCCGCACGTGACGGCCGCTTCTTGGAGATCTGCCGGGAGCTGAGGATTTTGCGAATGGGCCAAGCCAAGCCACGTACGGCTTCAGCGAGAGCAGCGATGGCCAGCAGACGGTATTTTCTCTGTTTACTGAGCGGCGATAGCAGCCGTTTCTCGCTCAGCCTGCCTTTCGGCATAGAGCTTTAAATCCAGCCACATAATCGGAGCTGGCGATTCGGTATTTTTGGCCGTCTCTAAGATGGTGAAGCCGCGTCCAACATAGAAGTCGATCGACTTCCGTTTCGCGTTCACGATCAAAAAACGACATCCGACAAAAGGGCAAATACGATCCAGGCTCACGGAGAATCCGAGCGCGACCAGATCTTTTCCAATGCCGCGCCCCCGCAATTCATCATTGACAGCTAAACGTGCAATTCGAACGGCTGGCTGGGATGGGTAACGGTCAGCGCGCGGTTTGTCGGCAATTGGGTACAGTCCCTTCACCGCGATTTCAGCGCTCATCAAACTCATATAACCGAGGATGCGTTTGTCAGCCTCATCCGCCGGAACGGCGACGTAAGTTTGCGTAATAAAGGAATTGCCAGCTTTTTCAGCATCACGCCGAAAAAACGTCTTTAGCGGCAAATCTTCCTCACCAGACAAGGAAAAGGGCGACTTGCAGTCGCCCTTTTGCAATGCTCTGATTGTGAAATCGAAATCGTTATCTGCCACGATCCTTGACGCTCGCTGCCTTCACGGTGACTTGACCGCTCCGGCTCATTTGGTTGAGCAATTCGCGGCCCCTAGCTAGCGTTCTCTCGGCGTTGGCCGATGGTTTGCCAGAGTCAACTTGACGGACGAACGTATCGGCATCGCGACCAGACAGCTTGATCCCACCGAAGTCACGGGACAAGACGGCCATATGCGCCTCCATTCGTTGTTGCGATGTAGCATTATCAAGCCACAATCACGTTATCAACGTCTAAATAGGTGCTTGGTTTCTAAACCAAAGCCCAAATTCGACAACGATCGTTTAAACGTGATCGAAACGCAAATCACACCGAAATGCGTTTTTTGTAAGAGCCGCGCTTTCCGGTCTTCGGAGCAATTGCGTCCATCTTCTCGCAAAGAGCGTCCATCGACCACAGCGTTGCAATACCCCAGCGGCCATTGCCGGCGACGTTTCAGCGTCTCGTGAATGCGAATGAAGTTGTGCCGGACGGTGTACAGCGCGAGCGTATCCACGTGGTTTTCGAACTTCTTTGAGAACCCGTTCGTCAGGCGCGGGAAGCGGCGCATCTGCGCCGTGGCTTCTGCCCGAGATGCGACGTGCTGACATACGCCAGATCGGTCTCGCCTTCGATGCGCGTCTTCACCGCGCCGACCGTCGGCGGGGCCATAAATTGGCAAGACGCTCTTTCACACCATCCATGAAAGCCAGCGCATATTCAACCTAAGACTCCCGCACGGCTGCGCTGTTGACGTTACCGACGTGGTGCAGGCTCTATTAAATCGATTGTAGACCGCTTCGTTTGTGCAGCCGTCTCCAACAAATAGGGAGCATGGACGACAACGCAAAAGGAATCAGGAAAGGCGGATCAGTGGGCACGGCCAACGACATCAAAGCGGATCTGACCGCGGTTGTTGTCGCTGTGAACGGTCATGAGCCTCGCGTTCTCACGATCGGACAGGCAAACGCGCTGCCCTCCGGCCCATTTGAGCTCAGCCACCGTTCCCTTCAGTCGGGACTCAGATCATGGGTGGAAGAGCACACGGGGCAGCCCTTGGGCTATATCGAGCAGCTCTACACCTTTGCCGACCGTGACCGGGTCGGCACCGGGCAACGTGTGATCTCGATCAGCTATCTCGCGCTCACTCGAGAGGAAGAGGCAACGCATTCGGCCAGGCGCCGCTGGCAGAGATGGTACGACTATTTTCCTTGGGAGGACCACCGCTCCGGAACGCCATTTGCTGGCGAAGGTTTTGCGACCGCGCCTGTTCAAGTGGGCGGACAGCGCAGCCAACAGTGAAATGTGCCGAGAACGCCGGCGGCGGACGGCGGCTGCCTTCGGCTTCGACGAGCGGCCATGGAATGAGGAACTGACACTCCAGCGCTATGAGCTGCTCTACGAAGCAGCCATGGTGGAAGAGGCGACCAGCGAGCAGCCTTTGGCTGCTCTGTCGCCGGCGGCAGGGGAAACGATGATCGCCGATCACCGCCGGATTCTGGCTACGGGAATTGCGCGGTTGCGCTCCAAAATCAAATACCGGCCCGTGGTCTTCGAACTGATGCCGCCGGTCTTCAGTCTTCTGCAGCTACAGCGAACCGTGGAGGGCTTGGCGGGCGGGCTCCTCCACAAGCCGAACTTCCGTCGGTTGATCGAGCAGCAGGAATTGGTCGAGCAAACCGGCGAGACCACCACCGATACGGGCGGTCGACCGGCTAGGCTTTATCGCTTCCGCCATGCGGTTCTCGACGAGAGGAGCGTCGCCGGGACCAAATTGCCGCTAACGCGGGCTTTATAATACGCTTATACTCACTGCAGGAATATGCCTATTTATATTCATATTGAGTATAAGTGGGGTGTCGATGACCACTGAGTCGCTATCGCGGGCATTTTTGTAAGAGCGCGTCCTGCGCTTGATTCCGCTGATCGAGTGGTCGGCATTTTCCGACGATATCGACGCCATTCTCGCGCTGAAGCGCGAGCGCACCGCCGTGATCCCGGCTCACAATAATCAGACGTCCGAGATTTTCCACTGCGTAGCCGACATCGTCGGCGACCGTCTGGCCCTCGCCCGGAAGGCAATGACAGTCGACCCCGATATCATCGTGCTCGCTGGCGTGCATTTCATGGCCGATTCGGCGAGCTTCTCAATGCGGACAAGACGGTGCTCATTCCAGACATCAGCGCCGGCTGCTCGCTGGCTGACTCGATCACGCCCGCAGATGTCCGGCTGCTGCGCGAGCATTACCCGGCTGTTCCAGTCGTAACCTATGTGCTGGCGGACTGCGCGCCATAAGCGTTGACACGGAACGTGCGGAGCGCCAAGCAGAATGTCCACCTTGATTCAGGCAGCGGCTTGATGCACCGCTTCAGGACGTGGCCATGGCACCTGGAGATTGTCTATCAGCCGTGTTTGGCCAAGCCAGGCAGCGACGAGCAGCCGCGCTGGCCGATCCAATGTGACGATCGAGGCAAGGTCACCATCCGCGCGCAGTTCGAGATACTCGACCTTCGAGAAGCCGGCGGCGAGGATCGCCTCTCGACCGTCAGTTAGCGCACGCCCTACAGATTCTCCCGAATTCACTTGCTTGGCGGTTTGGACCAGGATTTCAGCCAGTCGAGGCGCCCTGTTGCGCGCGGCCAAAGACAGTCGCGTGTTGCGCGACGACATTGCCAAGCCGTCGGCTTCGCGCACCGTGGGGCAAGCGACAATCTCGACCGGGATATCGAGGTCACGGACAAGCTGGCGCACGATCTGGAGCTGCTGAAAGTCCTTCTCGCCGAAAAACGCCAGATCGGCCCCCGTCTGCAGAAGAAGCTTTGTGACCACGGTCGCAACGCCATCGAAGTGGCCAGGCCGAAAGGTGCCGCAAAGCCCCTCGCTCACACCGCTGACCGAAACTGTGGTCGCAAAGCCTTGCGGATACATATCGGCTGCATCGGGAGCATAAAGGATATGGGCGCCAACTGGCGCGATCTTGGCCGCGTCATCATGTTCCGTGCGCGGATAGGCGGCCAGATCATCGGCATTGTTGAACTGCTTCGGGTTGACGAACAGCGTCACGATCACCCGATCAGCCTTGGCCAGCGCGGCCCGCACGAGACTAAGGTGACCTTCATGCAGAGCGCCCATGGTTGGCACAACGGCGACCCTGAGGCCCTCGCGGCGCCAAGCGGCAACGATGCTGCGCAGTTCGGAGACGATCCGGACGATCGCGGTGCTCATGTGCATTCTCCTCCAGTGACTGTGCCCGGCTCATCGCCGAAGACGTGATCAGCGGCCGGGAAGCGGCGTTCGCGCACATCTTTTGCGTATGCCGCGATCGCTGCGTCGGCGCCCTTCCCCAACTCAGCATAGCGTTTGACGAATCTTGGCCGAAAAGCGCCGAACAGGCCCAGCATGTCATCGACAACCAGGATCTGACCGTCGCAGGCCGGCGATGCACCGATGCCGATTGTGGGAATCGCAATTTCCTGTGTAATCAGCCGAGCAAGAGCTTCCGGTATTTTCTCGAGTACGACGGCGAATGCGCCAGCCTCGGCCACCGCCGTTGCATCGCGCAGGATCTGTTCGGCATCCTCGCCTTGTCCCTGAAGGTGATAACCCCCAAAAGCATTGACGGCCTGCGGCGTCAGTCCGACGTGGCCGATCACGGGTATGCCGCGTGCGGTCACAAACCGGATTGTCTCCGCGACGCTTTCGCCGCCTTCGAGCTTGACCGCCGCCGCCCCGGTTTCGGCCATAACCAGGGCCGCATTGCGGAACGCCTGCGCGGGGCTTTCCTCGTAAGAGCCAAAGGGCATGTCGACGACCATCAGAGCGCTATGAAGTCCGCGCCGCACCGCCTTGCCGTGCAGGATCATCATTTCGAGCGTGACGCCAACAGTGGAGGACATGCCGTGCAACACCATGCCGACACTGTCGCCGACCAGCACCACGTCGCAATGCTCATCGACAAGCTTGGCGCCAGGTGTCGTATAGGCCGTCAAGCAAACAAGTGGCGTCTTGCCCTTTCGCGCCGCGATAGCCGGGGCGGTCAATGCGTTCGATCCTGCGGTTGCGCTCACCAGGTCTCTCCTTCCCCTGCGTCAGCGGGAGGGAAGCATGTGCCACATTTTTGTGCAGTTGCGAAGAGAGAATTTGCAGCGCACAATCATTTGCCGGCGACATTCATCGTCGCGACCAATTCGGCGACTCGGCGCTCAAACTCTGCGCCACCAGTTCGGCAAGCGTTTCTCTGTAAAGGCCGCTGCGCTCTCAGCAGTTGCCTGCGAGGGAGCAGACGGTCGAGGACGATCAAACGGGCAACCAAGCACGCGCATCTCTGATTGACATCAGAACAACGCTGGTTATTTGTGGCGTCGGAAAGTGGATGGTGTTTGCTGTCCACTTCGCGGGTGGCGTCCGTTCCAGCATAGTCCGCCAAGTGTCTATCGGCACGGGAGCCGATCCGGTCGCAGCCTACCCGGTAAAAACAAGGAAGCCTGATGAAGACTATCGTTATCTGCTCCGGCGGATTAGATTCCGTGACGCTCGCCTATAAGGTCGCTGCCGAAAGAGCCCTCACCCGCCTCGTGTCGTTTGACTACGGTCAGCGCCATAAAAAGGAGCTGGACTTTGCGCGCGGCTGCGCCGCGCGCCTCGGCGTGCCGCACGATATCGTCGATATCACCGCGGTCGGCCGCCGACTAACCGGATCGGCGCTGACCAGCGGCGGGACGGTCCCCGAAGGACACTATGCGGAAGACAGCATGCGCGTGACTGTCGTACCCAATCGTAACGCGATCATGCTGGCGATGGCCTTCGGTGTAGCCGCCGCGGAACAGGCAGATGCCGTAGCGGCAGCGGTCCACGGCGGCGATCATTTTATCTACCCGGACTGCCGCCCGGCTTTCGTCGAAGCCTTCGAGGCCATGCAGCGCCACGCGCTGGAGGGACTGGCGAGGATCGCCCTTTACGCGCCGTTCTTGCAACTGAGCAAAGCCGATATTGTCAGTGAAGGCGCGCGACTGGGCGTGCCGTTTGCACAAACCTGGTCGTGTTATCAGGGCGGCGCTCATCATTGCGGTCGTTGTGGTACCTGCGTCGAGCGGCGCGAGGCCTTTCACCTCGCTGCACAAAACGATCCAACATCTTACGAAGACCCCGATTACTGGATCGAAGCTTGCCAGGAATACCGGGCAACGCAACGACAATAGGGCGCAGTCATGTACACCATCGCCAAGCGTTTTGCCTTTTCGGCGTCACATGTGATCGGCGGCCTGCCGGCGGAGCATCCTTGCTCCCGACTGCACGGCCACAACTACGAAGTCGAGGTCGTCTTACAGTCGGCCGAGCTTGATCCGGTCGGCTTTGTCCGGGACTACCGCGCGCTTTCGGAGATCAAGGCGCTCATCGACAACACCTTGGATCATCGCCACCTGAACGAGGTCCTCGGACATGATCGGACGACCAGCGAGGTCATAGCCAAGTGGCTCTTCGACTGGTGCAGTGAGCGCTGGCCGGAAGTCGCGGCTGTGCGCATCAGCGAGACCCCGAAAACGTGGGCGGAATACCGTCCATGAAGGGGAGCATTCGCATCAGCGAGATCTTCGGTCCGACGGTCCAGGGAGAAGGTCCGCTGATAGGGCGCCCGACTGTATTCGTACGCACGGGCGGTTGCGATTATCGCTGCCGCTGGTGTGATACCCTGTATGCGGTGCTGCCCGAGTTCCGTGAAGACTGGACGCTGATGACGCCGACTGCAATCCTGGCGGAAGTGGAGCGGCTATCGAGTTCTGCGCGGGTGCTCGTGTCGCTGTCGGGCGGCAATCCTGCACTCCAGCCTCTGGTTCCTCTCATCGAACAGGGTCACCAGAAGGGATACACCTTCGCCCTCGAGACTCAAGGCAGTGTTTCGCAGCCTTGGTTTGCCGCGCTCGACTGGCTCACTCTTAGCCCGAAGCCGCCGTCGTCGGGGATGGCAACCGACTGGCAGGCCCTCGACGATTGCGTCGCGGCGGCAAAGAGCGGAACGCAATGCGTCCTCAAGGTGGCTGTGTTTGACGACAATGACTACGACTATGCCCGCCTGGTGGCGAACCGGTATCCGGCTCTACCGATTTATCTGCAGATCGGGAATCCTGCTCCGCTGATCACCCATGCGGGTCCTGGCAGCGAAGAGGCCGACATCGAGGACTTGATGCGGCGCTTCCGCTGGCTTGTCGACAAGGTCGCGGTGGATGGCTGGTTCACGGCAACGGTCCTGCCGCAGTTGCATGTGTTGGCCTGGGGCAATAGACGCGGCGTCTGACGGATGCGGACCATCCTGGCTAGCTTTAGCTTAGCTATTCGATGGAAGAGCTGGCTGGCCTATTTTGGCCGTCTGCGGGACTCCGGTGTCCTGCTGATATCGGTGCAACAGGACCGACGGGCGTTCCCAGGAGCTCCCGATTCAGGAGGGCCCTTGTTCTCCGTGTTCATAACCCTCCGGCGAGCCCGGGCAAGGCAAGCGTCGAGGGCCGCAGTCAGCGGACGGAACGCGGTCAAAGCGATTGTTCCTGAGCTTTTATATCAGAGTCGGTATTCGGGTAATTGATCATCATCGATTGATCCAGGGCCTTGCGAGTTCTCGCTTTTGCTTCAAACGGTCGTGGGAGATCAGCCACGGGAGCACCCATAATTGGCTATAGCCGCCAAGCTTCGCTGCGACGCGCTGATCGAGAATGCCACTATGATTACACTCGGTCTCGATGCCGCATTCCGTTCATGGCGCTTCCCACATCTCACGGTTGGCAACATTGAGCTTGCCTTCCCTGGCGTTACCTACCGCAGGCGTCGCGTTTGGGCCAGTTTTGTGCCACTGCGAAGAACAAAAGTGACCCGTACTGGTATGCGGTTAACGCGCGCCCCGGTATAGTCCACGTCCATCTAATCGGTTTAGCCGCGTCACCTCAGAGCACGGCCACGTTCTGCAACCATGCACGACCAAGCAACACGAAACAAAAATAGCAGCGCTCGGAGGGGCCGCGGCATCAATGCGGACTTGATCGCGGTTGTCGCCGCCGCGTCCGACCGGGACCCTTGCGTCCTCACCATCGGGCAACGGGATGCCCTACCCTCCGGCCCGTTCGAGCTCAGTCACCGTTCCCTACAGTCCGGCCTGAGGGACTGGGTCGAGCAGCAAACCGGCCACCCCCTGGGCTACATCGAGCAGCTCTATACCTTCGCCGACCGCGATCGGGTCAGCACTGGGCGCGAGCAGCGCAACATCTCCATCAGCTATCTCGCGCTCACCCGGCAGGAAGCTATTGCCGCATCCAGCAAATCCCACTGGAAAAGCTGGTATGAGTATTTTCCCTGGGAGGATCACCGCTCCGGGACGCCAGCCATCCTAGACGTGTTGCGGCTACGACTGATTGAGTGGGCGGACAGCGTCAGCGACGCCGCCGCGCGACGCGAGCGGAGGCAGCGTGCCGCGATTGCGTTTGCTTTAGACAAGCGCCCCTGGGACGAGGAACTCACGCTCCAACGCTATGAGCTTCTTTTTGAAGCCGCTTTGGTCGAAGAGGCCGGCGGCGGGCCGGAACCAACTTTCCCTGCGCCTGCCGCAGGCAAAGCGATGGTCGGCGACCATCGCCGGATTCTCGCAACAGGCATCGCGCGGCTGCGCTCCAAGATCAAATACCGGCCAGTCGTCTTCGAGCTCATGCGACCGAGCTTCACGCTGCTGCAGTTGCAGCGAACCGTGGAGGCGCTCGCCGGTCGGCTCATCAACAAGCCGAACTTCCGCAGGCTGGTCGAGCAGCAAGAGCTGGTCGAAGAAACTGGCGAAAGTGCCCTCGATACGGGCGGGCGCCCGGCGAAGCTCTATCGCTTCCGCCGCAATGTCCTCGATGACCGGGCAGTCGCCGGGACAAAATTGCCGCTCTCACGGGCTTGACACCTTTATAGTCAGCGTAGATATATGCCGCTTATTGTCAGCCGGAATATAAGCGGAGGCGCGGATGACTGGCGCGTTACCAACGGCCGCGTTTCTGTATGAGCGCGTCCGACGAGTGATCCCGTCAATCGAATGGCCGGCTTTCACCGATGACATCGATGCCATCCTTGCGCTCAAGCGCGAGCGCAACGCCGTGATCCTGGCCCACAACTACCAGACCCCCGAAATCTTCCATTGCGTGGCCGACATCGTCGGCGACAGCCTGGCGCTCGCCCGCAAGGCAATGACGGTCGACGCCGACGTGATCGTGCTTGCCGGCGTGCATTTCATGGCGGAGACCGCCAAGCTTCTGAACCCGGACAAGACCGTGCTCATTCCAGATCTTGCCGCCGGCTGTTCGCTGGCCGACTCGATCACGGCAGAGGACGTGCGCCAGATGCGGCAGCGCTATCCCGGCGTTCCGGTCATCACCTATGTCAACACCTCCGCCGCCGTAAAGGCAGAGTCCGACATCTGCTGCACCTCCGGCAATGCGCTCGCAGTGGTGAAGTCGCTCCGCGTGCCGCGCGTCATCATGCTGCCCGACGAATATCTGGCAAAGAACATCGCAGCGCAAACCAAGGTCGAGATCATCGCCTGGAAGGGACGCTGCGAAGTACACGAGCGCTTCACGGCGGCCGACATTCACGAACTGCGCGAGGCGCATCCGGGCGTCACTGTGCTTGCCCATCCCGAATGTCCGCCGGAAGTGGTCGCCGCAGCCGACTTCGCCGGCTCGACAGCGGCAATGTCCGACTACGTCGGACAGCAGAAGCCGGCGCGAGTCGTGCTGATGACCGAGTGTTCGATGAGCGACAACGTCGCGGTCGAGCATCCGGACGTGGATTTCGTGCGCCCCTGCAATCTGTGCCCCCACATGAAGCGCATCACGCTCGCCAATATCCGGACCGCGCTCGAGGAGAACCGCCACATCGTCACGATCGAACCGCGCATCGTCGAGCGGGCCCGCTGGGCTGTCGAGCGCATGCTCTTCGTATGACGCCGGCCATCCACGACATTCGCGGGGCGCCGGTCATTGTCGGCGCGGGCATTGCTGGCCTGCTGACGGCGCTTCATCTGGCGCCGGAACCGGTCATCCTTCTCTCCAGGACGCCGCTTGGAACGGATGCTTCGAGCACGCTCGCCCAGGGCGGGCTTGCAGCCAGTCTCGGCGAAGACGACAGCCCCGAACTGCACCTCGCCGATACGCTGGCCGCCGGGAACGGGATTTGCGACGAAGCAATAGTCAGGCGGGTGGTCGAGGCCGCTCCCAACGCAATCGATCACCTCATTCGTCTGGGTGCTCCCTTCGACCGCGCCTTGGACGGGAAGCTGCGGCTTGGCTTGGAGGCAGCGCATTCGCGGCGCCGGATCGTGCACGCCGCAGGCGACGCCACCGGCCGCGAGCTGTTCGGGGCGTTGCTCGCGGTCGCGCGGCGGACACGCTCGATCACGATTATGGAAGGCATGACAGCCCTGCGCCTGGTCGTGGCGGAGGGCAGCATTGTGGGACTTTCGGGGGTCCTGCACACAGGCGTCCTCGCATTGCCCACGCGCCGTGTGGTGCTTGCGACCGGCGGTATCGGCGGCCTCTTCAGCGACACCACGAACCCGCTTTCCTCGTTCGGACACGGGCTGGCGCTGGCCGCCTGTGCCGGCGCGGAACTTGCCGATCTCGAATTCGTCCAGTTCCATCCGACCGCGCTCGATACTTCGCGCCGGCCGATGCCGCTTGTCAGCGAAGCGGTGCGCGGCGAAGGCGCGGTGCTGGTCGATGAACATGGTCAGCGGTTCCTGGCCGATACGCCCGGTGCCGAACTCGCGCCGCGCGACGTGGTCGCGCGGGCGATCTCAGCCCAACTGGCCTCAGGGCATCGTGTCTATCTCGACGCCCGGCAATGCCTCGGCCAGAAATTCACGAAGCGCTTTCCTGCGATCGACGCCGCTTGCAAGCAGGCCGGCATCGATGCAGCCGTGGAGCCGATCCCCGTGCGTCCCGCGGCTCACTATCACATGGGCGGCGTGGCCGTTGACGCGGAAGGGCGCAGTTCCGTTGGCGGGCTGTGGGCCTGCGGCGAGGTTGCTTGCACCGGATTGCACGGCGCCAACCGGCTCGCCAGCAACTCGCTGGCCGAAGCGGTCGCAACAGCCGCCTGGGTTGCGAAGAGCGTCGCCGGCACCTGCGCCGGCTGGCAGTGGCCCAGGCTTCCCGCAATGGTGTCCGCGCGACCGGATCCCTCGCCTATACGCCAAGTGGTCTCCAATGCCCTCGGCATTGTCCGCGATGGCAAGGCGCTGCGCGATGCGGTCGCTAACTTGCTGCCGATCGCCGTCAGCGAGACGGCGGCGGCCGACCCGGCGCTGGTTGCCCTGTTGATCGCGATCGCAGCCTTCCGGCGCGAGGAAAGCCGCGGCTCGCATTACCGATCCGATTTCCCTGGGCGCGATGCTGCAGCCCTCGCGTCGCGACTGACGCTGTGCACAGCCCTTGAGAATGCCGTCGCGCTCAACTGGCAAGCCTCGGAACGGAGCTCCTGGTAATGAATTCACTTGCACCACTTCCCCAGATCATCATGGAGCCGATCGTGCGCAATGCCCTTCTGGAAGATCTGGGCAGAGCCGGCGACATCACGAGCGATGCGGTCATCCCGGCCGATTGCAAGGCGACCTTTGCGTTGAACGCGCGGCAGGGCGGCGTTGTTGCCGGGCTCGATCTGGTGATGTTTGCCTTCCTCTTGGTCGATCCCGGGATCAGCATACAGTTGCGGTGTCCCGAGGGCGGCAAGGTTTCGACCGGCGAAACCATCGCCATCGTTAACGGACCGGCGCGCAGCCTGCTCACAGCGGAGCGGACGGCGCTCAATTTTCTGTGCAAGCTGAGCGGTATTGCAACGGCCACCGCCGCGCTTGTAAACGCGGTGCGCGATCATAAGGCAAAGATCGTTTGCACGCGAAAGACCACACCGGGTCTGCGTGCGCTGGAAAAATACGCCGTGCGCGCCGGCGGTGGCGCCAATCACCGCTTCGCGCTCGACGACGCCGTGCTCATCAAGGACAACCATATCGCCCTTGCCGGCGACATCCGCACCGCAATCGAGCGGGCGCGCGGCGCGGTTGGCCATATGGTCAAGATCGAGGTCGAGGTCGACACGCTGGATCAGCTGGACATGGCGCTACAGGCGAGGGTCGACGCGGTGCTCCTCGACAACATGTCGGTCGAGGACCTTGCCCAGGCCGTGGCAATGGTCGGTGGCCGCGCGATCACCGAGGCTTCGGGTCGGGTGACACGAGCGAGCGTAGCTGCAATTGCCGCGACCGGCGTCGACCTCATATCGGTCGGCTGGCTCACCCACAGCGCGCCGATACTCGACATCGGCCTGGATATGCCGGCCGACCGGAATTGCAGCAGACGTTTGAACTAAGGGAAAGGACATGAACCGGAACCCTAAGAACGCCTTTGGTCGCAGGCAAAGCTGCGCCAATTCGTCTTCAGTTGCAGCTTCACCGATTGCCGACGAAAGCCCGTGCGCTGAAGGGCTATACGGTTCAAGCGGTGAAGCGATCCGACAAACAAAAGACCGCGTCGAAGCACTTGGCTTCCTCATCTGCCGACTCGACGAGTTGCGCCAGATGGCTGCCTCTCACGGGCTGGAACCACTCGGTCATCTGCTGGACGTCGCGTTCACAGAATCCTGCGACGCGATCAGACGGGAGCGTTCCAAGGCTCAGAGCGAACCTGCGGATGCAGCGATCCGCGCTGACGACGTGAGTTGAGCCTGCAGGCAGCGGTTGGAGCTTCCGCTTTAGCGAAGAGCAATCGCGTTTCCATGGACCAGCCTCTACAACGCTCCCGGTCAAGGACAGATGGTTATGGAGAACAAGGCCGCTATGAACCCCGAACTCACCCCGGACCTGACCTCGGACCCAATCGGTTGGGCGCTTCCGCCCTGGACGCGAGCGGAAGCCGAGGCTGTCCATGACCTGCCCTTCAACGACTTGCTGTTCCGGGCCCAGACGGTCCATCGCGAGAATTTCGATCCCAATCGCGTGCAGCTGTCGCGCCTGCTCTCGATCAAGACCGGCGGCTGCCCCGAGGATTGCGGCTATTGCAGCCAGTCCTCGCATCATCAGTCGGGCCTCAAGGCCTCGAAACTGATGGAGGTCCAGCGCGTCGTCGCCGAGGCCAGGAAAGCGCGTGATGCGGGAGCCACGCGCTATTGCATGGGGGCGGCCTGGCGCAGCCCCAAGGCGCGCGACATGGAGGCGGTTGTCGCCATGGTCGAGGGCGTGAAGGCCCTCGGCATGGAGACCTGCATGACGCTTGGCATGCTCGACCTCCGCCAGGCACAGCGGCTCAAGCAGGCCGGGCTCGACTACTATAATCACAACATCGACACCTCCGAGCGCTACTACAGCGAGGTCATCTCGACCCGCACTTTTGCCGACCGGTTGGAAACGCTTGGTCATGTCCGCGACAGCGGCATGAAGGTCTGCTGCGGCGGTATCGTCGGCATGGGCGAGGAGAAGGCCGACCGCATCGACATGCTGGTGACGCTCGCCACCCTGCCGGAGCCGCCCGACAGCGTGCCGATCAACATGCTGATCCCGATCGAGGGCACGCCGCTCGGCGAGGCCGAGCCGATCGAACCGATCGAATTCGTGCGCACCATCGCGCTTGCCCGCATCATGATGCCGAAATCGCATGTGCGGCTATCGGCCGGCCGCACGGCGATGAGCGACGAGATGCAGGCGCTGTGCTTCTTTGCCGGCGCCAACTCTATCTTCGTCGGCGACACCTTGCTGACCGCGGAGAACCCCGGAGAGGACAAGGACAGCGCTTTGTTCCGGCGCCTCGGCATCAAGCCGACGGAGCCGGAAGCCAGGTGAGCGGGCCAGCCTTGCTCGACCGCTACAAGGCGACCTTAAGCGGGCTGGCACGCAAGGATCGGCTGCGGGCCTTAAGCCCGCGCTCAGGGCTCGACTTCGCCTCCAACGACTATCTCGCCCTCGCGGGCTCGCCGCGTATGGCGCAGGCCGTTGCGACGGCGCTCGCGGCTGGCACGCCCGTCGGGGCGACCGGCTCTCGGCTCCTGCGCGGCAACGATCCGGAACACGAGGCGCTCGACGCGAAGGCAGCCACCTTCTTCGGCGCCGAGCGCGCGCTGTTTTTCGGCGGTGGCTATGTCGCCAATTTCGCGGTGCTCACGACCTTGCCCCAGAAGGGCGATCTCATCGTGCTGGACGAACTCGTTCATGCCAGCGCTCATGAGGGAGCGCGGGCCGGCCGGGCCGAAATGGTGGAAGCCGTGCATAATGATGCGGGAGCGGTGGATGACGCCATTGCCAGGTGGCGAGTCATGGGTGGGACTGGCCGTCCCTGGATCGTGGTCGAAAGCCTCTACAGCATGGACGGCGATCGCGCCCCGCTCGGTGAACTGATCGAGATCGCGGACCGTCACGAGGCATTCCTGTTCGTCGACGAGGCGCACGCCACCGGAGTCTACGGCCCGGACGGGCGCGGGCTCGCGCACGATCTCGAAGGCCGCGACAATGTCGTGGTGCTGCACACCTGCGGCAAAGCGCTCGGCGCATCCGGCGCGCTGGTCACCGCGCCCGCAGTGCTGTGCGCCTATCTCGTCAACCGCTGTCGTCCGTTCATCTACGCTACCGCGCCCTCGCCGCTGATGGCAGTGGCGGCGGCAACGGCCCTCGACATCGTTGCCGATGAGCCGGAGCGTCGCGAGCGGCTGGCCAGCCTCGTCGCGCTTGCCGGCAAGAGGGCCCAGGCGCTAGGCCTGCCCGCGAGCGGTTCCCAGATCCTGCCGATCATCGTTGGCGACAACGCCCGCGCCATGGCGCTGGCGCAGAAGTTGCAGGCGCGTGGGTTCGACGCGCGCGGCATCCGACCGCCGACCGTGCCTGAGGGGACGGCAAGGCTGCGGATCTCACTGACGCTGAATGTTGGCGAGGCCGACGTTTCGACGCTGTTCGATGCGCTTGCCGCGGAATGGGAGCGCACGCCATGACAGTCCGGTTCGTTGTCACCGGCACTGACACCGGCATCGGCAAGACGGTGTTCGCGGCCGGCCTGACCGGCCTGCTTGACGGCATTTACTGGAAGCCCGTGCAATCGGGCACCTGCGAAGAAACCGACAGCGAAATCGTCTCCCTCCTCGCCGATCTACCTGCAGCTCGTGTGCTGCCCGAGGCCTGGCGCCTTCGCCAGCCGTTCTCGCCACATCTGGCCGCGAAGTTCGACGGCGTGGAGATCGATGCACAGGCACTGTCACTGCCCGCGACGGACCGGCCATTGGTTGTTGAAGGCGCCGGCGGACTTATGGTGCCGCTCAACAGGCACACGCTCTACATCGACGTCTTCGCGCGATGGAACGCGCCGGTGGTGCTCTGCGCCCGCACCAGCCTCGGCACCATCAATCACACGCTGCTTTCCATCGAGGCACTGCGCGCCCGCTCAATCCCGCTGCTCGGCGTAGCGTTCATCGGCGACAGGGTGGTCGACACGCAAAAAACGATCGCCGAAATGGGCAAGGTTCGCGTGCTTGGCCGTCTGCCGCGCTTGGAATCCCTGACGCCCGGAACGCTCTTCGCGGCTATGCGCGCCTCATTCAATGCCGCCGACTTCATGAAGGTCCCACCATGAGCAACTCCGCTGTCTGGCATCCCTTCACCCAACATGCCACCGAGCCGGTGCCGCCGACCATCGAGCGCACCGAGGGCGCTTATGTCGAGACCCGCGACGGCAAGCGCATACTCGATGCGATCTCGTCCTGGTGGGTCATCACCCACGGCCATCGTCACCCGAAGATCATGGCGGCGATCCGGGACGCGACCGAGACCCTTGACCAGGTGATCTTCGCCGGCCTCAGCCACGAGCCGGCCGAGCGATTGGCCTCGGCCCTGGTCGACATGACGCCGGCCGGCCTCGACTGGGTCTTCTATTCCGACAGCGGCTCGACCTCAGTCGAGGTGGCGCTGAAAATGGCGCTCGGCTTTCACCGCAACAATGGCTTCCCACGCTCGCGCATCGTTGTCGTCGAGGACAGCTATCACGGTGACACCATCGGCACGATGAGCGTCGGTGCGCGCGGCGTCTTCAATGCCGCCTACGAGCCCCTGCTGTTCGAGGTCGACATCATCCCCTTCCCCACCACCGGCGAGGAGCAGAAAACGCTTGACGCTTTCGAGGGGCTGACGCGCGACCACAAAGTCGCGGCGCTGATCGTCGAGCCGCTGGTGCTCGGGGCCGGCGGCATGCTGATGTATCCGGCCTGGGTTCTCACCGAACTCAAGCGCATTGCCGAGCGCTCGGGGACGGTTTTCATCGCTGATGAAGTCATGACCGGATGGGGCCGCACGGGGACCATGTTCGCCTGCGAACAGGCAGCGATCGCGCCTGACATATTGTGCACGTCCAAGGGGCTGACGGGCGGCTCGCTGCCGCTTGCGGCGACGCTTGCCACCGATGCGATTTTTCGCGCGCATTATTCCAGCGACCGAGCCAAGACCTTCTTCCATTCGAGTTCTTACACGGCGAACCCGATCGCCTGCGCGGCAGCACTGGCAAATGTGGGCATCTGGAAAGATGAGCCGGTGGCGGAGCGAGTTGCCGACCTGTCGCGAATGCAGACGGAAAAGGTTGCGCGGTTCAGCCAGGATCCGCGTTTTGAGAATGTGCGCACCTGCGGCACTATCTCTGCCCTTGATCTCCGCGTCGGAAATGCGGGCTATCTGGCCGAGGTCGGACCAAAGCTGCGCGCTTTCTTCGTCGATCGCGGGTTGTTGGTGAGACCCCTGGGCAACGTCATCTACGTGCTGCCGCCCTATTGCGTGACGTCGGGCGAACTTGACCGGCTTTACGACGCGATCGACGACGCAGCCGGCCTTGCGGGCGACAAGAGATGATCCGCACGGCGCGCATCATGGGCTTTGGCCACCACGTGCCGGCTCGAAAAGTCGGCAATGCCGAGATCGAGGCAAGCCTCGGACTGGAGGCAGGCTGGATCGAGGGGCGCACTGGCATCCGCTCGCGTTTCTGGGCTGAGCCCGGCGACACGCTGTCCGGAATGGCGGCAAAGGCAGGCGACATGGCTCTGGAAGCCGCCGGCATCGACCGCAACGAGATCGGCCTGCTTCTGCTGGCGACTTCGACGCCGGATCACCTGTTGCCGCCGAGCGCGCCGCTGGTGGCGCACAGGCTCGGCCTCGAAAATGCCGGTGCGGTCGACCTTGCCGGCGCCTGCGCGGGGTTCATCTATGCGCTGACCTTCGCCGAGGGGTTTGTGCGTCTGAACAACAGGCCAGCCATCGTCATTGCAGCCAACATATTGAGCCGCAGGATCAATCCAGCCGAGCGGGCAAGCGCGGTGCTTTTTGCCGATGCCGCAGGTGCGGCGGTGATCGAGCCTTCCGGGAACCCTGGTCACGGCATACTCGGCTCTTCGCTTGCCTCGGACGGCTCCGCGTATAGTCTGATCCATGTTCCGGCGGGCGGGAGCAACTGTCCGTTTTCTGACGAGATCGACGTTGCACAAACTCGCATGACGATCGCGAACGGCCGCGAAGTTTTCGTCAAAGCCGTGGAGATAATGAGCCGCTGTTCCAGGCAGGCTCTGCTGGCAGCCGGTCTCTCGGCGTCAGATGTGGACCGCTTTGTCCCCCACCAGGCAAACGCCCGAATCTTCGACGCGGTCGGCAGGTCACTCGGCATCGAGGATTGCCGCATCGTCAAAACCGTCGGCGATCATGGCAACTCGTCGGCCGCAACCATCCCCCTGTCGCTGTCAATTGCCCACAGCGTCAACCCGATTGAGCCGGGCGAGCAATTATTGCTGGCGGCGGCCGGTGCCGGCCTTACCGGCGGGGCATTGGTAATTGGCGTTTAGCCCAGGCCGCGCTGTGATGGGCCATTGACGATCATTGATCGTCCTGGTGGCATTGCGTCACAATCGTCTGGATGCGCGCCGTGGCTGATCGATCGACCAATACGGCGAGCGGTCCTCGTTCTATGTCGAGCAGCTGCTGGTTCCGACCTTCAAACCTGGTGACATCGTGACCATCGGCTGTGTGAGCGCTCCGATTCGTGCGAGAGAATCGTTCGACGAATCCGGAGCTTGGGCGGGGCCGACATGTGTCCGCCCTCCAGTGCGGTTGTCCGCCGGCGGAGTTCGCGGAGCGGGTCCAATTCAATCTCGCGCTAAAGGGCAGTGTCAGGAATTCTGTCGGGCAGGCCGGTTTCGAGATTGGCGGATGAACGTCTCGCCGAAACTGAGGGCGAAACTGGGTCTGGGCCTCGAACCAGTTGCGCGGGGGCCGTTCCAATCCTCGGCGGCGCGGTTTCGCACCAGACAGGCAGTTCCATCGCCGCGTTGTCGGCGGAGGAGTGGCCGCGCGTTCGTGCGCGCCCCGTAGCGTTGAGTTTAGCGCCTCGATGTCATCCGTCGTAGATCCGGCCCGCGCTTCCGCGATAGCCGACCAAGGCGCGACCTGGCCCCGGCTCTGTGTGATCGCCCGAGGTCGCTGGCCCAGTAGCCCGGCTCGAAGTCCTTCAGAGCCTTCGCGGAAATAGGTGCCAAGCCGGAGGGCAGCGCTCATCGCCGGCTGGCCGGGATTGGTGCTGCGTGCCGCAGCGGTAAGGCTACCGTCGATCATCAAAGCCTCGAGCGCGACGAGGAGCTTGAGGTCCGGGGCCTTGAGAGTCCTGCGTCAGCCATCCATCCCGTAGATGGCCCCTATTAAAGCAATCGATTTTACAATTTGGGAGATGCTGCGTTAGGAAAGCAGTTCAAGGATTAGGACAGTGCGTACATGGATAATTATCGATAGCCCGGCTCCCGGCAGGTGTACGCCGAGCATCAGCCGAGGGACACGTCCACTGCGGCCACCTCGGCGGTCTGCCCAAGCTAAATGGCGTCGGCGGACGCCAAAAAGGCCCACCCAACCTGTACAGACGCTCAACCACCGGCAAGCCTCGTACTGTTCTCAAGCCTCCTTCTACATCGGAAACTGTCGCGTGTTAAAACGGCAAGAGAGTAGAAGTCCTTTCACGCACCCTCAAGAGCGCTGGAGGCTTGGAAGGAAAGTGAACTGGAACTAGCCTACCATGTGGAACTCGCCGAACGGCGCCGGACGATCCGCCCTCAATGGCGATACCATCGTGCGGAAGCTTCATAGGCAAAAGCTCCCGCTGTCGTTTTCCCGAGCCTCATTTCGCGCCTAACTCCAAATTTATATAAATCAAGTCGTACCCTGTGAGATTGTTGAAATGAGCCTGCGCACCGAAAATGAAAAAATGCTATCCGGAGAGCTTTACGATGTTATGGATCCTTCGCTTGTTGAACAGAGAAACAGGATAAGAGGTCTGTGCCAAAAGATAAACTCTTCCAGTGAAGCTGACCAGGATCTACGTCGAAGCCTTTGCCAACATATTTTCGGGAAAGGCGGAGACACTGTTTCGGTCCAGCCACCATTTTTCTGCGATTACGGTTCCAACATAGAATTAGGCATGCACGTCGTTTTCAATTTTAACTGCATAGTACTCGATTGCTGTCGAGTTCGCATAGGTGACCACGGGCTCGTTGGTCCAGGCGTCCAAATCCTGACGCCAATGCATCCATTTAATGCTGCCCTTCGCCGGAAACAGCTGTACGGAAAGCCGGTTGAGATTGGATCGGACGTATGGGTGGGAGCGGGGGCGATTATCTTGCCTGGCGTGACAATCGGATCAGGCACTGTGATCGGTGCAGGCAGTGTCGTAACACGCGACATTCCGGCCGGAGTGTTTGCAGCTGGTAACCCTTGTCGAGTGATCCGAGAAATCTCTGCGGATGAGCGAGAAAACTACTCGTCAGATAGAAACTAAACTGGTCACAGTTGCAACTCTCCTCCAAGCACGGTCAGTCCAGCACCATCACCTACCCGCCCAACGGACGCTACCTCACCAGGCAGATCAGGAGCCTCGCGTGCGGACACGGATTTCGGGTGGTCGCTATTGCCGGACATCCCGCCCCAGCAGACGGAGAATGCCGTCGGTCGGGGAGGGATGCTTCTCGGCAAACGTCTCCCCCGTTGCGGGCGCGCAACCGATCTCTTCACGCTGTAAGTGAGCTTGTTGAGAAGCTGATCGGCGCTGCTCGTTAGAGCATTTTCCACATAACGGATGGATCTGTCCGCTTTTCAGCTCGTTTCTGAAGCGCTCCGTTTACCGCGATTCCTTTGAGATTCGTCAGCTTCTCGAAAGCTAGTCCTTTTAGAGCATGGGGACTTGAGAGGACGCCGGCTATCGAAAGCTATGGATCTGGAACGCCAGAGCTGATGCGAACAGAGATCGCCTGCCTGGCGTTTTTTTTCGGCGTCCCTTGATGATGAGTTGCACGACCTAGCCGAGGACCTCCCGGTCGGCCGGCGCAGGATAAGAGCTTTCGCTGGGAAAACGTTCGACGTTTACCGAGTTGGGACGCTGCAAAGAGAGACCTCGCTGCGTGGAGAATTCACGATGACCAGCCCGTTCCTTACCTGCGACGGCGCCAGATTGGCTGCGGCCGCTGCTTCAAGGTCTGCCCGCGCGAAGCCTTGCATCTCAACGGGAGGAGGACGCGGGTGAAATCCTCGGCGTCTGCGATGACGGGGACGACTTCGATGGCGAGCTCAATGGCATGACTATCGTCTCGACCATGACGGCTGCTGCATCGGCTGCGGAGCCTGCGCTCCCGTCTGTCCGAAGAACACTGCCAACCAGGTTGCGGCCGACAACCCCGCAGCGTGATCCGACGGACGAACAGGAGAGCGTGCGTGCCCCTCAGAATGTTTTGCCACGTCCTGGCGGTGGTCCTGCCCGTCAATGCTCTGGGCGCCTATCTCCTCTCGCATTCCATCCGAGCGGCAATCCTCAAGACGCTGAGTTGTGCACTGCTTCTCCAGGCAGGCTATTTTGGAAGCGTGCTCTTTCTGATCTGGCGGTCCGGCTGCGCTGCACGAAAGACCGAGCTTTTTGATGGCGACGAGGAAGTTCGGCGCCAGTCGCAAACCTGTCGGGAGGACGAGGAATGAACTTTCCAACGTCGCAGCCTCTGCATGCGAATTGCGTCACTTCGATGGCGAAAGAGGTGCTGGAAATCAGCGACGGGTTCTCTTGGGAACACGAACTTTGGCAGGACTCGTGCATAGCTCAATCACACACCGCCGGAGAAAACCTAGCAAAATTCGAAAGCCACCCGCTCACCTTTGGTCGCGCCCCCGCCGGCGATCGAGCGTCCGTTTGCCATGGCCAAGGCAGGCTTCCGCATACGCCGCCTGTGGCTGGCAACTTGGCCGCCAAACGAACAGAGTTCGTGCTAGCACCCCGTGGCAATCTGCGCCGGGTCTAGCCCATCCTCTGCGCAGAAGCGCGGCCGGCATGAGGCCGCGCATACCCGAAGTCCAGCAAATAGATGGCCTGAGGCTCTGTAATGCCGTCCCCGGCAGGCCGCGCCGACAGCGCGCATCTGCCGATCAAAAAAGCTCCCCGCATCAACAGCGCCCAACAACGCTTCCCGTGCCAAGCCCTCTCGATAGGACACGAAATGCGAACGCTACTCGTTGATCATCATGCAAAGCTTACCCAAGTGATGCAAGGAGCGCTCTTGGACTGCGGTTTCACCGTTGACGTGATGCCTACTCTCGATGAGGCGTCGCTTGCATTTGGTTGTGCACGCTACGAAATTCTCCTCCTCGAGTTGGCCCTGCCGGATGGAGATGGGTTAGATTGGTTGAGGCAGTTGAGGCGCGAGGGGCATTCGGTTCCTGCTATTATGATGAGCAGCCTGGATGATCTCGATACGCGAATCGCGATTTTCAACGGGGGCGCGGATGACTTCTTGCGTAAGCCTGTCTCGACTGATGAGCTCATTGCGCGGATAAGAGCCGTTCTGCGGCGATCAACACAGGTGACCGACCCCATCGTCACGTTTGGCAATCTCACATTCGATCCAATCGGCCGCCAGGTTTCCGTTGGCGGTCAGCCGCTGAAGATCCCGCGCCGCGAACTATGCATTCTTGAGCATCTGCTCAATCGCGCGGGTCGCACGTTGCCGCGCGAGCTCCTGGTGGACAGCCTCTATGCCTTCGACGAGGAAGTCTCGAGCAATGCGCTTGAAGTGGGGATCTATCGCTTACGCGCGCTTTTGGGCCAGTCCGGTGCGACGCTTTCGATCAAGACGGTGCGGGGCATCGGTTATGTTCTCGAACTAAATGACAGGCCGCCAGAAGCGTAACCAGCGATCGTGAACCAATGTTCCCGGTTTGCGGTGGTTATAACACTATATGTACACGGAAATCACGCAGCAGGCTACCAAGGCCTTCTTCTGGCTCACTGGAAAGATGTTTTCGCCGATCTTCGTTCACAATAGTTTCGATCGCTAGTAAATTCACATTTGCTTCCAATAATTATCTGCCACTGTCCCGGATTCCCTTGAACGATGTAGAGATTTCCTCGCCGAGCAAAGACTTAACCGCGTTGCATGATGCATCTCAACACGATGTACTTTGGGCAGCTGTAACTGGCGCGATTGGCGTCAGCCTCTTTAGCCGCGCCGGTGATGAAGCACTTTCAACGCGCATGGCTGTGCGACTTCAAGGCCCGCAGGGTTCGGCTTCAAGACCATTTTCCAAATTGATCAAGGAGACACACAAATGGAGAAATCCCCTCTGCTCGCATCGGCCGCGATTGGCTTTCTGGGCTTGTTTGTGCCCTTGAAATCATTTGCGTCCGAAACCGAGGACCGCCCGGCTCCGCCTCCGGCTGCTGTCATGACGTCGCCCTTGATCTCGACCGGAACCCCACCGATCGGGCCCCGCGAATTGCCCGAAGTCTGCCTGATGGCGGGCGTGACCTGTGCTCAAAGCGGACGTGTTTTCTGCCTGGTCACCTGCCAGACCGCAGGACCGCCAGCCGACTTGGCCGTGTGCTGGTGGATCTGTGATCACTGAGCAATGCCGCGGCCAAAACGACGCTCGAGCTCGCCGGGACGGCGGACGTCGTTCACAGCTCTCGGTCTTCAAGGCTGGTCTCGCCCAGCGCCGCTTCTTAGCGACCCAGCCATATGAGGTCGCAACAGGCCGGCCGGTCGGTATGATCCTGCGCTCGGTAAACCCACCAAAGGGAACTAGGATCGCAGCTAGCCGCGCCGGCTGTCCCGTGCTGGGTGGCCGAGAATCCGGGTTCTAATCCGAGTGATCGCAAGTCGACGCGGTCGAGGGCCGCCTCAGTTTACCTGGCAACAAGTTGCTGCAGCGCCTCATGGATGACGTCGCACATGATATCCGCACCTGCCCAGCGCTTGAGCACAAGCAGGCTGCGCGCACGCCGAGACCCGAGCGAAATCTGTGCGGAATCTGAAAGGCCGAGCCCGCCAAGTCCGGCTCGGCCCGGAGCACCAGACGACTCGACAGGTCCTTCCGCGCGCTTGGGCCAAAAGCGGCCGGATGTCTGGAAGCGGCAGCCGTTAGCAATCCGTCCTCCTCACATCGATGTTGCATATCGGCTCGCAAAGGACCGTCATGCTTTTGGATCGGCTCAAAATTGATTGTACTAACAGGATGAGCGATTGGCATAGGCGTCGAACACAGCAGCAACAGCCCGAACTACAAAGCGGTGCTTGTGCCTAACGCGGATGCAACCGTTTTCGATATCCACTATCCCATCGTCGGCGAGCATCGCCAAGCTTTTAGCCGACTCGAGAAGAGGGTTCGAGTCAAATCCGTGGGCTGCACAGATTGCTGGCACGTCGGCCTCCAAATCGCACATCAGCCGCTCGATGATTGCAGATCTGAGGCGATCTTCGCCAGTGAGATGGTAGCCCTTGGACGTCGCCAAGCGGCCGGCTCTGATGTGACGGCTGTAGGAACTGATAGCAACTTCGTTTTGGACGTAACCATCGCCGAGACGCCCTATGGCCGACGCACCACAGCCGATCACAGTTTTACAGGTGTCGGCCGAGTAACCTAGGGAGTTACGCCGTAGGCGACCGGCTTTGTGCGCCAGCGCGAGCTCGTCATGAGGCAGAGCGAAATGGTCAAGCCCGATCTGGCGGTAGCCGGCGGCAATCAGGGTCTCGGCCACGGCTTCGGCCTGTTCCGCGCGCGCAGTGATGTCCGGCAGCGCTGCCTCATCGATCAGGCGCTGGTTTTTCCTAGAGGTCGGAACATGCGCGTAGCCGAACACTGCAAGTCGGTCGGGATGCATGGCTACCGCTGCCGCCGCGGTCTGAACGCATGACTGCACTGTCTGATTGGGGAGACCGTAAACAAGATCGAAATTGACACGGCTCACTCCATTATGGCGCAAGGTCTCCGTGGCGGCTGACGTCTCTGCTTCACTCTGGACCCGATTGATCGCTTTTTGAACAACGGGGTCAAAGCTTTGAATACCCAGACTCGCGCGGGTCACGCCGGCTGCCCCTAGCGCCTCGGCCATCTCGGTCGTGAATGTGCGCGGGTCGATCTCGACCGCGATCGTCGCCGTTTTCCTGAACGCGAAACGGTGGCGCAGGAGTTTCATTAGGGCCAGGAGCTCCGCAGGTCCTATGAGGGTCGGCGTTCCGCCCCCGAAGTGCACGTCGCTCACTGGCAGCGGCTTCGGCGCTTGCTCCGCGACCAAACGGATCTCATCACGCAGAACCGCCAGATAATCGAGGATTGGCGCATCCCGCCGAGTGGCTCCGGTGGGGAAGCCGCAATACCAGCATAACGAGCGGCAGAACGGGATGTGGACATAGAGCGAGATGGGTTCCTCAGCCGGCAGGCAGGTCAGCCATTCCCTACAAGCCTCGGCGTCGACCGTGGTGGAGAACTGCGGAGCAGCCGGATAGATGGTGTACCAAGGCGGGCCAGCGTCCGCATATTTTGTCAGGATTGAGCTCCGCAATTGACGTTGTTCCTTCTTCAAATCGGCCTATTCTGCACCGCTGCGCGCTCGTGTGTCTTTGCGCTATGTCAACCGTCCGACTTAGCCGGAGGCTAACAGCGATCTCAGTGCTAGCTGCTGACTTCGCTGTCCCGGACTCAAATGATAGTGCCGACGATTGAAACGACAGGGCCGAACTGAACTAGCTCGGAGGAAGGAGCGGGTTATGCCGGCATCCGGGACGAAAACTTTGGCAATGATGATCGGGGCCTGCTGCAAGCCACCCAGGATATGCAGCGCGACATGATGGAGCTCCAGCGCGAGATAAGGGGCAGCGATGCACGAGCCGCGCTGGCCTACGAGCAGTCGAACAGCGCCCGCCGCTTGGAACGACTGGACGGCCGTCCACGCCACCAGTTTCATGAACCGATGGCTTTTCTGGCTTCAAGGGCAGTTGACCTCGATTGCGCAGCCGAGCCGATATCGGAAGCACTGTAGTAGCATTCGAAACTCATTCGCTGTCTTGGCGCAACGTGTCCGTTTTGCAGGTCCGCGCAATCCTTTCCACGCTGCATGGGGGGACCAGCTTCCTTTCCAGGCACGATGCACCCAGCATGTCGTCCAACATTGCGTGATCTGGAATCGACTGTGATTGGGAAAATGGAAACTGATGCACGTGTATCGGAGCGAGAACCAAACCAGCAGGACGGTGCTCCGGCTGCGGAAATGGCCCGTATCGTCAACGGCCTTTCATTGCCGTCGCGCCCGTCGAACAAACGGGCAATTCGGCGAACCGAGCTTCGCAAGATCGTCCCTTTAGCCGATACCACGATCTATGAAATGGAACAGCGCGGCGAGTTTCCGCGACGGTTTTACCTGACCCCGCGTTGCGTCGTTTGGGACTTGGCCGAGGTGGAAGACTGGGTTGAGGAACGTCGCCGTGCATCCAATGCAGCCTTGACAAAGAAAGCTCCACCACCGGACGTGAGGAAGCGCAAGACACGTCCAGTCAGACGGTAGCTTCCAACGGGAGCAACTGCATGGCCGGTGGATAAAGTGTTGGAACGCGCTTCCGCCCTTCCACCCACGCGTCAACCATGTCAGCCCATTCTTGGAGCATATGGCGACGCTGCTGTTCGTATTCAGCCTTGTTGTAGACGCCGCGAGAAGACCGGCCGTCTTCATGGGCGAGACATTTCTCAATCCAATCCCCGTTAAATCCCATTTCGTTGAGAAGCGTCGAGCCGGTGCGTCGAAGATCGTGCACTGTAAAGGCCTCCAATGTTAGGCCCTCTTTCTTTGTCCGCTCGACAACGGCATAGGTGACCCGATTGAATGTCGCGCGAGACATGGGCTCATCTGCCTCGTAACGTGACGGCAGGATATACCGAGAATTCCCGGCACAGGTCTTTAGCGCGATGAGAATGTCCATCGACTGTTGTGACAGATAGACATTGTGCGCCTTGGATCGCTTCATTCGTTCCTTCGGGATGGTCCAGACTGAGTTCTCGAAGTCCACCTCGGCCCAGACGGCGTTTAGCAATTCGCTCTTGCGCACCATGGTCAACAGGATCAGCCTTAATCCGAGCCGGATCGTCGGCAGGGTCGGCACATGCTCGAGTTGATTGAGCATGATCCGAATTTCGGCGGGCGTGAGAGCGCGATCCTTGGGTACAAAGGTCGCGATCGAAGCCGGCCCAACTTCATCAGCGGGATTGGCGATCTTGGTGCCATGCAAGATGGCAAACCCGTAGATCTGCTTAATGATATCGCGCACATGGATGGCGGTGGCCGGCGCCCCGCGTTCTTTCACCTTGGCGCAGAGCTCACGCAGGTCGTCAGAGGTAATTTCGGTGAGAAAGCGGTTCTTCCAGGCGGGAACAATGTCACGGTTGAGGATGGCTTTCCGCATCGAACGCGTGCTGTCGGCCATCCTGGCTTCCTTGATCCAGCGCTCAGCAACCTCATTGAAAGTTTTCGCCTCTGAATTACGGCGCTTCTCTCGCTGTTTCTCACGCGCTGGGGACAGGCCCTCGGCCGTCGCGCGCCGAGCATCGAGGCATTTCTCTCTCGCCTGTCCAAGGGAGATGCCTCCACGACCATATCGCCCAATTGTCAGGGTCTCTCGTCTTCCATTCAAACGGTAGTCATACCTGAACGTGATTAATCCTGTCGGGGAGACGGTGACGTACATACCGTCACGGTCTGCAACCTTGTACGTTTTGTCCTTTGGTTTCAGGGACTTGAGAGCGGTATCAGTGAGCATAGGACATCCTCTCGGGGGTCGGAAATGCACTCATTACCCTCGATTTTACCGTCAGACGACTTCCATGCAACTTGTTCTTATTAATCTTGCTATATCAATCAGTTAGTCAAAATATTTTACCGTCACGCTCGAAATCTGGCTGACGGTAATGGCAAAATCAACAGGTGAGCTAAAATCCTTTACCGTCAGCTTTACCGTCAAATCCAAGCGCTTGTCCGCGATAGGGACCGATAGTCAACGAGAGTAATTTCGTTATTTTTCAGTGGTTTAGGTGCACGTTTCGATAGGCGGCGATAGTCTCTGAACAACATCATTTCATTCCCACTCGATTGTGCCAGGCGGCTTCGAGGTGACGTCGTACACCACACGGTTGATGCCGCGCACTTCGTTGATGATGCGGGTGGCGGCGGCACCCAGGAAGGCCATGTCGTAGTGATAGAAATCAGCCGTCATGCCGTCGACCGAAGTGACTGCACGCAGCGCACAGACGAATTCGTAGGTGCGGCCGTCGCCCATCACGCCAACTGTCTGCACCGGTAACAACACGGCGAAGGCCTGCCAGATCGCGTCATAAAGGCCAGCCTTACGGATCTCGTCGAGATAGATGGCGTCGGCCTCGCGCAGGATCTCCAGCTTCTCGCGCGTGATGCCGCCAGGGCAGCGGATGGCAAGACCGGGGCCTGGGAACGGATGGCGTCCGATGAAGCTTTCGGGCAGACCGAGCTCCTTGCCTAGCGCCCTCACCTCGTCCTTGAACAGTTCGCGCAACGGCTCGACCAATTGCATGTTCATGCGCTCGGGCAGGCCGCCGACATTGTGGTGCGACTTGATCGTCACCGACGGGCCGCCGGTGAAGGAGACGCTTTCGATGACGTCGGGATAGAGCGTGCCTTGTGCCAGGAAATCGGCGCCGCCGAGCTTCTTTGCCTCGTCCTCGAACACCTCGATGAACAGCCGGCCGATAGTCTTGCGCTTCTTTTCCGGATCCGACTCGCCCTCCAGCGCCGAGATGAATTTGTCGGAGGCATCGACCAGGATCAGCGGCAGATTGTAATGCTGGCGGAACATCGCCACCACACCGGCGGCCTCGTCCTTGCGCATCAGGCCGTGGTCGACGAGAATGCAGGTCAGCTGGTCGCCGACCGCCTCGTGGATCAGAAGGGCGGCGACCGAGGAATCCACGCCGCCCGACAGCGCGCAGATGACCTTGCCCTTGCCGACCTGCTTGCGGATCGCCTCGACCGCGTGTTCGCGATAGGCGCGCATCGTCCAGTCGCCTTCGATGCCGGCGATGTTGTGAACGAAATTCCTGAGCAGCCGGGCGCCGTCGGGTGTGTGCACCACCTCCGGGTGGAACATGATGCCGTACATCCTGCGCTCGACATTGCCGAAGATAGCGAAAGGCGAGCTTTCCGATTTGCCGAACACCTCGAAGCCCGGCGGCAAGGCGATGACGCGATCGCCATGGCTCATCCACACCTGATGGCGCTGGCCGGTCGCCCAAAGCCCCTCGAACAGCGGACTGTCCTTCTCGATCTCGACAAAGGCGCGGCCGAATTCGCGATGGTTGGAGCTTTCGGCGACGCCGCCCATCTGCACGCACATGGCCATCTGGCCGTAGCAGATGCCCAGCACCGGCACACCGGCGTCGAAGACGATCTGTGGCGCGCGCGGGCTGCCGATGTCCGATGTCGAGGCGGGGCCGCCGGACAGGATCACCGCTTTCGGATTGATGCGCTTGAACGCGGCTTCGGCCGACTGGAACGGCACGATCTCGGAAAACACGCCGGCCTCGCGGATGCGGCGGGCGATGAGTTGGGTAAACTGGCTGCCGAAATCGACAATCAGGACGGTGTCGGTGTGATTGGCTGTCGTCATGGCGAGCCTTTAGAGAAAGAAACGAGTCGGCGCAATGGGTTGCGCGATCACGCCGCTCACTTCAGCCCCGGTGCTCCTCCCGATGCGTCGCCCCGCCCCGCGTCAAGTGTGCGCAAGGCGTCCATAAGCGCCGCGAACCGCTGCTCGCCGATGCGATCGATATAGCCGCGCTCGATCTGAAGCTTGATGCGGTCGCCGTCGCGCAAGGCATCCAGACCCTTGCGGGTATAGCGCACAAGCTTGCCGCGCCCGTCCCGTGGATCGGGCAACCGCTCCAGCACGCCTTCCGCTTCCAGACCGTCGAGCAATTGCTGAACCGCTTGCTTGGAGGTGGCCGCGCGCTCGATCAATGCCGACTGGTGCGTGCCGTTGCGGGGGATGTGCCCGAGCAGCCCGGCGCGCGCCTCGCTGAACCAGGCGTGGCCGGCGGCCCGCATGGCGGCGGCAAATTCCACCTGCCAGGCACGGCTCGCCTGCCACAGCCGCCAGCCGACATGGTCCGGCAACGCTTCGGTTTTTTCGTCAAGTTGCTTGACCATTTACTCCAGACTCCGTATAGTCAAGATACTTGACGATATTCATCCCGTCGAGGCTCTTTCGAAACGCGAACCCATGGACAGGTATAATGACATTACTGAACAGGGACACGCTGGCCATTATCATGGTCGGAACCACGCATGTCATCGACATGGGCGGCAAGCACGCCTTCGTCCACTATGAAACTGAAGATCGGGCGCACATGCTCCTACCGGACGGCACACGCTTCCACGGACGTTGGGCGCTGCTGGACGACGGCTACAAGGTCGAATGGAAAGACGGCCCCGCCGGCGCGTGGAAACTCGATCATACACCGGGGGCGATCGATTATATCGACGCAACAGGCGCCGTGCGCGGACGCGTCTCACGCATCGATTTCGGCGATCCGCAGCGCCTGGCCGCTTGATCCGAAGAACAGTCAGCCCTCGAGCAGGCCGCCACCGATCGCCCGTTCGAGCGACTCGATCGCCACGGCCAGTTTCTCGTCGATGACGTGCAGATATTCCGTCCAGTCGTTGACATGGCGCAGATCGGCCGCGCCGTCGGAAATGCCGCGCAGGCCGATCAGCGGCACGCCGAACAATTGGCAGGCGCGCAGGCAGGCGAAGGTCTCCATGTCGACCATATCGGCGTCGATCGCGTCATAAGCGGCACCGGTGACGATCGCGCCGCCGGTCGAGAGCGTGGCGCTTCTGATGCCTGGAATAACGAGAGGCAGCGGCACCGTCACCGGCAGGTCGAGGAAAGGCGTCGCGCCCTTCTCGAAGCCGAGCGGCGAAGCGTCCATGTCGCGATAGCTCACCGAAGCGGCCTGGTAGATTTCAGCCTGTTCCAGCCTGCGGCTGCCGGCCGAGCCCAGCGAAACGACGAGGTCCGGCAATGCTTTTGTGGATTTCAACCAGGAGAGCTCGGCGCCCAGCCGTACGCCTGCTTCGACCGGGCCGACGCCCGTCATCAGCGGGGTGAACAGCCGCTGCAGATGCGGGCCATATTCGGCCTGCGCCGCCATGACGAAGAGCACATTCTTGCCGCCAATGCGCACGACATTGCTCATCGGCTCATCCCGCTATACCGTCGCGACCAACCATCGTCATCATCGTGCCGGTCATGGTGGCGATCAGCTTGGCCTCGCCGTCGGCGGCGAAGGCATAGGCCTGGCCGTCGGCAACGATGATGGTACGGCCGGGTTTGGTCACCGAACCGCGGAACAGAAAGCGTTCGCCCCGGCCCGGCGCCAGAAGGTTGACCTTGAATTCGATGGTCAGCACGCCGGAATTCTCAGGCATGAGCGAGAATGCCGCATAGCCGCAAGCCGAGTCCAGCGCCGTCGAAATGACGCCTGCATGCAGGAAGCCATGCTGCTGGGTCAGCGCCGCCGAATAGGGCATCTCGATCTCGATTATGCCGGGTGTCACCAACGTCAATTCGGCGCCAATCGTCGCCATCGCCTGCTGGCGTGCGAAGGACGCCCGGACGCGATCCTCATAGTCTGGAGCCGGTACGATCTTCGCTGCCATCGCCGTTGCCTTCGTTTGTCTGGCAAAGCTTATTGCAGAGGGATCGGCGGCAGGCAATCTCAATTGCTGCACTGCAACAATCGGTCTCGTAGGCCGTCACCGGCCGAGTGGCCGCGAACTGCCGGCGGATGCGGCAGGGCTCAGTTGGTCCGGCGCAGCGCGCAGAAATAGAACCCATCAGTGCCGCTCAGCGCCGGCGACAGGGAAATATCGCCGCCAGCGCCGATCCGCGCCGCTGCTTGGTGGCCCGGAAAACGGCCGTCCCAGAGAGCGCGGTGATCGACCGGAGCAAAGCCGCTGCTGCGCTCACGAAACGCCATGACCTGTTCGCCATTCTCCTCGTCGAACACCGAGCAGGTGATATAGACCAGCAGGCCGCCGGGTTTGACATACATCCTGGCGGCATCGAGGATCGTCGCCTGCTCGCCCTTGCGGGCGTCGAGCTGTCTGTGCGTCAGCCGCCATTTGGCATCGGGACGACGCCGCCAGGTACCGCTGCCGGTGCAGGGGGCATCGACCAGCACGATGTCCATGTGACCGACCAGTGGGGCAAGCTCGGCCGGCTTGGTGGCGACCTGCACATTGCGATTTTCCGACCGGCGGATGCGGTCGAAGATTGGCGCCAACCGCGCCTTTTCAGCATCATGGGCAAAGATCTGGCCGTGATTGTCCATCGCCGCCGACAGCGCCAGCGTCTTGCCGCCGGCGCCGGCGCAGAAGTCGAGCACCTGCATGCCGGCCGTCGCGCCGGCAAGCGCTGCCGCAATTTGCGACCCCTCGTCCTGGACTTCGAACCAGCCTTTCTGGAAGGCCGGCTCGGCCTGCACGTTCGGGTGTCGGCCATCACCGTCGATCGGCGGGATGCGGATACCGTAGGGTGCGATCCGTGCGACACTGGCACCGGTCTGCTCCAGTTCGGCCAAGACCTTGACGCGATCGGCTTGAAGCGTGTTGACCCGGATGTCGAGCGGCGGACGCCTGGCCAACGCCGCGCCCTCCTCGACCCATGTCTCGCCAAAGGCCCGCTCGAAAAGCGGTTCGCACCAATCGGGTATGTCGGCGCGAACCGCGGGCGGCGCGTCGGCAAGCCGGCGTTCCGCGATTGCCTTGAGTTCCGTGGCGCTGAGCAGCGGCGGCGCGAACTTGTCGCCTTCGAGCGCAGCATTGAGCGACTGCCCCGTCTGGTTCCATTCGAGCAATAGCGCCCCGAAGCCGATGGCGCGCGGCGTGTCTTCGCCCAGCAACCAGCCGGCAGAGCGCTTGTGGCGCAGCGCGTCGTAAACGATGTTGCCGATCGCGGCGCGATCACCACCGCCGGCGAAGCGATGTGACAGGCCCCAGTCCTTCAGCGCGTCGGCCACCGGCCGGTGACGCCGGCCAATGTCCTCCAGCACTTCGATAGCCGCAGCCACCCGTCCGCCCAGTCGCATTCGTCATTCCATCAAATCGAGCACATTATCTCGGTCTGCTCTTAGAGCCTTTCACGTCCGGATTGAACCCCGCTCGGTCTCGCCGCGAGAGCAAGCTGGCCGTGATCGCGAAACCTGCCCGACCAGTAAATCTCCGCAGCCGCTAGCAGCAGACAGACCAGTAGATGCAAGACTTCTAATGTTGTTAACTGGCGGCCGCAAGGACGACTTGCGGCGCAACCGCTCTGCTTTCCAAGTTTTCCGGTTGGGAATACTCTTGCCGCCATGATTCGCGGCGCGGAAACCGTGGACCGGCGGATCGTCACGAGGAGAGGGCAATGAAGACTTATCTGGCGGAAGTTCTAGGCACATTTCTGTTGGTGTTCATCGGTACGGCGTCCGTGGTGACGGGCGGCTTCGGCGGCGCGCTGCCGCTTGGCCAGGAAGGCATCGGCCTGGCATTCGGCATCGGCCTCATCGCGGCGGCCTATGCGATCGGCCCGATTTCGGGCGCGCATCTCAATCCGGCGGTGACACTCGGCGTCTTCCTTGCCGGCCGGCTGCCGGCCAAGGACGTCATCCCCTATTGGATCGCGCAGATCATCGGCGCCATCATCGCCTCGCTGGCGTTGTGGATCATCGTTTCCGGCCAGACCGGCGGCCACACAGGCGGCTTCGGCGCGAATGGCTGGGACGAGACGAAATGGGGCATGAGCTCGGCGTTCCTGTGGGAGCTGATCGGCACCTTCACCTTCGTCACGGTAATCCTCGGCGTTACCGCTGAAAAGCACTCGACGGCTTTTGCCGGTCTGGTCATCGGCTTGACGCTGGCCGGCATTCACTTCGCCATGATCCCGGTCACCGGCACCTCGGTCAATCCGGCGCGCTCCATCGGTCCGGCGCTGTTTACCGGCGGTGCCGCACTCAGCCAGCTCTGGCTGTTCATCGTCGCGCCGTTGATCGGCGGCGCCATTGCCGGGGTCGTCGCCAAGGCGCGTATTTTCGAGAAGGATTGATTGCCGGAGCTGGAATGCAAAAAGGCGCGAGCTACGGCCCGCGCCTTTTTTTGTACGACTTTGAATTCGGATCAGGCAGCGATATCAAACCGGTCGGCGTTCATCACCTTGGTCCATGCCGCAACGAAATCCCGGGCGAATTTCTGCCCGGCGTCCGCCGATCCGTAGACTTCGGCCAAGGCACGCAGCTGCGCATGCGAGCCGAAGATCAGATCGGCGCGGGTGCCGGTCCACTTGACGCCCTTGGTCCTGCGGTCGCGCGCCTCGTAGACCTCTTCCGAACCCGGCTCGGAGCCGGCAGCCGGATCCCAGATCGTGCTCATGCTGAGCAGGTTGACGAAGAAGTCGTTGGTCAGCTTACCCGGCCTGTCGGTGAACACGCCATGCTTTGACTGGCCGGTGTTGGCGCCGAGCACCCGCAGGCCGCCAACAAGCACCGTCAGCTCCGGCGCCGTCAGGCCCAGCAACTGCGCCCGGTCGACCAGCATGGCTTCGACCGACATGGGCTGCTTGCCTCTGACGTAGTTGCGGAAGCCGTCGACTTTCGGCTCGAGAGCGGCAAAAGAGTGGACGTCCGTCTGCTCCTGCGAGGCATCCATGCGGCCGGGCGTGAACGGCACCTTTACGTCATTGCCGCCATCCTTCGCAGCCCTCTCGACCGCCGCGACACCACCGAGAACAATCAGGTCGGCAAGCGAAACCTTCTTGCCGCCAGCGTTGAACTCCTTCTGAATGCCTTCGAGCTTGGCAAGCACCCTCGCTAGCTCGGCCGGCTGGTTGACGTCCCAGTCCTTCTGCGGTGCCAGCCGGATGCGGGCACCGTTGGCGCCGCCGCGCTTGTCGGAGTTGCGGAAGGTCGAAGCCGAGGCCCAGGCCGTCGAGACCAGTTCGGAAACCGACAGGCCGGAGGCCAGGATCTTGGCCTTCAGCGATGCGATGTCCTGATCGCTGACCAGTTCATGGTCGACCGCCGGGATCGGATCCTGCCAGATCAGCTCTTCCTTCGGCACCAACGGGCCGAGATAGCGGACGACCGGACCCATGTCGCGGTGGGTCAGCTTGAACCAGGCGCGGGCGAAGGCATCGGCGAACTGATCCGGATGTTCGTGGAAACGCCGTGAGATCTTCTCGTAGGCCGGGTCGGCCCGCAGCGCGAGGTCGGTGGTCAGCATGGCCGGCGCGCGACGCTTCGAGGGGTCGTGCGCATCGGGCACCGTGCCGGCACCGGCGCCACCCTTCGGCGTCCACTGATGGGCGCCTGCCGGGCTCTTCGTCAGTTCCCATTCGTAGTTGAACAGGTTGTCGAAGAAGTCGTTGCTCCACTTGGTAGGCGTCGTTGTCCAGGTGACTTCGAGGCCGGAGGTGATGGCGTCGCCAGCAATGCCCGACGCATACTTGCTCGACCAGCCGAGGCCCTGCGCCTCTATGCCGGCGCCTTCCGGCTCGGCCCCTACCAGCGAGGCATCACCGGCGCCATGGGTCTTGCCAAAGGTGTGGCCGCCGGCGATCAGCGCCACGGTTTCCTCGTCGTTCATCGCCATGCGAGCGAAGGTTTCGCGGATGTCGCGCGCGGCGGCGATCGGGTCCGGCTTGCCGTTCGGGCCTTCCGGGTTGACGTAGATCAGGCCCATCTGCACGGCCCCGAGATGGCCATGCAGCTCGCGATCGCCCGAATAGCGCTCGTCGCCAAGCCACTTGGTCTCGGAGCCCCAGTCGACGTCCTGCTCCGGCTCCCAAACGTCTGCGCGGCCGCCGGCGAAGCCGAAGGTCTTGAAGCCCATCGATTCCAGCGCGACGTTGCCGGTGAGGATCAACAGGTCGGCCCAGGAAATCTTGCGGCCGTATTTCTGCTTGACCGGCCACAGCAGCCGGCGCGCCTTGTCAAGATTGGCGTTATCAGGCCAGCTGTTCAGCGGCGCGAAACGCTGCTGGCCCGCTCCGGCCCCGCCGCGACCGTCGCCGATGCGATAGGTGCCGGCGCTGTGCCAGGCCATGCGGATGAAGAGCGGCCCATAATGGCCGAAGTCGGCCGGCCACCAGTCCTGCGAATCCGTCATGACCTTATGCAGGTCCTTGACCACCGCATCGAGGTCGAGACTCGCGAATTCCTTGGCATAATCGAAGTCCTCGCCCATCGGGTCCGACAGGTTCGACTGCTGGTGGAGAACGCCGAGGTCAAGCTGGTTCGGCCACCAGTCACGGTTGGTCCGGCTGGCGGATCCATGCGCAACAGGGCATTTGCCCGCGCTGTTGTCGTCGGTTTTCGCGTCCATCTCTCACTCCAATTTTGCCGAGGTTTGATTTTGCCGAGGTTGATTTTTGCCGAGATTTTGGGGGCGGCCAGCGGCCCGCGCCAATCTGGAACCACCCCAGACTAGGCCACACTGACGATAAAAACAAATTGCCTTTCCTGTTTATTTCGATAGGATTTTCTTATGGTAGGCTTGACTGCATGATCGGATTGACAGTTCGCCAGATGCATTATTTCGACGCGCTGGCGCAGACGCTGCATTTCGGGCGTGCGGCGAAACTTGCAGGTGTCAGCCAGCCGGCGCTGTCCTCCCAGATCGCAGAAATGGAGCAACGGCTGAACTGCCGGCTGTTCGAACGCGGCGGCAAGTCGGTGCGCATGACGGACGAAGCGGCCGCCCTGTTGCCACGCATCGAGCGCATCCTGGCTGACATACGTGACGTGGAAACGACGGCCCGGCGCGGCCGCACCGCCATGGAGGGACGCTTCCGGTTGGGCATCATCCCGACCGTCGCGCCCTATCTTCTGCCGCGCGCCTTGCCCGAACTGAAGAAGCATTTCCCGGCCCTGCTGCTCGAACTGCGCGAGGCGGTCACCACCTCCCTGGTCGAGGACACCGCATCGCGAAAACTCGATGCCTTCATCGCCGCGCTTCCGCTCGACCATCCCGGGCTGATCACCGAAGCGCTGTTTCCCGACCGGTTCTTCCTGGCCGTGCCATCAGGCGATCCGGCCTTTGCCTCGCCGCCGGTTCCGCCCGAGAGCCCGGCGCTGGAAAGACTGATGCTGCTGGAAGAAGGCCATTGCCTGCGCGAACAGGCGCTGGCCGTCTGCGGCAATGTGCGGCCGGTGGCAATGGCAAGCTATGGCGCGACCAGCCTGACCACGCTTTTGCAGATGGTGGCGCACGGGCTCGGCGTCACTCTCATCCCCGAAATGGCGGCGGGCCCTGCCGGCACTATCCCCGATCTTAAGATCGTGCCGTTCCAGGAGCCGATGCCGCAGCGCATGATCTGCCTAGCCTGGCGGCGCAACAATGCGCGGCACGGCGAATGCGTCGAACTGGCGAAAATTATCCGGGGTTTGGGCACGGTAATGCTGGTGGCGTGAGAAGCGAACAATTCCGCGCCGGACCTCGCGCGTGCGAGAGCCGGGTTCGGCGCAGGGCCGTCGGAGATGGGGAACCGATGACGTCAACCTGTCAGGGCATCGCGATGCCGGCATGGTGGCTTCCCAACTGCCAGAAGGGTAACCGAAACCGATCACGCTCCGCTTCGACGATATGGAAGCCCGTCGCCCGGATCAGCTGCAATGGGTCGCGGTTGAGATGGCAGCCGCCGGCGAGCCGGCCCCACAGCCGGTTCAGACGCTCCTGCCACCGGCGGCAACGCGGCCCTTCGGCCTGGCCGTGCTCGATGAAGATCAGCCGGCCCGTGGGCTTCAGGATGCGCCGGATCTCGGTCAGCGCCACCTCAGGGTCCGGGATGGTGCAGAAGGCATAGGTGACGACGACCGTGTCGGCGAAGCTGTCGGTCAAGGGCAGTCTTTCACCGCTGGCCCGGATACAGTCGACATCGAATGGCAAGGAACGGGTCTTCGGTTCGGCCAGACCCAGCATCGTGCCGTCGGGATCGACGCCGACCAATCGTTTCACCCTGCCGGCGTCGTAATAGGGAAGGTTCAGGCCGGACCCGAAACCGACCTCGACCACAACGCCCCCTGCCCGCGGGATCAAGCGCCTTCGCATATGCGCGAAGGCGCTGGCCGAACAGCCGGCGTGGACGAGGTAGGGAGCAATGCAGCGCGCGTACCAGGAGAGACAGGATTGGCACATGCTTCAGCCTCCTGGCCGTGTGCTGGCGGAACTGGAAGGGATGCCTCCGCCGGCAACGGGCCCTGACGTGCAATGGTAGGTGGGAGTATTGACCAGTGACATTTCTCGCTCCAAGGGAGTCTCATGATCGGGCCCGATCGGCCCGACGTCGTGGGGATGGATAGAAGCCCGGCGTCCCCTCAACGTCCCTGGATGGCGGTGGTCGGATCGATGGAGCAATTGGAATTCCGATTTCTGGGTTTTCCGGAGTTCCGCTTGAACGGCCGGCGGGTGGAACTCGCCCTGCGCAAGGCGGCAGCCCTCCTCATCTATATCGCCGAGGCCAGCGGGCCGGTGGCGCGCGAGGTCGCCGCCACGCTTTTGTGGCCCGAGACCGACGATCAGGCCGCACGCGCCCGCCTTCGGCGGACACTGTATAAAATCCGCATCGCGTTCGGCAGTGAGATCATCGCCGCCACAGGCGGCTCCCTCAGCCTGCACCCAGCATTGTCCGCCGGGATCGACACCAGGGTTTTCGAGCATGCCTGCAATTCCGGCTCTCTCGACGCCGCGGCCGATATCTACAAAGTCGACTATCTCGCCGGCTTCTCGCTGCCGGACTGTCCGGAATTCGAAGAATGGGTCTTCTTCCGGCGGGAGACCTTGCGCGGCCGCTTGGTGCAGGCGCTGGAGCGCCTCGTCGAAGCCAAGATCGCCGGCGGCGAGCCGCGCGGCGCGATCGTTCATGCGACGCGGTTGGCGGCACTCGACCCCCTGAGCGAAAGCGCGCACCGCCACTTGATCCGTGCCCACCTGGCGGCAGGCGACAGGGCGGCGGCGGAGCGTCAGATCGAGACGTGCATCCGGCTGTTGCGGGACGAACTCGGCGTAGCGCCGGACCCTGCCACGCTGGCCATGCTGCGCGAGCCAACTCAGGACACCACCTTGGATGTGCCCAGAACGCGCTATGTCGCGGTCGACGGCATCCACATCGCGTACCAGATCGTCGGTAGCGGCCCGACGGACATCGTGCTCGTTCCCGGCTTTATTTCGCATGTCGAGCGTATCTGGGAAGACCCGGGCTGCCGCGCCTGGCTGACCGCGATTTCGCGCCTGGGTCGCTTGATCCTCTTCGACCGGCGCGGCATGGGGCTTTCCGACCGCGTCGGTGCCCGTCCCACAGTTGAGGCGACGGCGCAGGATATTCTGGCGGTCATGAATGCGGCCGGCAGCCGCCGGGCCTTGCTGGTCGGCGCGTCGGAGGGTGGGCCCGGCTCTATCCGTTTTGCGGTCGAGCATCCCGATCGGCTGACAGGCCTTGTCCTGTGGGGCTCGCTTGCGAAAGGCAGCCGCGCGCCTGACTATCCCTACGCCTTGACCGTCGCGCAGTATGATCTTTGGACGCGACGCCTGCTCGCGGGCTGGGGTGGCCCGGCGGAAATCGAAACCTTCGCCCCAAGCCTCGCTGGCGACCGCCAGGCGAGGACTTGGTGGGCCGGATTGCTCAGGGCAGCCTCCAGCCCGGGCGCGGTCGCGGGCCTGCTCGAGGCATTACGGGACGCCGATGTCCGTCACCTCCTGGCAAAAGTCTCCGCCCCGACGATGGTCCTCCACCGTTCCGGCGACCGCGCCGTGCGCATCGAGGCCGGGCGGTTTCTCGCGGCCAGGATTCCCGGCGCGCGTTTCATCGAGGTCGACGGCGACGACCACTGGTTCTGGGTCGGCGACCAACAGATGCTGCTCAACAGCATCAGCGCGCTTGTGCGACGCGGCTGATCCGGCCTCACGCCGTCTTTTGCGTCACCAGTCCGAGCTCTTCCACCATCGCCTGACGCATCAGGAATTTCTGCGGTTTGCCGGTCACCGTCATCGGCAATTCGGTGCGGAAGCGGATGTGGCGCGGCACCTTGTAGTGGGCGATCTGGCCGGCGCAGAAGGCCTTGATCTCCTGTTCGGTGGCGACCTGGCCGGGTTTGAGCACGATCCAGGCGCACAACTCCTCGCCATATTTGGCGTCGGGAATGCCGAAGACCTGGACTTCCCGCACCTTGGGATGGCGGTAGAGGAATTCCTCGACCTCTCTGGGATAGACGTTCTCGCCGCCACGGATGACCATGTCCTTGACGCGGCCGACAATGTTGCAATAGCCCTCGGCATCGATGGTGGCGAGGTCGCCGGTGTGCATCCAGCCATCGCTATCGATCGCCTCGCGGGTCTTTTCGTCGTCGTCCCAATAGCCCTTCATCACTGAATAACCACGCGTGCAAAGCTCGCCCGGCGCGCCGACGGCAACGGTGGCGCCATCGGCGTCGATCGCCTTGACCTCGACATGCGGATGGATGCGCCCGACCGTCGAGACGCGCTTTTCCAGGGGATCGTCAACGCTGCTCTGGAACGAGACCGGACTGGTCTCGGTCATGCCGTAGGCGATGGTCACTTGCGCCATATGCATCAGCGACACCACCTTCTTCATCACCTCGATCGGGCATGGCGAACCGGCCATGATGCCGGTGCGCAGGCTGGACAGATCGACGGATGAAAAGTCCGGATGGTCGAGCATGCCGACGAACATGGTCGGCACGCCATAGAGGCCGGTGCAGCGCTCCTGCGACACGGCTTTCAACGTCAGTCCGGGATCGAAGCCTTCGCACGGGAAAACCATGGTCGCACCCTTCGACACGCAACCCATGGTTCCCATCGACATGCCGAAGCAATGATAGAGCGGCACAGGGATGCAGAGCCGGTCTTCGACGGTGAGCTTGATGGCCGAGGTGACGAAATTGCCGTTGTTGACGATGTTCAGATGGGTGAGCGTCGCGCCCTTGGGTGCCCCTGTCGTGCCCGAGGTGAACTGGATGTTGATCGCATCGCCCGGCTTCAATCCCTCGGAAATGCGGTCAAGGCTGTCATGCTCGTCGCGCCCAGCCATGGCCAGCACATCGCCGAAATTGAACATGCCTGGCGAGTTCTCCTCGCCCATGCGGATGACGATCCTGAGCGCCGGCAACTTGCTGGCATTCAGCTTGCCCGGTGTTGCCGTGGCGATCTCCGGCGCCAGGGTCTCGATCATGCCGAGATAGTCCGACGTCTTGAAGCTGGCCGCCGTCACCAGGGCCTTGCAGCCGACCTTGTTCAGGGCATATTCCAGTTCGGTCAGCCGGTAGGCGGGATTGATGTTGACCAGGATCAGGCCGATGCGGGCGGTGGCGAACTGCGTCACCAGCCATTCCCACCGATTGGGCGACCAGATGCCGACCCGGTCGCCCTTCTGGAGACCGAGTGCCAGGAAGCCGGCGGCCAGCGCATCCACCGTGTCCGACAGTTCGCTCCAGGTGAAGCGCTTGTCCTGGCCGACAAAGACGGCGGCATCGAGCGTGCCGTATTTGCTGACGGTGTCGGAGAAAAGTGCTGGAATGGTCTTGTCGAGCAGCGGCACGCCGCGATCGCCCGAGACATGCGCCCTGCCATCCACGGGCGCGATAAAGACGCCGCCAGCACGCGCGCCACGGCCGCGCAGATTGGTGGCGTTCTTCAGCTCGTCGAGATTGACCGGCATCGCTGTCTCCTCCAAGACTGGCCGAACCTATCAGCCTGCCGGGATACTGGAAATCCCGTCGATGGTACTGGAGCCCCTTCCCTGAAGGATCGCTATGCGACCGCTGCCGCCATTTTCGCGACGATGTCGCGCAAGACGGCTTCGTCGGCAGCGGCACGTGTCCTCCTCGAGGCCACAAGGCAGGCCTGTGACTCCAGCACGACGCCATCGCCCAGCACCTTGAGATGGTTGGCGCGCAGCGTCGAGCCGGTGCTGGTGATGTCGACGATGACGTCGGCAAGGCCGGCCGCCGGCGCGCCCTCGGTGGCACCGAGGCTCTCGACGATGCGATAGACCTGGATGCCGTGTTTGAGCGAAAAGAACTGCTGCGTCAGCCGCCAGTATTTGGTGGCGATCCTGAGCCGCCGGCCATGGCGCTGGCGGAAATCGGCTGCAACGTCATCGAGATCGGCCATGGTATCGACGTCGAGCCAGATCTCGGGCACCGCGACCACGACATCGGCATGGCCGAAGCCGAGGCGGGCGACGATCTCGGCTCGCGCTTCCCAGTCGGCGAGATTTTCCCGCACCAGGTCCTCACCGGTGATACCGAGATCGACCGCGCCCTGGCCTATTTCGCCCGATATTTCGGAGGCCGACAGGAAAACCACTTCGACATTGTCCAGGCCCTCGACGCGGGCGTGATATTTGCGCTCGTCGCCGGGCAGGCTGACGGCGAGGCCAGCCTTGGCCAGCACCTCCAGGGCCTGCTCCTTGAGCCTGCCCTTCGACGGGATCGCCAGTGTGATCATGATGCCGGCCCCCGCAACGCCTCGATGCGGTCGAGCCACACCGAGAAGCCGACACCAGGGATCGCGGTCTTGGCGCCGAGCAGCGTCAGCAACCTGTCATAGCGCCCGCCACCGGCGAGGGGACGCTCGCCATTGGCCGCCGCGATCTCGAAGACCACACCCGTGTAATAATCGAGCGGACGGCCGAAAGCGGCGTCGTAGCGGATTTTTCCCGAGGGCAAGCCATGCGCCTCGATCGCCTTGGCGCGGGCCGAGAATTTTTCCAGCGCGGCGCCCAGTGAAAATCCGGCGCCGGCGGCGAAGGTTTCCAATGCCTGGGCCGCGCCATCGAGCGGCACGTCGATCGCCAGAAAATTCTTCAGGGCAGCGAAGGCCTCGTTCGACAGCCGCACGCTGCGCAACTCGGCTTTCTCGATCAGCCGCCGCGCGATATCCGACGGCGCGCGCCCTGCGGATGCCGACAGGCCAGCCTCTTCCATGCCGCCGGCAATGTGCTGGGAAAGACCGTCCAGATCGCCGTCGAGGACAAGCGCCGCGACTGGACCGGAGAGCTGGCCGTTGCGCGGCGGGTTGGCGAGATCGGCGAGTGCGGCCTCCAGCATCGGCGCCGAGCCGAAGGCGCGGGCCAGCCGCATGCGCCAGCCGCGCGGCAGGCCGAGCGCCGCCAGCACCGCCTCGAACATGCCCTGGTCACCGAGCGTGATCGCCAGCGACTGGCCGGGCAGCACCAGCGACAGCAACGCATGCGCGTCGGCCACCGAGCGGGCATCGGCTTCGGCCGTGTCGCGGTCGCCGAGATCCTCGATGCCGGCCTGGAAGAACTCATTGCCGCCCTCGCGGCGCTGGCGAAACACTTCGCCCAGATAGGAATAGCGGCGCGGCGTGCCGGCCTGGCTGGCTATGTGGTCGAGGCAGACGGGAATGGTGAATTCGGGCCGCAGGCAGAGCGTCTGCCCGGTCTCGCTCTCGGTGAGGAAAATGCGGCGGCGCAGATCCTCGCCGGCCATGTCGAGGAACGGATCGGCCGGCTGCAGCACAGCGACTTCGACGGCATGTGTGTTGCGCGCAGCGAAGAGGGCGGTGATGTCGGCTGATATGGCTGGGTAGCGGGAGGTCATTGGGGGTGCCCTTCCCTTCTCCCCTTGTGGGAGAAGGTGGATCGGCGCGCAGCGCCGAGACGGATGAGGGGTGCGTGACGGAATGAGGCGTTTGCGTTCCCTGGAACACCCCTCATCCGACCTCGCTTCGCGAGGCCACCTTCTCCCACAAGGGGAGAAGGACAAAGGCGCGCGGCGCTCGTCACTTCGACCGCTCTTCGGCCTGCGCCGTCAAAATCTTCTTCACCTCGGCGACCAGTTCGCTTTCCGCCACCGTCACCTGTGCCGGGCGCGCGGCGCGCCATTCGGCATTGTCGGTGATTTCGGCGGACATGCGAGCGCCTTCGATCAGGTCCTTGATCTGCAATTCGCCCTTGGCGCGCTCGTCGCCGCCCTGGATGATGGCGACGGGACAACCGCGCCGGTCGGCATATTTGAGCTGCGCCTTCATGCCGGCGCCGCCGAGATACATTTCGGAGCGGATGCCGGCGGCACGCAATTGCGAGACCATCTTCTGGTAGCGGCCGAGGCTTTCGGTGTCCTTGTCCATGACCAGCACGACAACCGGCGCGATCACGTCGGCGCTGTCGAGCTTGCCGAGGTTTTTCAGCGCCGTCATCAGCCTGGAGACGCCGATGGAAAAACCCGTCGCCGGAACCGGCTCGCCACGGAAGCGCGAGACCAACCCATCATAGCGCCCGCCGCCACCGACCGAGCCGAAGCGCACGATCTGGCCGTCCTCATTGGGGATTTCGGCCAGCAGCTCGGCCTCGAAGACGGGGCCGGTGTAGTATTCCAGGCCGCGCACGACGGAACGATCCATGGCGATGCGGTCCTCGGCATATCCGGCGGCCCTGACCAGAGCTTCGATCGTCGCGAGTTCGCCTACGCCCTCCTGGTAGACCGCGTTCCCGCTGACGGTGGCATCCTGGCCGGCTTGCGCGTTTCGTGCAGTCGCCAGAAGAACGGCCCCGGCTTGCGTGTCATTCAGCCCGGCGCCCTTGGCGAAGTCGCCCTCGCCTTCCTTGCCACCGTCCCAGCGCCCCGGCCCAAGCAGAAGCCGGACCCCTTCCACGCCCAGCTTGTCCAGCTTGTCGATAGCGCGCAGAACCGTCAGCCTGCGCCCGACATTCTGGTCACCGCCAAGTCCGATCGCCTCCAGCACGCCGTCCAGTACCTTGCGGTTGTTGACGCGGATGACGTAGTCGCCGCGCTTGATACCGAGCGCTTCCATGACGTCGGCCATCATCATCGCCATCTCCGCGTCCGCCGCCACCCCCGGCGTGCCGATCGTATCGGCGTCGAACTGCATGAACTGGCGGAAGCGGCCGGGACCGGGCTTTTCGTTGCGGAACACCCAGCCGGATCGGTAGCTGCGATAGGGTTTCGGCAGGCGCTCGAAATTCTCGGCGACGAAACGCGCCGTCGGCGCGGTCAGGTCGTAGCGCAGCGATAGCCACTGGTCGTCATCGTCCTGGAACGAGAAAACACCTTCGTTCGGCCGATCCTGGTCGGGCAGGAATTTTCCCAGCGCATCGGTGTATTCGATCAGCGGCTGGTCGGCCGGCTCGAAGCCATAAAGCTCATAGACCGACCGGATCGTCGCCACCATCTTCTCGACGGCGCGAATGTCCTCGGCGCTGCGGTCGGCAAAACCGCGCGGCAGCCGCGCTTTCGTCTTTTCCGATTTGTCGGCCATGAGATGAGTCTTTTTGCTGGGTAAAGGATGACTTATTTTCGAGTGCGCGTGTCCTAGCCGAAGCAGCTTTGTGCGGCAAGGGTTGGCACTTCTGCCTTCTCCCGCTGCGGGAGAAGGCAGAAGTGCCAATATCTGAAACAAAACGCAGCAAAAATGAAACAATGGCGCCATCAGCCCGGCATGGTGCCGACACAATCGGAGCCGATATAGCGCACCGACACGAAGGGGTTCGGGACATGAGCAGCGCAACGACATTCCATGCCAACGGCGAAGCCGGTGAATTGCCGGCACGTCTGCGCCCGGCGGGCATCCATGCACCGAAAATGATTGGCCAGGCGGCCGGACCGTTCGATGTACCGGCCGACACCGGCAAGGATCCTTCCCTGCGCGACGCCTTGCTGACCGGCCTGCTGGTGATCTATCCGACAGTGGCTACCGTGGCGGCGATCGTCGCCGGGCTGTTTCTGGCCGGTGCCAACGGCACTTGAACTGCCCGTAGCTATTTCGGCCGTTTGAAAGCCTTCCGTTCCTTCTCAACCTCCTTGCGGCACACACACCCCTCGAGATGGTCGTTGACCATGCCCATGGCCTGCATGAAGGCGTAGACCGTGGTCGGGCCGACGAAGGTCCAGCCGCGCTTCTTCAGGTCCTTCGAGATCCGCACGGAGACCGCGGTGGTCGGGTTGGCGCGCAGATGAGCGAGGTCGACGGTTTGCGGCCGTTCCTCCTTGCCGGGTTCGAATTTCCAAAACCAGGCGGCCAGGGAGCCGAACTCGTCGACCATTTCGCGGGCGCGCTTGGCATTGTTGATGGTAGAGACGATCTTGCCGCGATGGCGGATGATGCCGGCATTGCCGAGCAGGCGCTCGACGTCCCGTTCGGTGAAGGTGGCGACCTTGTCGAAGTCGAAGCCAGCGAAGGCCTCGCGAAAATTCTCCCGCTTGCGCAGAATGGTCAGCCACGACAGGCCCGACTGGAACCCTTCCAGGCAGATCTTCTCGAACAGCCTGCGGTCGTCGGCCACCGGCCGGCCCCATTCATGGTCATGGTAATGTAGATAGTCGGGCAGATTGCCATGCCAGAAGCAGCGCGCGACACCGTCAGGACCGGCAAGCAGGCCGGTTTTTTCATTGCTCATCCTGAAAATTCCATCCGTTAACACGCTTCCGCGCTGTCTTTACCGTGGCTTTACCAGATTCCTGAACCCGGCGGTAACCACACCAAAGGGTTTACTGACAGAACCGCATTTTACGCATTCCGATTCATGTTTCGGTTGCTGCTCGCCGCCAATGATCGCGCAAGCCGGGAGCGTTCTCGCCCGGTGTATTAGACGATCAAGGTGCGTTCCCGATGAAGAGAGTTCTGTTTCCCTTGCTCGGCGCCGTGGCTGTGTTTGCCGCCGGCGTCACACCCTCAACAGCCGGCGACCGCTATGCCGACAGACCGCCGGTGATGGTGAGCCCCGACCTTTCCGCGCCCTGGGTGCTGCAACTCGGCCATGCGCCGGGTATCGTTCGGCAGAACCGACAGGCCGCGCAGCCGCGCCAGCGCACCGCGCAGCCCGACCGCCTGCAGACGGCCGCCGTGCAGGCCCCGGCCAAACGCATGGTCATGCGCCCGCAGATCAATCCGGTCTACCTGCCGCAGGAAGTCGCCTATGAAGGCGCGAAGAAGCCGGGCACCATCGTCATCGATACCACGCAGAATTTCCTCTATCTGGTCGAGAAGAACGGCAAGGCGCGGCGTTACGGCGTCGGCACCGGCAAGCCCGGCTTCGAATGGTCGGGCACGCACAAGATCACCAACAAGCGCGTCTGGCCGGACTGGCGTCCGCCGGCGGAGATGATCAAGCGCGAGGCGGCCAAGGGCCGCTACCTGCCGACCTATCTGGCCGGCGGCATGGAAAACCCGCTCGGCGCGCGCGCACTTTATCTCGGCACCACGGAGTACCGCATCCACGGCACCAACCAGCCCTGGACGATCGGCGGCGCGGTGTCGTCGGGCTGCATCCGCATGCGCAACGAGGATGTCGTCGACCTCTATGAACGGGTCAATGTCGGAACGACGGTCGAAGTGATATAGTGATAGCGAATCAGCCGGTTAAGCAGTGTTGAGTAGTTTTTGACGCACTGTTGCCCTCAAGTCATAGCGCACCTTTGGAAGACGTGCTTAGACTGGCAGCGAGTTAACGGGGGACGGGCCGTGTGGGGATACGGCCAGTCACGAGAGGGCAGCACGGGTAACCGGGCTGCCCTTTTCGTTTCACGGTGCGACAGGTCGCCCCGAAAGCACGGTGTTTCGTTTTCGGGGCTGATTTCCGGACCATGCTCTGCTATTGCAGTGCACAATTTCCCCACCAAAGGTTCGAACTATGTCCCCGTCCGACGACAGCCGCTATCTCAAGGGCGGGCCGGTTGCCCAGCGCATCATCGCCGCCGTGCGCGAGGACGCGGCCATTGCCAAGGCTGAGGGTTTCCCGCCCAAGCTGATCTCGATCACCGTCGGCGATACCGACGCGGTCGATGTCTATGTGCGCAACCAGCGTGCGAAGGCTCAGCTCGCCGGCATCGATTTCGAGGAGCGGCGCTTTCCCGCCACCATCACCGCAGGTGAACTCGAAGCAGCCATCCACGGGCTGAATGCCGATCCGCGCGTCACCGGCATCATCATCCAGCGGCCGGTTCCCGCACATATCCCGATCAAGACGCTGCAGGCGGCCGTGCACCCGCTGAAGGATGTCGAGGGCATGCACCCGGCCTCGATCGGCAACATCGTCTACAACCAGCTCGACCTCGCGCCCTGCACCGCGGCGGCCTCGGTCGAACTGCTCAAGGAAACCGGCCTTGATCTCAAGGGGCTGGAAGTCGTGATCGTCGGCCATTCTGAAATCGTCGGCAAGCCGATCGCCTTCCTTCTGATGAGCGAAGGCGCGACCGTGACGGTCTGCCATCACATGACGCGCTCGGTTGCCGCCCACGCGCGGCGCGCCGACGCGCTGTTCGTCGCCGTTGGCAAGCCCAGGCTGATCAAGGCCGACATGGTGAAACCAGGGGCGGCCGTCATCGATATCGGCATCAATTCCGAAATTGGGCCTGATGGCACGAGCCGCATCGTCGGCGACGTCGACACCGAAAGCGTACGCGAGGTTGCCTCCTGGATTACGCCCGTGCCGGGCGGCGTCGGCCCGATCACGGTGGCGATCCTGCTGCGCAACACGATGGTGGCGCTCAGCCGCCAGCGCGCGCTTTATGAAGCTACCTACGGCACGGCGGGCAGGCTCGCGGCCGAATAGTGCCAGGCCCCATCTACTCCGCGGCCGCCAAGCTCTCTTCCAGAACGCCTTCCGGCTTCGGCCCGCCATAAGCCCAATCGAGCAGCTTGATCGTATGTACCACAGGCATCCTGGCGGCGGATGCGATCTGCGTGATGCAGCCGATATTGCCGGTGGCGACGATCGAGGCGCCCGTCGCCTCGATGTTTTTCACCTTACGATCGCGCAGCTTCGCCGAAATCTCGGATTGCAGGATGTTGTAGGTGCCGGCCGAGCCGCAACAGAGGTGCCCCTCGCGTGGCTCGCGCACGACGAAGCCGGCGTTGGCGAGCAGTTCCTTCGGCTGGCGGATGATCTTCTGGCCGTGCTGCATGGAGCAGGCTGAGTGATAGACAACGACCGTGCCCGGCTTGCGCACCGGTTCAGGCAGATCGATGGCGGACAGATACTCGGTGATATCCTTGGCCAGCGCCGACACCCGTGCGGCCTTGTCGGCGTAGGCCGGATCGAGCCGCAGCATGAAGCCGTAATCCTTGATCGTCGTGCCACAGCCCGACGTGGTGATGATGATGGCGTCGAGCCCGCCCTGCTCGATGGAGTGCGTCCAGGCATCGACATTCTGCCTGGCCGAGGCAAGGGCGGCTTCATCCCGCCCCATGTGATGGACCAGTGCGCCGCAGCAGCCCTCGCCCGGCGGCACCACAACCTCGACGCCGAGCCGGGTCAGCAACGAGATGGTGGTGTCGTTGATGCCGGGATCAAGCACCGACTGCGCGCATCCGGTAAGGATGGCGACGCGGCCCTTTTTCGTCCCCTGCCCGGCATGGACGCCCGGCAAGGCCATCGGCGAAGCCGCGGGAATCGATGCCGGCGCGAGCTTGAGCATCGCGCCGAGCGGCTTCAGTGCCGGGATTTTTTCGAAGAGGCCGATGAAAGGCTTGCCCAGTTTTGCCAGTTTGAGTGCGGCGCGGAAGCGCTGGGGATAAGGCAGCACGAAGGCCAGCATGGCGCGGGTCAGCCGGTCGAGCAGCGGCCGCTTATAGGTCTCCTGGATATGGGCGCGAGCATGGTCGACCAGATGCATGTAGTTGACGCCCGATGGGCAGGTGGTCATGCAGGCGAGGCAGGACAGGCAACGGTCGATATGGGTGACGATCTCCTTATCGGCGGGGCGGCCGTTCTCCAGCATGTCCTTGATCAGATAGATGCGCCCGCGCGGTGAATCGAGTTCGTTGCCAAGCGTCACATAGGTCGGGCAGGTGGCGGTGCAAAAGCCGCAATGCACGCATTTGCGCAGGATCTTTTCCGATTCCGCGACGTGCGGATCGGCAAGCTGTGCGGGCGAAAAATTGGTCTGCATCTCTGATGTCCTAGGCCATGCGGCCGGGATTGAGGATGTTCTTCGGGTCGAATTCCTGTTTCAGCCGCTGGCTGAGCGCCACCAATGCCGGCGCCTGCGGCTCGAACACCGGCAGGCCCGCCCGATGGGACGGAGTAGCGCGCACCAGTGTCGCATGGCCGCCGCCATGTTTTCTCAAGAGCCCACGCAGCAGGGCTGCTTCAGGATCGCCCTCTTCCATGCGCAACCACACCAGCCCACCCTGCCAGTCGTAGAAGGCACTGACGGCGGCCTGCATGCGCAGCGTCAGGACCATCTGGTGCCCTTGCGCGGGGGTCATCGAGACCCGCCAGACCGGCTTCTCGCTGCCATCGACGAAGGGCCGGCAATCGCGCACGTCGCGCCAGATCAGCCGTGAAGCCTCGCCGGCAATTTCCTCCAGTGGGCCGGCCTTGCTAAGCAGGGTCTTCAGCGCGGCGATACGATAGGCGACGGAAGGACCAAAGCCTTCGACGCGCAGCAGCGTGGCGGCTTCAGTGCCGAGCGTGCCGCCGGCAACACGCGCGGCGATGCGCTCCGGCAGATGGGCCGCACTCGACACTTCGGCGCTGGAACCGAGCGCCAAGGCCATAGCGGCGCAGGCGGCATCATCGAGCAGGCCACGAACGGAGAGCGTGACTTCGGTCTCGGCCGCTGGCAGCACCTTGAAGGTGACGTCGGTGAAGACGGCCAGCGTACCCCAGCTGTTGGCCATCAGCTTCGACAGATCGTAGCCGGTGACGTTCTTGACCACGCGGCCGCCCGACTTGAAGGCTTCGCCGCGGCCGGAGACGACATTGATGCCCAGGATATGGTCGCGCGCGCCGCCCGCCTTCAGCCGGCGGGGACCGGACACGTTGGCGCCGAGCACGCCGCCAATGGTGCCTTTGCCCGGCTCGCCACCGTGCAACGGGCCGTAGTCCATCGGCTCGAAGGCAAGCTGCTGGCCGTTTTCAGCCAGCAGCTTTTCGATCTCGGCCAGCGGCGTGCCTGATTTGGCCGACAGCACCAGTTCGGCGGGCTCATAGAGGGTCACGCCCGAGAGTTTCGACAGGTCGAGCATGTGCTCGGTCTGCAGCGGACGGCCGATGCCGCGCTTGGAGCCGTGGCCGAGGATTTCGAGCGATGTTTCCTCTGCCGCCGCCCAGGCAACGGTGGAGAGGACTTCATCTGAGGTGGTAGGGGCAAAGGCGGTCATCAGATGATCGCGCCATTTGCGAATACGGAAGAGCCGCGAATTCGAACCCCCATCATCTCAAAACCTCGGAATGTCGGGAAATGCCACCTGGCCGCGATGCACGTGCATGCGGCCGAGTTCGGCGCAGCGGCGCAGTTGCGGGAACACCTTTCCGGGATTGAGCAGATGGTTGGGATCGAAGGCGCATTTGACGCGCATTTGCTGATCGAGGTCGATCTGGTTGAACATTTCCGGCATCAGGTCGCGCTTCTCGACCCCGACGCCATGCTCGCCGGTGAGCACGCCACCGACCTTGACGCAAAGCCGCAAAATATCGGCGCCGAAGCTTTCCGCCTTGTCGAGTTCGCCCGGCACGTTGGCATCGTAAAGGATCAGCGGATGCAGATTGCCGTCGCCGGCGTGGAAGACATTGGCGACGCCGAGACCATATTTTTCCGACAGCTCGCGCATGCCGGCCAGCACGCGCGGCAACTCCTTGCGTGGGATGGTGCCGTCCATGCAATAATAGTCGGGCGAGATGCGGCCAACGGCGGGGAAGGCCGCCTTGCGGCCGGCCCAAAAACTCAGCCGCTCCTGCTCGGACTGCGAGATGCGGCACGTGGTCGAGCTGTTGCGGATGGCGATCGCCTCGACCGCAGTGATGAGATGATCGACCTCCACGCTCGGACCGTCGAGCTCGACGATCAGCAGCGCCTCGACATCGAGGGGATAGCCGGCATGGACAAAATCTTCCGCCGCATGGATCGCCGGCCGGTCCATCATTTCCATGCCGCCTGGAATGATGCCGGCGCCGATGATGTCGGCGACGCACTGGCCGCCCTGCTCGCTGGTCGGAAAGCCGATCAGCAGCGCGCGCGCCGTCTCCGGCTTCCTCAGGATGCGCACGGTGACCTCCGTGACGACGCCGAGCAGACCTTCCGAACCGGTCATGACGCCGAGCAGATCATAGCCCTCGGCGTCGAGGTGACCGCCGCCGAGCCGCACCACCTCGCCATTCATCAGCACCATCTCGATGCCGAGCACATTGTTGGCGGTGAGGCCATATTTCAGGCAGTGCACGCCACCGGAATTCTCCGCCACGTTGCCGCCGATCGAGCAGGCGATCTGGGAGGATGGATCGGGGGCATAGTAAAACCCGTCCTGCTCGACGGCGATGGTGATGCCGAGATTGGTGACGCCGGGCTGGGCGACGACGATACGGTTGGGAAAATCGATCTCGAGGATGCGGTTGAACCTGCTCATGACGAGCAGCACCGCGTCCTCCAACGGCAGCGCGCCGCCCGACAGCGAGGTTCCGGATCCGCGCGGCACGACGCGAATGTTGCGGTCATTGCAGTATTTCAGAACGCGCGAAACCTGCGCCACCGTCTCGGGCAGGACCACGACCAGCGGCACTTGCCGGTAGGCGGTCAGGCCATCGCTTTCGAAGGCGCGCATTTCGTTGGCGGCGTCGACCACGCCCTCGCCCGGCACGATGATGCGCATATCGGCGACGATTTCGTTGCGCCGGCGCAGCGTCCCGGCGTCTGGCTTGGGCATGGCAAGGCCGGACATCGGCGCTTCCTCCACTCGACTGGTAAAAATGATTTACCAGCTAGCGGCATTTGTTGCAAACCCTGCTTTGGTGGCATCCGGGCGGCGAACGCGGGCAAAGCTTCCGCAGCGGCAATCTGCCGCTGCACTTCTATTGCGTTCGAAGCATAGCGCGGCCTATTCGCCCGGATGTTTCGCCGGCTCGGAATGCATCCGTCGCACCCTGCGCACGCCCCACCAGACCAGCAGGATGGCAAACGGCACCGAGGAGGCGGTGACGACCTCCGGCGCGAAGGTGTGGCCAAAGGCCGACGCGCCCTTGGCGACATAGCCGATGAGGCCGACCACGTAATAGGAGACGGCGGCGACCGAGAGGCCTTCGACGGTCTGCTGCAGGCGCAGTTGCAGGCGGGCGCGGTTGTTCATCGAGGCGAGCAGGTCGCGGTTCTGCTTCTCGACCTCGACATCGACCCAGGTCCGCAGCAGCGTGGTGGCACGGGTCAGCTTCCGCGACAGATTGGCCTGGCGCTCCTCGACCGAGCGGCAGGTGCGCATGGCTGGCGCCATGCGCCGCAGCAGAAAACCCGCCCAGGTGTCGTAGCCCTGGACAGGCTCCTCATCCAACGCCTCCAGCCTTTCCGTGACGATGCCGTCATAGGCGCGGCTGGCGCCGAAGCGGTAGAGGCTGGAAGCGGCATCAGCCTCCAGTTCGGCGGCAAGCTCCGTCAGGCCGGCGAGCAGCGTCTGGTTGTCGCGCGTCTCGGCGACCTTCATTTCCAGCGTCGTCTGCGCCAAGCGGTCCTCGATGCGGCGAGCGCGGCCGGACAAGGTGAGCGCCAGCGGCAGGCCGAGCATGGCAAGCGTGCGGTAGGTTTCGATGTCGATCAGCCGCTGCGACAGCGCGCCGGTGCTGGCCGGAGTGAGACCACGGTCGAGCACCAGCATGCGGGTCATGCCGTCGCCGTCCTGGCGGAAGTCGGTGACGATGGCCGCGCTGCCGCGCTCGACCAACGAGTGACAGAGGCTGGTCGGGTCGAAGCCGGCGATCAGCCTCTCGTTCGCCTGCGTCCATTTGCGGATCTCGAGCCGAATACCCGAGATGACGGTTCCCGGCGGTGAAAAGCCGTTGCCGAAGGGCGAATCCTCTTGCCCCCGGCCGTTCTCGGCCAACGGCCCTTCCCAGAGATAGGTCGAGAATTCCGTGTGCCGCTCCCAGCGCAGCGTGCCCTTGCCCCATTTCATGGCGTGGTGGCGGGCATGACGCTCGGGCGCGGCGATGCCGAGGCGGCGTGACAGTTCCGAAAGCACGGCATGGTCGACCGCGGAGCCGCCTTCGGTCATGAAGGAGAGTTGGACGAGCACGCGCGGCTTCTCGACCAGCGGATGCGGGCGGGCATGAACCTCGCCGAGCGCGCCGGGCCGGCCTTCATGCGCCGGAAAGCCCAGGACACTGCCTTGGCTGCGCGGCTGGAATTCAAGATTGGACGTCTCGTCCGACACGTCTGGTCCCCCTGGTTTCGACCCTTCGTGCAATGGCGTCGTCTTGCGGCAATCGGCGAGGGACGTAAACAGCAAAGTTTAGCCCGAGGCGATATGCCGGCGCGGCGCGGAAATCGACCCGATGAGACGAATTGGATAAATAATTTGACCAGTTGGCGACAGAGGCTTTAATCTGCGCGACATCATTCCGTTCTCCAGGCGCTTCCTTTGGGCGACATTTTCTCCAGGATCGAGCATTCGCGCACCGCCGACGAGGTGGTGCAGCAGATCGAAAGCCTAATTCTCGAAGGCGTGCTGCGCACCGGCGACCGGCTGCCGGGCGAGCGCGAGCTGGCACGCCAGTTCGATGTGTCGCGGCCCATCCTGCGCGATGCGCTGAAGGCGCTCGAAGGGCGCGGCCTGCTGTCGACCCGTCCGGGCGGCGGCACCCACGTCGCCGACATTATCGGCCAGTTGTTCACCAAGCCGGTGGCGGACCTGATCTCGACGCATCGCAAGGCGGTGGCCGACTATCTGGAATACCGCCGCGAGGTCGAAGGCATAGCCGCCGAATATGCGGCGCGGCGCGCCACACCCGAGGACCTTGCCTTGATCGACCGCATCATGGCACGCATGGACGAGGCGCATCGCACCGGCGACTTCGACGACGAGGCCGAGATCGACGTCGAATTCCATCATGCGATCTGCGAATGCGCGCACAACATCCTGCTCTTGCACACGCTGCGTTCCTGCTATCGGCTGTTGTCGGAAGGCGTGTTCCAGAACCGGCTGCTGGTGTTCACAGTGCCCGGCGCGCGCGAGGCGCTGCTGGCGCAGCACCGGGCGATCCACACCGCGGTCAAGGCCGGCGATCCGGCCGGCGCCCGCCAGGCGGCAATGGACCACATGACCTATGTCGAGCGTTCGATGGCGGAAGCCGAGCGCAGCGGCGACTGGCAACGCGTGTCGCGGCTGAGGCTGAGGCAGCGTTCGGAAGCCGGCGACAGCGAACCAGCGCGCAGGCGCTCCTAGTCAATTCGACCAAGCGGGGACCATCATGAGCGACATTCTCACCATCGCAGACCTCAAGGACCTCGCGCGCCGGCGCGTGCCCAAGATGTTCTTCGACTATGCCGACTCCGGCGCCTGGACCGAGAGCACCTACCGCGCGAACGAGGAAGACTTCCAGAAGATCAAGTTCCGCCAGCGCGTGCTGGTCGACATGAGCAACCGCTCACTGGAAACGACCATGATCGGCCAGAAAGTGTCGATGCCGGTAGCGCTGGCGCCGACCGGCCTGACCGGCATGCAGCATGCCGACGGCGAGATGCTGGCAGCGCAGGCGGCAGAGGAATTCGGCGTGCCGTTCACGCTCTCGACGATGAGCATCTGCTCGATCGAGGATGTCGCCTCCGTGACGAAGAAACCGTTCTGGTTCCAGCTCTATGTACTGCGCGACAAGGACTTCGTGCTCAATCTGATCGACAGGGCGAAGGCGGCGAAGTGCTCGGCGCTGGTGCTGACGCTCGACCTGCAGGTCCTCGGCCAGCGTCACAAGGATGTTCGCAACGGGCTTTCGGCGCCACCCAAGATGACGCTGGCCAACATAGCCAACATCGCGGTGCGGCCTGGCTGGTGGATGGGCATGGCTGGCACGAAGCGCCGTACCTTCCGCAACATCGTCGGCCATGCCAAGGGCGTCGGCGACGTGGCTTCGCTGTCGTCATGGACGACGGAGCAGTTCGATCCGCAACTGTCGTGGAAGGACGTCGCCTGGATCAAGGAGCGCTGGGGCGGCAAGCTGATCCTCAAGGGCATCCTCGACAAGGAAGACGCACTGATGGCGGCCAAGACCGGCGCCGACGCGATCATCGTTTCGAACCATGGCGGGCGGCAGCTCGACGGCGCGTCATCGTCGATCATGGTGCTGGAGGAGATCGCCGATGCGGTTGGCGACAGAATAGAAGTGCATATGGACGGCGGCATCCGCTCCGGCCAGGACGTGTTGAAAGCGCTCTGCCTGGGCGCCAAGGGCACCTATATCGGCCGGCCATTTCTTTACGGCCTGGGCGCGCTCGGCAAGGAAGGGGTTACCAAAGCGTTGGAAATCATCCGCAAGGAGATGGACATTACGCTGGCTCTGTGCGGAAAGCGTCTGGTCACCGACATGGGCAAGGACCAGCTCCGGCGCTAAGTCCGTGACATCTGACCACGGAGATATCAAGACCTTGGCGGAACCCGGCATCCATTTCCTCGACGCACACGGGCCGGACGGCGTGCGTCTCTACGCGATCGGCGACGTGCATGGCCGGCTCGACCTGCTGGCCGCCATGCACGGCCAGATCAAGGCCGAGATCGCGAAGGACCTGGTTGCGGACTGGCGCATCATCCATCTTGGCGACTATGTCGATCGCGGACCGGACTCCAAGGGCGTCATCGACTTTCTGATCGAAGCGCGCGAACGCGATCCGCGAAACATGATGCTGGTCGGCAATCACGACATCGGCTTTCTCGACTTTCTCAAGACACCCGATCCCGAAGGGCTCTTCATCCGCTTTGGCGGTATCCAGACCGCGCAATCCTATGGGGTGACGATCAGCAACGGCAACGGCGTTTGGTTCGGCAAGGCGGAATCAGCCATGCGCAAGGGCCACCAAGCCCTGCTCGAAGCCGTGCCGCAAAGCCATGTCGACTTCCTGCGATCGTTGCCGTTCTCGGTGACGTCAGGCGACTTCTTCTTCTGCCATGCCGGCATCAGGCCAGGCATTCCCCTGGACAATCAGAACCCGCAGGACCTGATCTGGATTCGCGATGTTTTCCACGACCACACCGGCCTCTTCGCCAAGGTCGTGGTGCACGGTCACACACCGGTCCCGGAGGCGGAAGTGATGGCCAACCGCGTCAATGTCGACACGCTTGCCTGGCAATCAGGCATGCTTACCGCGCTCGTCGTGGACGGCGTGGACAAACGCATCCTGGAAATGTCGATAAAAGAGCCTTGAGGGCCTCGGCGCCCGAGGGTGTGACGGATGCCCTGGCTTAGCGCAGGGAGGCGGTGACGCCGTAGCCGTCGACGGCGTTGTGGTTGTTGGCCGCATCGGCGGCATAGATACCAAGACCGCAAAGCACGATGGCGGACAACATGGCAAAGGACAGAAGCGCTGCTTTCACGGAGGTCATCTCTTGTTGAGCCTTCTGCATCTGTGCACGAGGCGGTTACCAATGCGTTGAAAAGGAAAAATCGCTTCAAAGTTTCGACGATTTCGCGCTTCTAGGCATGTTCCGTATCGATAGTGTGTCGCGCGGGTCACACAAAAGGTTCATCCCGGTTGCACAGCCGACATAGAGCGCGCGCCTTCTAGGATGGCGGCCGGACACAAGCCAAGGATGAAAAGGGGTTTTCCCGGACGGATTCATGACCGCGTGCCAATTATGTCACGCAGAACGCGAGGGATGGACGCTCAGGCTGTTTCGAAATTCGCTCTGACAGCCTCTCAGATCGTCGCTACCCAGGCACGGGCAATGGCGAGACCAGCAGCATCGGCGTCAGGGCCGTTGCGGGCCATTTCGCCATCGAGCTTGCCGGCCCAGTCGGGATGGCGCGCGGCAATGATCGGCGCGAAGGAGGAGCTCCAGTCCTTCACCATCGGCCGGTCAGCCTCGAAGTGGAACTGGAAGCCGTAGACGGCGCGGCCGAGGCGAAACGCCTGGTTTTCGGCGACATCGTTGCCGGCGAGCCGCACGGCGTTTTCGGGCAGCACGAATGTGTCGTCGTGCCACTGGAAGATCGGGAACTTTTCCGGCAGCTCAGCCAGCACCGGATCGGCCCTGGCGTCCGGCGTCAGCGACACGCCGCGCCAGCCGAATTCATTGGCGCCGCCGATGCGGTTCTCGCCGCCAAAGGCACGGGCGACGAGTTGGCCGCCGAGGCAGATGCCGAGCACGGCGCGATCCTTGCCGGCAAAATCGCGGGTCAGTTCGAGCAGCGCCGGAAAATAGGGATATTCTTCGTCGGCCAGCGCATTCTGGCCGCCGCCGAGCACCACCATGGCATCATGGCCGGTTGCGTCCTGTGGCAGCGGATCGCCCTTGTAGGGGAGGCGCACATCGAGATCGGCACCCGCTTCCGCCAATGCCGCGCCGACCTGGCCGAGCCCGGTATTGTCGTAGTTCTGGACAACCAGCACACGCATCGAAAACCCTGCTGACATGAAAAAGGTGCCGCGAGCGATATCATGACGCCGGCATTTCAGCCAAGATGCGAGCGCGCGGAGAAAACTATGCCACTGCAGAACCGGGTCGATCCGTTCGGCGCCATCCACGCCGTGCCGGAGCGCGGCCTGTTCACCGGCAATCGCGGCATCATCCACGACCCCGCGACAAAGACTCTCCTGAAAAAGCGCTGGGCGCTTCAGGCCTGGATCATCTGCGTGTGCCAATTCCGCAATGTGCGGCGCGAGCCGATGGGCCGCAACCGGGCCGGTGGCAAGGCCGGCTGGACCGAGCTGTTCTTTCTCGACGAGGTGACCGCGCTCGCCGCCGGGCATCGCCCGTGTTTCTTTTGCCAGCGCGAACGTGCCAGGGATTTTGTCGCTCGCTTCGGCCAAGCCTACGGTATTGCCGAGCCGCGCGCGCCGCAGGTCGACAAACGACTGCACAAGGAGCGGTTGGCTTCCGGCGGCAAACGGCCTGCGGTCGCAATGGACGCGCTTGCCCGCCTGCCCGACGGTGCGATGATCGCGGCTGGCGGCAGCGCGTACGCCTTGCGCCACGGCGAGGCATTGCCATGGGCTTTTGCCGGATATGCCCCGCCAACCAGCCTTGATCGGTTCGAGGACGAGACGCTTGTGCTGCTGACCCCGGAAACGACGCTTGCCGTCCTGCGCCATGGCTTTCAACCCGTGTGGCATCCTTCCGCCAAGGCTTGACGCCGGCAGCCGCCTCGCCCATTCCTCGGCCATGCGCGCCAACTACAAGATGCAACGTCTGTTCGTGCCCAATGACCTCGGACCAGACATCGAGTTCGAACCCGGCCAGCAGCAGAGCCATTATCTCCTGCATGTGCTGCGACTCGCCGAAGGCACCGAGATCCTTGTCTTCAATGGCCGCGACGGCGAGTGGTCGGCGGCGATATCAGCGAAATCAAAGCGGTCGGTGCGGCTGAAGGTACTGGCGCCGCAAAGACCGCAGCCGCCTTTGCCCGATCTCATCTATTGTTTCGCACCGCTGAAGCAGGGTCGGCTCGATTATCTCGTGCAGAAGGCGGTCGAGATGGGCGCCGGCATCTTGCAGCCGGTCATCACCCAGCACACGCAGGTGGCAAAACCGTCCATCGATCGCCTGCGTGCCAATGTCGTCGAGGCCGCCGAACAATGCGGCATCCTGGCGGTGCCGGAGGTTCGCGAGGTGGAAAAATTCGAGCGCCTGCTGACCGGGTGGGACAAGGAAAGGCGGCTGATCTTCTGCGACGAGGACGCCTCGACCAACAACCCGTTGCCTGCCTTGCAGGCGGTAAAGGAGAAGAAGCTCGCCCTGCTGGTCGGGCCCGAGGGCGGCTTTTCCGACGAGGAGCGTAAGATGTTGCGGGCGCTCCCCTTCGTGACCGCCATTCCGCTCGGGCCGCGTATCCTGCGCGCCGACACGGCGGCCGTGGCGGCGCTTGCGGCGATGCAGGCAACAATCGGCGACTGGTAGGACGTTGTCTCTCGCAAGAGGTGCTTGCGGGCAGTGGCCTTCAATTCCTCTTGACCTGTGGCTCAGGATTTTTCGCTTGATCGGCTACTGACATTTCGTCCATTTAGCGCCGGCGGTGGTCCAACCGCCTTTGAGGGCTTGACAATGGCGCGCGACACAACCGATTTCCGGCCCATCGAAGGCGTAGACGAGCTTGTCGAGCATCTGGCCGAAGGCAACAAGCCGCGCGAAAAATGGCGCATCGGCACCGAGCACGAAAAATTCCCGTTCTATGTCGATGGCAACGCACCGGTGCCTTACGGCGGCGAGCGCGGCATCCGCGCCATCCTAGAAGGCATGCAGAACAAGCTGGGCTGGGATCCGATCATGGATGCCGGCCGCATCATCGGTCTGGTCGAGCCGACCGGCCAGGGCGCGATTTCGCTTGAGCCCGGCGGACAATTCGAGCTCTCCGGCGCGCCGCTGGAGTCCATCCACCAGACCTGCCGCGAAGGCAATGCCCACCTGGCGCAGGTGCGCGAGATCGCCGAGCCGATGGGCATCCGCTTCCTTGGCCTCGGCGGCAGCCCGAAATGGTCGCTGGCCGAGACGCCGAAAATGCCGAAGTCGCGCTATGAGATCATGACGCGCTACATGCCCAAGGTCGGCACCAAGGGCCTCGACATGATGTACCGCACCTGCACGATCCAGGTGAACCTCGACTTCGAGAGCGAGACCGATATGCGGCGCAAGATGCAGGTGTCGCTGAAATTGCAGCCGCTGTCGACGGCGCTGTTCGCCAACTCGCCCTTCACCGACAGCCGGCCGAACGGGCTGCAGAGCTGGCGCGGCGACATCTGGCGCGACACCGACAACCAGCGCTCCGGCCTGCTCGAATTCTGCTTCTCGCCGGATTTCGGCTTTGCCGACTATGTCGAATGGGCGCTCGACGTGCCGATGTATTTCGTCATCCGTGACGGCCACTATCACGACATGACGCACATCACCTTCCGCCAGTTCATGGCCGGGGCCGCGCGTAACGAAGTGCCGGACGGCCTGCCGACGATGGGCGACTGGGCGAACCATCTGTCGACTTTGTTCCCCGACGTTCGGCTGAAGCGTTTCCTGGAAATGCGCGGCGCCGATGGCGGTCCCTGGCGGCGTATCTGCGCGCTGCCGGCCTTCTGGGTCGGGCTGCTTTATGACGAGGCGGCGCTCGACGCGGCCGAGGCGTTGACGTCGAGCTGGACCTACAAGGAAGTGCTGGCCATGCGCAACGCCGTGCCGGAGCTCGGTATTTCCGCGCCCTTCCGCAACACCACGCTGCGCGAGGTCGCGCGCGACGTCATGGCCATTTCGCGCACCGGGCTGAAGAACCGCGGCAAGAAGAATCGCGACGGCTACGACGAAACCTCGTTCCTCAACACGCTCGACGAAGTTGTGGCGCGCGGCACCACCAGCGCCGAGGAGATGCTGTCGGCCTATCACACGCGCTGGGGCGGCTCGATCGAGCCGGTATTCATGGAATATGCCTATTAACCGCGGGCGATGGCCACGGCAAAAGTAGCTTCAATCGGGCATTGAAACGAATTAGGCTCTCTTTCGAGGATTTCCCGGAGGAGAAGCCGATGCCCACCTTGTTCGACATGCTGACGCAGGCCCAGAACGGCAATGGCATGCAGGCGCTTGCCCAGCAATACGGGCTTTCGATGCAGCAGACACAGGCGGCGGTCGCCGCACTGTTGCCGGCCTTTTCACAAGGGTTGCAGCGCAACACCGCCGATCCCTATGGGCTCGGCGCCTTCATGACGGCGATGGCAAGCGGCCAGCACGCCAAGTATTTCGAGGACGCGACACGCGCCTTCTCCCCGCAAGGCGTCGATGAAGGCAACGGCATTCTGGGACATCTGTTCGGTTCGAAGGACCTGTCGCGCGCAGTGGCCAGCCAGGCGGCGCAGGCAAGCGGCGTCAGCCAGCAGGTCCTGCAGCAGATGCTGCCCGCGATCGCCTCGATGGTAATGGGCGGACTGTTCAAGCAGACGACAAACCAGTTGACAGGCGGCCAGACGCAGGCTGCGGGAGGCTTCGGCGGCGGCAACAATCCACTGGGCGAAATCATCGAGCAGATGATGCGGCAGGGCGGCATGCAGGCACCGGCGCCACAACAGCGCCAGGCACCGCCGCCTCAGATGGACAACCCGCTCGGCAAGGTCTTGCAGGACATGTTCGGCGGCGGCTCAGCGCAACCACAAAGCCAGCCGCAGCCGGCACCCAATCCCTATGGCGATAATCCGCTCGGCAAGGTGCTGCAGGATATGTTCGGTGGCGGCGCGCCGCAGCAACCACAAGGTCGACCCCAGCCACAGCAGACACAGAGCCCCTACGGCGACAACCCGCTGGGGAAAATCTTCGAGGAGATGCTGCGGCAAGGCGGCGGCTTCGGTGGCATGCCGGGCGGGCAGCCGACGCCGCAACCTCAGGCACCGCAACCGCAGCCGCGCCAGGCCCCACAGCCGCAGGCCAATCCAAGCGGCCGGCCAAGGAACCCGTTCGACGACATTTTCGGCAAGATGTTCGAAACCGGCGCCCAGCAGCGCGACGACTACCAGAAGGGCGTGGAAACGATCTTCGACCAGTTCAAGCGCGACATGGACCGGCGGTAGCAGTTCAAACGTCCGAGACAAATCCATGAGCAAACGGCTGGAGCAGATGCGCCGCAATATCCGGAAACTCGTAACATTCATCGACGAGGCAAAGAGACATGACGGACAGACTTGAATATCCGGTCATCATCGCGCCGCTTGCGATCGAGGACGGAGGTGGGTTTTCAGCCCTTGTACCAGATCTTCCTGGTTGCATGAGCGACGGTGAGACTCCCGAAGAGGCCATCGCAAATGTTCAAGACGCCATAGCGTCCTGGATAGAGGCCGCGCATGATCTCGGCAGATCGATACCAAAACCATCGCGAAAGCTGGCATTCGCCTGAGCAAAAAGAAAAGCCCGGTCCTTGGGAGGACCGGGCAGCGTGCAGGCAGGCCGGCGGGGGACCGGCAGGGAGTGGGGAGCCTGCATGAACCTTGGTCGCGCTGAGCCGCAAAAGGTTCAACGGGACCGAAACTCAGCAATCAGGCCACCTTGCGGGCGATGTCCTCGATCGTTTCAACGCGATCGCTGGCGATCTCACGCAGGATCGCCGTCGGGTCGCGGCCAAACGGCACGTCGATTGCGACATGCAGGTCGGCGCGCGTCAGGCCGATATCGGCGAGCTCGGCATCCGACATCTCGCCAAGGCGGTAGAAGGCGCGGCGATTTTTCCAGGCGCGGTAGGCGTTGGAGACGGTGTTGGCCACGCGCGTCGCTACGGCCGGACGCGAAGTGATGCGCGAGGTTTCGGCGGCGAAATCGATCGTGGTCATGTCGGTCTCCTTCAGACTCGAACGGACGAAACCCGACGATCGGCGCTGATGACAGCGGCCGTTCCGGCTTCGATTCACATGCCTTCATGTGGACAATGCCAATTTGCCATCGACCGATTGATTAATCCAACGAATGTTTCTAATCTTTGGCATCAACACTAGTGATGGATCACGTCGATGAAAGCGCCGCTCGATCTCGATCAATTGCAGACCTTCATCTCGATCGCCGATACCGGCAGCTTCACCCGTGCAGCGGAAGAAGTGCACCGCACCCAGTCGGCGGTGTCGATGCAGATGCGCCGGCTGGAGGAACGGATCGGCAAGCCCCTGTTCGAGAAAGAGGGGCGCAGCAACAGGCTGACCGAGGAAGGCGACAAGCTGCTCTCCTACGCAAGACGGCTGCTCTATCTCAACCGCGAGACGCTCGCCGCTTTCGATGACCAGCGGCTCGAAGGCACGATCCGCATCGGCACGCCGGACGACTATGCCGACCGTTTCCTGCCAGAGATCATGGCACGCTTCACCCGCTCCAATCCGCGCGTCGAACTGACCGTCATCTGCGAGCCGACGCCGGGGTTGGTCGAGCACATCAAGCGCGGCAATCTCGACCTGGCGCTGGTGACGCACAATGATGTGCGCGGCCAATCGGAGGTGGTGCGGCGCGAACCGCTGCTGTGGGTCTCCTCGGCCAACCATGCGACACATGAACAGGAGACGCTGCCGATGGCCTTCGGCCGGCCAAACTGCATCTGGCGGCGCGCCGCCGTCGACGTGCTGGACCAGCAGAACCGCGACTACCGCATCCTGTTCACCAGTTTCTCGGCAACCGTGATCACCGCGGCCGTGCTTTCGGGCCTAGCGATTTCGGTGCTGCCGGAATGCGCGCTCAGGCCCGGCATGAGGGTGCTGGGCGAAGCCGACGGCTTCGGCGCCCTGCCCGACTGCCGCATCGGCATCATGCGCGGCCAGACCTCGCGGCCGGAGATCGTCGATGCGCTTGCCCGCCACATCTCGGAAAGCCTGGACAACATCTCGATCCCGCTCGGCGAGGACACGGGAACGTTCGACTTCGCGGCCCTCGCCTTCGCCAAGATGAAGCGGAGCAAGGCAAACCAGATCGTGCCCGGCTGGTAGGATGCGGGTCATGAATATCGGGACTGACATGGCCGCCTTGACGTCGGCGCTCAACCAGCCCCCAATCACCGGATGAGCGAAGCAGCATCCGAATCACGCACCAACGCCACCGAATACACGGTGAGCGAGATTTCGGGCGCGCTGAAGCGCACGGTCGAGGACGTCTTCGGCAATGTGCGGGTGCGCGGCGAAATCTCGGGCTATCGTGGGCCGCATTCCTCCGGCCATGCCTATTTCGCGCTGAAGGACGACCGCGCCCGGCTCGACGCCGTGGTGTGGAAAGGCACGATGAGCCGGCTGAAATTCCGTCCCGAAGAGGGGATGGAGGTGATCGCCACCGGCAAGCTCACCACCTATCCCGGCAAGTCCAACTACCAGATCGTCATCGACAATCTGGAGCCGGCAGGCGCCGGGGCGCTGATGGCCCTGCTGGAGGAGCGCAAGCGCCGGCTGCAGGCGGAAGGGCTTTTCGATGCCGGCCGCAAGCGCCGGCTGCCGTTCATGCCGTGCACCATCGGCGTCGTCACATCGCCGACCGGGTCCGTCATCCGCGACATCATCCACCGCATCAAGGACCGCTTTCCGCTGCATGTACTGGTCTGGCCGGTGCGCGTGCAGGGCGACACGGCGAGTGCGGAAGTGACCAATGCCGTCACCGGTTTCAACGCACTGGTGTGGGACAGCCCCATCCAGCGCCCCGATCTGCTGATCGTCGCGCGCGGCGGCGGCAGCCTGGAAGATCTATGGGGCTTCAACGACGAGGCGCTCGCCCGCGCAGTCGCCGCCTCCGACATTCCGGTGATTTCGGCCGTAGGGCATGAAACCGACTGGACGCTGATCGACCTTGTCGCGGATGTGCGGGCGCCGACACCGACGGGCGCGGCCGAAATCGCCGTGCCGGTGAAGGCTGAGCTCGAAGCGACGCTGGCCAGCCTCGGCGCACGGCTCAAGGCCGCGGTGCTGCGCAATTTCGAACGCAAGCGTCAGGCAGCCCGTGCGGCGGCGCGTGCGCTGCCCTCGCCCGACCAATTGCTGGCGTTGCCGCGCCGGCGCCTGGACGAAGCGACATCGAGGCTCGGTCGTGGCCTGATGGTTTCCACCGAGCGCAAGCGGGCACGATTCTTCGCCGTAAAGTTGACGCCGGCAATGCTGTCGCAGCGGATTGCCGAGGCGCGGCGCACCAACGACCGTAATCTTTTGCGCGCGCAAGGTGCGCTGCGCACCCTGGCGAGAAGCCGGCGCGCGGAGCTCAACCGTGCCGCGGACCAGTTGCCAAAATGCGCCAAGGCGTCGTTGCTGAGGCACAGACAGCAACTGGCTTTGCTGCAGGGCCGCATCACGATCGAGCCGACAGCCCGGCGGCAACGTGTGCAAAGGGATATGCTGTCGGCTTTGACGAGACGCGGCGGTCAGGCGATGCTGCTCAGGCTGGAGCGGTTGCGCGGCCGCATCATCCAGGCCGACCGGCTGATGGCGACGCTTTCGCACAAGGCCGTCCTGGCGCGCGGCTTCGCGCTGGTTAAGGATGCCGACGGCGCCGTCATCAAGCAGGCCGCCGACGTGGCGTCTGGGATGGCGCTTTCGCTGGAATTCGCGGACGGTACGGCGGATGCGGTGGCAACCAGCGGCGCGGCGCGGCCAAAGCCCGCTGCCGGGCCGGCTGGAAAGGCCCCAGTTGCCAAGGCTAAAGAACCCGGCAATCAGGGATCCTTGTTCTAAGAGCATGACCGACAATCCGCACCATCTGGCAACGCCGTCCGGCAAGCCGCGCGCGCGAAGCTTCAATATCGGCTTCGACGGAACGCCTGGGCCGTTCAACGCGATCACCGACGTGCCTGGCGTCGCGGTCGGCTATGCGACGCTGATATCGGGCGATGGTCCGCTTGTCGTCGGCAAGGGACCGGTGCGCACCGGTGTCACCGCGATCCTGCCCAAGCCGCGCGACGAACTGGCGACGCCAGTCTTCGCCGGCATCTTCAGCCAGAACGGCAATGGCGAACTGACCGGCTCGCACATCATCGAGGAAACCGGCGCCTTCAACTTCCCGATCACCATCACCAACACGCATTCCTGCGGGGTTTCGCGTGACGGCACGCTGCGCTGGATGAACCAAGTGCTGCCGGCGGCCGTCGACAGCGCCTGGGGTTTGCCCGTGGCAGCGGAGACCTATGACGGGTTTCTCAACGACATCAACGGCCACCATCTGACATCGGAGCATGTCGCCGACGCCCTTGACAGCGCCGCCAGCGGTTCGATCGAGGAAGGCAGCGTCGGCGGCGGCACCGGCATGATTACTTTCGGCTTCAAGGCCGGATCCGGCACGGCCTCGCGCATCGTCACATGGCAAGGGCGCACCTACACGATCGGCGCCTTCGTGCAGTCGAATTTCGGCAAGCGGCACAATTTCACCATTCGTGGCCTGCGCGCCGGTTCCGAACTCACCGAACCGGCGATCCGCGAAACCACGTCGCGCGCGGAAAAGGGCTCAATCATCGCCGTCGTCGCGACCGACGCGCCTTTCCTGCCGCACCAGATGAAGCGGCTGGCCCGCCGCGTGCCGCTCGGCGTCGCCATGACCGGCGGCTTCGGCTATCACAGTTCGGGCGACATTTTTGTCGCCTTATCGACCGCAAATCCTGCTGCGGCGCTGGGGCTGACTGGCCGCATCGCCAGCGCCGATTTCATTCCCGATGTGGACATCGACCCGTTCTTCGATGCCGTGATCCAGACGGTGGAGGAATCGATCCTCAACGCTCTTGTCGCCAATCACGACATGACCGGTCGCGATGGCAATTTCGTGCCTGCCCTGCCGAAAGCGTGGCTCAAGGAAAAATTTGGCTGAGAAGGTACCAAAGACGAAAACGCGGGCCGAAGCCCGCGCATTCAGACGGGGTTGTCCCTGAAAATCTATTCCGCGGCCTTGCTGGAAGCCTGCTGGCTTTCATCAGCCTCGGCCGCTTCCTCCAGCCGGGAAGCGATGAGTTCCTGGATGTCGCCGACTTCCTCCTGGATGTCCTCCAGCGGTATGCCGACCTCGGCCGCCTTGGCGGCGCATTCCCTGGCCAGTGTCTCGGCCTGCTTCTCGATCCTGGCCGGGGACTGGCAATGGACCTTTTCGCCGATCCATCCCCGCAAGAATTCGATCGCGTGTTCACTCATACTGCTATTCCCTTGCGGCAAAGCCGGTTGGTAATCCTAAACGTCTGCATCCCGTAAAGGATGCATGTTCCCATTCGAGCCGAGTCGCGGCCGGACGGCAAGCCGAAGCCGTCCAGGGTCCACAGAGCCGAAGGAATTCGAGGGGTGAAGAACATTTTCTGTTTCTGAAGGACTGTACCGTTGGCGGGATCTGCCCGCTCCAAGCAATTGCTTCTACCTTTACGGCTTCCAGTCCGTTTCGTATCTCAATGGCTGTCGCTACCGCCGCCTTATGACGTTGCGCTTCAAGGCGCGAGCCATCGAAGCCGCCGCTATATAGTGATATCCATACACTATGTCGACTCTCCTCAAGGCCCGTGCACAGGAGCCATGCAAAAGTCGCATGGATCGCTGATCCGGTCAGAAGTTTTCGACCCACGGCCTGAGTTCCATTTCCCAGGTCCAGGCGCTGCGGTGCTGGCGGTGGATGGCGAGATAGGCCTCGGCGATCGCATCCGGCGATAGCCGCCGATCCTGCGGTTCGGACTCCTGTCCGGACGCGGCCGAGGCAATGGCGCCGTCGATGATGAAATGCGCGACGTGGATGTTCTTGGGCGCCAGTTCACGGGCCATGGACTGCGCCAGCCCGCGCAATCCGAATTTCGGCATCGCAAAGCCGGCGGAGCCGGCGAACCCCTTCACGCTTGCCGTCGCTCCGGTGAAGAAGATCGAGCCCGCCCCTTGAGCGATCAGCCGGCGGGCCGCCTGCTGGCCGACCAGGAACCCACCATAGGCCCCGACAAGCAGCGCCTGACGAACCGCCTCGGGATCGAGTTCGGCCAGCGGACCGCGGGCGCGGCCGCCGGCGTTGAAAACCACCAGGGAAAGCGGGCCAGCTTTGTCGGCGACATCGAACAGACGCTCCACCGACGTGGCATCGGAGACATCCGTTGCCACGGCTTGCGCGCCGGTTTGCGCCTGCAATGCATCGAGCTTCTCGATATCTCGGGCGGCCAGGACGATTTGGAACCCTTCCCTGGCGAGAAGACGCGCGAGCGAGGCGCTCAAGCCGGATCCCGCCCCGGCAATGACGGCGACATTGGATGTCATGAGACCTCTCCTTCTTCCACCAATTGCAATGGCTGGCAGATGTTGAACTCTGCCGGATCAGCGCCGCACCGGCAACGCGCACGGCGGAAAGAAAAATGGCCGGGCGCGAAAACGGCCCGGCCAAAAGAAGGTCATAACCTTCAGAGGGGAACACCGTTCAGCGAAATGGGAGGAAAACACCGAACGGATTTGTCATTCTGAACCGATCCTTGCACGGGCACGACAAATGATTTTCTAAAATCGGTCCGAACTACGAAAAATTCTGTTCGTTCTTGTATCAGCTGGCTCAACCCGCCCCGGTTTCCGGCTGAAGCATGTCCGCGTAATGGCGGCGCGCGACGTCAGGGTGCGAGCGCAGCCGGCTTTTCAGCACATTGGTTCCGACATCGCGAAACAAAGCATTGTCCGGATCGCTGGCCGGCCCGCGCGCCTGCGCCGCCAATTCCTCCGGCAATTCGAGCAACGGTATCGTCGCATCGAGCTTGGCGCTGAAGAAGAACGGCACCGAAATGCGCTCGATGCCGGCGGGCGGCATCACGACGCGATGCACGGTCGCGCGCAAATAGCCGTTCGAGGCCAGTTCGAGCAATTCACCGATGTTGACGACGAGCGTGCCGGGAATGGGGTCCACATCCACCCAGCTGCCATCATAGTCGACCTGGAGCCCCTTGTTGTCATCCTGGAGCAGCAGCGTCAGGAAACCGCCATCCTTGTGCGCGCCGACACCTTGGTCGCCGCCGGTCGCCTCGCGGCCGGGGTAGCGCACGATCTTCATGCGATGGTTTGGCGAGTCTCGATAGATCGGGTCGAAGGCATCCTCGGGTTGCTCGAGCGACAGCGCGAAAGCTTTCAGCAGCCGGATCGCCACCGCTGTTGCCTTGGCCTGCCAGGCAAGCAGCGCGGGTTTGAGCTCCGGCAACGCAGCGGGCCACTGGTTCGGCCCCTGCAGCCGCGTCCAGGCGGGAATTCCCGGCCCTTGCGCTATCGGTTGGCGCTCGACGCCGATGTCGAGCTGTTCGCGCCAATCGGCCTTGCCCTTGGTCAGCTCGCCGCCGGCGCGCGTATAGCCGCGGAACTGCGAGGACTTGACCATCTCGATCGCGAGCTTGTCGGCCTCGGCCAAGGCAAAGAAGCGGCGCGATGCGGTGAGCACCTCGCTGATCTCCGCCCACGAGATGCCATGCCCAGCCAGATAGAAAAAGCCGATGTCGCGCGAGGCGGAACGCAGATCCGCCAGAAACGTTCGACGTTCCGATGCGCCTTGTTCAAAGCGGCTCAGATCAAGCACGGGTACTATTCTGGGCATATCAGGCTCCTTTCCTGGTTTTCTGCGGATGTTTGCCCATCCGCGAACCAGGACTGTTGGACTTGCGTGCACTCTCGGCGGTCACAACGCCAGCAATGCCGGCAAGTCTCATCGACTCCAGATTGCCAAGAAAGAAACGATCGGCCCTTCGAAGCCGCCGCGACGAACAATTTTTCCACGCGCGCCGGCAAAGCTGACAATGGCCGCGATCATTCAGCAGGATGCGGACCGCCGCAACTGCGCACGGCCTCTGCCCTATTGGGCTGCCCTGAGCAGCATGCCGAAGAGGTCGCGTGGCTTGTCGGGATCGGCCAGCATGTCGAGCTCCCACGACAACGGCGTCTATCGCGGCTATGAGCTGGGTGCGGCCTTCAGCTATGTCGGGCTGAAGGCCAACGTGCTCGAATTCATCCCGCCACTGACGCCGACCGAAGATGAAGTGGCCGAGGACATTGATATCGTCGACCAAGCCATTGCCGACGTGAATGCCGGCAAGGTGTGGGATGCGGATGTCGCGTCGTTCATGATGTGGTGAAGGAGCCTCGGCTCACACCAGCCACTCCTTGATCGCCGGGCGGGCGAGCACCGCGCGCATGCGGTCCTCGGCATCGGTGACCGCCAGCGCCATCGGCGCGCGGGTCGGGCCGCAATCGACGCCGATAACGCGGAAGGCCGCCTTCATGCCCGGCAGCACGCCGGTCTCCAGCAGTGCCTCGACGAAGTCCTGCGACACCATCTGCAGCGCCTTCGCCCGTGAAAGATCGCCAGCGCGGACCGCCTGGTCGATCGCCACGTAGAGCCTGCCAAGCAGATTGTAGGTTGTGCCGATGCCGCCATCGGTGCCGAGCATGCCGGCGGCGGCATAGATCTCATCGAAGCCGTAGTAGAAGAGCTTTTGCGGCTGCCGCTTGCGCAGCAGGGAATATTTGAACAGGTCGGTGGAGGTGAACTTGATGCCGACGACATTTTTGAGGTCGAGCAGCCGAACCAGCAGGGGAAGCGGCAGCGGCCGGCCGGTGCGCAAGGGTATCTCATAGACAATAAGCGGCAGGTCCGTCGCCGCCGCCAGTGCCTGGTAATAGCCGAAGACTTCCTCGTCGGAGAACGGGTAGGAATGCGGCGGCAGCGCCGACAGGGCGTCATAGCCAAGCTTCTGCGCCTGCCGCGCCAGACGGATGGAATCGCGCACGTTCGGCATGCCGACATGGGCGATCAGCTTGACGCCCCTTGAGGTCGCGCTGGCGAAGACCATCTCTTGCTGCGCCGACAATTCGTCCACCGTCAGCAAACCGGATTCGCCGCTGCTGCCACCGACATAGAGACCGGCCAGACCCTGGCGCAGCACATAGTCGTTAATGTTGCGCTGGCGTTGCGGATCGAACTCGCCGGCATCGCTCAGTCCGGTCATCAGGGCGGCATACATGCCCGCCAATTGCTTGGTCATTGGGATCCTCGGTTTTCCAGATTTGTCATGATGTGGCTTCGCCAGCGTGGTGGCAGGCGACGAGATGCTGGCCGGTGACGGCGGAGCCGAAATCGCGCTGTGCCGGATCGACCTTGGTGCAGATCTCGGTCGCCAGGGGGCAGCGCGGATGGAAATGGCAGCCGGGCGGCGGCTTCGACGGATCGGGTACGCCACCGCCAAGCACGATGCGCCGGCGCGTTCCGCCCGCCTTGGGGTCTGGCACCGGAATCGCCGACAACAGCGCACGCGTATAGGGATGCAATGGTGCGCCGAACACCGCCGGCGTGGCGCCGATCTCGACGATGCGGCCGAGATACATCACCGCGACGCGGTCGCTGAGATAGCGGATCATCGACAGATCGTGACCGACGAACAGATAGGTCAAGCCGAGGCGCGCCTTGAGGTCGTCGAGCAGATTGACGATCTGCGCCTGGATCGAGACGTCGAGCGCCGAGATCGGCTCGTCGGCAATGATGAATTTCGGATTGGCCGCCAACGCGCGGGCAATGCCGACGCGCTGGCGCTGGCCGCCGGAGAGCTCGAACGGATAGCGGTTTCGCAGCGCTTCCCGGAGACCCACCAGCGCCAACAATTCGCTGACGCGCACGTCACGCGAGGCGCGGGTGCCGATCTTCTGCGCACGCAGCCCTTCGCCGATGATGCGGCCGACGGTCATGCGCGGGTTGAGTGAGCCGAACGGGTTCTGGAACACCATCTGCATGTCGCGGCGGCGCTGCTTCAGCTCTTCGCCTGTCGCGCCCGCATAGTCCCTGCCTTCGAACACGATGCTGCCGGCGCTTGGGCGCTCCAGGCCGAGCACGGCGCGGCCGGTCGTCGACTTGCCGCAGCCGCTTTCGCCGACCAGCGCCAGCGTCTCGCCGCGCATCACCTCGAAGCTGACGCCGTCGACCGCATGCACCGCGCCGACCTGCCGTCGCAGGACTCCGCGCCGGATCGGGAAATGCACTTTGAGGTCCGTGACCGTGAGCAACGGTTCCTGGGCAGCTGCGACAGCCGGCTTCGCGCCTGATGCGACCGCCAGAGAGCGCGGCAGATGGTCGACCTCGCGCCACCGCCAGCAGGCCGTGGTGTGGCCGGCGGCAACCAGTTCCAGCGGCGGCTTCTGCTCGCGACAGCGCGCTTCGGCATAGTCGCAGCGCGGCGCGAAGGCACAGAAGGTCGGCGCCAGTGTGACATTGGGCGGCGCGCCCTTGATCGGCACCAGCCTGGTGTTTGCCGCCGTCAGCGAGGGGATCGAGTTGAGCAGGCCGATCGTATAGGGATGCTTGGTTGCCGAAAACAAATCGTCGACCGGGGCGCTTTCAACGATCGAGCCGGCATACATCACCGCGACGCGATCGACGAAGCCGGCGACCAGGCTGAGGTCGTGGCTGATCCAGATGATCGCCATGCCGAGCTGCTTTTGCAGGCGCACGACCAGTTCGACGATCTGCGCCTGGATGGTGACGTCGAGCGCCGTCGTCGGCTCGTCGGCGATCAGGATCGACGGCTTGCACACCAGCGCCATGGCGATGCCTATGCGCTGCAACTGGCCGCCCGAGAACTGATGCGGAAAGGCGCGCATGCGCTGCGGCGCGTTGGCGATGCCGACCAGCGCCAGCATGTCGAGCGCCTCGCGTTCGGCCTCGGCCTCGCTGAGGCCCTGGTGCTCGCGAAGCGCCTCGGTCAGTTGCAGGCCGATGGTCAGCACCGGGTTCAGCGACGACATCGGATCCTGGAAGATCATGGCGATGTCGCGGCCGCGTATCCGGCGCAGTTCGCTGTCGGGTATGGCCAGCAGATCGCGGCCACGAAACAGCGCTCGGCCCGCGGTGACGCGGCCGGGCGGCTTGCGGATCAGGCCCATCAGCGTCTGCACGGTGACCGACTTGCCGGAGCCGCTCTCGCCGACGATCGCCAAAGACTCGCCCTCGGCAAGCTCGAAGGAGACGTCGTTGACGGCATAGACGGAGTTGCCGTGGGGGCCGAACTCGACGCTCAGCCCCTGTATGGAAAGCACCGCCTGCTGCCCGATCCCCTTCGCGGCAGTGTCGACGGCAAGCTTGTCGGCGCTCATCATTTGCCGCCCATGATGTGCTGCGGATCGAGCGCATCGCGCAGGCCGTCGCCGACGAAGTTGATGCTGAGCACTGCTATGGCGATCATCGCGCCGGGCGGGATCCACATCCAGGGCTGGCTCTCCAGGATCGACAGCGTGCGCGCGTCGCGCAGCATGTTGCCCCAGCTGGCGGCCGGCGCCTGCGCGCCAAGACCGAGGAAGGAGAGCGAAGCTTCGAGCAGGATGACGGTCGCGACGTCGAGGGTGATCGCCACCAGGATTGGGCTCAGCACGTTGGGCAGGATGTGTTCGAGGATGATGATCGAGGGCGAGGTGCCGAGCGAGCGCGCGGCCAGGATGAACTCCTGATTGCGCAAGGCCAGGATCTCGCCGCGTGTCAGGCGGGCTATGGAGGGCCAGCTCAGCAGTCCGATCACGACCATGGTGTTGAAGATGCTGGGCCCGACGACCGCGACGAAAGCGATGATGATGACCAGCCGCGGGAAGGTCAGCACCATGTCGATCAGGCCCATCAGCAAGAGGTCGACCTTGCCGCCGAAATAGCCGGCGACGCAGCCGATGAAGATGCCGATCGCGGCCGAGATCGCTACGGCGACGAAGCCGACCGTCAGCGAGATGCGGCCGCCATGGAGGATGCGGGCGAAGATGTCGCGACCGGTGCCGTCCGTGCCCAGCCAGTGCATGCCGCCGGGCGGCTGGTTGCGCCCCCTGAGGTCGATGTCGTTGGGTCCGTAATGGGCGATCAGCGGCGCCAGCACACAGGCGAGCACGATGATGGCAAGCATGATCAGGCCGAGCGTGGCCAGACGGTGGTTGAGGAAGCGGCGCGCCGCCTCGCCCCACAGGCCGCGCGAGGCGCCGGCAGCGATCGTCATGTCGGCGGCGGTGGCGTCAGTCATAGCTTACCCTGGGGTCGAGCACGCTGTAGGCAAGGTCGGTGGCGAGATTGGCCAGCATGACGATGATGGCGGTGATCAGCACATAGCCCATGATCACGGGGCTATCCCTGTTCACCACGGAATCGATGAACATCAGGCCGATGCCGGGCCACTGGAAGATGGTCTCGATCACCACCGAGCCACCGAACAGTGTCGGCAGTGCGAGGCCGAAGACGGTGACCAGCGGGATCAGCGCGTTGCGCAGGCCGTGGCGCAGCGTGATGGTGCGGGGCTTGAGCCCCTTGGCCCTGGCGGTGCGCATATAGCTCTGGTTCAGCACTTCGAGCATGCCGGCGCGGGCATAGCGCATGAAGATCGCGGCGCGGAACAAGGCAAGTGCTGCCGCCGGCAAGATCAGGTGCCTGAGATTGTCGAGGAGCGAGAAGTTTTCACCAGCCGTGGAAATGCCCGACGACGGCAGCCAGCGCAGCTCCAGCGCAAAGACGTAGACGAGCAAAAGTCCCATGAAGAAGTCCGGGATCGAGACGCCGACAAAGCCGGCAAGCGTCAGCGAATAGTCGGTGAGCTTGTATTGCCTGAGCGCCGAGATCACGCCAAGCGTGGTGCCGATGACGAAAGCGACGAGCAGTGCGACACCCATCAGCTCCAGCGTCATCGGCAACCGCTCGACGATGATGTCGCCGACACCGCGGCCATTGACGAAGGAGCGGCCGAGATTGCCGTGCAGGATCTGGCCGATCCAGTTGAGGTACTGGATATAGACCGGCTGGTCGAGGCCGAGTTCGCCGCGCCGCATGGCGATCAGCTCCTCGCTCGATGGCGCCTCCGCCGTGATCATCGCCAGCACCGCGTCGCCGGGCATGGCATGCGCGATGGCAAAGACGATCACGGTAACGCCGAACAGCACCGGGATGCTGAGCAAAAGTTTTCGCAGGAGATAGCTGAGCACCGGCCTCTCCTAGGGCTGAAGGCGGTTCTGAGACAATGGATCGTGAGGCTCGCTCAGAGCCCCACGACCGGCAGGGATATCCGCGGCTATTTCGCCACCTCCCACTTCTCGACTTCGTTGTAGACCGGGTGATTGAAGATCACGAGCGGCTGTTCCTTGAAGTGCTGCGCCAGGCCGACGATCCGGTTGTTGAAGGCCAGCGGCCGCACCTCGTTCCAAAGCCAGGCCTTGGGCAGGTCCTGATTGAGGATGCGCGAGGCCTCCTGATAGCTCGCGGCGCGCGTGGCGCGGTCGTTGGATTCAAGCCCCTTGTTGAAGAGTTCGTCGACCTTGGGGTTGCAGTAGCCCATGGCGAGCGGCTTGGCGCCGCAGACGACCAGAGGCGAGCCGAGCGAGGGATCGAGGCCCATGCCTTGCGCGAAGAAGCCCATCTGGAAGCTGCCGTCGGCATAGATCTGGTTGATCGCCGCCGGATCGAGCAGGCGCGGCTGGATGTTGACGCCGACGGCGGCCAGATAACTCTGGATGGCGGTGACGGTGTCGACGTTCATCTGGTCGGAATAATAGTAGATGAAGTCGACCGGCTGGCTCGCATCCCAGCCCGCGTCGGTGAGCAGCTGCTTGGCCTTGTCGGGATTGTAGTCGTAGGGTTCGAGGTCCTTGGCGCGCGCCCAGTCCTGCGGGAACAGCGTGTTCAGGAGTTCACCGGCGCCCTGCTTGACGGTCTCGATGATCGCCTTGCGGTCGATGGCATAGAGCATCGCCTGGCGCACGCGCACATCGGCGAAGCGCTTGTTCTCCAGGTTGAATTGCAGATAGGTCGGCAGGCCGGCGGAGAATTTCGGCAGCACGGTCAGATAGTCGAGCTTCTGCAGGCGGGGCAGTTCGGCGATCGGCACGCCGCCGCCCTCATAGGACATGGCGTCGATCTCCTGCGTCTCCAGCGCGGCGATGATCGGCGGCACATCCTTGTAGATCTGGTAGATGATGCGGTCGAGCTTGGGCGCGCCAAGGAAATAGTCGGGATTGCGGTCGACCTCGACATACTGGTCGCTCTCATACTTCTTCCAGATGAACGGGCCGGTGCCGACCCGGTTGACCCAGAAGGCATTGCCCTTGATGTCGGCGGGCGCGACCTTGCCCAGTATGTGCTCGGGAAAGATGCTGATGGCGATCAGCTGCAGCTCGACCCAGAGCGGCTTGGCGCTGTCGAGTTCGATCTGCACGGTCGCGTCGTCCACCGCCTTCACCCCGGCAAGCGAGGTGGCCGAGCCATCCTGGAAGGCCTTGTAGCCGGCCACGGCGGAAAGCTTCTGCGCCCAAGGCGAGCCGACCTTCGGGTTAGCGTAGAGGTTGAGGCTGAACACCACGTCCTTGGCGGTGAAAGGCGTGCCGTCATGCCATTTGACGCCATGGCGCAGGCTGAAGACATAGGTCTTGCCGCCGTCGGGCGTCTTCCAGCTTTCGGCCAGCATCGGCTGCACGCCGTCGCCCGTCCACTTTATGTGGACGAGGCCCTGCAGCACGGTCTCGTCGAGCCGATGGCCGCAGGTGGTGTGCAGCGTGCCCATCTCGATACAGCCGGTGCGCATGGCCGAGCGGAACGTGCCGCCTCCTTCGGCCTTCGCAGCGCCTGCGGCAAGCATGAGCGCCAGGGCCGGCAAAAGGCTGATCAGAAATCGTCTCATGGAATTCTCCTCCCTTCGATTGTGTCGGCCGGTCGCGGCTGACGTCGGAGCGCGCGTTCTCGCGGTCGCCTGGTCGCGGTTTCGCGTCCAGTCGCTCATTGGCAAGTAGCGACCTCCTCCTACCCTCGGTCGCACCGCGCCTCAGCGATCCACAGCTCCTTGCCTGTGCTCGCTTGCAGCGACTGGTCTAATAGCTTAAAAGGTAGACCATGCACAATATGCCGGTCCGAAAAAAATTGTCCGACGAGGTCCGTCTCCGCCTGGAGGCGATGATCAGGGATGAAGTTTATCCGGTCGGCGCTTCGCTGCCGTCCGAGCGCGAACTGATGTCGATGTTCGATGTCGGGCGCCCCTCGGTACGCGAGGCGCTGTTTGCGCTGGAGAAGATGGGCCTTGTGCGCATCAACAGCGGCGAGCGGCCCAAGGTGACGCGGCCGACGCCGAAGAACATGCTGGAGCAGCTGACAGGCACCGCACACCTTTTGATGGACCAGCCCGACGGCATCGGCCATTTCGAACAACTGCGGCTGTTCCTCGAAGTCTCGATCGCGCGCCATGCCGCCGAGATGGCGACGCAAGCGCAGATCGATGCTCTGGCCGCCGCACTGGCCGAAAACGAACGCGCCATTTCACGCGCCCGCGCCTTTGCCGTCACTGACGTCGCCTTTCACCGCGTGCTGACCGCGATCCCCGGGAATCCGATTTTTCTCGCCGCGCACGAAGCGCTGGTGGAGTGGCTGATCAACCAGCGCATCCACATGGCCAACACCGAGCTGGAAAACCGCATCAGTTTCGCCGGGCACAAGGCAGTCTTCGAAGCCATCGAGCGGCACGATCCGGAAGCCGCCGGCCAAGCGATGCGCGAGCATCTGGAAAACGCCCGGCGCAAGTTCAATCCCCGCCAGGCGAAACCAGATTAGCCTCTCGTCGAACCCGTACACCGGACGAGATCTAAAGCGATGGTCCCATCTGGATCGGGCTGCCGTCGCTGAACCGGGATTGGCGGAACCTATGAAGGTTATGTCCGGTCTCGTTGCCCTGGATCAAGTCGGACAGGACGCGGCCCATGCCAGGGCCTATGCCAAAGCCGTGGCCGCTCATCCCTGTCGCGATGACGAGACCCGGAACGGCAGCCGTACGATCCACGACAGGCACGACATCCGGCATCGCATCGATCATGCCGGCCCAGCTTGCCCTGAGCGGTACCGCCTCGAATTGTGGGAAAAGCTCCTTGAACCCTCGATCGATGGCGCGAAGCGCCTTGGCCTCCGGGGCAGGATTGAGAACGCGCATCCTTTCGAACGGGCTTTCCTTGTCCGCATCCCATTTGCGTGGGGTAGACCAGCTGTCCGGATATGCACGAGGCGCCGCCGGCAGGTAGCGCGTGCCGAAAGGATTTGCCTTCAGGGCGGGCAGGTATTTCGGTGCGTGACGCAATGCATCCGGCCCGACATAGAGCAGGTGGCTGCCTCCCGCCGCCAGCGTGTATCCGCCGTCCTTTCTGCGCCGGAAGGCGATGCGTTCGTCCGCTGCGGCGCCCGCATGGATTTCCGGCATCGGCGCGGTCGCGGCGACGGTCGTGCGGACACTGAGCTGCGGGATCGAGACGCCGTGCGCGCGCAGGAACAGCGACGTCCAGGCGCCGCTGGCGACAAGCACGTTCGATGTGGCGATGCGGCCTTGTTCGGTCCAGACACCGCTGATGCGCCCCGCGGAGATATCGAGCATGCGTGCCGCACAGTTCTCGATGATGGTGACGCCCTGGCGAGCGGCCAGGCGGGCAAACGCCGGCACCGCGACCCAGGGCTCGGCACGCATGTCCGATGGAGTGGTCATGGCGCCCTTGAAGGGGCGCGACATGGCCGGGATCAGCTTGGCGGTCTCACCCCGGTCGAGGAGACGCGTGTCGACGCCATGGGCCTCGGCGATCCTCAGGAACTTGGCGAAATCGGCCATCTCCTTGTCGGTCCGCGCCAGATAGGTCACGCCGGTCTGCGTCAAGCCTATGTCCTCGCCGCACTCCTCGGCCAGTTGGCGCCAGAGACGCTGCGCTTCGATGACGATGGGCAGTTCGTCCGCGTCGCGGCCCTGCTGGCGGATCCAACCCCAGTTGCGCGAGGACTGCTCCGCGGCGATGCGTCCCTTCTCCAGCAAAGTCACCGGTATGTTGCGCCGGGCCAGGAACAAGGCCGCGGTCACGCCGATGATGCCACCGCCGACAATGACCACATCCGACGTCTTCGGCAGCGGCGCCTGAAACTGGATCGGACTGGCTTCGGTGAAAGGGAAGATCGTCAAAGGATTGTCCTTTTCCATAAGCGTGGCCCCGCGCCGATGGCTGGTTCCGGTGGCGCGAGGTCGCGAGCTTCCATGGGAAACTGACCAGGCGTGAAGTGCGTCGACGAGCACTACACGACCAGTCGCGAAAATTTGCGTGCCAGCTCAATGAAATTGTTGACCACCCGTCTAGGTCGCTTCTCGTCGCCGCAGCCAGCCCCTGGCCTCATCGACTATCGGGATAATTAGGCTCGGGGATGCCGGACAGGGTCAGCCTCGGTGTGACCTGTCGCGACATTCCAGCGGAAGATCGCAAACGATAGCTTGCCGCCCTAAGACTTCAGGCGAGCCCGAACCGCTCTACGGCACGCATGATGCCGCGCAATTCGGCCAGACCTTTCAGCCGGCCGATGAGCGAATAGCCGGGGTTGATCTTCTTCTTGCCGATGTCGTCGGCGAGCAGATGCCCATGATCCGGCCGCATCGGGATTTGCCAGTCGGCCCTGCCTTCCCCGCGACGGCGCTTCTCTTCCTGCATCAAAGCGAGGATGACATGCGCCATGTCGGTGCCACCCTCCAGATGCTCAGCCTCATAGAACGAGCCGTCTTCCTCGATGGTGATGTTGCGCAGATGGACGAAATGGATGCGGTCAGCGAATTCCTTGACCATGGCGACGATGTCGTTGTCGGCGCGCGTGCCGTAGGAGCCGGTACAGAACGTCAAGCCATTGGCCGGGCTGTCGACCGTCGTGAGGATGAAGCGCGCATCCTCGGCCGTCGAGACAACGCGCGGCAGGCCATAGAGCGAGAACGGCGGATCGTCGGGATGGATGCACATGCGCACACCCTCCTCTTCGGCAGCCGGGATGATCTCGCGCAGGAACCAGGCCAGGTTGTCGCGCAGTTCCTTCGGCCCGATCGCATCGTATTCCGCCAGGGCCTCGCGAAAACTGTCCCTGTCATAACTGCGCTCCGTCGCCGGCAGGCCGGCGATCAGGTTGCGCTCGATCTGGTCGATCTGCTCCGGCGTCAGCACCTTCAGCCGCTGCTCGGCTTCGGCGATACGCGCCGGCGTGTAGCTTGCCGCGCCACTCTTGCGCTGCAGGACAAAGAGATCATAGGCGGCAAAGTCGATAGCGTCGAAACGCAAGGCATAACCGGTCGTCGGCAGCCGGTAGGCCAGGTCGGTGCGGGTCCAGTCGACCACCGGCATGAAATTGTAGCAGATCGTCCGGATGCCTGCCTTGGCGAGCGCGCGGATGCTGTCGCGATAATAGCCGGCATAGCGCTCGCGCTCCGGCGCGCCGATCTTGAAGGAATTGTGGACCGGAATGCTCTCGACAACCGACCAGGTCAGCCCAGCCGCCTCGATGATGCGCTTGCGCTCAAGCACATCGGCCGCGGGCCAGGCCCTGCCGTCATAAATCTGGTGAAGCGCTGAAACCACGCCGGTGGCGCCGGCTTGTTTGACATGTTCAAGCGTCACCGGATCATCGGGACCGTACCAGCGCCAACACTGTTCCATTGCCACTTCCTTTTTTGCGAGAGACCGGCAACCTATTGTTTGACCATGATGAGTGTCAAACTAAGAGCCGGTTTCGATAACGAATGAAGGAGCTTCCGCGATGAAGGATTTTGACGGCAAGGTGGCATTGGTGACAGGGACGACCGGTATCGGCCTGGCAACCGCCAAACGCCTTGCGGCTGGGGGTGCCGCGATCGTCGCCTGCGGCGTCGACCGGGAAGCCAATGCCGCCATGCAGGAGAGCCTCGCCAAGGCCGGAGCGAGCGTTCTGGTGCGGACGGTGGACGTCTCGGTTTCCGACCAGGTGCGCGAGGCGGTCGCGGCCGGCGTGGCGAAATTCGGCGGCATCGATGTCATCGTCAATTCGGCGGCGGTGCATCCCTATGGAACGGCGACGACGACCGACTGGGAAACCTGGAACCGGGCGATGACGGTCAATGTCGGTTCGATCTATCTGACCGCCCATTTCGGCATCCCGGAAATGATCAAGCGGGGCGGCGGCGCCATCGTCAACGTCGCTTCGGTGCAGGGCTTCGCCTGCCAGCAAAACGTCGCCGCCTATGCCACGACCAAGGGCGCCATCCATACGCTGACACGTTCGCTGGCGCTCGACTATGCCGCATCGGGCATAAGGGTCAATTCGGTCAGCCCAGGCTCGATCCGCACACCGATCCTCGAAAAGGCCGCGCGTGGCGACGGCGGCAGCGACGCAGATGTCGAAGAAGCCTACAGGCGGTTCGGCGCGGCCCATCCGCTCGGCCGTATCGGCGAGCCGGAGGAGGTGGCGGAGTTCATAGCGTTCCTGTGTTCGTCGAAGGCCGGCTTCTGCACCGGCGCGGACTATAAGATCGACGGCGGCCTTACCGCCGGCATCGGCGTGAAGTAGCGCCATGAAGGCCGGACTTGGGCTCTATCTGGGGTGGCGGCATTCACGCATCCAGTTCGGAACAATCTTTTTTGGTCGAAGTTTTACCCCTTGAAGGGACGAACTCTCCGAAGGAGATTTCCTATGAAACATGTTCTCATTACCAGCATGCTTGCGATCGGGCTCGGCTGCGGGACGGCGATGGCCCAGTCGCAGCAGCCCGCCGACAGCCAATCAGGAGCGGACACAAACTGCGCTTCCGGCACGACCAACTGCCAGAAGGGCTCGAAGATGAAAGAGCAGGCACAGGGTACCAAGTCCCAGACTGACCAGCAGGCTCAGGGCAAGGCCAAGGTCCAGACCGATCAGCAGGCCCAGGGCAAGGCCGGCACCACGACGGATCAGCAGGCCCAGGGCAAAGCCAAGGTCCAGACCGATCAGCAGGCCCAGGGCAAGGCCGGCGCCACCACGGACCAGCAGGCACAGGGCAAGACCAAGGTCCAGACCGATCAGCAGGCCCAGGGCAAGGCCGGCACCACGACCGACCAGCAGGCACAGGGCAAGGCCAAGGTCCAGACGGATCAACAGGCCCAGGGCAAGACCGGCACCACGACGGACCAGCAGGCCCAGGGCAAGACCTCCACACAGGATAAGACCTCGACCGCTTCCATCACCAATGTAACGGTTGAACAGAAGACCCAAATCACCCAGGTGATCCGGGAAACCAAGGTCGAGCCGGTAGCCAGCGTCAACTTCGACGTCTCAGTCGGCATCGAGGTTCCGCGGCACAAGATCAGGCTGCATCGTTTGCCGGCTCGCATCGTCAAGCTCGTCCCGGCGTACGAGAGCTACGAGTATTTCGTCCTCGCCGACGGCCGGATCGTCATCGTCGATCCGGATACGTACAAGATCGTGCTGATACTGACCTAGAGCAATTCCAGGAAAAGTGCGTAGCGCTTTCCCTAGGGAATTGCGTAAAAACAAAGAGCTAGAGCAGGAGATTGCTCAACCCGCCCCGCCGCGGTCGGGTTGAGCACTATGGCGAGATGATGCGGAAAGCTTCCTCGTGCAGGCCTCAGCGCATGCTCAAGGGTTCCGAGGCCGCAAAGTCCGCAAGGTAATCGAGTAGCGGTGCTCGGCAAGCGGCGGGATGCTGTGCTCCCATTGCGACCGCGAAGGGCCCGTCATGAGATAGGCCGATCTCGGCTCGACCGTGATGGTCCGGCGGTCCCATCCAGACCCATTCTTGCGTCGAAGGCGAAAATCGCAGGGCGCCAGCAGCGAAACGCCCGCGACGTCTTCGAAATGAGGCTTGTCGCGGTGCCAGCCGATGCCGGCGCCGGGCCGGTATTCATTGATCAAGACCTGCGCGAAGGCTTCGGTGGGCCGGCGCGCAAAGGCCGCGACCTGCTCGCGCAAGGGCAACAGAAAATCAGGTATAGGCGGTGCGTCGACGACTTCACGCCGGTCATAATCGTAGCGAAGACCAAAACCGACGACACGCCGGTTTGCCAAATGGCCGTGGAAGTCGAAGGGTCTGAAGGGCAGTCCTTCAAGCTGCCGGACGAGGTCGATTTCCTCTTGCGGTGTGATCAGTCCGGGCTGGTAGGCGAAACCCTCCGGTAGATCATCCTGAACGACACCGAAGAGATCGTACTGGGGCACACGGCCGGCTGTTTTCGGTTTGAGCGGCGACATTGTGCCTAGATGGTGAAGGCCAGACCGCAAGGCAATACAGGGAACCGCGCTTGCTTGCCTGGGACACATCTCAACACCGGCGCAACGGAACACCGTAGCGGCGTGAAAGTTTAGGCAACGGCGGTTCCGTCGGAGGCCGCCGGACATGTTCCAGCCTTGGAGTGCCGGATGCCGCGCGTTGAAACCGGGGCCTGCTTTTGCGGGGCGATTGCCGCCGCCATGGACGGTGATCCCTTCTGGATATGCTACGATCACGATGACGATTGCCGACGGGCGATCGGCAGTCCGCTCACCATCTGGGTTGGATATCGGCCGAGCCAGTTCCGCCTTTTGAAGGGAACGCCAAAGGCCTTCTCCAGGACGCCGGGCGTTGTCCGCACTTTCTGTCCCGATTGCGGGACCTCGATAGGCTATAGCGACGAAGGCCTGCCGGACGAGCTCTACCTGACGATCGGGTTCTTCGACAGACCCGAAGGGCTGCGGCCACAGGCTCATGCCTATTGGAACCTCAGACTGCCGTGGGTCGACTTTGCCGACAAGCTGCCGCGTATCGATCGATATTCGAGGAAGCGCGACACGAAGTTCGGCAATCCCCGCGACAGGTAGCGAGGTCGGGTGGCGGGACGGAACCGCACCATGCCTGAGGGGTTTATGTGGCTGAGCCGTCAGGTGCCAGCATGCCGTCGACCGCGATCCGAAACACGCAATACGATCCCGCGACCAGGACGCTCTCCGTCTGGTTCGTGCCGAGCGGTAACCGCTATGACTATGAGGACGTCGCACCGGCAACCTACGCCGCGTTCATGAAGGCTTCCTCGAAGGGCGGCTACTTCAATGAATTCATTCGGGACCGTTACAGATACCGTCGCGTGGCGTGATGCGGCGCCAGCGGCCTGTCATGCCTTCTTGTTCTGCTCGGCGGGCATCTGATCCGGCGCCGGCTCCCAACCAAAGACACTTCGGCCGCCAAGCAGATGCGACTGGTCGAATTCGCCGGCGACAATTTCCTTGAGGCTGGGACCGGTGACGTATCGCTCGACCTGCCGCGACTGATCGTCGAGCCGCCTCAATGACCGATTTCCTCTTCGCGACCAAGCCTGGCCTTTTGCACCGCGGACTTCAGCACGCCGATTGTTTCATCATAGACCTTGAGCGGAACAGGGAAGGGATGCCTGTCCTTGCCGCCATGCGCCAGCGAAAAACGGCCCGGGTCCGAAAACCGGCAAGGCGCGCCATGCACCACTTCGGCAACGAGGGCCAGCGCCCGCACCGTGCGGGCGCCCACACCAGGAACAAGGAGAAGCTCGGCGAAATCGGCAGGACCCCGCTCGGCGGCCGCGGCCATGTTGCCGTGAAGGCGATGCATCACGACATCGCTTTCGCGGACATCATGGTGAGCCGGCATGACCAGATGCGGCAACAATGGCTGCGCCGGAGCCGGTGCGGCGCCGGGTTCCAGGGCGGCGAGTTCCCGAAGGATGCGGTCCGGCCCAAGATCCTGGAGCAGGTCAAGTTGTCCCTGGCGTGAGGCCTCGGCGCGCCGGTCGGTCAGATTGACGATCTCGCCCTGGTTGGCGCCTTCGATGGCGGCATGCGGCTGGTCGACGAAACTCTTCAAACCTTCGGACAGCCAATGATAGCGGCGCGCCACCTTGCTGTCGCCGTTCATGCCTTGCTGCACCACCACCCAATCGCCATCGTTGGTGACGATGAAGCCGTGCAAATAGAGGTCGAAACCATCCTGAACGGCGGCGCTGTCCACCTTGGCTACAAGCCGGCTTGCGGTTGCCAGGCGCGCGCCGTCGAAGCCGATACGCTCGCCGATGGCGGCAAGCTCATGCGGGGTTTTGCGCGAATGCGCGCCACGGCCGCCGCAAACATGAATGCCGAGTTCGCCCGACAGCGGCGTGAGACCGCGTTTCAAGGCGCCGACGACGCTGGTCGTGATGCCGGAAGAATGCCAGTCCATGCCCATGACGGCGCCGAAGGACTGGAACCAGAACGGGTGCGCAAGGCGTCGCAGCAATTCATTGCGGCCATAATGATGGATGATCGCCTCGCACATGACGGCGCCGAGACGCGTCATGCGATCGCCCAGCCATTTCGGCACACGCCCGCCGTGAAGGGGAAGATCAGCACTGCCCGATCGTTGCGCCACGTTTGCCTGCTCCAATGTCCGCGAATCTCAGACAAATAGGTATCCCGGACCGGGCAAGGAAGCACTGAATGCTCGCACCCGGATGGTCGATGAGCCAGACCCGGCTTGGTCCGGTCACGAGAGCAACGGCGCTCTGCTATCTCACCACGCGCTTCTCGAGCTTGCGGGCAAGAGTGCGCCGGTGCAGGCCAAGCCGGCGAGCCGTTTCGGAGATGTTGAAGCCGGTTTCGACCAGCGTTTCGTGGATGCGCTCCCATTCCAGGTTCTTGATCGAGGTGGGCCGGCTGGAAAGCGGTACGGAAACATCGCCCTCGGCACGGCCGAAGGCGGCTTCGATGTCATCGGTGTTGGCGGGTTTCGCCAGGTAATGGCTCGCGCCGAGCTTGATCGCCTCGACAGCGGTGGCGATGCTGGCAAAGCCCGTCAGCACGACGATCCTGGTCGAAGCATCGCGGGCGCTGAGCAGCTTGACGCACTCCAGACCGGAGCCGCCAGCCCCAAGCTTGAGATCGACGACGGCGTAAGCCGGAACAGCTGTTTCGAGGGCGCTGAGCAATGCATCCCGGTCGTGGCAGACGACCACGTCGTAGTCGCGCTTTTCGAAGGAGCGCTTCAGCGTTTTCGCGAAGGTGGCGTCGTCCTCAAGGATAAACAGCGATCGATCAGGCCTCACGATCATCTCCATCGGTCAGCGCCGCCAGCGGCAGCGAAAGGGTAACACAGGCGCCCTGCTCCATGTTGCGCGCCGAAAAATCGCCGCCCAGGTTCCGGACCACGTTCATGACGAGGAAAAGACCAAGACCGCCGCCTGGCCGTCCCTTGCTCGACATATAGGGTTGGCCAAGTGCTGCCAGAATACCCTCGTCGAAGCCCGGCCCGCGATCGCGCACGGAAATCACCAGCTTGTCGCCCTGCCGCTCGGCAGTGACGCCAACCCAATCCTGCGATGCTTCTTGAGCATTGTCGAACAGGTTGAAGATGACCTGCTTCAGCGCCGTGTCGGACACGATCTGCTCGTCCGGGTCGAAATCGTTCTTGTATTCCAGCTTGGATGGCTGGCGACTGGTGCGCCATTCCTCGACCAGATCGTCGAGGAAACCGCGAATCGTCGTGCGTATCGTTCCCTCGCCCCTGGCCTGGCCGGAAGACATCAGGATCCCGGACACGATGCGCTTGCAGCGCTCGATCTGCGCCTGCATTTCGGCCACATCGGCCGCCAGTTCGCGGTTGCGCGCAAGGGTGCGCATCTGGCGCCAGTCGGACAGGATGACGGATATCGTGGCAAGCGGCGTGCCGAGTTCGTGCGCGGCGCCCGAGGCCAGCAGGCCCATGCGCACGATGTGGTCCTCCTCGGCCGAGCGCTGGCGCAGATCGGCGAGATAGGCGTCGCGCTCGCGCAGATTGCGGTCGATGCGCGTCATGAAGATCACGATCAGTCCGGCCGCCAGCACGAAGCAGATGAACATGCCCCTGATATGCAGGGACAGGAGATCGCTGCCGCCATGATGCGGGATCGCGATCGGCTGGAAGAGGAAGATGAGGAAGACGAAGCAGGCCGAGGCAGCCGCCACGAGGATCCAGGTAAACCTTGGCGTCAGCAATGCCGCGCCGAGCGTGATCTGCAAGAGGTAGAGCGATACGAACGGATTGGACGCGCCGCCGCTCAGGTAAAGCTGCGTCGTCAGTGCCGCCATGTCGAAGATGAGCGCGACGAAGAGTTGGGTGTTGCTGATAGGCCTGATACCGCGCAGGACCAGCAGGCTGAAGATGTTGAGGCCCACCAGGAAAAGCACCACGCCGGCCATCTCCGCCAGCGGCAGTGGGATATCGAACCAGTATTCCGTCGCCAGAATGGTGAGCACCTGGCCCGCCACCGCCAGCCAACGCAGCTGGATAAGCAGGAACAGGTTCTTCCTGTTCGTTGCTTCGGGATGCGATACTGCCCCGTTCTTGCCGGCAAGGGATGCCGCCACCAGGGATTTGTCATGGTGAAGCGCTTGCGTGGGAACGCTCATCTCGCAGGTCCTTGCCGTCGGCGGCGGCCGATCATCGGCCTGGCCAGGGCAGTGGCGAGCATCGCAGCGAGCGTGAACCAGGTCAAAGCATAGACCAGGTGGCTGTTGCGGAAAGTCACGACAGTGAGCCCGCCGCGCGGCCAACCCTCCATGCCGGATGCTTCCGCATCTACGAAATAAGGAGCGACGTTGGTCGTCAGGCTGCGCGCGGTTGCGATGGCTGCGACGTCTCGCGAATACCAGCGATTGCCCGTGGCGTCGTTCTTGCGCAGAAAGCCGCCGCCGGGTTCGCTCATGCGCAACAGCCCGTCAATGACGGCCGGCGCGGTTAGGCCGCCCCTCTCCCGCTCGAACTCAGCCTTGCGTTCCTGGGGAATGAAGCCGCGGTTGACCAGCACCACGAAGCCACGGTCGGTTCGCATCGGCGTCAGCACCCAATAGCCGCCGCCAAGCTCCGTCACCGCCTGCACCAGCGTGTTGGCGCCGCCCAGATAACGTCCCGCCAATCGCACATGACCATACTCGAAACCGGCCGCGGTGATGCCGTTCCAGCTCTCCGGGCCAGGCGCATCGACAACCGGGGCATGAATGCGCTGGTCGACACGGGCGATCAGGTCGAGCTTCCAGACCCGCCTTTCCAGCTGCCATATGCCGAGCCCGACAAACACCAGCACGCCGAGAAGTCCGAGCAGCACAAGGACAAGGCGCGACGCGGACGATCCGCCGGCGCCCTCTAGCGGGTCGGGACGTCCGATCGCCTCGATGGTTGTCCTCCCAGGGCCCGCCGCCAGGCTCATGGCATCTCGCGCATGTCGTGTAGCCCCGGCATCATGTTGGCGTTGAGATGGTACATCACCCAGAGCGAGCCGGTCAGCACGATGACGACCAGGATCAGCGTGAAGATCAGCGCCAGCATCGACCATCCGCCTTCCGAGCCGGTGTTCATATGCAGGAAGAAGATCATATGGACCACGATCTGCACGAACGCGAAGGCCATGATGACGATGGCCGTGGCCTGCTTGTTGTCGATGGCGCCGGTCATGACCAGCCAGAACGGAATGGCGGTCAGGATCGCCGACAGGACGAAGCCGGTCAGATAGCCCCGGAACGATCCGTGTGCTGCTCCACCATGGGCGTGGCCGTGGCCCTCGGCATGATCATGAGCGCTCATCGCAACATCCCCATCAGATAGACGAAGGTGAAGACGCCGATCCAGACGACGTCGAGGAAGTGCCAGAACATGCTGAGGCACATCAACCGGCGGCGGTTCGCCTCGATGAGGCCAAATCTCGCGACCTGTACCATCAGCGTCACCAGCCAGACGGTTCCGAAGGTGACATGCAGGCCGTGCGTGCCGACCAGCGTGAAAAAGGACGACAGGAAGGCGCTGCGCTGCGGCGTGGCGCCTTCATGGATCATATGCGCGAATTCGTAGAGCTCGATCGACAGGAACGCCAGGCCGAACAGGCCGGTCACCGCAAGCCAGGCTTGCGTCGCCGCGACACGGCCCTTGTCCATGGTCAGCATGGCGAAGCCATAGGTGATCGAGGACAAGAGCAGCATGGCGGTGTTGACCGCCACCAGATCGAGGTCGAACAGGTCCTTCGGTGCCGGCCCCGCCGCGTAATTGCCGCCAAGCACGCCATAGGCGGCGAACAGCATCGCGAAGATCAGGCAGTCGCTCATCAGATAGAGCCAGAAGCCGAGCATGGTGGAGCCGCCTTCGGCGTGCGCATGCTCTTCTTCCAGGTGGAAGACCGGTTCGGTGCCGGCCGTGATTGCCGTCGATGTCATGCTCAAACCCTTAGCCTTGAGCGGCGAGGAGCGTCGTCCTCGCCTCCTCCGTCTGCGCGACTTCGGCCGCCGGAATGTGGAAGTCGCGGTGATAGTTGAAGGTGTGGCCGATCGCGGTGGCGATGAGGCAGACGAAGCTCAGCGCCGCCAGCCACCAGATGTACCAGATCAGGCCGAAGCCGAGCGCGACACTGAAGGCGGCCAGGATGATGCCGGTGCCGGTATTGCTTGGCATGTGGATCGGCTTGAAGCCGGCAAGCGGCCTGATGTAGCCGGCCTGCTTCATGTCATACCAGGCATCGTTGTCGCGAATGACCGGCGTGAAGGCGAAATTGTAGGCGGGAGGCGGCGAGGACGTCGACCATTCGAGCGTGCGGCCGTCCCAGGGATCGCCGGTCGTATCGGCAAGCGCCTCGCGCCTGCGGATGGAGACGAAGATCTGGATCAGGAAGGCGCCGATGCCGCAGGCAATCAGCACCGCGCCGAAGGCGGCGATGACGAACCATATCTGCAGCGAGGGATCGTCGAACACACGCATGCGGCGCGTCACGCCCATCAGGCCGAGGATGTAGAGCGGCATGAAGGCGAACCAGAAGCCGACCACCCAGCACCAGAACGAGACCTTGCCCCAGAACGGATCGAGCTTGAACCCGAAGGCCTTGGGCCACCAGTAGGCAATGCCGGCGAACAGGCCGAACAGCACGCCGCCGATGATGACATTGTGGAAGTGCGCGATCAGGAACAGGCTGTTGTGCAGCACGAAATCCGCCGGCGGCACCGCAAGCAGCACGCCGGTCATGCCGCCGACGGTGAAGGTGAGCATGAAGGCCACCGTCCACATCATCGGCAGTTCGAAGCGGATACGGCCCCGGTACATTGTGAACAGCCAGTTGAAGATCTTCGCGCCGGTCGGGATCGAGATGATCATCGTCGTGATGCCGAAGAAGGAATTGACGCTGGCGCCGGAGCCCATTGTGAAGAAGTGGTGCAGCCAGACGAGGTACGACAGGATGGTGATGACCACCGTGGCGTAGACCATTGAGGTGTAGCCGAACAGGCGCTTGCCGGAGAAGGTCGAGGTGACCTCGGAAAAGACGCCGAACAGCGGCAGGATGAGGATGTAGACTTCCGGGTGACCCCATATCCAGATGAGGTTCACATACATCATCGGGTTGCCGCCGAAGTCGTTGGTGAAGAAGTTGGTGCCGACATAGCGGTCGAGCGCCAGCAGCGAGAGCACCGCCGTCAGTACCGGGAAGGAGGCGACAATCAGCACGTTGGTGCAGAGCGACGTCCAGGTGAAGACCGGCATGCGCATCATGGTCATGCCGGGCGCGCGCATCTTGATGATCGTGCAGATCAGGTTGATGCCTGACAGCGTCGTGCCGACGCCGGCCACCTGCAGCGCCCAGATATAGTAATCGACGCCGACGTCGGGACTGTAGCCGATGCCGGAGAGCGGCGGATAGGCAAGCCAGCCGGTGCGGGCGAATTCGCCTACGAACAGCGAGGCCATGACCAGAATGGCGCCGCCGACCGTCATCCAGAACGAGAAATTGTTGAGGAACGGAAAGGAGACGTCGCGCGCGCCGATCTGCAGCGGCACGACGAAGTTCATCAGTCCGGTGACGAAGGGCATCGCCACGAAGAAGATCATGATGACGCCGTGGGCGGTGAATATCTGGTCGTAGTGATGTGAGTTCAGGTAGCCCTCGGAGCCATTGAAGGCGATGGCCTGCTGGAGGCGCATCATGATGGCGTCCGAGAAGCCGCGCAGCAGCATGATCAGGCCCAGCACCATGTACATGATGCCGATCTTCTTGTGGTCGACGCTGGTGAACCATTCGCGCCAGAGGTAGCCCCATAGCTTGAAATAGGTGATCACGCCGAGAAGCGCGATGCCGCCGAGCGCCACCGCGACGAAGGTGGCGACGACGATGGGTTCGTGCAGCGGCAGCGAGTCCCAGGTGAGGCGGCCGAAGATGAATTTGGTCAGCGTATCGGGCATCGGCGGTCTCTCACAATTCACGCCGCAGCAGGCCGACGGTCGGCGTATCCGCCTCGGCGCTACGGCTGTCTGTCCCTGGCCGGAGCAGTCCCGCCCCGCGAAGCGGGGACAGGTTCTTCGCCGGCCAATAGGTCGGCCAGGCATCGCGGGAGGCGCGCGAGATGGCAGCGGCCTCTTCCGCGGTGCAGATGCTGGCGACATAAGAGGGATCGTTTCCGAACACCGCGCCGCGCCGGGCGAGCTTGTCATATTGCAGCGGCAAGGTGTTGCGCACACCTGCGAGACCGAGACCACCCTTGGCGTCGATCGACATCATCTCGTTCATGCACATCTTGCCGCGCTCGACGCACAGATTGAGGATGGCGCCATAAAGGGCGGGATCGACGGAGGCGTAGTGGCGGACCGGTTCGTTCTCGCTCGGCTTTTCGAGCTCGAGGTAACTGTCGCGGTTAAGCGCCGCCGACGCGGTCCTGGTCTGTGCCACCCACTGGTCGAAGGCCTGGTCGGACAGGCCGTGGAAGGCAAAGCGCATGCCCGAAAAGCCGGCGCCGCTGTAGTTGGCGGAGAAACCGCTATAGGTGCCCTGCCGGTTGATGACGGCGTGCAGCTTCGTCTCCATGCCCGGCATGGCATAGATCTGGCCGGCAAGGGCTGGAATGTAGAAGGAATTCATCACCGCCGACGAGGTGATGCGGAAATCGATCGGCTGGTTGACCGGCGCCGCCAGCTCGTTGACGGCGGCAATGCCGTAATCCGGATAGATGAACAGCCATTTCCAGTCGAGCGCCACGACCTCGACCCTGAGCGGCTTGTGGAGCTGGGTAACGGGCTGGCCGGCTTCAATCCGGTCGATCCGGCGGTATGGGTCGAGCAGGTGGGTGCCGAGCCAGGTCAGCGCGCCAAGGCATATGATGATCAGCAGAGGGGCTGCCCAGATCACCAGTTCCAGTTTCGTCGAATGATCCCAGTCCGGCGCATAGGTCGCCGAGGCGTTGGATTGCCGGTAGCGCCAGGCGAAAAAGACAGTCAGCGCCATGACCGGCACGATGATGATCAGCATCAGCAGGGTCGAGACCACCAGCAGGTCGCGCTGCTGGGCCGCGACATCGCCCGCCGGCGCGAGCACGACCATATCGCAGCCGCTCAACAGCCCGGCCAGGGGAAGCAGAAGCAAGGCTCCAAATCGTTTCATCAGACGCTGCCCTCGATGGACCGCCGCAACGCGTTGGGATGTTGCAGTGCGGTATCGATCAAGGGCTACTGCCGGCGGCGGCGTGGTGACATTGGACAATTTGTCCAATGCCCAGCCGGGGTGGGTCTGGCAATGTGCAGCGCACATGGGATTGCCGCAATTGGGCCCCAAATATTTCATTCCACCCGGGTGGCGACGGACAAGATGGCTCATACTTCGACTGGCGAAACAGACAGCGGGCTGATCGGCTCGGACCACGGCCAGGTCAGCGCGGGCGATATCGCGGTCGGCGTGATCGTCGGCAGGACGTCGGAATTCTTCGACTTTTTCGTCTATGCGATCGCGTCCGTCATCGTGTTCCCCAAGCTGGTGTTTCCGACGCACGATCCGCTCGTCGGAACGCTGTACTCCTTCGCCATCTTCGCGCTGGCCTTCATCGCCCGTCCATTCGGTTCCGTTCTGTTCATGGCCGTCGACCGCGCCTACGGTCGCGGTGCGAAATTGACGATCGCGCTGTTCCTGCTCGGCACCTCGACCGTCGCCATCGCGTTCCTTCCCGCCTATGGCGATATCGGCGTGCTTGCGATCTGGCTTCTGGCGCTGGCCCGCATCGGGCAGGGCGTGGCGCTTGGCGGGACGTGGGACGGCCTGCCCTCGCTGCTGGCGCTGAACGCGCCGCGGAACCGGCGCGGCTTCTACGCCATGATCCCGCAACTGGGCGCGCCGATCGGCCTCATCGTGGCCAGCGCCCTCTTCGCCTTCTTCGTCGCCAATCTGTCGGCCGACGACTTCCTTGCCTGGGGCTGGCGCTATCCCTTCTTCGTCGCCTTCGCCATCAATGTCGTGGCCCTGTTCGCCAGGCTGCGCATTGTGGTGACGCCCGAATTCTCGAAACTATACGAAAGCGGCGACCTGCAGCCGACGCGCATAAGGGACACGATCAGGGCCGAAGGCCGCAACGTCATCGTCGGCGCTTTCGCGCCGCTGGCGAGCTTCGCCCTGTTCCACATGGTGACGGTGTTTCCGCTCTCCTGGGTATTCCTGTTCACCAATGAGGGACCGGCACGCTTCCTGGCGATCGAGGCGGTGAGCGCGCTGTTCGGCATCGCCGCCATCGTCGCGTCGGGCCCACTTGCAGATCGTGTCGGACGCCGAGCGCTGCTCGGCGGTTCGGCGATCGCCATCGCGACGTTCAGCGGCTTTGCCCCGCAGCTTCTGGATGGCGGTACCGTTGGCGAGATCCTGTTCATGGTGCTGGGCTTCATCCTGCTGGGGTTGAGCTTCGGGCAGTCGTCAGGCGTCGTCGCATCGAGCTTTTCGCGACACCATCGCTATACCGGCTCGGCGATAACCTCGGATCTCGCGTGGATGTTCGGCGCCGGCTTCGCTCCGCTCGCAGCTCTGCTGCTGGCCGGCAATTTCGGCCTCATCGCGGCGGGCGCCTACCTGCTCTCGGGCGCGGCCTGCACCTTGCTTGCCTTGTGGATTGATAGACGGCGTTCGGCCGCGGACCGTCCGGTAGACTGAACACTATAAATGGCGGCAAGGGTCAGTGAGCGTCGCCGGAGCCGCGGCCCTGCCGGTCAGCGGAACATCGAACCGCCATCGACGTCGAGCGCCGCGCCATAGACGAAGCTCGCGGCGTCGGAGCACAGGAACAGGATCGCGGCGGCCATGTCGTCGGGCCGGCCCATGCGGCGTATGGGCAGGTTGGCCGCAATGCGATCCTTCAGGGCCGGATCGATGTGGGAATGCATCGGCGAATCGGTCGGCCCCGGATTGAGGGCGTTGATGCGCACCGCCTTTCCCGCCAGTTCGCGCGCGACCGACTTCACCAGCGACAGCGTGCCGGCCTTCGAGGCCGCATAGGCCGTGTCCGCGATAAGGCCACCGCCGCCATGCACGCCGGCGTCCGATGCCACGCAGACGATGTTTCCCCCGCCGCTGCCCTGCATGCGCTGCACCGCCCCCTGGACGGTGAAGAAAGTGCCCAGCAAATTGACGCCCAGCACGCGCTGCCAGTGCGCCCAATCCTGGTCCGGGATTCGCTTGGCGGTGATGATCGCGGCGCAGGTGACGACATTGTCGAGCCTCGCCAGCCTGGCATCGCAATAATCGAACATGCGCCTGATGCTGTCGGGATCGCCCATGTCGGCCACCACTTTGTGCGGTGTCCCGGCGATCCCGCCCACCTCGTCATGGCGCCTTGCAAGGCCTTCCGCGTCACGGTCGCACATCACGACCTCGGCCCCTTTGGAGAGGAATGCACGGGCGGTTTCGAAACCCATGCCGCTGGCGGCACCGGTCACCAGCACGGTCTTGCCGGCAAAGCTGTCCGGGGCAAATGTGGCGTATGCGTCGGTCATGATCTCTCCATGGGGCCGAAAAAGGGATTGGGCAGCCGCAGGCAAGGCCTGTGGCGCCGGCGCGAGCCGGTTCAGGCCTTCAGGTGCAGTGTCACCAGCACGGTGCACTCGGCGCCATCGTCGAACCGTGCCGCGACACGCAGCCAGTTGCCGAAATGGGCAAGCCGCGCCATCGCTACGGCATCGCGTTCCTTCGGCATCGGAAATTCGGTGCCCTCGCGCAGCCAGTGCATGCCGTCCGGCGAGACCTCGACCCATGCCGTGGCGGTGGGGCCGATGGGTTGCTTGAGCGCGCGCACGAAGAAGACCGCCTCTCGCGCCCATCCCGCCTCGTAAGGCTCGCTGGCGGCTTCGCCATGCCAGCGTTCGTTGCGCGAGACAATCGCGGTGATGTTCTCGGGCAGCATCAGAAATCTCCCGAAATGCAGATGGAATCGACGTAGAGGAAAGCCCGTTTGGCGACGTCGGTTTCAGCGAAAAGGCCGAAGTTGAGCATGCACCACAGGTTCTTCATCGCAGGAATGCGGATCGAATCGAAGCCTGTAAGATCAAAGCTGCGATCGTTGCAGCGCAGCCCGAGCGCCGTCATCGTCGCCAGATCGAAATCGAAGCACAGATACGTCCAGTTCACCTTGGTGGGGATTTCGTTGTAGCAGAGGCGCTGCGATCCACCGGGAAGATCGACCCAGCCCTCCGGCGACAGATGGTAGTGGCTGAGCGTCTTGTTGTCGGTGCCGATCGGGGTGATCCTTTCGGTCTCGCGCTTGTATTGCCATTTCTGCAGATGCTGGCCGTCGAGCGCGTTCAAGAAGCGCAGATGCGGCATGACGCGATCGTTGTTGCTGTTGCCGTCCTGGTCCCCACCCTGCAGGTCGAAGAGGAGGCCGACCGAGCGCACGTCGGTTTCGGACAGCTTCAGCGTGTTGGCCTCCGGCTTGAAGGTAAAATACATTTCGAAACGGATCGGCCCACGTCTGCGGAATGTGTGGCGTTTGATGGCGACGTTTCGGGCCCCCGCCACCGGGCGTGTCGCGATCTTCAAAGCATAGGACGAATCCATCCCGCCATGCGAGCCGGCGTCCCAGTGGGCGAGCGTCGACAGCATCGCGCTGGTGTGCTGCGCGTAGCCCGGCAGCATGGTGTCGAGATCGTCCTCGTAATTGCCGACGAGCTGCGACCAGCCGCAATGACCGCGCGCGAAATTGTCGAACGACAATATCCGCGGCAGCGGATCGAACCGGCTGAGCGCCGGGTCCGCGCGCAGCAGCGCCAGGCGCATCGCCTCGGTCAGATCGCCGGTCTGGTTTGGAGCCTGGTTCTTCATCTGGTCTTCGGCCTCATTCGGCTTTCAGTTTCTTGACGGCATTCCAGTCGATTTCGATGCCGAGCCCGGGTTTTTGCGGAACATCGAGCGTGCCGTTCTTCTGCCTGACGCAGCCGGGTGCAAGATCGGCCAGATGCGTCTTGAACGGGCTGGCATCGCATTCGCATTCCATCACGCCGAAGTTCGGCATCGCGGCGGCCAGGTGGACGCTTGCCGTCTCGCAGACGATGCCGGACATGCCGATATGCGGAGCGTAGCGGACGTCATGCGCGGCGGCGTAATCGGCCATGCGGCGCGTCTCGGAGATACCGCCGGCGCGCGCAACGTCCGGCTGCAGCACCGACAGTGTGCGGTTGGCGATCAGGCGTTGCGCCTGGTCGAGGGTGAAATTGCTCTCGCCCGCGGCCAGCGGTACGTCGCAGCGCCGGCGCAGTTCCTCATAGCCCTGCTCGTTCTCCGGTTGCAGCGGCTCCTCGAACCAGAAATAACCATTTGCCGAAAGCGCGCGGCCGACCTCGACGGCCTCATCCAGATTGTAGGCCCAGTTCGCATCGACACAGAGCCCGATCGCGTCTCCGGCCCGCTTGCGAATGCGCTCGATGCGTTTGCAGGCGTCCCGCACAGGGCGCGCCATCTTGACCTTGATGCGTGTAAAGCCCTCGGCGACATAGCGGTCGAGCTCGGCGTCGGCGGCCTTGTCATCGACCCAGTTGACGGCCGCCGCGTAGACGTCGATGCGATCACGTCCGACGCCGCCAAGAAGTTTGGCGATGGGCTGTCCGGTTGCCTTGCCCAGTATATCCCAAAGCGCGATATCGACGCCGGCGATGGCCTCGATCAGCATGCCACCTGCCCTGCCCGACAGCGCGCGGCGCATCGACTGCCACAAGGCGCCGATGTTGCGCGCGTCCTGGCCGAGCAGGCGCGGCCTGAGCGAATTTTCGATCAACTCGACATAGGCTTTGGGCGAAAACCGCGCCAGGGTTTCGCCGACCCCGACAATGCCGTCGGTGGTACGCATTTCGACCAGGACCAGCGAGACTTTTTCGTAGGCGCCCCAGGACGTGACCGTGGGCCTGGGCAGCGTCTGACTGAGGGGATGGGCTATCACCTCGGCAATCTTCAGTGGCCCCGCCACGGTTGGATCGCTCATGCGCATCAATACCAGACTTCCCTCGTCCTTGCGGATGGCTCGTCATAACGCCCACTTATAAACTTAGCAACCACAAAACTTAGTTGCTATGTTTGAGGCAATCGTGCTAGGCAGCCGACAGAGGAATCCGAATGATCGCAGAAACAGCACGCAAATCGATTTTCGCCGCGAAGCCCGCGAGCCCGTCCCGCCTCGCGGACGGAGTCTCGGATGCAATCGCCGCGGCGCTATTCGACGGACGCATCGCGCCCGGCGAAGCGCTGCCGCCGGAAGGCGAGATCGCCCGGGAGTTCGGCGTCTCCAAGCCGATCGCGCGCGAGGCGCTGCGCCAGCTGACCAGCGCGGGCCTGGTGTCGACGCAGCAAGGCAAGGTCGCGCGCGCCAAGGCACTGAGCGGCGAGCCCATGGACCGCATTTACGCCTATGCGGTCCGATCGAGCCTGACCCGGTTGCAGGAAGCCAACGAGATGCGCCGCGTCATCGAAGTCGGCATCGCCCGGCTGGCCGCCGAGCGCCGCGATCCCAGAGGATTGGAAATGATGCGCCAGGCCGTGCTCGACATGCACGCCGGCATCGGCAAGCCAGGCGATTTCACACAGGCCGACATTATGTTCCACCTCGGCCTCGCGACGGCCACTGGAAATTCAATGATCCGCATCCAGATGGAAGGGATGCGTTCGGTCCAACGGGAGGTTTCGGAACTGTTTTCGCGGCGCTCCAATCGCAGCGAGGCGGATTGGCGGGCGACCGTCGAACGGCACAAGGCAATCCATGACGCGATCGCGGCGGGTGATACCGACCTCGCGGACCGACGCATCCACGAGCACTTCGACGCGGCCGACATCGCCTCGTTCGAGGTCGCGGACAAACTCGGGGAGCCGTCACCTTGAACCAGGACCGTTTTTCCCTTGCCGGCCGTCGAGCGCTGGTGACCGGCGCTAGCTCCGGCATCGGGCGTGCGGTTGCGATCGCCCTTGCACGGCAAGGGGCCGCGGTCGCGCTGCACCATTTCGGCGACGCCGCCGGCGCGCGCGACACGGCGGCGGCCATCGGTCCCGGCACGACGGTCATCGAGGCCGATTTCACCGACAGCAGAGCGATGTCGGCCTTTGCGGACGAGGTCAGCGACGGCGCCATCGACATCCTGGTCTCGAACGGCGCGATCGAGCGTCGCCGTGCATGGAGCGAGGTCGACGACGCGCATATCCAGGCACATGTCGCGGCCAACTTCACGGCCCTGCTCACCTTAGCGGCGCGGCTGGTTCCAGCCATGGCAAAGCGCGGATGGGGGCGCGTGGTGGCGACCGGCAGCGTGATGGCGAGGCGCCCGCGCGCCGAGACCATCGTCTATGCGTCGCTGAAGGCCGCGCAACTGACGGCGGTGCGCGCCATGGCGCGTGAAGTCGCGCCGCATGGCGTCACCATGAACGTGGTATCGCCCGGCGCGATCGAGACGGAGGCGACTGCCGAGCGCTACCGCGACGCCTCTTTCCGCGCGGCGGTCGCAGCGAAGATTCCCGCCGGGCGCCACGGCCAGCCCGACGACGTCGTCGGCGCTTTCGTTTTCCTGTGCAGCGATGCCGCCCGTTACATCACCGGCGCCGATATTCCCGTCGATGGCGGCTGGACGATCGGCGACGCTCCCGGCGCCTTGCCAGGAGCAGCATGACAAGACGCCGCCGCTTGCGGGGCGATTGATATCGCACCCACAGTTCTTGATCGGACCATCAATGTTTCGGGAGGAAATCATGAAGACCGCAATCAAGCTCGCACTATCGGCCGTGGCGCTGTGGACCCTGTCGGCACAGTCGCCGGCCCAGGAACTCCGGATGACCGTGTGGACGGGCAACGAGGCCCATCTCAAGATGCTGAACGGCATCGCCGCGGGCTTCATCGCCAAGCATCCGGGCGTGACGGTGAAATTCGAGACCGTTCCGGTTGCCGACTATACGCAAAAGCTCACTTTCCAGGTCGCCGGCGGCAACGCCCCCGATATCGCCTGGATGATGGAGGATGCGGCACCGGCCTTCGAGAACGCCGGCCTGCTCATGGACATCGGCCCGACGCTGAAGGCGACCGAGGGATACAATTTCGAGGATTTCTCCGAGCCGGCGATGGCGCTCTGGCAGAAGGACGGCAAGGTCTATGGCATGCCGTTCTCGACCTCGCCGTTCCTGATCTACTACAACAAGGACATGTTCGACAAAGCGGGTCTCGAAGACCCCAACCAGCTCGCCGCCAAAGGCGAGTGGAACATGCAGAAATTCCAGGAGGTCGCCAAGAAGGTCACCGACGCCAATCCCGGCAAATGGGGCTTCGAGTTCAAGGACGGCGAAGGCTACGCATCGCGCATGACGCACGCTTTGCTGCCACCCGTGCGCGCCTATGGCGGCGACCTGTGGGCCAACGGTCAGTGCGGCCTGGACAAGCCGGAAGCGGTGACCGCGATCAAGCAGCTGCACGACATGGTGTTCAAGGACAAGTCGATCGTGCCGCCGGGAGAACAGGGCGACTATTTCTCCGGCAATTCGGCGATGACCGTGAACCAGATCTCGCGGGCCTCGAAGATGCCCGAGGCGGGTTTCAAGTGGGGCATCGCTCCGCTGCCTTCGGGACCGGCAGGCGAGGCTCCGGTCATCGGCCAGGCCGCGCTGACTGTCTTTGCATCGGGCAAGAACACCGAGCTCGCCGCGCAACTGGTTGCCGATATGACCAGCAAGGACAATGTGGCTGTCATGGCGCAGTTCTTCCCGCCCGCCCGCAAGAGCGTCCTGGAGAGCGATGCGTTCATCAATTCCAACAAGCTGATCCCGCCGCAGCAAATGAAGAGCGTGGCAGCCGCGATCGTCAACGGCCGCGTCCACCCCTCGCATGAGCATGTGCCGCAGATCTTCGCGGCGATGGCGCCGCGCGTCGACACATTGTGGCGGGCCGACGCCAATGTCGAAGAGGCACTGAAGGGCGTCTGCGCCGCCATCCAGCCGCTGCTCTGACACAGGGCTCCGCTTCGTGACTGGCAAGGCATCCCGGGGCAATGCGGCGCACCCACCGAGCGCGCCGTGGCTGACCCTGAAAACCAGGGAAATGCTGGAGGCGTGGCTGTTCGTCAGCCCGACCCTGATCGGCTTCCTGATCTTCTTCCTTGGGCCGCTGGTCGCCATTTTCTATTATTCGACGACCGAGTGGAACCTGCTCAGCCAGCAGGCGACATTCGTCGGGCTGCGCAATTTCCACAACGTCCTGCTGGAGAACCCCGACTTCTGGCATGTCGTGCGCAATTCCGTGATCTTCGCGCTGGGGCTTGTACCCCTGAACATGGCGCTGGCGCTCTCGCTTGCGCTGGCGCTGTCGCGGCCGTTCTTCGGCGTCGTCTTCTTTCGGACGGTTTTCTTCGCGCCGGTGGTCACGTCGGCGATTGCCTGGGCGATCGTCTGGAAATTCATGCTGCAGGGTGAAGGCGGCGCCGTGAACCAGATGCTTGCCTGGATCGGTATAGACGGTCCGAACTGGCTGCGCGAGCCCAACTGGGCGATGGCGGCGGTCATCGTTACCCGCGTCATCAAGATGGTCGGGCTCAACATGATCCTCTACATCGCGGCGCTGCAATCGATACCGCGCGACTATGAAGAGGCCGCAAAGCTGGAGGGCGCGTCGCGCTGGCAGGTCTTCCGCATGATCACCTGGCCGCTGCTTGCGCCGACGACGCTGGTCATCATGGTTCTGACGACGATCGGTTCGTTCAAGGTGTTCGACCACATCTACCAGATGACCGGTGGCGGCCCCGAAAACGGCACGCTGGTGCTGGCGTTCTACATTTACCAGCAGGGCTTCAAATTCTTCAATGTCGGCTATGCGGCCGCGCTTGCGCTGATCATGTTCGTCATCGTCATGGCGCTGACCCTGGTGCAGGTGATGCTGCGACGGAGGGAGATGGAGTGAGCCCGCGCCTGACCGAAATCCTGTACCGCATCTGCTGGACCGCAGCCCTGCTGCTGGTGGCGGTGCCTTTCATCTTCCCCTTCTTGTGGATGATTTCCGGCGGCTTCAAGAGCACCACCGAAATCTTCGGCACGCCGACCTTGATCCCCCGCGTCTGGCGCTTCGAGAATTTTGTGGAAGTGTTCACCTATCAGCCCTTCGCGCGGCAGTATTTCAACTCGCTCTACATTGCCGCGACGGTGACGGTGCTGACCTTGTTCATCGCCTCGCTCGCCGGCTACGCGCTGGCGCGCATCCGCTTTGCGGGTGCAGGCCTTTTGATGCTGTTCCTGGTGATGGCGCTGATGGTGCCGGAGGAAGTGACGATCATCCCGAACTTCTTCCTGATCCGCGCCATGGGTCTGATCGACACGCACTGGCCGCTCATCCTTCTGCCGGTGTTCGGACCGCAGGGCGTGGTGGCGACGTTCCTGATGCGCCAGTTCTTCCTGGCGCTGCCCAAGGAGCTTGAGGAGGCGGGCAAGATGGACGGGCTGTCACGTTTCGGCGTCTGGCTGAAGATCGCGCTGCCGATGTCGCGGCCGGCCCTTGCCGCGGTCGCGATCATCACTTTCCTGCATTCTTGGAACCTGTTCCTCGAACCCTTGATCTTCCTCAGTTCGCTGGAGAAGTTCACGCTGCCGCTGGCGCTGTCCAATTTCAACGACAGCTACGGCCTGCCCCTGTGGAACCTGCAACTGGCGGCGACGAGTCTGGCCGTGGTTCCCATCCTCATCATCTATCTGATCGCCCAGCGCCAGATCATCGAGAGCTTCGCCCTCTCCGGTGTCAAGGGATAAGGGAAGTCATGACAAAGGTTCTGCTCAAGGACATCCGCAAGAATTTCGGCACGGTCGAGGTCATCCGCGGCGTCGATCTCGAGATCGAGGATGGCGAGTTCGTGGTCTTCGTCGGACCATCGGGATGCGGGAAGTCGACGCTGCTGCGGCTGATCTCCGGCCTGGAGCACATCAGCGACGGCGAACTCCACATCGGCGATCGCCTGGTCAACGAGGTGCCGGCGGCCAGGCGCGGAGTCGCAATGGTGTTCCAGTCCTACGCGCTTTATCCGCACCTGACAGTCCGCGACAACATGGGTTTCGGCCTCAAGGTGCGCAAGGTGCCGGCCAGCGAACGCGCCCGCCGCGTTTCGGAAGCCGCCGCAACGCTGAAGCTCGAACCGTTGCTCGACCGCTTTCCGCGTCAGCTGTCGGGCGGCCAGCGCCAGCGCGTGGCCATCGGCCGGGCCATCGTCGGCAATCCGGACGTCTTCCTTTTCGACGAGCCGCTCTCGAACCTCGATGCTGAACTGCGTGTCCACATGCGCTCCGAGATCGCGGCGTTGCACCAGCGCCTGTCGACGACGATGATCTACGTGACCCACGACCAGATCGAGGCCATGACGCTTGCCGACAAGATCGTGGTGTTGCGCGACGGCAGGATCGAACAGGTCGGCTCGCCCCGCGATCTCTACGACAGCCCGCAAACCGTCTTCGTCGCCCAGTTTATCGGCAGCCCCAAGATGAACGTCCTGCCGCTCGCCGACGGACAACCTATGGCGCTTAGCGCATCGGTCCCCGCGACGGCCACATCGGTCGGTATTCGACCCGAGCACCTGTCGCTAGGCCAGCCCGCGAACGGCACGTTGCGCGGCAAGGTAAGGCTTGCTGAATATACCGGCGCCGTCACGCTGCTCCATGTCGAGCTGGACGGGGGCCAGACCTGCCTCGTCATCCACAATCAAGGACCGGCGCCGGAAACCGGCGCCGAGGTCGACCTGCGGGCCGAACCCGGGCATCTGCATTTCTTCGACCAGCAAGGGCGGGCGGTCTGATCTGCCGCGCCCCGGCGGTTCTACAGCATGTCGCGGCGAATAGGATTCGCCCGACCTGCTGTAGGCTTCTGATTTTATGCATGTCGTTGTCCCGGAAACGAGGACACTTCCGGGCGACATGCATTATTCCGCCGCCAGTGCGGCGACTTCCCGCCGAAACGGCAAGGCGTCGCCGATGTCGGGTTCGTCCAGCTCGCGAGCGAAGCGATGGCCGGCATAGGTTGCCCAGGCGATGGGTCCCGGTGCTTCGGCATCGCCGATGACCTTGACTGAACGGATGCCGGCGTCGGCCCACTCGCTTTCCCGGGCCTTGAGATTGCGCCAAACGGCGTCGTCCTGATTGCGCGACGTGACAAGTACGACCGCATCGGCCGTCAGATCCTGTTTCGCGCCGGTGTAGACGCAAGCCGTCACGACACCGCCCGAAGCGATACTCGTGACGGTCCTGTTGAGCACGATGTCGACCCCGAGTTCAGCCAGGCGGCGGTGAATGGCCCCTTGCTCAAGCGTGTTGCGGGTCCAGTCCGAGACATAGGCCGATGGCGTCACCAAGGTCACCTTCGTTCCCTGACGCGCCATCAGCTCGGCGAGAACGCCGCCCATGTAATAGTGGTCGTCGTCGAACAGCACGACGTTGCCATCTGGAACCTTGCCGGCCATCAGATCGTCGGGCGTAAGGACCGGCATCGCGGCGTCGATCGGCATCGGCACGACATGGGCACGCGCGACGCCATCACGGCGCCAGGTCGATCCGGTGGCGATGGCGATGTTCTGGAAGCCGAAGGATAGGATGTCATCCGCCGCCAGCCGGCTTTCGAAATAGATGTCGACGTCAGGCATCTGGCCGAGCTGATACCGCCGATAGTCGCGCACCCTGCCCCAGGCCGACAGGCCTGGAAGCTTGCTTTCGCGCGCCACACGCCCGCCGAGCTCGGTGCCGGCTTCCGCGATGGCCACTTTATAGCCGCGCAGGCCAAGCGCACGGGCAGCCTCCAGTCCGGCAGGCCCGGCGCCGACGATCAGCACGCTGTCGCTGTCGCCCTTGGCCTGCATGCGCTCCGGATGCCAGCCCTTGCGCCATTCCTCCATGAAGGTCGGGTTCTGCGTGCAGCGCGAGATCGACATGGTCATGTCGCCGGTGATGCAGATGTTGCAGCCGATACATTCGCGGATGTCCTCGATGCGGCCCTCCTCGACCTTCCTCGGTAGGAAGGGATCGGCGATCGACGGACGGGCGCAGCCGATGAAGTCGAGCGTTCCCGACCTGATCATCCTGACCATCACGTCGGGTGAAGTGAAGCGGCCGACGCCGACGACCGGCTTCGAGGTCAGCTTCTTGATGCCCGACACCAGGTTTTCCTGCGCCGCCTCGTCCTTGAAGCGCGACGGGCCCGAGCAATCCTCCCAGGCGCCGTGCGCGAGATCCCACAGGTCGGGCAGTTCGGCATGCATCTCGATCATGTCGCGGACTTCCGAATTGGCGAAGCCGAGCTCGCCGATCATCTCGTCCAGCGACAGCCTGAGCGTCAGGCCGCACGTGTCGCCGATCGCGTCGCGCCCTTCCTCGATCAACTCGCGCATCAGCCGCGAACGGTTTTCCAGCGAGCCGCCATATTCGTCGACGCGCTGGTTGGTGGCGGTCGACAGGAAATGCTGGATAATGCCGAAGCCGTGCGCGCCATAGAGGCATACCAGGTCGAAACCCGCCTGCTTCGCGCGCTTGAAGGCATTGCGGTGCCAGCGGCGCAAATCGCGAATATCCTGCTTGTCCATGGCGCGCGCCTGCACCGGATCGTTGGTGAAGGTGCGGATCGGCAGGGCCGACGGCCCGCGCGGCACCTCCTTGCTGTAGAGGTTGGGGCCGTTGATCCCGGAATAGGCGAGCTGGATGCCAGCCAACGCGCCGTGCTCGTGCATGGCCTTGGCCATCTTGGCCAAAGCCGGAATATCGGCGTCATCCCATAGCCGCAGTTCGATGAAGGGCGTGATCTCGGAAGTGTGGTGCATTTCCGTCTGCTCGGTGAAGATGACGCCCCAGCCCCCTTCGGACTTGACGCGGCGCATCTCTGCCGCGGCGGACGGATCGCGATAGCCGCCGCCATTGCAATGCGGAACCTGATAGAAGCGGTTCTTGGCCGTCACCGGGCCTATCTTCATCGGCTCGAACAGGATGTCGTAGCGTGGGTCGCGCATGGTGCTTCCTCCGTGCCGGCTCGGCACTCCCGGTGCTGCCGAAACTACTCATAAATTGGAGCCGGCGCGGGAAAACTACGGATTTCTTCTGTGCCGATTAGGACACGCCTAATCGCGGTACTGGGGCGGATTAGTCTGTGTTGAACCGGGGCTGAGCGAAATGCGACTTCAGAGCATCGGCGGCATGATGCTAGACAGCCAGGACCCTACCGAGAGACAGAAAATGGACACTATCAGGATCTTCGAACGGCTGATCGCTTTCCCGACGGTGAGCCGCGACTCCAACCTCGACCTGATCGGTTATGCGGCCGACTTGCTCGAGGCGAGCGGCGTTGCCTGCCAGATCGTCCACAGCGCGGACGGGCACAAGGCCAACCTCTTTGCCACCATCGGCCCGGCCGGCAGGCCCGGTGTCATGCTGTCCGGCCACACCGATGTAGTCCCCGTCGATGGCCAGAACTGGACGCTGCCGCCTTTCGAAATGACCGAGCGCGAGGGCAAGCTTTACGGACGCGGCGCGGCCGACATGAAGGGTTTTGTGGCCTCCGCGCTCGCCGCCTGCATCAGGGCTTCCACGATGGCGCTTCGGACGCCGTTGCATCTGGCGCTCTCCTATGACGAGGAGGTCGGCTGCCTGGGCGTGCGCGACCTGATCGAAATGCTGAGCGCGGCGCCGCAACGCCCGCTGCTGTGCATCGTCGGCGAGCCGACCAACATGCAGGTGGCGACCGGGCACAAGGGCAAGCTTGCCGCTCGCGCCGTCTGCAGGGGACGCGAAGGCCATTCGGCGCTCGCCCCGCTGGCGCTCAATGCCATCCACCTCGGCTGCGATTTCGTGCGTGCCTTGCGTGACGAACAGGAACGATTGGCCCGCGACGGCGCCCGCGACGGCGACTACGACATCCCCTACACGACGGTTCATGTCGGCAAGATCAATGCCGGCGTCGCGCTCAACATCGTGCCCAACCTCTGCCAGGTCGATTTCGAGATCCGCAACATTGCCGCCGACGATGCCGCCGGCATTCTGGACAGGCTGCGCGACGCCGCGGCACGCATTGCCGAGGACGCCGTTTCGATCGCGGCCGAGGCCGCAATCGAAATCGAGATCACCAACACCTATCCGGGCCTCGACACGCCGGCCGCATCGGAGGCGGTGGCCTTCGTCAAATCGCTGACCGGCGCCAATGACACGATGAAAGTCGCGTTCGGCACGGAAGGCGGATTGTTCAGTCGCGATCTCGGCACGCCTGCCATCGTCTGCGGACCTGGCTCGATGGCGCAGGGACACAAGCCGGATGAATTTGTCAGCGTCGAACAGCTGCGGCGTTGCGACGGGATGCTGGACAGATTGCTCGAACGGCTCACGGACGGCTGGCCGTCGTGATCCGCACGGCAGCCCTCACTTCACGATGCGTTCGGTGCCGAAGACGCCCTGCTCGACGACGAAGCGACGACAGTGGTCGATGAACGCCTGTACCGTCAGCGTGCGATGCTCTGCGTTCGGCAAGGCAATTCCTATTGTGAGCGGCCTGAGGTCTCCCAGCAGAGGCACGAAGACGAGCAATTTGCCGTCCGGCGACATGGTGTTGAGCGGCCGCATATTGGCAATGCCGTAGCCGAAGCCGTTGGCGACCATCGAGCGCATCACGGCGATGTCGCCGGTACGCTCGACGATCTTGGGCCGCAGGCCCCTGGGCTGGAAGGCCGACAGGAAATATTCCCTGCTGTAAGGCAGATCAAGCAGCACCATCGGCTCATCGACCAGCTCCTCGGGCGTGATGCCTGCCCTCGCCGCCAGGCGATGCGCGGCCGGTAGCATCACATAGGCCGGCAACTGCATCAGCGGCTCGAAGGTCATGTCCTGCGACAGCTCCAGATCGTAGGTCAGCGCGGCATCTATCTCGCCACGCTGCAGCATCTCGAACAATTGCCCCTGGTTGCGCTCGAATTGCCGGACGCGCACATCGGGATAGGCATCCTCGAATTTCTTGCGCAGCGCCGGCAGCACGATCTGCGCGAAAGTGAGCAGGCAGCCGATCGCCAGCGGTCCGCGTACCTTTTCGGCGATATCGCCGGCAATGTCGTGCAGCGCGTCCGCGTCGTTGAGCAGGCGCGCGGCTTCCTTGAGGAACAGGCGCCCGCCCGCGGTCAGCGCCAGCGCATGCGAATGCTTGCGCACGAAAAGCTGGACGCCGAACTCGGCTTCGAGCTGAGCGATCGACGCCGAGATCGACGGCGGCGAGACGTTCACCTGCTCGGCCGCCTTGGCGATCGAACCCGCTTCGCCAACGGCGACGAAATATTCAAGTTGTCTGAGCGTGAAGCGGAGGGGCATGATGGCTATGTTGCCGGTTTGCAGCCGGTGATCAAGTCGCGGCCGATTCTCAATACTTGATCCAGGTGGTCTTCAGAGCAGTGTATTTGTCGAGCGCATGCAGCGACAGGTCGCGTCCGAAGCCGGACTGCTTGAAACCGCCAAAGGGAGTCATCGGGCTCAGCGCATCGACCGTGTTCACGGAAACCGTGCCCACGCGCAGTCTTTCCGCGAGGCGATGCGCCCGCGACAGGCTGTCGGTCCACAGCGATGCGGCCAGGCCGTAGACGCTGTCGTTGGCTATGCGAAGCGCCTCGTCTTCGGTGTCGAAGGCGATCACCGACAGGACCGGACCGAATATCTCGTCGCGGGCAAGCGGGTCGTCGGGCGAGACGTCATCGAAGATCGTGGGCTGCACAAAACTGCCGCGCCCGTCGACGGCGACCCGGTCGCCACCGGTCACCAATCGTGCCGACTTCTTGCCGCCATCGATGAAACGCATGACGGTCGCGGCGTGGCGCGCGTCCACCATCGCACCCATCCTGGATGCTGGGTCGAGCGGATCGCCGGGCTGGGTCGCCGTTGCCCGCCGCACCAGTTTCTCGACCAGCGCATCCTTGATGCCGCGCTCCACCAGAAGCCGGGAATTGGCCGAGCATACCTGCCCCTGGTTGAAGAAGATGCCGAAGGCGGCCATGTCGGCGGCCGCATCCAGATCGCCGCAATCGGCGAACACCAGATTGGGGCTCTTGCCACCGGTCTCCAACCAGACCTGCTTCATGTTCGACTGGCCGGAATATTGCAGGAACATCTTGCCGACGGCGGTCGATCCGGTGAAGGCAAGGCAATCCACATCCATATGGCGGCCAAGCGCCTGGCCGGCCGTCTCGCCGAGGCCGGGCACCACATTCAGCACGCCCGCCGGCAAGCCCGCCTCCATGGCGAGCTCGGCCAGCCTGAGTGCCGAGAGAGGCGACTGCTCGGCGGGTTTCAGCACCACCGAATTGCCCGCGGCCAGCGCGGGCGCGCATTTCCAGGTCGCCATGTCGAGCGGAAAGTTCCATGGCACGACGGCACCCACGACCCCAAGCGGCTCCCGCCGTACCAAAGCGAGGTCACCCCGGCCCGTCGGCGCCACCTCGTCATAGATCTTGTCTATCGCTTCCGCATACCACTGGAAGACCGCCGCCGACCCCGGCACGTCGATGGTCGCGGCGTCCTTGACCAGCTTGCCCATATCCAGCGATTCCAGCAGCGCCAGTTCCTGCAGGTGCTCGCGCAGCAATTCCGCCAGCCGCAGCAGCACTTGCTTGCGATGCTGGGGGCTCGCTCGCGACCAAACGCCGGCTTCGAAGCTGCGGCGCGCGGCAGCGACGGCAAGGTCGATGTCCTCTTCGCCGCAGGAAGCCACCTCGGCGAGCGTTGCTCCCGTAGCCGGATTGATGCTGGTGAATGTTCGGCCTGAGCGCGCGGGCATCGTCTTGCCGTCGATGAAAGCCCCGTCGCGAAAACGGATCGCCGACGCCTTGGCGATCCAATCCTTATGACTGAGTTCGCTCATGCTGGCTCCGGATTGTCGGGACTACTCGTCACCGGGAACGCCGTAGCTCGGCGCACCCGACGGACTAAGGGCGCGCGTGACATAGGCATCGAGCTGGGGCTTGTAGATATCCCACAGCGTCGCCAGCTGCTCGATCGGACACTCCTCGCTCCAGTCGCAACGCAGGTCGGCGACGGGCCATGAGACATCGCGCACCAGTTTCATGCCGGCGGAGCGGACAGGTCCCGCCTCGCCGCCGGCCTCGAGCGCGGCTCGCATGGTGGCGATCAGCCGGTCGCCGAGATCGCCTTCGGAGGCGAGAAAGGCGTCCACCATGGCTTGCGGAACCCTATCGCTGGCAAGCAGGTTGCCGCCGCAGGCGACGTCCTCGCCGCGCGCCTCGGCCCAGATGCCGAGCGCTTTCGGCCCCGAATGGATCGCGCTGCCGCCGGCCGCGTCGACCGCCAGAACCTGCCGGTGTTCGCTGAAAGCGGCCGTACGCTTCAGGATCGCGACGGCCTCAGTGGCGGAGGCGCCCCGCGCCATCAGCTCCAGCGCTCGTGGCCCGAGCGTCGGGTCCGTGACGTTCTGGCTGGCAACCGCCCCGACGCCCGCTTGCGCATAGGCGCAGCGGGCCGCGACCGCCGGAGATGACGAGGACACCGCCACTCCGAACATGCCCGTGCGCCGGCACCGTGCGACGATGGAGAAGGTCATGGCGCTCAGTCCGGGATGACGGCCGTGCCGTCGATCTCGACCAGCCATTCCGGTCGCGCCAGGGCCGACACGACGAGGCCGGTCGAAACCGGATGCACGCCTTTGATGTATTCGCCCATCGTCCGGTAGACGGCTTCGCGATGGCGCACATCAGTCAGGTAGATCACCACCTTCACCAGATGCTCCATCGTCCCGCCGCATTCCTCGATGAGCTGCTTGATGTTCTGCATGACTTTGTGGGTCTGCTCGACCGGATCGTGGCTCTCGATGGTGTTGGCGGTGTCGAGATCCTGCGGACACTGGCCGCGCAGATAGATCGTGCGGCCGCCCCGCGTGACGACCGCCTGGCACAGATCGTTGTCGAGCTTCTGCTCGGGATAGGTATCCTTGGTGTTGAAGGTGCGAATTCGCGTATGCGCCATGTTGGTCTCCATCAGGTCGGGCTCGCAGCTGTCGTCGGCTTTGCTCAGGCGTCCACGGCCTCGCGCTTCGCGGCGGCATGGTAGGCCAGATATTTGCGCTGCGTCGAAATGCGGTCGGCCACGTGCTTGGCGTCGTGCCATACGCCCCAGATGAAACTCGATCCTCTTCGCGACTGCCAGGGCAGCCCCAGGAAATAGATTCCTGGCTCGATCGAGACGCCGCGGTGGTGCCTGGGCCGGCCCTTCTCGTCAAAGGCGTCGACCTTCAGCCAGCTGTAGTCGGCGGCAAAGCCCGTCGCCCAGATGATCGCCGCTATCCCGGCCTTGGCCAGGTGCAGTTCGCCGATCGGATTGGTCATGCATTCCGGATCCGGTTCGATCCGGCGGGCAGCGGGCTCTTCCGGAAGGTCGAGACCGTTGCGCGCGACATAGGCGTCGGCTTCATCCAGCAGCGACATCAGGCTGGCGTCGCCGCGAGCAATGTTTTTCGCAAGATCAGGCGCGAAGCTCATCAGCCCGTCCTGGTAGGTTCTAGTCATGCCGACCAGGGTAAGCCCCCGTGCCGCCAGCCGGCGGAAATCGATCGTTTCACCGCCGCGCGCGCCGCTCACCGCGATCGTGACATGTTCCGTGCCGGGTCCTGGGGTTTCGAGGTCCCATTTGCCGAGAACGCCCAGCCACCAACAGAAGTCGCGCCCGCGATAGGCCCGCGGCGGGCGGTCATGCGGGCCGACCGAAAGATAGACGCGCCTTCCCGCGCGCTGGAGCTCGTCCGCGATCTGCACCCCCGATGATCCCGCTCCGACCACCAGCACACCGCCCTTTGGCAATTTCGCGGGATTGCGGTACGCGCTGGAATGGATTTGCAGGATGCCAGCCTCCTCAGGGACAACGGGCGGAATGACGGGGATCTGGAATGGTCCGGTGGCGGCAACGACGCTGTTGGCCTCGATCACGCCATTGGACGTCTCGACGCGGAAGCCGGGCCGACCGACATTTCTTCGCACGAGTTTGACTTCCACGCCGCTGCGGATCGGCGCATCGATCTGCTTGGCGTAAGCGACAAAATAGTCGGCAACCTCGTCCTTGGAGGGAAAGCCGTCGGGGGCCGTCCGCGGAAACTCCATGCCCGGGAAGCGATCATGCCAGGCCGGGCCGTTGGCAACCAGGGAGTCCCATCGCTGCGTGCGCCAGCGCTCGGCGATGCGGCCACGTTCAAGGACGAGATGAGGCACTCCGCACTTGCTCAGGTGCTCGCTCATGGCCACCCCCGCCTGGCCGCCGCCAACGACAAGCGTGTCTATCGTCTCAACCGACATGCCCAGTCCTCTTCTGACCATTCGACAGCTCCCGCCGCATGGATGAAACCGATTTCCGGCGGCTGGCGGATGCAGCCCCGGGTGATCAATTTCACCGTGTTCCAGACAGGCCGTGCGTCATCCGGTCGTCTCGTTATTGGCGCTCACAAGTAGCAGCACGTGCCGGTGGGCGCCCATAACGAATCTCCGAAGTCACGCGTAACCATTTCCGAATTTCTCGCGCCGATAGACGCATCTACAGTTTCAGCGGTCGGATCCGCAGCGCCGCACGAGGTGGCGGGCGAAGTCGGGCATGGGTCGGCACGGAACTGGTTGCGGAACAGGATGCGCTAGCGCAGCGGCCCGTTCCGCAATGCCTCGAGCGCCGGCATCATCGAGGGGCTGGCATGAAGACCGAGAGCTATGATTACATCGTCGTCGGTGCGGGTTCGGCGGGCTGCGTGGCGGCCAATCGGCTGAGCGCCGATCTGTCGGTCAAGGTGTGCCTGATAGAGGCCGGCGGCAGCGACAACAGCCAGCGGGTAAGGGTGCCGGCAGGCATTCTGTCGCTCTATGGCAACCCGAATTACGACTATTGTTTCGTCGGCGTGCCACAGCCCCATCTCAACAACCGCAGCATTCCGGTCAACCGGGGCAAGGCGCTGGGCGGATCGAGCTCGATCAACTCGATGGTCTATATTCGCGGCGCCGCGGACGACTATGACGAATGGGCAGCGCTCGGCTGCGCCGGCTGGGCCTACAGCGACGTGCTGCCTGTGTTCAGGAAGCTGGAGCGCAACCTGATCGCCCAAGACCCCCGCTATCACGGCACGGACGGCGAGCTTATGGTCGACAATCCGCGTGATCCGAACGCGCTCTCCAGGATGTTCGTCAGGGCTGGCGAACGTGCCGGCCTGCCCGCCAACGAAGACTTCAATGCAGAGAGCCAGTTCGGCGTCGGGATCTACAACGTCACGCAGAATCGGGGCGAGCGCTTCAGCAGCTTCACCGCTTTCATGCGTCCGGTCCTCGATCGCAGGAACCTGACGCTGCTCAGCGCATGCGAGGTGATCGACCTCGTCATCGCCGAAGGGCGCGCGACTGGACTACGCGTGCGCCATGATGGCCAGCAAAAAATATTCGCGGCCAGCCGCGAGATCGTACTCTGCGCCGGGGCCATCAACTCGCCCCAGATCCTGATGGCGTCCGGCATCGGCCCCGCGGACGAGCTGCGGCAAATCGGCATCACGCCGGTTCTCAACCTGCCGGGTGTCGGCAAGAACCTGCAGGACCATGTCGACGGCATGATCACCGTGCGCTCCAGGAGCACCAGGACGCTCGGCCTGTCGCTTGCCAACCTGCCCCGCATCACGGCAGCGCCCTTCCAGTATTTCGCGCGGCGAAAGGGGATGCTCACCACCAATTATGTCGAGGCCGGTGGCTTTGCGAGAACCAGGCATGCGAACGGCCTGCCCGACATTCAGTTCCACTTCGTGCCGGGCTATCGCAGCCATCGCGGCAGGCTCATCGAATATGGCCACGGCTACGCCATTCATACCTGCGTGCTCAGACCGAAAAGCGTGGGTGAGATCAGATTGTCACGGGACAGTTCTCGCCGCGACGTTCTCATCGATCACCGCTTCTTCGCCGATGAAGACGACGCCATGGTGCTTGTCGAAGGCATCAAGATCGCGCGCGAGATCCTCGCCGCATCCGAGTTCGATCCGGTGCGTGGCAAGGAAATGCTTCCGGGCAAGGATATCCGCAGCGACGACGAGATCCTCGCCTATCTGCGCGCCGAAGCGTTGACCGTCTACCACCCTGTCGGGACCTGCAAGATGGGGACGGACGCGATGGCGGTCGTCGATCCGGCGACGCTGAAAGTGCGAGGCGTGGCTGGGCTCCGGGTCGCGGATGCGTCAGTCATGCCGAAGCTGATCGGCGGCAACACGAATGCGCCAAGCATGATGATCGGACAGAAGGCCTCGGAGATGATCCTGGGCTCGGCGCATCACGGCGAAAGGTGAGGATCCGCCCCGCCTTTCGAATGGGTCCGCTCGACGTTTGGTAGCACGCTGTTTTCCCAAAAACCGCCGCAGACCCTCGGGTCGAGCCCGTGGGCATGCGTTTGATCGACGTGCATCAATGATCCTCGTCGATCTCGTCGTGTAAAAGGCCGAGGATGCGGCGCTTGAGCGCGATGAACTCGGGTTCGAGGATCACGTCCATCGAGCGCGGCCTGGGGATGTCGACCTTGATCTCGGCCTTGATCTTGCCGGGCCTGGCCGTCATCACCAGGACGCGATCGCCCAAGACGAGCGCCTCGTCGATATCGTGGGTAACGAACAGCACCGTCTTTTGCTGCCGCTCCCAGACGCGCAAAAGCAGTTTCTGCATGGTGCCGCGCGTCTGGCTGTCGAGAGCACCGAAGGGCTCGTCCATCAACAGAACGGCCGGATCGTTGGCAAGGGCGCGTGCGATCGCGACGCGTTGCTTCATGCCGCCGGAAAGCTGGGCGGGGTAATGGTCGGCAAAGGGCGTGAGGCCGACTTCGTCCAGATACTGGTCGACGATCTGCTTGCGCCGCCCCGCCGGCAGGCCCTTGCGCTTAGGCCCATACTCGATGTTGGCGCGCACCGTGAGCCAGGGAAACAAGGTGTAGCTCTGGAACACCATGCCTCTGTCGGGACCGGGTTCGATCACTTCGCGGCCATCGACCTTGATGCTGCCCGAAGTCGCGTCATTGAGGCCGGCCGCAAGGTAGAGCAGGCTGGATTTGCCGCATCCCGAAGGGCCGACGATCACACAGAATTCGTTCTTGGCCACCTTCAGCGACACATCGTCCAGTGCCAGCACGCCGTTGACGTCGCCGTAACGCAATGTCACGTCCTCTACGGCCATCGTCGTGCCGGTCGAGCGCGGATCGCCAGTCGTCGCGGCCGAGCCGGCCAGATCATTCGCCTTGATGGCCTCGCTCATTGCTACCCTTGATCCGACCGCGGTTTGCGAGGTTGCGTTCAACATCAGGATGCCCATGGCGCGACCCTCGCCCGGATAATGCGGAACGCCGTGTCGGTGACAAGGCCCAGAAGTCCGATCGCGGCGATCGCCATGAAAATCACATCGACCTGGAAGCCTCGCATCGCCTTCAGGCTGATATAGCCGAGACCGCTGGACGCGGCGACGAGCTCGGCCACGACCAGATAGGTCCAGGCCCAGCCCATGGTGACGCGAAGCGTGTCGAGGATGGCTGGAAGCGCGGCCGGGAAAATGACGTGCCACACGGCTTCGCTGCGCTTGGTGCCCAGAGTGTAGGAGGCGTTGACCAGGTCCCTGGACACACTGCGCGCACAGTCGGAAATCATAACCAGCTGCTGGAAAAAGGTGCCGAAGAAGATGACCGCTATGCGCTGTTCGATCCCGATGCCGATCCAAAGGATGAACAGGGGCACGAAGGAGGTCACGGGCAGGTAGCGGATGAAATTGACCAACGGCTCCAGCGGCGCCTGCACCACCCGGTACGTCCCCATCCACAATCCCAGCGGCACCGAGATGAGCGAGGAGACGATGAAGCCCAGGATCACCACCTTGGCGCTGGTCAAAGTGTGGTAAAAAAGGCTGCCGTCCAGAGACATGCGATAGGTCGTCTGCAGCACGGTTCCAGGCGTCGGCAGGAACATGTTCGGCACGACGCGGCCATAGGACAGCAGGGCCCAGCCGCCGATCACGACCACCCACATCGCCAGCGCGAGTGTTGTTGCCGTGCTGGCTGGAATGTTGGCGAATGGGGTCGTCAGGCGTGTCCACGCTGTCCGCCTTTGTGCCATGGGATGGCCTCCGTTGATGTTCTGAAGCGCGAAGCTCGGGCCTGCCGGGAAATCGGGGGCGGCCCAGGCGGACCGACCCCAGTTTCTCGAAGCCTCACTGTTCCCTGATGAAATCGGTATCGAGGATGGTTTTCGCGTCGATCGTCATCTTGAGCTTGCCGGCCTTGCCCCAGATGTCCTGCGCGAAGTTCACAAGCTCGGACGCCTCGCTCTTCTGCGGCGTGCCGAAGAATTCCAGGTTACGGCCGCGGTCATAATAGCGCACGCCCTTGGCGCCGGCCGCGAAATCCTCTGGCTTTTCGAGATAGCCGCCAATGCCCTTGGCCATGATCTCAAAGGCTTTTTCCGGATTGGTCTTGATGTACTCGACCGCCTTGTAATAGCCCTTGACGAGGGCCTTTACGTCCTCGGGATGCTTTTCGATGAGATCGCATTTGAGGGCGATCACATCCACGATCAGGCCAGGGGTGGTCGTCGAATCGATCAGCACCTTTCCCTTGCCGCCCTTGCGGACTTCGGTGAGATGCGGCTCCCAGGTCACGGCGGCGGGAACCTGGCCGGCGATGAAGGCGGTCGCCGCGTCATCGGCGGTCATGTTGGTGATGGTGACGTCGTCCTCGGTCATGCCTTCCTTCTTCAGGAGCACGCTGAACCAGAACTCGGAAACAGAACCCTCGTTCAAGGCCACCTGCTGACCCTTCAGATCCTTGAGCGACTTGACGTCGGGCTGTGTGACGACGCCATCACCGCCGTGGCTGTCGTCGAGCGCCAGGACGTATTTGAAACAGAGATCGTCCGAGCGGTACTTCATCAGCTCGTCGACCGTGGAGGCGGCGCCATCGAGATCGCCACCGGCGACCGCCGCCATGTAAAGCGCTGATTCTTCTATGACCTTCAGGTCGACATCGACGCCGGCCTCCTTGAAGTAACCAAGGTCGCGGGCAAGAAAAAGCGGCCCGTAGCCCACCCAGGTCGTCATGCCAAGACGGATGGCGCCGGCGTTGGCAGGAGCGGCGAGCCCCAGGCCCAGCAAGCCTGCGCCGACCGCGCTCATCAGGCAGTTTCGAAATGTCTTCATTGTCGTGGTTCCCCTATGGCTGTTGCCGGCATCGGCCTCATTCTAGCGGCGTATGCCGGCTCTTGTTTTGGCAGCCGCTCTTGTTTGGGCGTCGCCTCCCAAGCGAGCCTTGCGTGTTCTAAGGTCCGCAAGAGAGCATTCGGGCAGGATCGCAAAAAGAAGTCTTTTTCTGCCCATTGCTTCGTCGAAACCGAAGCGCGGCCGATACCCAATCGGCTGCCTGGTTCTGGCCCCTCTTGCCGGTCCATTTCCGCCGGCTCCGTCAACGGAAGCGGCCTCGATGCCATGGCGCTCGGAACCGACGAACGTCCCGTGCGGGAACTCGCTCCTGCAAAAGGACAGGAACCGACGCCGGCGGCCGGCGTTTTGCTGCCGCATGGACTTGCCGCACCGCGAAACCAGGGAACGGTGTTAGTGCCTGAAGGCTGCGTGGGGGGTAAGGCGGAGATGGATGCGATGAGTATTTTCTATCGGGCGGCCAAGATTGCGGAGCAGGCCCATGCATCGCAGCACGACAAGACAGGAGGCCCCTATATCGATCATTGCCGTCGGGTGGTCGACGCTGTCGAGACGATGGACCAGAAAGTCGTCGCCTATCTGCACGACGTTCTGGAAAAAGGCGAAGGCTGGAGCCGGACCAGGCTTGAAGAGGCGGGCTTTGGACCGACGATCGCCGCCGCGGTCGACGCCATGACACGCAGAGACGGCGAGGACTATTTTGCGTTCGTGCGGCGGGCTGCATCGAACCCATTGGCGCTGCCGGTAAAACGGGCGGATCTGACCGACAATATCTGGCAATCGCGGCAGATCGGAGCACCCACGGCCAAATACGAAGAGGCGTTGCGCATTCTTGATGACGAGTTCACCAGGTGACAGGCGCCCGGATGCTGACGGCAATTGAGCCATGGTGTGCGGCATGCGCCGATGCCGTAGCCCGCGATTTCGGGCAAGACGTATGGATTACGGGAGCCAGCCGGTTCGGTTATTTTCGTACAAATGTTTTTTCGTGACACGCCGGGCGGGTGGTTTTATGAATCTGGCGATCGATCCGCGTCCGGCATGCCTTCTGGCGCAATGCCTGATCGCCTTCGGGGCGCTTCGAGACCAAGGTGACGCCCATGCGGGAATTGCCGAAAGACATTGACGCCGATGTGGTGATCGAAATCAGCAGATTGCTGGACGACAGCGCGCTTTTCGTGCCTGTCCGGGTTCATGAGCTCACAGCAAGGGTAAGGCTGAAAGTGAAGACGGGTTTGCCAGATCGTTCGATCGAAGAGCTGATCGTGGAAATGGCCTCCTTGCGTCGGTTGGCCATGGCCTTTGAGTTGCCTGGGACGGAAAATGTGGTGCAAATTCCAGAGCGACTCCCACGCTGACCGGATCAAGGTCACGCGCTCCACTCGGCAATCAGGATTAGCGATGCCCCGAACACCTGGGCGCCCGCGTCATTGCGCACCTTCGGTGATTTTGACCAGATCGCGATCGGGTATTTCGTCGCGAGCGCCATCCATCAACAACGAACCTGGATGAGCAGCCTTGGGCTCAATTTGCGGTACTGCCCTCGTCAAAAAGCTCAATGCCCCGCACAGCAGCTTTCTTGGTGATCAAGCCTTTCAGATCGGCATCCGATCGCTCTGTGCCGGTCCGCTCCCGCAGCATCGCTATGGCGGCTTGCATCGACGGGAAAGGGCTGTCCTGCAACTCATCGAGAATGGCGTCCACCGACGTGGCGACATTGGTCGGTTCGGGATTTGTCGACATGGCCGTTCGTCCGTCCGACTCGCCGCCCATATCGGCGTGGCAGGTATTTAAAAGCGCTTGATTTGATGGCTTTTCACTGTACGATTTTTACCAAGTCGTGCCAAGATCATCACGCGCCTTGCCTGCGCATACAATCCGAAACGGCTACCGAGGTGCGGCAGTCACGCGCCAGACGGTGTTTCCAACATCGTCCGCAATCAACAAAGCACCGGCCTTGTCGACAGCAACGCCCACGGGCCGCCCATGTGCCTTGTTGTCATTGTCAAGGAAACCGGTGACGACGTCCCGAGGCTTGCCGTCGGGATGACCTCCATTGAACGGTATGAAAACGACCTTGTAGCCGTTGAAGCGCTTTCGGTTCCAGCTGCCATGTTCGCCGACAAACGCGCCGTTGCGATAGGATTCGGGCAGATTGGTGCCGGTGTAAAATGCCAGGCCCAGGGGCGCGACATGGGAACTCAGTGCATAGTCCGGGGGGATCGCCTTGGCGACCAGGTCCGGCCGCTGCGGCATCACCCGCGGATCGACATGCTGACCATAGTAGCTGTATGGCCAGCCATAAAACGCGCCGTCCTTGACCGAAGTCATGTAGTCGGGAACCAGATTGGGACCGAGTTCGTCGCGCTCGTTGATAACGGCCCAAAGCGCTCCGCTCTGCGGCTCCCAGCTCAAACCGTTGGGATTGCGCAGCCCGCTTGCGAAAATGCGCGAACGGCCTGTCGCCCTGTCGACCTCCCAGATGGCGGCGCGGTCCTTCTCCGCCTGGATGCCGTTCTCCGTGATGTTGCTGTTGGAGCCGACCCCGACATAAAGCAGCGATCCGTCCGGGCTGGCGACGAGAGACTTGGTCCAGTGGTGATCGATCGGGCCGCCGGGCAGCGGCGTAAGCACGGTGCCAGGGGCGGTGATCTTGGTATCGCCTGGCGTGTAGGGATAGCGCACGATGGCATCCGTGTTGGCCACATAGAGGTCGTTGCCGACCAGAGCCACGCCGAAGGGCGAATTGAGATGGTCGAGGAAGACGTTCTGGAGATCGGGCACACCATCGCCGTTCGTATCGCGCAGCAAGGTTATGCGGTTGCTTCCCTCGGTGCCGCCGCCCGATGTCGCCATGGACTCGATCCAGCCCATGATCAGGTCCTTCGGACGTTTGATCGCGGCGCCGGGCGGCGCCACGGACTCGACCACCAGAACGTCACCGTTCGGCAAGGTGTAGAGCGAGCGCGGATGCTTCAATCCCTTGGCGAATGCCTGGATCTGCAACCCCTTCGCAACCGTGGGTTTCTCGTCCTGTTTCCAGCCAATGATCGACGCGACATGCATGGGCGGAACCAGATATTGCGTCGGTTCAGGCAGTGTCGGGTTCGGCCCGACCTGGCCGCTTGGGTCTGGGTCGTCGTCGCTGCAGGCAGGCAATGCCAGAAGCGATCCGCACAGCAGGCCTAATCCCACGGCACGCCGGATGTGTCTGTCGGAAACCTGCATGGCGCTCATTCGACCACCTCCCCGGGAGCGCGGTCCGTGCTCCATCGCAGCAGCCACACGAGAAGCAAGACGATCACGGCCGCTGCGGAGAGGATGAGCCCCGTCGGCACAACCGACGTCCAGGCATCACGGCTGTGCACCAGCGCGTTGAAGAACGAAAGGACAAGAACCACCAGGCTGCCGAGCAGATAGACCCAGCGCACTGGGAACATTCGACCGGCGAAGAGATCAACAAGGGCCGCAATTACCGCAAGCGCTCCCATCACCAGACCGGCTAACAACAGCCATGCGGAAAAATCGGTCCACATCATCTCCGCGGTCCGCCAATAGGCGAGGTCGGTCAGCAGCGTGCCGATGAAACAGGCATTGGCGATCGCCATTGGCGCCCGATAGATCGGGCGCCTGGTGACCACCGGCATCGATCGGGAATTGACCATGGATTTCTCCGCCCTGCTCCAGATAGCATCTGGGGCTCCAAACAAACCTGGAGTTGAGATGTTCCGGGAACAGTTTGCGTTCAAGGACTTGTGATTGCCTGACCGGTGCCGGCCATGAGCGGCGCCGGCGAGGTGCCGGCATTGCAAAGGGATCTATGACCAACATCCGCGATGTGAGCGGGGTGACGGTGCCCGGCCAGCGGCGGGAAGTTATGTTCTATTCCGAGAGTGCGATGCGCCAGGGTTGCGTGGCACCCCAGCGGCACAAGACAAGGTTCAGCTTCGTACGGTTCTTACCAATCATTTGACCTTTATTGTCGACCATCCCTAGATCACTAGATTGGCTAGGCGGCATCCACAAACCATGCCGCAATGGCCGACGCGAGCTTAGGCAATGTGCCGTCAAACCGGCATTATCGCGTCGGCCATTCCCGCACTTCCGGCCCACAATCCGGCCTACCAACCCCGGCAATGGTGGCGGTCAGGTGGGTGGACGATCCTGCCTAGAAGGGTTCTTTGAACCGAGATCTCCGACCAGCCGACGGTATTGCAGTTCGGGAGCGCCGTAAGAGTCCCGTGCCAGCGTCATGAGACCTTTCCGATCCCGGATCGTGATTTCGCCGCGGCGGGCACGGATGTAGCCATGGCTCTCGATTGTCTGAAGCCCCACGGTGACCCCGGGGCGCCTGACGCCCAGCATGACGGAAAGAAACTCGTGGGTTATCATAAGCCTGTCGCCGATGGTCCGGTCGCTGCACATCAGAAGCCATCTCGCCAGCCGGACCTCGAGGCTGTGCCGCGCGTTGATCGATGCCGTGTAGCTCGTCTGGATGTGGAGATACTGGACGTAGCGCAACAGGAACGGCCGCAAGGTAGGGCTGTCTTCCAAGGCTTCGAGGAATGGCGCGGCGCTCATCCGCAGCGCTTCGCTCGTCGACTGGATGTAACAATCGAAGCTTGCCAGCTCATCGCCCATGATCAGCGCCGAACCGGTCATGCCTTCGAAGCCGATTATTCCTACCTCTGATTCCGCCGTCGCTGAAGCCTTGGCGACGACCGATGCGATGCCACTCTCCAAGAAATAGACGGCCTCGATCTTTTGGCCTTCGTTCTCCAACGGTGATCGCAACTCCAGGAAAACGCTCTTGAGATGTGGCCGCAGCCGCTCGAAATCGTCCGCGCTCATCCGGCGCAACAACTCGCTCCTGGCCTGCAGAACCTTGTGATCCACGAGACGCTCTCCACTTGGGCAAGAGCACTGGGATCTCTCGGCCGCCCGCGCCCCTCGAACGAGCGGACGGTGGCAAAACATAAACTGTCCCACCCGGCCAGCACTAGGCGGGCGGCCGTGTCGGTATGAAACCGACAGTAGCTGCTGTGGACAAATCGCAGGTTTCGTCGGCTATCGATCCTTCGCCAGAAGGCGAGCTTCCCTGAGGATAGAGGAGCGGTCGAAACCTATCAGGAACACTATGTCGCGTATCTGCTGTTCCGTAGCGCCCGATTCGCGGGCAAGCGCACGCACGGCTTCGGCCGCTAGACCGGGCCGCTCGGGGTCTTTCGCCATGACATCCTAGCCTCACGCTGGGCAGGAGTGCGATGGTCGCTCCCAAGCGTCAACGCCCGTATCGTGCTGCTGACGACCCCTTTTTGTACGCCTTCGCACTGAACTTGGCGAATCAATTCGAACCGAGCCCGTTCGGGCGGCTAAACCGTGCCCGGTTGTCTTCGCCCAGAAGCTCTTTGCAAATGACATCAGCCGATTTTCAATCGGTATCAGCTCGGTGTGCTGTTCTGCTCCGAGGTGATGCGAATTTTGGACTGCAATGTCAGGCGGTCTTCAGCACGGCGTCGATCTCGGCCATCACCGCTGCCGGCAGCGGCCCTTTTTCCAGCGCACCGAGATTGTCCTCGACCTGCTCTGGTCGCGTGAAGCCGGGAACCGGCAAGGCGATTGCCGACTTGGCGAGGATCCAGCCGAGCGCGCCCTGAGCAAGTGTGCGCCCGCCCGAGGTGAGCAGGTCGCGGATTGCCGCGAGCCTTGACAGATAGTGCGGGTTGGCGGCGCCATCCCTGAAAAACACCATCCATTCGGCATTCCCGCCGCGCACGTCATCGGCGGGCAGCTTCATGGCCGGCGTGTATTTGCCGGTGAGCAGCCCCATTGCCAGGGGCAGCCGGCTGAACGAGACGAGGTCCTCGCGCGCCGCAACGGCCATCAGCTCGTTTGCCGGGGTAAATACATTGAAGTCATTCTCCACAGCCACGAAACCCTCGCGCGGCGCGTAGGCGGCAAGCCGTTCGCGGTGATCGGTGCTCCAGCCGAAGCCGCCGATCTTGCCCTCCTGGTGCAGCAGGCCGAGCGTATCGAACACCTCGCCGGCGCGCTCGATCGGGTACTCGTTGATATGCAGCAGCGCGACGTCGATACAATCGCGCTGCAGGCGCTGCCGCGAATTGTCGATCGAAGTCCGGATCGCCGCGGAAGAGGCATCCTCGGGAGCGATCTTGCGCGTTTCGGGATCGCCGAAATAGCCGACCTTGGTGACGATGACCGCTTCGTCCTTGCCCTTCAACGCCCGCCCAAGGATCAGCTCGGCATTGCCGGCGCCATAGGCGGCAGCCGTGTCGAACACCCGCGCGCCAATGTCATAGGCCATCGCCAATGCGGCTTGCGACCTGACGTCGTCGACCTCGCCATAGATGGTTGCCGTGTCATGCCAGCGCGCCGCGCCACCCGCCGCCCAGGTGCCGATGCCGATGCGCGGTACCGAGCGGCCGTCCCAAAGCTTCATCATCTGCATGCCCGCCTCCATTGGCTCAACGACGCAGGCCGGCGTGGCGGGCACGCTCGCGGATCTCTTCGCGAGAAATGCCGGCATCCGTCAGCGTGCTGTCCGGGACATGCCGCAAGCTCGCAAGCGTCTGGCGATAGGCAAGCCAACAGCCAAAACGGCGTCGAAATTCATGCAACATGATCGTCTCCTTTGGCGCGCGGAATACCCTTCGCGCGTGGTTGATCGAAAGCGCAAAGCATCCGCGCCAAGCGCCTGCGCGATCGAAGGGGTTGCGCTGGCTTCTTGGCCAGCCGAGGCGCTTCTCACTGTCCCTCCGGACAGGATTATCCAACGCCTCCAATGCCTGGATACTTGCGCATGAGGGCCGCTTCGCGCTACAGCCACGGTCGCAAGGAGTTTTTCATTTCTGCAAAATGGATATCGGCTGGGACGATCTGAGGTTGTTTCTAGACGTTGCGCGGCTGGGTGGCTTGAGCGCGGCGACGGCAACCACGCGCCTCAGCGCCGCCACCCTTGGACGACGCGTCACCGCGCTCGAAAAGCAGATCGGCGAACCGCTGTTCGTGCGTCAGCAGACCGGCTACCGGCTGACCCCGGTCGGTGAAGAACTGCTGCGGCGCGCCGAAGGTGTCGAGGCAGCCATGCAGTCGCTGACCCGCTGGCGGGAGGGAAGCCTGCCTGACCGCATTGTCCGCGTCTCGGCCGGGCCATGGACCTCGGCCTTCGTTTGCGCCCGTATCGGCGATATCTGGACGGTCGATGACGGCATAAGGGTGGAGTTCGTCACCACCACCGACAGGGTCGACATCGGGCGCCGTGCCGCCGACATCGGCATCCGCAGCGAGCGCCCGAACGAACAGTGGCTGGCCGGTCGCCAGAGCGGCAAGGTTGCCCACGCCATTTATTCCGGACGCCAGCTGATCAACGGCATCGCCGCCGGCTTGTTCGTCGGCGTCACCGGCGAAGGAGCAAACGTTGCCTCGGCGCGCTGGCTGCAAGCCCATCATGGCGACCGCATCGCCGTGCGCGGCAACAACACCCATTCGGTACGCGAACTGGTGGCCGCCGGCGCCGGCCTTTCGATTTTTCCGTGCTTCGTGGGTGACAGCGATCCGCGGCTGGTTCGCGTCGCTCAGCCTATCGCCGAACTCGAAACCGACCAATGGATCGTTACCCATCACGAGGAACGTCACTCCCCGCCGGTACGAAAAGTCGCCGACCGGATTACCGCCTTGATGCGGGCGCACCAGCCGCTGTTTCGCGGCAAGACGCCGATCCGGTAAGGCCAGCACGATGCCTCAGCCGCAGGAAGCCGTCAGGGTCTTGCGCTTCGCGATGTCTTCCCAGGCGTCATTTTGCAGCACAACAGACAGCAAAAAATCCGCGATCGCGTGGGATTTCGACGTACGCGGCCGGATTAGACAGTAAATTCAATTATTTAGCTAGAAAGCCAATGGTACCGTTGGCTGGGATCGAACCAGCGACCTCCGGATCCACAATCCGGCGCTCTAACCATCTGAGCTACAACGGCACGTCTTAACGTTGGTAGCGGGATCGAGGTGGAAGGTTCATTCTCCGCGATCCGCTCTGTCGTTCGGCGATGCGTCCTTACGGGCTTATGAATTCTAATTCAAGGCTTTTGCAAAGCAAAGGCCACTTCCCCACAGCGGTGCACCTTTCGCCGGGCAAAGAAAAAGGCCGGCGGGAGGAGGTGCCGGCCTTTTCCTGTTACGAGCCAGCGGGAGGAGGTGCTGGCTGGTCACCCCGGAGGTGAAGGGAGGAGGTTCCACCCGCCGGGTATTCGCTTGACCGTCACTATCTCACATCTATTTGTCCGACAAAATGCGACCTTTTGTTGCATCCGCGGACGATGCGCAATTATTAGGCGGCCTTGATTTCCTTGATCGCCTTCTCGAAGGCGGTCTTGATCGGCTTCGAGACATCCTCGGCCGCCTTGGAGGCAACAGCCTGGAAGTCCTTGGCCTGCTCGACGGTCAGCTCGACGCGCTTGCGCAGGAAGGCGGTCTGCAGCTCGACGACTTCCGACAGCGACTTGGCGCCGATCAGGGCTTCGAGATGCGAGAAGCCGGCCTCGGCGTTGGCGCGCAGCGCCGCGATGGTCTTGAGCGACAGATCGCTGGAAACAGTCTTGGCGGTTTCGTAGGTCGATTCCAGAGCCTTCTGGGTCTCCTCGGCGCCGGTCTTGAGCTTGGCGTAGGCCTCTTTCGACTGCTCAACGCCCTTTTCGGCGAAAGCGCGCATCTGGTCGGTGGCCTTGGAAGCGTCGAAGCTCGGGAATTCAACGTTTTCGATGGTCTCGGCAGTCTTGGTCCTGGACATTTTCCATCCTTTTCAGCGGCAGCGGCTTTGACAGAAAGCCGTCTCGTTCATGTATGATGGCAATATAAAGGCAATTTTTGTGCATTGCAATATCATTGTTGCAGTGCACAAAAAAATGTTTTCGGCCGTTAACCAAACAGCCAAAATTCAGCCTTTGCACGTTCTGGCTTGTGGACCTTCGTGGCTGCGGCTTTTATTAACAAAGCGTTAACTGCAAATTCGCCGCTCCGTGAGGGTTCGCCAAGCGCATGCCGTCCGAATATTCCTTCCTTGACGTCGCCGTACTCGACGCGGTCCGCCAGCGGTTTGCCGCCGGCGACGCGATCGCGATCCTGTCGGTGGACCTCGAGCAGGTGATCTGGGCCAATGGGCCGGGCGCCGCCATGTTCGGTTATCCCGATATCGAAGCGATCATCGGCGCCTCGGCGCGGCTGCCGCTGATCGCGCGCCGTCAGATCATGGCGACCAGCGGTTTCCCGCAGATCGGCAGCGATCGCTCGATCACGGTGCGCCTGGCGACCGGCATGACCAGCCGCGCCGTCGGCTTTCTTGCCAGTGCCGTGACGCTGCCCGATGGCGAGAATGCCATCATGCTGGCCGTGCCGGCGGCGCAGACCGGCTCGCGCAGTGCGGCCGAGATCGCCAGCCGGGCGATCAGTGGCTTGACCGAAGACGGCCATTTCATTGCCTTCATCGATGCCAAGGGCAATATCGAGTCCGCCTCGGAGGGATTTTCGGAGCTCGGCATCCAGCCCGCGACACTGGCGGCCCTGGTGGCCGACGTCGCGGCCGAGGGCGAGCGCATCGTCAAGCGCCTCGTTCCGGGCGGCAGGACCTCCTACCCGGCGGGCCTCGCCCGGCTGACGCCGGAGCGGCATCTATTGGTGGTGATCGACGAGGATCAACTGGAGGACAGCGCATCCGGCGCGGCGGTCTCGGCGGACGGCTCGCCCGAAACAACGGAAAGTCTTTCCAAGGAGATTGGCGGCACAATGGAGGCGGCGGAAACCGCCGCTGTAGAATCCGGGTCTCGGCACGACAAGCAGCCGACGGCGGCCGAAATGGAACAGGAGCCCGCCCCTTCCGAGCCCGTAGCTGACGATATGCAGGCACGAGCAAAGCGGGAGAGCGAGGAGCCGACAGCGCCGGCACCGGTCGCCGCCGACAATGACCAACCGGCGGCGGGCACGCCGGCACAGCACGATCATTGGTATTTCAATGCCGGAGAAGACGACGCGGAACCGAAAAGCGTGGCCGAGGCGGCCGGCACCGAGGCTTCGGCGGACAGCGTGAAGCAGGACGAGGTCGCCTCCCCGGCAGCTCCGACTACAGCTTCGGCCACCCGGACGATAGACCGCTCGGCGGCACCGATACGTTTTGTCTGGCGTACCGACGCCGAGGGCAAGTTCAGTGCGCTGTCACCGGAATTCGCCGATGTCGTCGGTCATCCGGCCGCCGACGTGATCGGCCGACGCTTCAGGGATGTCGCGGCGGCTTTCGGCCTTGATGCGTCCGGCGAGATCGCCGGCCTGCTGGAGCGGCGCGACACCTGGTCCGGCCGCTCGGTGCTGTGGCCCGTCGTCGGCACCGACCTGAAGATCCCGGTCGACCTGGCGGCATTGCCCGTCTATGGCCGCAGCCGCGCCTTCGAAGGCTTCCGCGGCTTCGGCGTCGCGCGAACCGGGGATGCGGTCGTCGATCCGGAAGCGATCGGCATGGCATTGGTGCCCAATGGCGAAATGCCGGCGGCACAGAAACCGGAGGCCGTGGAGACGCTGCCTGAGGAGCCGAAGGCTGAAGAGCCAAAGGCATCTGATCCGTTCAAGGGCGAAGTGCCGGCGCTGACGATAGTGCCTAAACCGGAGCGGCGCTTCGCCGACAAGGTCATCCGGTTGGCCGAACACCGGCAGCCGGCCAACGACAAGGGGCTGTCGACGCTGGAACGCAGCGCGTTCCGCGAGATCGGCGAGCGTCTGAAGAAAGAAAGTTCCACGGCAGAGCCGCCGGCGGCCGAACCAGCCGAGCCGGCAAGGCAAGCGGAACCAGGTGCCGGAACAGGCTCTTTGCCGGAGCCGCATGACGCGACCAAACCCGCGACCGGTGCGAAACCGCCGGTGGACATCGCCACCCCGGATGCCGAGCCAACAAATTCGACCCAGGAACCGGTGACCGGCCGGGCGCATGAGATGGCAGCGCCCGGTGCGGAAGACGAGCCGGGTGCGGGCGAACCTTCCCCGGGCGATGCCGAGGATCAGAGGGATCTGGCGCGGCTCGACGGTGCGCAGCCGGACCAGGTCGAACAACAGGCGCCGAGCTCCGAATCCCCGCCGCCGAGGGCTTCGGGCTCCCTGCTCGACTATGCCGATAAGGAGGACGAGCCTGCCCATACCGCCGACGGCAGCGACGAGGCGTCAGCACCCGAGGCACAGGAGATAGTCGGGAATGGCGAGGCGTCGGCGCAGGCAGGAACTGCCAAGGCACCGCCGGCCGATGACGACAGCATGACGTCGGACGATTTTCGCGACGCCGAGGACGATGAGGACTGGGCCGGCGAGCAAGCGACTGCATCCGGCGAGGAAACGATTGCGACCACCGGCGGAACCGGCGGCAGGCATGAGGCGCCCGAGACATTTACCGAGCGGCCGCGCCTGCAAGTGCCGCCGCTCAAAACCGAAGGGTTCATGCCGTCGGCTTTTTCCGCCGGCACCGAAAACAAGACGCCGGATACATCACTGCTCGGCAAGCTGCCGGTGCCGCTCATCATCCATTCGGGCGACCAGTTGCACTATGCAAACGAGGAATTCCTCGACCTGACCGGGTACGCGACGCTGGAGGACCTGGAGGATGCGGGCGGCCTCGGCGCTCTGTTTGCCGACCCTTATGCCGATGACGACGCCTCCGACGGCAGCGACCGGGCGCTGCGGCTGAAGACGCGCGACGGACAGGAATTCCCTATCGACGCCATCCTGCGCTCCGTGCCCTGGCGCGACGGCAAGGCCCTGATGCTGGTCGTGCGCCGCTCCGGCGAGGATGATGCGCCCGCGGCCCTGCACGTGATCGGCGAGGAGCCAACGCAGCCCGACATTTCCGAGCTCAAGGCACGCATCGCCGAGATGCGCACCATCATCGACACCGCCACAGACGGGGTCGTGCTGATCGGCAGCGACGGCACCATCCGCTCGATCAGCCGCCCGGCCGAAGCGCTGTTCGGTTTCGACAGCGACGAGGTGGCCGGCAAGCCGTTCGCCTCGCTGTTTGCGATCGAGAGCCAGCGCGCGGCGCGCGACTATCTCACCGGCCTGTTGGAGCCTGGCGTGGCTAGCGTCTTGAATGACGGTCGCGAGGTGATCGGCCGCGAAGCACAGGGGCGCTTCATCCCGCTGTTCATGACCATCGGCCGGCTGCCCAACGACAGCGGCTTCTGCGCCGTGGTGCGCGACATCACGCAGTGGAAGCGAGCCGAGGAGGACCTCACCCAGGCGCGTGCGGTGGCCGAACGCGCTTCCTCGCAGAAGACCGATTTCCTCGCCCGCATCAGCCACGAGATTCGCACGCCGCTCAACGCCATCATCGGTTTTTCCGAACTGATGGTCGACGAGAAGTTCGGGCCGGTCGCCAATGACCGCTACCGTGACTATCTGCGCGACATCAACCGCTCGGGCAACCACGTGCTCGATCTGGTCAATGACCTCCTGGACATCTCGAAGATCGAGGCCGGCCAGCAGGAAATGGCTTATGAGGCGGTGTCGCTCAACGATACGCTGGCCGAAACCGTAGCGATGATGCAGCCGCAGGCCAACCGCGAACGGGTCATCATCCGCTCCAGCTTCGCTTCGCGGCTGCCGGAAGTGGTGGCCGACCTGCGCAGCGTGCGCCAGATCGCGCTCAACATCCTGTCCAACGCCGTCCGCTATACCCAGGCCGGCGGCCAGGTGATCGTCTCGACCGCCTACGAGACCTCGGGCGATGTCGTCATGCGCGTGCGTGACACCGGTATCGGCATGAGCCAGTCCGAGATCGAGCAGGCGCTGAAGCCATTCAAGCAAATCAACGCCCTGAAGCGCGGGCGCGGCGACGGCACCGGCCTTGGCCTGCCGCTGACCAAGGCGATGGTGGAAGCCAACCGCGCCCGCTTCACTATCAATTCGACGCCCGGCGAAGGCACGCTGGTGGAGGTTGCATTCCCCTCGACCAGGGTGCTGGCGGAGTAGAAGGTCCAAAAGAAAAAGGCGTCCAAAGGACGCCTTAAGAGATGAGATTGCTGTCACAACGGGGGCTTGAGCTGAATTCAGATCCTCGGGGGCTGAGGAACGGGATTTCTCCCTCAAGTTACATGCGACTATCGACGCCGGGCCTTAACAAGTCCTTACCGGGTCGCCAAAAAATTTACGAATGTGTACCACTCGTGAAATCTAGGTAAATTCGCGCGACATATTTCGTTAACCGGTCACTCGGCGAGCTGCGGCAGGTTCCTGAACAGTTCCAGCGCTTCCGGGTTGGCGAGCGCTTCCCTATTTTTGATGGCACGACCATGCACGACGTCGCGCACGGCGAGTTCGGTGATCTTGCCCGACTTGGTGCGGGGGATATCCGATACGGCGACGATCCTGGCCGGAACGTGGCGAGGGCTGGCGCCGCTGCGTATCTTGGCGCGGATGCGTTTTTCCAGGTCCTCGTCCAATTGGACACCCGCGGCCAGGCGCACGAACAGCACGACGCGCACGTCATTGTCGAAATCCTGGCCGATGCACAGCGCTTCCAGGATTTCCGGCATCTGTTCGACCTGATTATAGATTTCCGCCGTGCCGATGCGCACGCCACCTGGATTGAGCGTCGCGTCCGAGCGGCCGTGGATGACCATGCCACCATGATCCGTCCATTCGGCGAAATCGCCATGACACCAGACATTGTCGAAACGCTCGAAATAGGCCGCCTGGTATTTCTTGCCGTCGGGATCGTTCCAGAAGCCGATCGGCATGGACGGGAAAGCCCTGGTGCAAACCAGTTCTCCCTTCTCCTGCCTGACCGGCTTGCCGTCATCGTCCCAGACATCGACGGCGAGGCCGAGGCCCGGCCCCTGGATCTCCCCGGTCCAGACCGGCTCGATCGGCACGCCGAGAACGAAGCAGGAGACGATGTCCGTGCCTCCGGAAACCGAGGCCAGATGCACGTCCTTCTTGATGCCTTCATAGACGAAGCGGAAATCCTCGGGCGAAAGCGGCGACCCGGTGGAGGAGATGGCGCGCACCGCCGACAGATCATGGCTGCGGATCGGCTTGAGGCCGGCCTTGCGCACGGAATCGATGAACTTGGCCGAGGTGCCGAAGAAGGTCATCTTCTCGGCATCGGCGAAATCGAACAGCACGTTGCCGTCGGGGTGGAAGGGAGAGCCGTCATAAAGCAGCAGCGTGGCGCCGGAGGCCAGACCCGATACCAGCCAGTTCCACATCATCCAGCCGCAGGTGGTGAAATAGAAGAAGCGGTCGCCGTCGCCGAGGCCGGCATGCAGCCTGTGTTCCTTGACATGCTGGATCAGCGTGCCGCCGGCCGAATGGACGATGCATTTGGGAATGCCGGTGGTGCCGGACGAAAACAGGATGTAGAGCGGATGCGAAAATGGCAGCCGCTCGAAGATGACGGGTTTGACGGCGAAGGGCGACAGCGCCTCCTCCATCGCCACCGCCTTGTCGATGGTATCAGCAACATCGGCGGAGGTGCCGAGATAGTCGACGAGCAGGACCTTGCGGACGCTGCCGAGCCTGGCCGCGACCGCCTTGACCTTGTCGGCGACCTCGATCGCCTTGCCATTGTACCAATAGCCGTCCGGCGCGATGAAGATGACAGGTTCGATCTGGCCGAACCGGTCGAGCACGCCCTGCTCGCCGAAATCGGGAGAACAGGATGACCACACCGCACCGATCGAGGCGGCGGCCAGGATGGCGGCGACGGCTTCGGGCATGTTGGGTATCATCGCAGCGATACGGTCACCCTTCTTCACCTTGAGCGACAGGAAGAGCTGCTGCAGGCGCGAGACCAGGCCATGCAGTTCGTTCCACGACAGCCGCCTCTCGACCTTGTCCTCGCCGCGGAAGACGATTGCCTCGCCGGCACCGGTTTTTTTCAGAAGGTTCTCGGCGAAATTCAGCGACGCGTCGGGGAAGAAAGAAGCGCCGGGCATCTTCTCGCCATCGAGCAGCAGTCGTTCGCCTTTGTCGCCTTCAAGACCGCAGAAATCCCAGACAAGATCCCAGAAAGATTCCCGGTTCTCGACCGACCAGCGATGAAGATCGGCGTAGGATGAAAATGGACTGCCGGTATTCGCTGCCGCAACCTTCATGAAGGCGGTCAAGGGCGAGGCATCAATCTGGTCTTGCGTCGGGGTCCAGAGCGGTACTTCGCCAGCCATGATCGATCCTCCCACGGTCGTCATCGCTTATGCATATCGCAGCGCAGCAGAGCAAGATTTTGTTGGGCTGACGCGGTCAGGTGTGCGCAAATGCCATCGCCGGGCCATAAAGACTTGAAATGCGTCAGCCCTAAGTCGTAGTGACGACAGGGGTTACACCCGTCGGACGATCGTTTTTGTCGGAATGGAAGCATACGGGGCTATATGCCATCATCCTTGATCCGCCGCGGAGTATGGGCGATCGGCGCTGCCGCGATCGTCATCGCTCTGGTGGTCGCGGCCCTGCCGCTGATTGCCTCGACGCGGATCGTGCGTGACCGCATCGCCTGGGAATTGAGCGCCTGGAGCGGCTTTCGGGTTGCCATCGAGGGGTCGCCGCGCATCGAGGTCTGGCCGAAATTCCGCGCGATCCTGACCGATGTGACGCTGTCGAAGTGGACGGATGCCGATGCGCCGCCGGTCGTCGAAGCCGAACGGGTCGAGGTCGACCTCTCGGCCATGGCGGCATTGCAGGGCGATGTGGTGTTTTCCACGGCACGGCTGGTGCGGCCGACGATCCGGGTCCAACGCACGGCGGGCGGGCTATTCCTGCCCACGGCGCCGACCGGCGGGCGCATCGCGCGCTCCATCGACGCGGCCCGTGGCCTGGTCAACGCGGACCCCGCCAAGCCCGACCTGGACAAGCTGCCGGACGACACTTTCGGAACCGTGGAGTTCAGGGATGGCCGCATGGTGGCGTCCGTCAAAGGCAAGGATGTGGAGATCCTGAGCAGTCTTAGCGGCCAGGCTACTTGGGCGGCGATGAACAGCAATGCGACATTGTCCGCGACCGGGATCTGGCGCGGCGAAAGCGTGACCGTGGATGCCGCCTCGCCGAGACCCCTGGTGCTGTTTGCCGGGGGCATGGCACCCCTCACTTTGTCCTTCAAGGCAGCGCCCGCCACCTTCTCCTTCGACGGCACGGCCAACATGTCCGAAAAAGCCTATTTCGATGGCCAGGTGAAATTCGCGGCGCCCTCGCTGCGGCGCGTGCTGGAATGGTCGCAGGCCGGCATCGCGCCGAGCGCGGCGATCGGCTCGTTCAGCATTTCGAGCAAGGTCACGGCGTCGGCCGGCCGCGTCAAATTTGAAAACACGGCGCTGGCGCTGGACAACAACCCGGGCATGGGCGCGCTGGACCTGTCGCTTGGCGAGACGCAACCGGTGATCTCGGGCACACTTGCCTTCGACACGCTCGACCTCAGGTCGTTTCTGTCCGCCTTCACGTCGCTGGGACCGGCGAGCAGCGGCGAGCCAGGTCAGGTCGACACGAGTTTCGCCGATCGGGTCAATCTAGATCTCAGGCTGTCGGCGGCCCGTGCCACGGCGGGGAGTATCCAGCTTGCCGATGTCGCGGCCACCGCCCAGGTCAAGGACGGTCTTTCCGTCTTCGACATCTCCGACGCCTCGGCTTTTGGCGGCAACATCCAGACCAGCCTTCGTTTCGACCGTAAACCCGAGGGCACCCAGGTCGAGATCCGGCTGCTGGCCTCCGACGTCGATGGTGGCGCGTTCGGTACCGCGGCAGGGATGACCCGGCTGGTGCCGGTCGGCACGGGCACCGTTTCGGTCATCCTCAAGGGACCGGGAAGGACCTGGGATTCGATCTTTGAAAACGCCGACGGCTCGGTCTCGGCGACCTTCGGCCCTGGCGCGCTCAGCAAGTTCAACCTGCCGGCCTTTCTCAAGCATACCGAACAAGGCGGCTTCTTCGCGCTCGACGATGTCTCGGACGGGACGCTGCCCATCGACGGCGCCGAAGTGAAGGCAACCATTTCAAGAGGTGTGGCGAGACTCGACAAGGCGGAGGCCAATTCGCCGAAATACAAGATCTGGCTTTCCGGCATCGCATCCTACGCAGGACGCGGACTGGCGCTGTCGGGCGGCGTCATCCAGCCGGATCAGCCAGCAACGCAAAAGAACGGCCAGCAGGGGCCCAACCAGTCGTCGTTTTTCGTCGGCGGAACGTGGAGCACGCCGTTCATTTCACCCATCAGCCGTGGCGTTTCGGGCGAATAACGCCTTGCGCCTGAAGCGCTGCTCCTAACCGCGTTGCGCGGCCCGCTCGTCAAGCTGCCGCTGCACCTCGCGCCGCTTGTTGGCGACCGAAGCGATGATGACGCCAACCGTGACGATCGCGATCAGAAGGGTGCAGGCGGCATTGATCTCCGGCGTCACGCCAAGGCGGACCTGGCTGTAGATCTTCATCGGCAGCGTGGTGGCGCCAGGGCCCGAAGCAAAGCTGGCGATGACCAGGTCGTCCAGTGACAGCGTGAAGGCCAGCATCCAGCCGGACACGATCGCCGGCAGAATGACTGGCAGCGTGATCTGGAAGAAGGTCTTCACCGGCGGCGCGCCAAGATCCATGGCGGCTTCTTCCAGCGAGCGATCGAAGCTGACAAGCCGCGACTGCACGACCACCGCGACAAAGCACATTGTGAAGGTGATATGCGCGAGGATCACGGTCGTCATGCCGCGATCCATGCCGATGGCGACAAACAGCAGGAGCAGCGACAGGCCGGTAATGACATCAGGCATGACCAATGGTGCGAAGATCATGCCGGAGAACAGGACCCTGCCCCGGAAGCGTGTGTAGCGGGTCAGCGCCAAGGCCCCCATAGTGCCGAGAACCGTGGCCACCGTCGCTGAAATCAGACCGACGCGGATGGTCACCCACGCGGCGTCCATCAGGCCCTGATTGTGGAACAGCGATACGTACCATTTGGTGGAAAAGCCGCCCCAGACGGTGACGAGCTTGGACTCGTTGAAGGAGAAGACGACGAGCAGCACGATCGGCAGATAGAGAAAGGCAAAACCGAGCGTGATCGAGGTGATGTTGAAGCGGCTCCAGGTGGTGTTCATTTGTCCTGCTCCTGCGCGCGGGCCTGGGCATGCTGGAACAACACGATCGGTACGATCAGCAGCAACAGCAGGATGACGGCAACGGCCGACGACACCGGCCAGTCACGATTGGCGAAGAACTCGTTCCACAGCGTCTTGCCGATCATCAGCGTCTGCGAGCCACCGAGCAGGTCGGGGATGACGAATTCGCCGACGGCCGGAATGAACACCAGCAGGCAGCCGGCAATGACGCCGGGCAGCGACAGCGGAAAGGTGATCTTCCAGAAGGCAGCGGTCGGCGGACAGCCGAGATCCTTGGCCGCCTCGATCAGGGAGTAGTCCATCTTTTCCAGCGACGAATAAAGCGGTAGCACCATGAACGGCAGGTAGGAATAAACGATGCCGATGAAGATGGCCGTGTAGGTGTTGAGGATCACCAGCGGCTGATTGATGATGTGCAGCGACAAGAGCAACTGGTTGAGCAGGCCCTCGGGCTTCAGGATACCGATCCAGGCATAGACGCGGATCAGGAACGACGTCCAGAACGGCAGGATGACCAGCATCAGCAATGTCGGGCGGATCGTGGCCGGAGCCCGCGCCATGCCATAGGCGATGGGATAGCCAACCAGCAAGGTCAGCCCCGTGGAGATGGCAGCGATGACGACGCTGGTGAGGTAGGCCTTGAAATAGAGTGCGTCCTGCGTCAGCCAGACATAATTGTCGAAGTTGAGGTCGCGAAAGCCGGCGAAGAAACCGGAAACGCCGTCCCTGAAATCGAGCACCGGCGTATAGGGCGGCATGGCGATAGCCGTCTGCGACAGCGAGATCTTGAAGACGATGACGAAGGGGACGAGAAAAAAGAACAGCAGCCAGAGATAGGGAACGATGATGACGAGCCGGCTGACGAAGCCGGCACCCAAACGCGTCAGGAACGGATTGGCGGCAGTCGATGGCGCGGCGGCATCGGCGACGGCGGTATTGGACATGCCCGCCCCCTACCGTGCCAGCACGACGCCCGCGTCGGGCCGGAAGGACACCCAGGCACGGTCGTTCCAGGTCAGCGGATCCTCGGTCACACGAGCCGCGTTCAGGGCGCTTGCCCGCACGATCTGCCCGTCGTCCAGCCTGACGTGATAGACGGTCATGTCGCCGAGATAGGCGATGTCGTAAACCTCGCCCTCCAGCGCGTTGACGGCATCGGCCGGCTTCTTCGACGAAACCCTGATCTTTTCCGGCCTGATGGCGAAGATGATGTCGGTGCCTGTTGCGGCGGCGCCATTCTCGACGACGATCTGGGCTCCGGTCGCGCCGGTGATGCGTGTTGTCTTGTCGGCGCGCTCGGCAACCTTGCCCTCGAACATATTCACGTTGCCGACAAAATGGGCGACGAAGCGCGACGTCGGAGCCTCGTAAACCTCCGCCGGTGTCGCAACCTGCATCACCTCGCCCTTGTCCATGATGGCGATGCGATCGGCCATCGTCATCGCCTCTTCCTGGTCATGGGTGACGACGACGAAGGTGAGACCAAGCTCCTGCTGCAGATCCATCAGTTCGAACTGGGTTTCCTCGCGCAGTTTCTTGTCGAGCGCGCCGAGCGGCTCGTCGAGCAGCAGCACCTTCGGTCGCTTGGCGACCGAGCGGGCAAGCGCGACGCGCTGGCGCTGGCCGCCCGAGAGCTGGTGCGGCTTGCGCTTGGCGAACTGCTCGAGCTTGACCAACTTCAGCATGTCGGCGACGCGCTTTTCGATATCGGGCTTCGGCATGCCCTCCTGCTTGAGGCCGAAGGCGATGTTGTTCTCGACCGTCATATGCGGGAACAGGGCATAGGACTGGAACATCATGTTGACCGGCCGGCGATAGGGCGGAATGCCGCGCAGATCCTGACCATCGAGCAGGATGCGACCGGCTGTCGGTTCCTCGAAGCCGGCAAGCATCCTGAGCAGCGTCGACTTTCCGCAACCCGAGGCGCCGAGCAGCGCGAAGAATTCACGCTCGAAAATGGTCAACGACAGATTGTTGACAGCGGTGAAGTCACCGAACCTCTTGGTGACGCCGTCGAACTGAATATATGGCTTGGCCTTCGGGTCGTTCCATGGCGCGAAGTCCCTGCGGATGCTGCCAAGCGATTTCATATCCCCACTCCGTACTTTTTATTCCCCAAAAGAAATCGACCCCGGCAGTTGGCTGCCGGGGTCGCGTCGGATTGCCTACTGGCCGGTGACGATCTTGGTCCAACTGCGCGTGATGATGCGCTGCGTCTTGGGATCGTAGGGCTGGACGGTATAGAGCTTCTGCAAGGACGCGGCGTCCGGATAGACCGAGGGATCGTCGAGCAGCGCCTTGTCGACGAACTGCTGCGATGCCTTGTTGCCGTTGGCATAAAGGACATAGTTCGACGATTTGGCGATCACTTCCGGCGTCATCATGTAGTTGATGAATTCAAGCGCCTCGGCGACATGCGGAGCATCGGCGGGGATCGCCATCTGATCGAACCACATCTGGGCGCCTTCCTTTGGGACGGAATAGCCAATCTCCACCCCTTGCTTGGCCTCGACCGCGCGGTTGCGAGCCTGGAACACGTCACCCGACCAGCCGACCGCCAGGCAGATGTCGCCATTGGCAAGTGCGTTGATGTATTCGGACGAGTGGAACTTCCTGATATAGGGACGGATCTTGAGAAGAGCTTCCTCGGCCTTGGCAATGTCGTCAGGCGAGGTGCTGTTGGGGTCCAGACCGAGATATTTCAGCGCCGCCGGCAGGATGTCGGACGGAGAATCCAGAACATAGACGCCGCAATCCTTCAATTTGGCCAGGCTGTCCGGGTTGAAGAAGGTATCCCAGCTGTCGATCTTGTCGGTGCCGAGCGCTGCCTGCACTTTCTTGGTGTTGTAACCGATGCCGACCGTGCCCCACATGTAATTGACCGAGTATTCGTTGCCGGGGTCGTATTGGGCGGTGCGCTCCGTAACCGTATCCCACATGTTGGAGAGGTTCGGCAGCTTCGACTTGTCGAGCTTCTGGAACACACCGGCCTGTATCTGGCGGGCCAGGAAATGGCCGCTCGGCACGACGACGTCGTAGCCGCTGCCGCCGGCGAGCAGTTTGGTTTCGAGGATTTCGTTGGAATCGAAGGTGTCGTAGACGACCTTGATACCGGTCTTTTTGGTGAAATCGTCGATGATCGAACTGTCGATATAGTCCGACCAGTTGAAGACGTTGACGACGCGGTCCGCGGCGTGACCGGCGGGCGTCAAAAGCGCCAGAAATACCGAGGTTGCCGAAAGCCAGAGCGCTTTGCGGATCATGCTATTCTCCTTTGGTGAGTGTTCCATTGCCGGCGCGTCGCGACATGCTCGCGCTGCCGGGCATTTTGCTTCAGACTATTGAGCTTTCCAGGGGCCGACAAGCGCCATCCGGCACGCCGCCTGCGGCAACCCGGTCGTTCGGGGCGGGAAGGAATTGCGGTGCCGTCAGAAGCTTTCGCCGCCGCGCGGAGAGAGATACAAGAATGTGGTCCGGTCTCGATCGAGCCGCCGGGGAGACTTGGCAAGATAAGCCTGTCTTGTTGTTGCCGTAGTCCCAGCCTGCCCGGGCGGCAGCGACATTGTCAATGGGCAAAGCTTCGGCGCCGGCATCAATTAGGCGAAGGCACTCCGGTGACCCCAGCCCGCTGCGGCCGCGCCTGGCGCTTGAATTCGAGCCCAATATGGACAAGCAGCGCCGTGACCACCACCGCGCCGCCGACCATGGTGCGCCCGGACGGCACCTCGGAATGGATGAGCCAGACCCATATCGGCCCCAGGATCGGCTCGAACGTGCCGAGCAGTGCCGCGATCGCCGCCGGGATCAGGCGCGCGCCGGTGGCGAAGAAAGCAAGGCCAAGGCCGAGATTGACCACGCCGAAGACGAAGAGAAAGCACATGTCACCGGCCGACACCATGAAGGTCGAGGCTTGCGAGGCAGCCAAGCCCGCCGCCAGGATCGTGCCGAGACAGGTCGCCGGCGTCATGCGCACGCTGGAGAAGCGCCGGGTGATGACGGTGGCGATCGAGAACATGAACGCGATCAGCAGCGCCAGTCCATCGCCGATGGGCGAGACGGCACCATCCAGTGATTCCGACACCATGATGGCTACGCCGGCGATAACGGCGGCGATGGCCATCCAGGTTGCAACGGTTACTCTTTCGCGAAACAGTGCCCAGGCAAACAAGGCCGCCAGGAGCGGCACGCCGGCCTGCATCAAGAGGATGTTGGCGACGGTGGTATAGGCAAGCGCCACGACGAACGAGGTCGAGGCGATGGCGAAGCAGAATCCCACGGCAATGCCTGGCAAGCCCATGTCCTGGAATGACTTCACCATGCCGCGCCAGCCGTCACGCCAGACCATGAAGCAGAGCAGGAAGGCGGCGGCCCAAACGGAACGCCAGAAAATAACCGTCCAGCTGTCACCGGCGCTGATGAAGCGAGCGATGGTGCCGCCGAAACTCCACATCAGCGCCGACAGGAAGACCAGAAGCATGCCGACGCGTTCCTCGCGCGGCGAGACTGTCGAGGTAGCAAGGCCGGTCGATGCAACAAGGGTCGGAGATGATGCTGTGTCTGTCATGGGCGCGACTGTCGAGCTTTTGTGGACGGGACGATGCGCAAGGGACGACAAAAAACTACTCTGTTCACGTAACGCAAAGACTTAAGCCGCGGGTGATCCAGAGACCGGCGACGATTGTGGCACCTTTGCCGCAACGCTACTGAAAATCGAATGCGCTCAGGCCGGTCACCATCTCGTCGAGTCCGAGGGGGCGCGTCACCGGCGGCTCGGCGCGCGCCAGGCAGCCGACACGCTCGCAAAGCCGGCAGGCCGGGCCGACAGGCGTCGTCGCCGCGATGGTGCCTGCCCCCACCTTCGCGCCGACTGCCGCGCCAGGCAGCACCGCGCCATAGACGATGTCGTCGCGAAAGCCGATGTCGCAGCCGAGTAGCAGTGCCGTGCGGCGCGGGCGTTCGGAGAATGCGCCTTGCGGCCCCTCCAGCGTGCGGGCGATGCACAGGAACTCGGCGCCATCAGGCATTTCCACCGCCTCGACGAAGACCTGACCGGGCTGGGTGAAGGCGACATGCACGGGAAGCTTGGGACAGCCGCCGCCAAAGCGGCTTTGCGGAAAGCCCTGGCTGCCGGCCTTGCGAAAGCGGTTTCCGGCATTGTCGACCTCGAGCATGAAAAAAGGCACGCCAGAAGAACCTGGCCGCTGCAGCATGGTCAGCCGGTTTGCCGCCTGCTCGAAGGAGACGCCAAAGCGCGAGCGCAGGACTTCGATGTCGTAGCGTGAGCGAACGGCCGCCGCGTGAAAAGGCTGATAAGGCATCATCAGCGCGTGGGCGGCATAGCGGCCGAGTTCGAAGCGGGCAAGGCGGCGCGCCTCGTCCGTGGCCAGCCTCAAGGCCTGGATCTCGCCGGCGATCGCGACCGTCATGCGGATCAGGCAGGCCTCCATCGCGACTTCACGCAACTGGTCGAATGGTGACAGGCGCTCGGACAGGAACAGGCGCTGCGAGTGGCGGTCGTAGCGGCGGCGCCAGTTCGGCATGGTGGCGACCGGCAAAACCTTGACCACGATGCCGTATTCGCGCTTCAGCCATGCCTTCAATGCCCCAAACAAGTCGTCGCCGGGGTCAAGCACCGACGTGAACGCCTCGGCCTCTTCCTCGAGCGAGGAAAAATGGTTCGGCCGCCGCTCGAAAATCTCGCGCACGTCGTCGATCGGCAAGCGGGCGCCGGAGAGCGCTGTCGTCCGACCCTCGCGTGCCAGAAGCTCGTTGATGTCGGACAGCCGCTCGGCCTGCTCGCGATAGGCGCGGAACAGTTTTATCACTCCGGCGGAGGCATTGGGCGCCGCCTCGGCAAGCTCGATCAGTTCCTGATCTCCCGGCAATTCGCCAACCAGCAGCGGATCGGTGAACACCTCCTTCAGGGCAGCGACCGATCCCCTTGCCTCGCCCTGAAGCTCGTGCGGATCGACCTTGTAGACGGAGGCCAGCTTCAGGATCAGCTGCACAGTCAGCGGCCGCTGGTTGCGCTCGATCAGGTTGAGATAGGACGGCGAGATGCCGAGCCCCTCGGCCATTGCCGTCTGGGTCAGGCCCTTGGCGTTGCGGATGCGGCGAATGCGCGGCCCGGCGAAAATCTTCTGATCAGCCATCGACCATCCTTGACAGGACTTTTACACGACATCAGCCGCGATCCCAGCCTGCTTGTCTTTACAAGATTGACAAATTTACAGCGCCTCCCTGTCAAACGCAACACAGATTTTCCCTTATGTTCGGTGAGGTTTTCTGATTTTTCTGGCTCATTTTGCATCGCAATGTAAATTCAGTCACATAGGAATGTTCTCGACAACTGGCGCGCGGACGTCGTGCAGAAACCCTTCGGAGCGACCAATGACTGATTTTTACAACCTCGTCCCCTCGGCGCCTGAAGGCCGCTTCGACGGCATTGAGCGTCCCTATTCGCCGGAGGATGTGAAGCGGCTGCGAGGTTCGGTGCAGATCAGGCAGAGCCTTGCCGAAATGGGTGCCAACCGGCTGTGGAAGCTCATCCACGAGGAGGACTTCGTCAACGCATTGGGCGCCATGTCCGGCAACCAGGCGATGCAGCAGGTGCGCGCCGGGCTGAAGGCGATCTATCTGTCGGGCTGGCAGGTTGCCGCCGACGCGAACACCGCCTCGGCGATGTATCCGGACCAGTCGCTCTATCCGGCCAATGCGGCGCCCGAACTGGTCAAGCGCATCAACCGCACGCTGCAGCGCGCCGACCAGATCGAGACCTCCGAAGGCAACGGGCTTTCGGTCGAGACCTGGTTCGCGCCGATCGTCGCCGACGCGGAAGCCGGCTTCGGCGGCCCGCTCAACGCCTTCGAGATCATGAAGGCGTTCATCGAGGCGGGTGCCGCCGGCGTCCATTATGAGGACCAGCTGGCGTCGGAGAAGAAGTGCGGTCATCTCGGCGGCAAGGTGCTGATCCCGACCGCGGCGCATATCCGCAACCTCAACGCCGCGCGGCTCGCGGCCGACGTGATGGCCACGCCCACCATGGTCGTGGCGCGCACCGACGCGGAAGCGGCAAAGCTGCTCACCTCCGATATCGATGAGCGCGACCAGCCCTTTGTCGACTATGATGCCGGCCGTACGGTGGAAGGCTTCTACCAGGTCAGGAACGGCATCGAGCCTTGTATCGCGCGGGCCGTTGCCTATGCGCCCCACGCCGACCTGATCTGGTGCGAGACCTCGAAGCCCGACCTGGCGCAGGCCAGGAAATTCGCGGAGGGGGTGCGCAGGCACCATCCAGGCAAGCTGCTCGCCTATAATTGCTCGCCGTCGTTCAACTGGAAGAAGAACCTCGATGACGCGACGATCGCCAAGTTCCAGCGGGAACTGGGCGCCATGGGTTACAAGTTCCAGTTCATTACGCTGGCCGGCTTCCACCAGCTCAACTACGGCATGTTCGAACTCGCCCGCGGCTACAAGGCGCGGCAGATGTCGGCCTATTCCGAGTTGCAGGAAGCGGAATTCGCGGCGGAGGCCAATGGCTATACCGCGACCAAGCACCAGCGTGAGGTCGGCACCGGCTATTTCGATGCCGTCTCGACGGCGATCACCGGGGGCCGGTCATCGACCACCGCCATGCATGAGTCGACCGAGCACGCGCAGTTCAAGCCGGCGGCGGAGTGAGTTCGCCAAAAAAGACGACCAACAGAGGAAACGCCCGAGAGGGCAAGGACATAGGAGACGACCAATGGCATCGATAAGCCGCGTCAAGGAACGGGCAGAAGAGCAATCGACCACGATGAGCGTCGACCAGCAGGCGACGATCCGCATGCTGGCCAACGATCTGCACAGGCTCAACCAGTCGGTGATGAAGGCGGTGGAGGCGGGCGTCTCGGTGGAGCTCGTGCGCTCCGCAAGGCACCATGGCGGTGACGGCAATTGGGGTGACCTTTTGATCCCGGTCATCGTCACGCAGCAGAGCCATGGCTGATCCGAAATCGTCCAGGCGGCCCTTTCACCTGCGCAATGAATGCGCAGGTGAATTTTATTTTTACGCAACCAAGCCATGGACAGAGCAGTACAGTACTGTTGCTTTGAATCCACTGTTGTGGGGGACGCCTCCAGGTTCTTTTATTTCAACTTGACAAGGGTGCGATCTCACGCCAATTGTCGCCCAGATTTCAACTCTGCATTGAAATGGGGGCGAACTTCTTGGCCGACTTGGGTGCCCAGTGAACCGCGAGGGCGAGACCGCAAAACATGTGAATCTGGGGACCCGGGATTCAAGCACCAACACGATCCGCGATCTCTCGCGGGTGCTTGTTGTCGGGAAATCGCCGATCAACCGGGTCGTCGTATCGAAGATCGTCGAACGGTCCGGGCTCAGACCAATCTCGGAACCGCCTGATATCGCAGCGAAAACCTTGCGGACGCTGGTGCCGGGAGCGATCGTCCTCGATGGTGGCCCCGACAACAAGGACTGCGACCATCTGATGCCCGGCATCGAAATGTTGCGCCGGACTTCGGGCAAATCGCTTCCTCCCGTGATCCTGCTTTCAACCAAGAATGGCACGCCGGAGAGCCTTGGCCTGGCGAATGTCGTCGACGTGGTGGTGGCAAAGCCGATCACGCCCGAACGGCTGCAACCGGTGATCGATCGCCTGATCAACCGCTGAGGCAATTCCGGGAAAGTCGTGCCGCGGTTTTCCGCCCGGATTTATTCAAAAAGCAAATAATCGCAGTCGCGATCAGCTTGGCTTCGCGATGCTTTCTATCAGTTCCGGCAATTGACCGAGATCCGATATCTGGCGGAAACGCGGCTCTGCGACTGGCGCCTCGACATGTTCGAGCACCCAGGTCAGTTCGTGCGGCACATGGACACCCCAGCCGCCGGCCTCGATGGCGGGCACCACGTCCGACTTCAGCGAATTGCCGACCATCATACTCCTTGCCGGGCCGTCGCCATGGCGGTTGAAGAGGCGCGCATAGGTCGCGGCCGTCTTGTCGCTGACGATCTCGACGGCATCGAACAGATCGCCCAGCCCGGAGCCGGCCAGCTTGCGCTCCTGATCGAACAAATCGCCCTTGGTGATCAGCACGAGGCGGAAGGTGCCGGCGAGTTTCTCGACCGTATCGCGCGCATACGGCAAGGGCTCGATCGGATGGCACAGCATCTCGCGACCGGCGTCGAGAATCTCCGATATGACCGAGGCCGGCACGCGCCCGTCGGTGACCTCGATCGCCGTTTCGATCATCGAGAGCGTAAATCCCTTGATGCCGAAACCATAGATCGCAAGGTTGCGCCTCTCGGCCTCCAGCAGTCGCGCCGAGATCTGCTTCTCCTCGCCATGATCGGCCAGCATGGCGGCAAAGCGCTTCTCCGTCATGCGGAAGAATTGTTCGTTTTGCCAAAGCGTGTCGTCGGCATCGAAGCCGATCGTGGTCAGTTCGCTGCTGGTTCGCATCACCGGCTTCTCGAATGCGGGAAGACACCAAACCTAAGCCGACCGGCGGGCGGTTTTCAACCTGCAACGGAAAATGCCGGCGGTGGCTCCCTTCCCTTCCATCGCGCGGCACGGCTATACTCCGAAATCCGCAACCCAATCTGGTGAATGATGCCGCCTGCAAAAAAGGAAGTCCGTCCGTCGAGCCGCGGAGGACGGGCGCGCACGCCTGCCTTTGTGAAAAACCTGCGTGGTGTGAAGAATTGGAAGGAAGTCAGCGATTGGCTGGAATGGCGCGGCATCGAGGATATCGAATGCATCACACCCGATCAGGCCGGCGTGGCGCGCGGCAAGATGATGCCGTCGAAGAAATTCACCTCCAATACTTCGCTGGCGCTGCCTTCGGCCGTCTTCATGACGACGATTTCTGGCGGCTATCCAGAGGACGGCAACGGCTTCCACTACCCTGAAGACGACGGCGACCTCAAGCTGATGCCGGACCTGTCGACGCTGACGGTGGTACCCTGGGAAGAAGACCCGACGGCGGCCGTGATCTGCGACCTCGTCCACCAGGACGGCCGCTCGGTCGAGTTCACGCCGCGCAATGTGCTGAAGCGCGTCCTTGCAGCCTATGACAGGCTTGGGCTGAAGCCGGTCGTGGCGCCCGAGATCGAGTTCTACCTCGTGCGCAAGAACCCGGACCCGGACTATCCGTTGACCCCGCCCGTCGGCCGCTCGGGGCGCGCGATCGGCGGCGGCGCCGGCTATTCGATCGCCGGCGTCAACGAGTTCGACGAACTGATCGACGACATCTATCATTTCTCCGAAAGCCAGGGGCTGGAGATCGACACGCTCATCCACGAGGAGGGCGCCGGCCAGCTCGAGATCAATCTACGCCATGGCGACCCGATCGAACTTGCCGACCAGGTGTTCATGTTCAAGCGCACCATCCGTGAGGCGGCACTCAAGCACGAGATCTACGCGACCTTCATGGCCAAGCCGATCCAGGGCCAACCGGGCTCCGCCATGCATATCCACCAGTCGATCGTCGACAAGAAGACGGGCAGGAACATCTTTTCGGCCGACGATGGTTCCGAAACCGAGGATTTCTTCCATTTCATCGGCGGCATGCAAAAGCACGTGCCGAACGCGTTGGTGATGTTCGCGCCCTACGTCAACTCCTACCGGCGGCTGACGCAGGCGGCATCGGCTCCCGTCAACAACAAATGGGGCTACGACAACCGCACCACGGCGTTCCGGGTGCCGCGTTCCGACCCCGCGGCGCGGCGCGTCGAGAACCGCATTCCGTCCTCCGACGCCAATCCCTACCTGGCACTTGCAGCCTCGCTCGCCTGCGGGCTGATCGGCATCACCCGGAAGATCAAGGCCGAGCCGCCCGTGCTTACCACCGCCAACGCGGACGAGATAGACCTGCCGCGCAGTCTGCTCGAAGCCGTGGACCTGTTCGAAGGCGACGAGGAACTCTGCGCGTTGCTGGGCAAGTCTTTCGCCGCCACCTATGCGGCGATCAAGCGTGCGGAATTCGAGACGTTCATGGAAGTGATCAGTCCGTGGGAGCGGGAATATCTGCTGCTCAACGTCTGAAGGGCGAATAGCGAATAGCGAATAGCAACAATATCGGTTTTTCCCTATTCGCTACTCCTCTTCTATTCCTTCCCAAACTCCCTCGAGTCTTCGCCACATCATGCCTTATCAATCCCCAATCTCCCCTGGTCGATCCTGGTATGAGGACACGGCTGGGCAACGGCCTGAATATCCGGCGCTCGACGGCGACCGGACCTGCGATGTGGTTATCATCGGCGGCGGGTTTACCGGCCTGTCTGCAGCGGTTTATCTAGCCAAGGCTGGAGCGGACGTGGTGCTGATCGAGTCCTACCGCTTCGGCGATGGCGCCTCAGGGCGCAATGGCGGCCAGCTCGGCACCGGCCAGCGCGCCTGGGCCGAGGATCTGGAGGCCGAATATGGCCTTTCCCGCGCCAAGGCGCTGTTCGATCTTGCCGAGGAGGCCAAAGCCCACCTGCTTGATTTCGCGGCCATCAACCAGATCGATATCGACTACATGCCGGGCCAGCTTTCGGTTGCGCACAAGCCGCGCTATGTCGACGACTACAAGGCCCATGCCGAGATCATGGCCGGCCGTTTCTCCTACCCGCATATCTCCTTCATGGATGCGAAGGAGACGGCGGAGCGGCTGGGCTCGAGCGCCTATTTCGGCGGCACGCGCGACACCGGCACCGGCCATATCCATCCGATGAAGCTGGTGATCGGCACCGCGCGGGTGGCGGCACAAGCCGGCGCGCACCTGTTCGAAGGAACGCCATCGACCGGCATCATATCCGCGGGGGGCAAGGTCAGGGTTTCCACGCCGAGGGGGACGATCTCGGCGCAGAAATGCCTGATCGCGGTCAATGCCTATGGCGGAACGCTCGAGCCGGTGAGTGCCGCGCACATCATGCCGATCGGATCCTTCATCGGCGCGACCGTGCCGCTGGGGTCGGAGTCGAAAGTGCTGCCGGGGGGCGAGTCGGTCGACGATTCCCGTTTCGTCGTGCGCTATTTCCGCAAATCCAGGGATGGCCGGCTGCTGTTCGGTGGACGCGAGGTCTATGGCGTCAACGATCCGAAGGATATCCACATCCATATTCGCCGCCAGATCGCGGAACTCTATCCGGCGCTGAGCGATATCGAGATCACCCACGGCTGGGGCGGTTATGTCGGAATCACGGTGCCAAGAAAGCCGTTCGTGCGTGAAGTGATGCCGAATGTGATCTCGGCCGGCGGCTATTCGGGTCACGGCGTCATGCTGTCCAACTTCTTCGGCAAACTCTATGCCGAAACCGTCACCGGCAACCGTGACCGGCTGAAGCTGATCGAGGAATTGAAAATTCCGCCATTTCCTGGCGGCCGCCGGTTCCGGGCGCCGCTGCTTTTCCTCGCGCTCAACTGGTTTGCGCTGCGGGACAGGATCTAATGCGTCGTGCAAAAGTGATGTGCCTGGGAAGAACGAAGCGCATCAAAACAATATCTAAAAGCGCATTGTATAAGTCCATTTCCACGCGACGTGCTTTAGGCAGGGATTGGATGGCCGTTATCCCATACGATCACGATCTCATGTAATATTGTAATATCCATGTAACATTTGTTGCCCGGGCGGCACATTGCGGAATTGCCGGCGACGGTGCAGAATCCTTGATAATGGCGTACTGATGCCACAATCGCGGGCGAAAGGTCCGCGTCTGGGCGATTGTTCGGGGATTGTTGCGGGCCTGTCCGCGTTTTGGGACCGATGCTGATCGAACGCATGATATGCGATATCTGATCGAAAGAACACCGGCCCGCTTATGGAGGTGGCAAGAGTGAGAGAGCCCTTCAGTTTCGGTGCTCCGGAACGTCGGCGCTTTGCCATGCAGTTCGGCTATGACATGCGCCCGTCATTCTGGCAGGGAGTCCGCTCGAACTCGCACCTGGTCATTGCCGCGGTCGGTACCGCAGCTCTGCTTGGCGTTGCCGCGGTGGCACTCTGGCTGGCATTGCCGACCAGCGAGAGGCAAGCGGTCGCCAGCCCCGAGCAGAGCATTCCGAGCATTCCGGTGAAGACGACGAAAGTTTCCCCTTCGGGAACTACGGTGACAGCGGCTGCCGTGACACCGCGGGTAGAGCGCAAGTCCAGCCAGGTCCCACCGACCATGGTAGCGGCGGCGAGCAACATACAAGCGCTTGCGGCCAACGATCCTCGCTGGACCGGGGCACAGCAGAAGGCTGCTGCCGCGGCAGCAGATCCCGATCAAACGGCTGCCCCCAGCCAGGTAGCCAAGCAGCCTGAGCCGACGCCTGACAAAACAGCGGCAGCATTCGCCCAATCGTCTGCCGATACCGATGCCACCGACGAGCTTGCCAAGGTTGCCGCGACGAGTCCGCCTGCGAACAGCAGCAATCCCGATGGGGCGCAGACCGCCGCCATTCCGGAGACGCAGCCGCAAGCACCGGAACAAAAACCCGCGAATGCACAAGGCGAGGATAACGCAGCCAAAGCGAAGCCGCGCAAGGTGGCGGCGACGGGCAGTGCCCGTATTCTCAGGACTGTGACCATGCGCAGTGCTCCGAAGAAGGGCGGCACCCCCATCGGCACGGTGCCTGCCCGGACTTCAGTGCAACTGATAGGCTGCAAGCAGTGGTGCGAGGTCGTCTACAACGGCAAGCACGGCTGGGTGTACAAGAGCTACGTCAAGCCCGGCGCGTAATATCCGAACATCGCCGCATTCAGATGCAGCGGCCGCCATCGACCTCCAGCGCCACGCCGGTGATGAATGCGGCCTCGTCCGAAGCCAGCCATAGCGCCGCATTGGCGATATCGAGCGGAGTCGACAGCCGCCCGAGCGGGATCGAGGCGCGGAATGTCTCGCGGATCTCGGGCGTGTCGGCGCCCATGAATTTCTCCAGCATGCCGGTCTCGCCGGCGACCGGGCAGAGGCAGTTGACGCGGATGTTCCTGGGCGCGAGTTCCACCGCCATCGACTTGGTGGCGGTGATCGCCCAGCCCTTCGAGGCATTGTACCAGGTGAGGCCGGGTCGAGGCCGCAGGCCAGCGGTGGACGCCGTGGTCAGGATGACGCCACCGCCCTGCCGCTCCATAATCGGCACGACGGCACGCGCGGCGTGATAGATCGCCTTCATGTTGACTGATGTGATCAGGTCGAAAGTTTCCTCGTCGACCTTGAGCATGTCGCCATTGCGGTGGGTGAACCCGGCGTTGTTGACCATGATGTCGATGCGGCCGAAGGCGCTTTTGGCCGCATAGACCATCTCGTCGAACTCGGAGCGCAACGAAACATCGGTCTGCGTCCAGATCGCCGCGTCGCCGATCTCGCCTGCGACGCGTTCCGCCCCCTTGGCGTTGAGATCGGCGACAACGACCCTGGCGCCCTCTTGCGCGAAGCGCTTGGCCATGCCTTCGCCGAAGCCTGATGCCGCACCGGTGATAATGGCGACCTTGTTTTCCAGACGCATGCGTTACCGCTCCTTGGGTTCATCGCGCAGCTTGCGCGAAAGGGCTGACAGTCCGGCCGGTGCCGCGATAGGTACGATTTCTCCCTTACAGCATGTCGCGGCGAATAGGATTCGCCCGACCTGCTGCAAGCTTCTGATTTTATGCATGTCGTTATCCCGGAACCGAGGACACTTCCGGGCGACATGCATTAGCTTTCGTCACATTCACGTTCTATGCTGCAACTGCGAAAGCTTCCGGAGTCTTCGTTCACCGACAAGCCTCCCGGTGGCGCCAGTGTCAAGCGCACAGGTGGACCCAATCAATATCCAGCGATTGGTCCTCGATGTGACAGCATGGCACTGGAAAATTTAAATCGATTAGAATATATCAGCCGCGTACTCGCGACCGGCGTCAAAGCGGACAGACCATGACCAGCCAGATCATCCCCGTCGACCCTTTCGACTTCATCATCTTCGGCGGCACCGGCGACCTGTCGGAGCGCAAGCTGCTGCCGTCGCTCTACTATCGCCAGCGCGACCATCAATTCTCCGAGCCGACGCGCATCATCGGCACGTCGCGCTCGAAAATGAGCGACGAGGAGTTCCAGGCCTTCGCCAGGCAGGCGATTTCGGACCACGTCAAGCCGGCCGATATCGATGCCAAGGAGTTGAAGACCTTCCTGGCGCGGCTTTCCTACGTCCCGGCCGATGCGACGAGCGGCGCCGGCTTCGACAAGCTGAAAAAGGCGATTGGCGAAAGCGACCACATCCGCGCCTTCTATCTGGCCGTGGCGCCGGCGCTGTTCGGCGATATCTCGCACAAGCTCAAAGAGCACAATCTGATCACGCCGAATTCGCGCATCGTGCTGGAGAAGCCGATCGGCCGCGACCTCGCCTCGGCGCAGGCGCTCAACGACCTGGTCGGCGACGACTTCCATGAAAGCCAGATTTTCCGCATCGACCATTATCTCGGCAAGGAGACGGTGCAGAACCTGATGGCGCTGCGCTTTGCCAATGCGCTCTACGAGCCGCTGTGGAACTCCGCCCATATCGACCACGTGCAGATCACCGTCGCCGAGACCGTCGGCCTGGAAGATCGCGTCACCTATTACGACAAGGCCGGCGCGCTGCGCGACATGGTGCAGAACCACATGCTGCAGCTGCTTTGCCTGGTCGCCATGGAAGCGCCGTCGTCGATGGACGCCGACGCCGTGCGCGACGAGAAGCTGAAGGTGTTGCGAGCGCTGAAGCGCATCAACGGCAATGAAGCGCCGAAGCACACCGTGCGTGGCCAGTATCGTGCCGGTGCGTCGGCGGGCGGACCGGTGAAAGGTTATGTCGAGGAACTCGGCAAGGACAGCGACACCGAGACCTTCGTCGCCATCAAGGCCGAGATCGGCACCTGGCGCTGGGCAGGTGTTCCGTTCTATCTCAGGACCGGAAAGCGGTTGGCGACCCGGGTTTCTGAAATCGTCATCGAGTTCAAGCCGATCCCACATTCGATCTTCGGCGACAGCGGCGCGGGGCCGATCTTCGCCAACCAGTTGGTCATCCGGCTGCAGCCGGACGAAGGCGTCAAACAGTTCATCATGATCAAGGATCCAGGCCCGGGCGGCATGCGGCTGCGCCAGATCTCGCTCGACATGAGTTTCGCGCAGTCTTTCGACGGCCGCGCGCCCGACGCCTATGAACGGCTGATCATGGATGTCATCCGTGGCAACCAGACCCTGTTCATGCGTCGCGACGAGGTGGAAGCCGCCTGGAAGTGGATAGACCCGATCCAGAATGCCTGGGAAGGCGCCAAGCAGGAAGCACAGGGCTATACGGCAGGCACATGGGGGCCGTCGGCCTCGATAGCGCTGATCGAACGCGACGGGCGGACATGGCACGAGAGCAATTGAACAGCGCCAGCTATAACTGGAATGCCTTTGCCGACCGTCCGCAACTGGCTTCGGCGCTGGCCGCAAAAGTGGCCGATCGCCTAACGAGGGCGATCGACCGGCGCGGCAGGGCGTTTCTGGCTGTCTCCGGCGGCACGACGCCGGCAAAATTCTTTGCCGATCTCTCCGCAGCGCCGATCGCCTGGGACAAGGTGATCGTGACGCTGGTCGACGAACGCTTCGTGCCGGCCTCCTCGCCGCGATCGAATGCCGGGCTGGTGGCCGCGAACCTGCTGCGGAACGCGGCCAAGGCCGCCCGTTTCGTTCCGCTCTACCACGAGGCGGCCGGCATCGAGGATGCCGCGACATCCGACGATGCGGCACTGCGATCCCTGCCCTGGCCGCTCGACGTCGTGGTGCTCGGCATGGGACCAGACGGCCACACCGCCTCGTTCTTTCCTGACGCCGACGATCTGCCGAAACTGCTCGACCCGGCCTCCGACAGGATGATCCTGCCGGTCCATGCCAAAAGCGCCGGAGAGCCGCGGCTGACCCTGACGCTCGCCCGCATCATCGATGCGGATTTCCTCGCCTTGCACATAGAGGGCGAGGACAAGCGCGTCGCCTTCGACAACGCTGTCGCGCCCGGGCCGCGCAAGCCGATCCGCGCCGTGCTCGACGCATCGCCCAAACCCGTGGAGGTTTTCTGGGCGCCCTGATTTCAAGTTTACAAATGGTCCCGGCAACGGCGGGAGGATGTTTCCGGGACCTCGGCTGAAAGGACCTGATGCCATGACCGCAAGACGCGATATCGAAGCCATCACCGAGCGGATACGCCAGCGCTCCAAACCGGGCCGAGAGCGCTACCTGAGCCGTATTGCCGAAGCGTCGAACCAGACCGCCAACCGGTCGGTGCTGTCCTGCGGCAATCTTGCCCACGGCTTCGCGGTGTGCAGCCCCTCGGAAAAGCTGGCGCTCGGCGCCGACAAGGTGCCCAATCTCGGCATCATCACCTCCTATAACGACATGCTGTCGGCGCATCAGCCCTTCGAGACCTTCCCCGCCCTGATCAAGCAGGCCGCGCACGAGGCCGGCGGCATCGCCCAGGTCGCCGGCGGCGTGCCGGCGATGTGCGATGGCGTGACACAAGGCCAGCCCGGCATGGAGCTGTCGCTGTTTTCGCGCGACGTGATCGCCATGGCAGCGGCGATCGGCCTGTCGCACAACATGTTCGACGCCGCCGTCTATCTGGGCGTCTGCGACAAGATCGTGCCAGGACTGGTGATCGCCGCACTCACCTTCGGCCATCTGCCGGCAGTGTTCATCCCGGCCGGGCCGATGACGACAGGCCTGCCCAACGACGAGAAGGCCAAGGTTCGCCAGCTCTATGCCGAGGGCAAGGCAGGTCGCGCCGAACTCTTGGAAGCCGAGTCGAAGTCTTACCATGGGCCGGGCACCTGCACCTTCTACGGCACGGCGAACTCCAACCAGATGCTGATGGAGATCATGGGCCTGCACACGCCGGGCGCGTCCTTCGTCAATCCAGGCACGCCGCTACGTGATGCCTTGACCCGCGAAGCGACGAAGCGGGCGCTGGCGATCACCGCACTCGGCAACGCCTATACGCCTGTCGGCCGGATGATCGACGAACGCTCGTTCGTCAACGGCGTCGTCGGCCTGCACGCCACCGGCGGCTCGACCAACCACACCATCCACCTGATCGCCATGGCGGCGGCCGCCGGCATCGCGCTGACCTGGCAGGACATTTCCGATCTCTCGGAAGCGGTGCCGCTGCTCGCGCGCGTCTATCCGAACGGCCTTGCCGACGTGAACCATTTCCACGCGGCGGGCGGGCTCGGCTTCCTGATCCGCGAACTGCTCGACGAAGGTGTCCTGCACGAGGATGTGCAGACAGTGTGGGGCGAAGGCCTGCGGCCCTATGCGGTCGAGGCAAAGCTCGGCGCCGACGGCGGCGTGCTGCGCGAGGCTTCGCCAAGCATAAGCGGCGACGAAAAGGTGCTGGCGCCGTTTAACAAGGCGTTCCAGCCGACGGGCGGCCTCAAGGTGCTTTCAGGCAACCTTGGCCATGCCGTTATCAAGACTTCGGCCGTCAAGCCGGAGCGACGTGTCATCGAGGCGCCGGCCAAGGTGTTCGACAGCCAGCAGGGGCTGAACGACGCCTTCAAGGCCGGCACGCTCACCGGTGATTTCATCGCCGTCATCCGCTTCCAGGGGCCGAAGGCGAACGGCATGCCGGAACTGCACAAGCTGACCACCGTGCTTGGCATCCTGCAGGACCGCGGCCAGCGTGTCGCGCTGGTCACGGACGGCCGCATGTCGGGCGCCTCCGGCAAGGTGCCGGCGGCGATCCATGTGACGCCGGAAGCGGTCGAGGAAGGACCGATCGCGCGGATCCATGACGGCGACGTCATCCGCCTCGACGCCGATGCCGGCACGCTGGAGGTGCTGGTGCCAGGGACCGAGCTCGCGCTGCGCCGCACGGCCGAAGCCGACCTGATCGGCAATGAATTCGGCTTCGGCCGCGAGCTGTTCGCCGGTTTCCGCCAATTGGTAGGCCGCGCCGACCACGGCGCCAGTGCGTTCGGAACCGCCTGACGCATTCTGTACCGCATGAAAAAAGGGCGGCTCGTGGCCGCCCTTTTTGCTGGTCGAAATCGCGATCCTTATTGCACCGTCAATTCAACCCGCTCGCCAGCCTTCACGGTCACGGTGCCTTCCTTCTTGCTGTTGTCCGACTTCTCCGAGACCACCGCGTAGTCGCCCGCCCCTATCGCGGCCTGATACTTCTCGTCATAGGCGTAGCCGATCGACTTGCGATTGCCATTGATGTCCTTCTTCGTCTCGAAAATCTCGATCTTGGAGGTGCCGGGCGCCGTGATAGCCAGCACGCCGGCATCCATGGCGACCTTGAGGTCCTGGAACTCGCCGACCTTGACGCTGAAAGGCTGTTCCACGACCGCGAGGTCAACCGTCGCGATCAACACATAGTCATCGGGCGGCAGGTCGAACTTGCTGTCGGGGCCATAGGCATACGTGACCTCGTCGCGGGTGCCATCGATCTTCTTCTTGGCCTTGAGCACCTTGAAGCCGATGCCTGAACCATCGACCTTGTCGCCTCCGGCCGCATAATATGCGTTGGCAAGGACATGGCCGACGCCGACGATGATGTCCTTGTCGATCACCCTGCCGGCAGCGAGCGGGATCGTTTCGGTGACCACGCCCTGTCCGATCGTGACGGTCACTTTCTCGTCGCCGGCCGGCAACACGACTTTCGTGTCGCCATAATAGGTCGGGGGGTTGTCGACGCCCGGATAGGCGATCACGACAGCCGCCCCGCTGGCTACGTCGGCACCTTGGCTGGGACGCGGATGCAGGATGAGCGTGCCGGCATTCAAGGTGAACAGCGGCTTGTAGACCTGGCCTGCCTCGATCCTGACCTTCTGCTCCACCTTGGCTTCGCCGTCGCGCGCGACGACGATGTAGTCGCCCGGTTCCAGATTGGCTTTGTAGTCGCCGTATTCGGTGGTGATGTTGTCGCCGCGCGTGCCGTCCGATTTGGCCTTGTAGACTTCCCAGGCATTGCCGTCGGTGACGGGATCGCCGCCCTCGGCCAGCACAACGGTCGGCATGAAATTGAACTCGGACTTCGCCGGCTCAGGCGCTGGTGCCGGTGCTGGCTCGAGCGCTGGTGCCGGGGCCGCCACAGTCTCGACCAGCGCTTCCTGCAGCGCCTTCTCGTCGGATGCCTGGATGTATTTGCCGCCGGTGTTGTCGGCGAGGCAGGCGATCTGCTTGCCTTCGTCGGCGGTCAGGCCGAAGCCGACGACATCGGCGGTGAAATCGACGCCGGAGGCTTCGAGTTCCTTGCCAAGCGCACAAGGATCGCCGCCGCAGGTTTCGAGCCCGTCGGTGATGAGGACGACGGTCGCCTTGTCCTCGGTGTATCTCAGCGCTTCGGCCGCCTGCTTGACGGCTGCCGTCAGCGGCGTCTTGCCGAGGAACTTCATACTGTCGGCGGCCGCCGAGATGGCGCTTGCCGAGCCCGCCTGAGGCGGCACGATAAGCTGGATGTCGTCGCAGCTGCCTTTCTCACGATGGCCATAGGCCATGAAGCCGATCTCGTCGGCGGCGGGAACCGATTGAAGCACGGTCCTCAGCGATTCGCGGGCGATTTCGAGCTTGGGCTTGCCATCGATCTGCGCCCACATCGATCCCGACGCGTCGAGGATGATGATGACCTTGTTGGCGGCAAAGCCGAATGTCGTCATCGACAAAAGGAGGATCGCCGCAGCGAAGCTCCGCGCAAGTATCGCCATCGAAATCTCCTGAATAGCCACCCCGTCCGCCGGCTGAAGCTATTTGAGCGCGTGCCGGGACACAAGCCACCGCTTCAACGAAGCTCGCATAGGCCCTGCGTACTTAATTCAGTATGTGGTGCGGCGCTCTTCCGAGGGCGGGCGGCCGAATTGCAGCCGATAGCTCTGGGCAAAATAGGAATGCGAGGTGAAGCCGGTCGCGATCGCCACGTCGAGGATCGGCATGTTGGTCTGACGCAGCAATTCGCGGGCCCGCTCCAGCCGAAGCCGCATATAGTAGCGCCCGGGCGTGACGTTGAGATGGCGCAGGAACAGCCGCTCCACCTGGCGCACCGAAAGGCCCGCCGACTTGGCGAGCTGTACCGCCGACAGCGGCTCGTCGAGATGGTCGGCCATCAGTTCGACGATGCGCCTGAGCTTCTCCGACTTGCCCGTCAGGTCACGCTCCGGCCCGACGCGCTGGCGGTCTCCGGCGGAGCGGATGCGCTCGTGCTGAAACTGGTTGGCGACGCCATTGGCGAGGTTGGAGCCGAAATCGCCGCGCACGATCTCCAGCATCAGGTCGATAGAGGTGGTGCCGCCGGCGCAGGTGTAGCGCTTGCGGTCGATCTCGAAGACATTGCCCGTGCAGTTGATGTCGGGAAAGCGCTCGACGAAGCCGGCGCGGTTTTCCCAATGGATGGTGCAGCGATAGCCTTCGAGCTGGCCGGCCTCGGCCAGCAGGTAGGATCCGACCGACAAGGCACCCAGTGCGTTGCCGCGCCGGCCCCAGCTGCGCAAGGCCGCCAGAACCTTGCTCTTGCCCGGAAATTCCGTCGTCAGGCCGACCGAGACGAAGAGTATGTCGACCGGCGGCAGATCGGCGACGGCGTAGTCGATCTTGAGCGGCAGGCCGTTGGAGGCCATTACCGGATCGCCATCGGCGGACACCGTCGTCCAACCGTAGAAATCGCGACCGAGCAGGCGGTTCGCCGACCGGAACGTGTCGATCGCTGCGGCCAGCGAGAACATGGAGAACTTGTCGACCAGCAGGAAAGCGAACTGCCGGCCTCCTTGAACGGGATCATTCGTGACCGGCCGTTCCGGGGAAATAGTGGGATTCGGCAAAGCTGCGGCTTTCAGGGTCAACCCGGGCTCAGAAGGAAGGCCGCTTCAATCCGGCCGCAAGGTAGGCCGAAGCTAACGTATTGGCCATCAGCATGGCAATGGTCATCGGCCCGACACCGCCGGGCACCGGGGTAATCGCGCCCGCCGCCTTTGCCGCTTCGGCATAGGCGACATCGCCGACGAGACGTGACTTGCCTTCGCCCTTCTCGGGCGCGGGAATGCGGTTGATACCGACATCGATGACGGTGGCGCCAGGCTTGACCCAATCACCCCTGATCATTTCCGGCCGTCCAACGGCGGCGACAAGAATGTCGGCCGTGCGGGCAAGCGCCGGCAGGTCCTTGGTGCGGCTGTGGGCGATGGTGACGGTGCAGTTGGCGGCAAGCAGCAGATTGGCCATCGGCTTGCCGACGATGTTGGAGCGGCCGACGACGACCGCGTTGAGGCCGGACAGGTCCTTGCCGCGCACGCGCTCGATCAGGAGCATAGAGCCGGCGGGCGTGCAGGGAACGAAGGCCGTGTCGAGTTCGCCGGTGCCGAGCTTGCCGACATTGATGAAATGGAAGCCGTCGACATCTTTCTGCGGCGCGATGGCCTGGATGATCTTGCCGGCATCGACATGGGCGGGCAGCGGAAGCTGGACCAGGATACCGTTGATGGCCGGGTCGGCGTTGAGCTCGGCGATGAGCTTGAGCAGTGCCGCCTCTGACGTCTCGGCCGGCAGCGTGTGCTGAAGCGAGTGAAAGCCGCATTCCTTGGCGGTGCGGGATTTGGAAGCGACATAGACCTGGCTCGCCGGATCCTCGCCGACGATGACCACGGCCAGACCTGGCTTGGCCTTGCCCTTGGCAACCAGCTCGGCGGTCAGCGCCTTGACCGATCGCACCACGTCTTCGGCAACGCTCTTTCCGTCAATCACTTCGGCCATGGACCACCCTCAATGTCGTTCCGCCCAACGCCGCTTTCGAGAACACAATGCAGCGGCGCAGGCAATCTGCAGCGCGGCATTGTCACGAAAATACAAGCTCGCAATCCCGTCAAAGCGCCTTCCCATGCCGTTTACGCGAAACCGGCCCGGTTTTGTTCGGCCTCCGCAACCTATCTGGTGGCTCAGAAGTAGCGGCGACGGGTGCGGCTTTCCGTGAGTTCGCGGACCGCTTCGTGGAATTCGCGCAGGCTGGCGCGAATCTCTTCGACCGATGGTTGCTCGCCACCCTCCTTGACCGGGATCGGCCTCGCATGCGGGGCGGCTGGTGGCTGCGTCGGAGCGGGCGGCGGCGGGTACGGCATCTGCGCCGCATAGGGTCCCGCCGTGGGTTGGGTGGAGGGATAGCCCGCCTGCGCATGTGCCTGGGGATACACCGGCGGCTGCGCATAGGGAGAGGACGGCAAGGGCGGAGCTGGATGCAGTCCCCATTGCGGCATCAGGGGCGAGCGCGAGGGCGACGCCATTTGCCGCCCATACCCGGCCTCGGGGCCTGGCTGGAAAGGTGACTGCGAATAATCCAGGCCGGCCGCCTGCCGAGGTCCGAAACCAGGCTTCGGATAAGTAGGGAATATCGGGACGTTGGCCGGCCGTCCGTTGTCGGCGAAGGCGGGAAGGCCGAACTCGCTGGACAGGTCGTCGGCTTCGGCCGACGGCTTGCGGGACATGGCCTTGCGCAATCTCGATATGAGTGCGCCGATCCTCCCGGGGCTTTCGTCGGTACCGCCATTGGAGGACGGGCCGGGTCTGCCCGCTGCGCGGGATCCGGCTGCATCATGAGCGCGACCCGTCGCTGGAGGTTCTTCCGGCGCCAGCCTTGCGCGCGGCATTTCGGGCGGCAGATCGCTGGTGCCGATCTGTCCCCGCGAACGCCAGACGTCGTCGGCTTCAAACGGCTGCTCCTCGTCAGGGGGGAACCGCGAAGCCTCACCGGCGACAGACTGCGGCGGGCTCGCCTTCGTCTCGCGCCGGGAACGGGCCAGGCGATGTCGGGTGGCGGCATCCTCGCGCCATGAGGGGTCCACGCGGTCCCCTATCGACACCAGCGACGCGTCGTCCTCGCCACGCAAGGCCTCGCCAAGCGCCAGCAAGGAGCGCTCGCGCTTCCAGTCCTCACGGTTTTTCCTGTCGACCATTGTCGTGGAGCTTTACTCTTTAGTCGCTTGGCGGCGGCGGTCGGCCATTCGTTAAGCCACGCTAAACAGGCATGGGAAACAAAAGGTTAATTTGCGGCGGATGATGGCAGGAATTCACGCCATGGTTGCGGTGACTTTCCACACATCTGAAAGCTTCAGAATCGTGCTGATGGGCATCCCTGCCCTTTGCGTGGCGACCTATCTTATCGCACAGTCGCGCGACTACATTCGCATTCCGCTGCGCAAGGAGAACATCTATCTCGGCGATTGCTTCATGATGGTGGTGCTGTTCACCGCGCTCAACGCCGATCGCGGTGCGCATGCCCGTCCAGCGGTCCTGAGAGGGCTTCCCCACCGATCCGCGAGCGTCTATGTCATGGCCTTTCCTAGGAGGGCTCTCGATGACGATCAGGCTTGTTCTCGCCGGCTGCGGCAATATGGGTTACGCCATGCTCTCGGGCTGGCTGATGTCCGGCAAGCTTGCACCCTCGGCGGTTTTCGTGGTCGAGCCCAATGGAGACCTGCTCCAGCGCGCGGCGACTCTGGGCTGCGGCACGGCGGCGGAAGCCGGAGGTATTCCGGCGGATGCCGTGCCTGAACTCGTCGTCATCGCCGTGAAGCCGCAGGTGATCCGTGACGTCACCGCCGCCTACAAGCGCTTCGGCGACGGCCGCACCACTTTTGTAAGCATCGCCGCCGGCACGCCCGTCGCTACCTTCGAGCAGGTCCTGGGCAACCGTGCGCCGATCGCGCGCTGCATGCCCAACACGCCGGCCGCCATCGGCAAGGGCATGATGGTGATGTTTTCCAATCCCCTGGTTTCCGGAGACACCAAGCGTTTCGTCGCCGACCTCTTGTCGGCCAGCGGCGAAGTGACCACCATCGATGACGAGAGCCTGATGGATGCGGTGACCGCCGTGTCCGGATCGGGTCCGGCCTACATCTTCCATTTCATCGAGGCGCTGACCGTTGCCGCCGAGAAGGCCGGGCTCCCGACGGCAACCGCCAAGCTGCTTGCCATGCAGACCGTCTACGGCGCCGCATCGCTCGCCGCCGAAAGCCGCGAGGATCCGGGTGTGCTGCGCCAGCAGGTGACCAGCCCCAACGGTACGACGGCAGCCGCGCTTGGCGTGCTGATGGGCGAGGATCGGCTGACAAACCTGCTCACGCAGGCGGTGGAAGCGGCACGACTAAGGTCGATCGAACTGGGGAAGTAGGCTGTGGGTCCGGCGGCATCAGGGCGACTGCGGGTACCGATGCGACGACGTTATGGATTGCTCCACATCTCGTCGATTTCGTCCTTGCTCACAGCCCGGCCAAGGCCGCCCGCTTTGGACCCGAGATCATCGGCAATGGCAGCTAGGCGTCCTGCAAGGGATGCTTGTTCTTGTTCTCTCACCAATTCATTTTCAAGCGCATCGATAACCGCTCTGGTCATAGAAACCTTGCGTCTTGCGGCAAGCTGAAAAGCTAACTCACGCGCACGTGGGTTGCTGATTCGAAGGTCCATGGGACCAACCTCTTAACGTCAAGCTCCGTACAGCATCTCATCCTGTAGCCGGCGCAAGGCGAAAAGTCTTGTCGTCTGGTCGGGCGCTGCATTGTCGGCGGTCAGCAACTCGCCTTTCCTGACCGGTTTCAGCACCTTGCCGCCCTCGAGCAGGCCGACCGGGACGGCGTGTTGGGCGCGGGCTTCGCCGACGGTCATGGTCCAGGAGCGATAGCGGGTTTCGCCGATCGCATCGAAGGTCTCGCCGGCGGCGAGATCGCGCTTGGCAACGGCGCAGACCTCGGCGACCGGCCTCGGCAGCGGCACCATGTCGGGCTTGCCGAACAGCACGATGCGGGCCGCTGTCAGCGGCACTTCCAACGAGGTCAGGTGATATGGTCGAAACAGGCTGTAATAGGGACCATGGCCGATATGCAGGTCATCCATGCGCTCGATGATGCGCGGATGCGTCGCCTCGACGATGACGAAGACACCAGGCGCCACACCCTTGCCGATCGTGTAATCGACGACGCCCTTTTTCAGCAGGAGGCCACCGTCCTCGCGCGGGATCAGCACCTTGACGAGGTCGTCGCGGTCCGCCTTGGGGCCGTGCATGCCAGGCACATCGGGCACCAGTCCGGTCGCATTGGCGATGGCGCACATCTCGACCATGGTCTTGGAGCCATCGACGAACTCGACCAGCATGCGCGGGTTCATGTTGCGGCGGGCCGCCTCGTCGCGATAGTCGTCGGGCACGGCATCATGGTTGAGCGGATTGTTCTTGCCCTTGCCGGCCGAGACGATCGTCAGTCCGAGTGCGGACGCGAACTCGATCAGTTCCATGCAGCTTGACGGCTCGTCGCCGGCGCCGACCGAATAGACGACGCCAAGCCGGTCGGCCTGCTGCTTGAGATAGCAGCCGATGGTGACGTCGGCCTCGACATTCATCATCACCAGATGCTTGCCGTGCTCCATCGCCATCAGGTCGAAATCGGCGGCAACGCCGGGTTTTCCCGTGGCGTCGATGACCACGTCGATCAGTGGATTGGTGACCAGCATCTCGTTCGAGGTGATGGCGATCCTGCCGCTTTCGATGGCGTCTGTGACTTTCGATGCGGTGTCGGCTTCGACCGCCATCGCCTCATCGCCATAGGCGATGCGGATGGCGTCACGCGCGGTGTGCGGGCGCCGGGTCGAGACGGCGCAGACCGCGATGCCCGGCATCAGCATGCCTTGCGTGACCAGGTCGGTGCCCATTTCGCCCGAGCCGATGACGCCGATGCGCACGGGGCGGCCCTCGGCGGCGCGTCTGGCGAGATCGCGGGCAAGTCCCGTCAAAGCGACATTGGTCATGCAGGGAATGTCCACGGCTTCTTGATTTGGGGCCGAATTAGCAGGGACTGGTCCCCTGTGCCAACGAAACCACTCGCGACCGGCGATTTCCAACGGAATCGCAGGGAAAAGGCACATTCGCCGCGAATTATTGGCCCGGGGTGCGAATCGACATTGTGGTGACGGCTTCAAACCACCCTGACGTAGCTTGTCATGCCTGATTTCTGATGCTCGATGATGTGACAGTGCAGCAGCCAGTCGCCGGGATTGTCGGCGACGAAGCCCAGGCTCACCTTCTCATTGGGTTGGATGAGATAAGTGTCCGAAATCAGCGGCTGCACCGGACGCGTCGAGGATGACAGCACCTTGAAGCTCATGCCATGCAAATGCATCGGATGCGATTGCGGCGTCAGGTTCTCCATGTCGATGATGTAGCTTTTGCCGAGCTTCAGTTCGGCCAAAGGCGCGGTCGGATCGGGCGTATCGCCCGGCCACGGCACCTTGTTGATGGCCCAGAAACTGTAGCCGAGCGAGCCGCAGATGCTGTCGCTCGGGACGTTCTCCGCCGTGGCGCTAAGCGCCAGCGAAATATGCTGGGCGGTAGTGAGATCGATCTCGGCCACCGGATTGGCCTCCAGCGGTGCGAGATCGCGGCTGTCGCGTTTGAGGGAAGCTCCAACCGCGCGCAGCGTCGCCAAGGCTTTCGGCTTGGTGCCCCTGACGTCCCGCAAGGTCACAAGCGCGCCCTCGTTGTCGGGCACGCGGACAGCGAGTTCCAGACGCTGACCGGGTCCGATCAATAGGGCGTCGGGTGCAAAACGCCGCGGCACCGGGTTGCCGTCCAGCGCGATGACATCAGCTTCGGCGCCGTCGACGCGAAAGGCGTAGATTCGGGTGACATCGGTGATTGCAACGCGCAGCCGCACCAACCCGCCGGCCGGCGCGTCATATTGTGGCTGGTCGAGCCAGTTCGCCGTGCGCACCGTGCCGTAGGTGCCGGTCCTGGCGGCATCGCGCGGTCGGAACTGGTCGATGAACTGAGCGTCGTCGCCAAGGCGCCAGTCGCGCAGGTTGAGGACAAATTCGGCGTCGAATTTTGGGTCGTTCGGGTTTTCGACCACGATCACACCGGTCAGGCCGTGCCCCATCTGTTCCAGCGTGTTGCAATGCGGATGATACCAGAAGGTGCCGGCGTCGGGCGGCGTGAAGGCATAGTCGAAATGGTCGCCGGTGTAGACGTAAGGCTGCACCAGGAAGGGCACGCCATCCATCTTGTTCGGCAGGCGAATGCCGTGCCAGTGGATGGTTGTCGGATCATCGATGGCGTTGACCAGGCGCGCGGCAAAAGGCTCGCCCTTTTTCATCCTGATCACCGGAGGCATGCCGGCGTTGCCGTAGGTCAGCACATCCCTGGTCTGGCCGACATCCATCAGTTTGGCCTGGATTTTCGCGGTCCGCAGCACCACCGGCTCAGGCGTGGCCGCGGCCCAGCCGCCAATCCTGCCGATCGCGGCAAGCCCAAAACCGCTCGCGCCAGCGATGGCGGCGGTTTTGAGAAGTGCGCGGCGTGTGATCATGATGCGCTCCAACGGAAAAGCTGACTAGCCTCCACATCTTTTACCGTTCATAGCCGGACTGGTACCCGTTTGCCAACGACACCGGTCAGGACGGCGGCTTCTCGGTTGCCAGTGAACGGATGCGCTCAAGCTTTGTTATTTGAAACTGGCGATAGGCAGGAATTTTACCGCCGAACCGGTGAAGCGGCGGTGGTCGGACGTCCGTCGTCGTGGCTGGAATCCATCGAGATAGACCTGCTCCGGCGCCGTGCGGATGAAATTGGCGGCGATGATGGTCGCCGTTGTCGAGCCGGTCCGGCCGGTGATGCGCCGACTTGTCTCAAGCGGCACAATGACGGCGGTGGCTTCGGGATCGAGACCTGGCTGGACGCGGTCGGCCTTGGGGCTGGTCCTGATACGATCTACGGGTTTCGATGCGGGGAGTGCAATCCGCTGGCCGGCCAGCGGATCGAGACCGTCGTCGGCGTGATGCATGGCCAGCAAGGCACCGATTGCATCGACAGGTCTGGCCGCCGCCGGTTGACGCGCGGGGCCAGTCTGGCCTTCGGGTCGCCATGTCGGGACAGGGATGTCGAGCGCCAGCATGTCGGCACCAGCAACCGCGGGAGCGGCATTCATCTTGGCCAAGGGAATTTCGGCGCCGGTCGCCGGTTCAGCCGCCGTGGATGCGCTGGCTACGCCGAACGGCACTGTTTGCGGGGTTGGAATGCTGGCAGCAAGCTCGGCGCGCCGTGCGAAGGCGGGTACCGGCACCGTGCCGGGCGCCATCGCCATGACAATCGCTTCCGGCGTCTTCGCGGGCGTTTCTTCAGCCGGATCGGCGGAAGCCATCCGGATGTCCGCTCGCTGGGCCGCCTCCGGCGCCACGATAGCAATGCCCTGGCCGGCCGTCTTGGGTTCATCAGCCGTCTTGGGTTCACCAGCCATCTTGGGTTCACCGGCCATCTTGGGTTCAACGGACTTGGCCGAGTTGCGTGGCGCAGGCGCCGCTTGCGCGGCATCGTCGGCTTCGTCCGCGCCGGGCCCGCCCAAAAGCGTTGCCAGCAGACCACGCACCGGCTTGCGCTGGCCGTTGTCGGCGCTTGCCAGCTCGATGCTGGGCGCGCCGGCGGCATTGCGGGATTTGTAGGCGGCAAACGCCTGGTCGTAGCCAGGCAGCGGTCGGCCGTCGGTCGGCACATGCAGCGTATTGCCGTTCGGGAAGACCCTGGCCAGTTCCTGGCGGCTGATGCCCGGCCAATGCCGTACATTGCCGACATCCATGTGGATGAAGGGTGAACCGGAAGTCGGGTAATAGCCGACGCCGCCGCCCTGCATCTTCAGGCCGATGTCGCGCAGCTTCTTCAGCGGCACATCCGGCAGGAAGAAGTCCATGGCGCGGCCAACCATATGCTGGCTTTCCCGGGCCACCCCTTTCGAGCGGCCGCGCAGCATGGCGTTGGTCGCCGGCGAGCGATAGGCGCTGACCACATGGATATAGGCTGTAGAGCCGCTGGCGCGGTAAGCCTGCCAGACCAGGTCGAGCAGACGCGGATCCATCCTGGTCGGTTCGTTGCGGCGCCAGTCGCGCAGCATGAAATTGATCTTCTTCAGTCCCGCCTGATCGTAACGCCCGTTGCGCTTGAAGACGATTTCGGCCTTCTCGCCCGTATGGAGATGCTGAATTCGCAGAGAGCGCGTTTCGGCGAACGCATCGGTGATGCACATGCAGAAGAAAGCGACCATGAAGGCCGGCAACCGGGTCCACCAGCGGAAACCGCCGGGCGCGTTTTGTTCGCTTTCAATCACGCTCATGCCTTGCACATCGTTCCTGTTTCGGGCGATTTGAGGTCTTCGCCGGATGCGGGGCCTTCCTTTCAGCACTCTCCCCGGCGATGGCTTGACCGGGCGAACAGGCAGCCATCCCACAACACGTCATGTCGAAGAACAGCATCTTGGTTAATGAATCGTGTCATGCCGAGGATGCGTTTCGACTGGAGATTGCCGAAGGCCCGCCTTTGGGGAAGCCACGTTGTCTTCCGGCTGAACGCGTCAACGGCTGATGCCATCGGACTGTAGCTGGCGGCGGCCGACTGGTACGGACAGACCTGAAGTGCCAGCGTGACGGGTGGTTTCGAGCAGCGCCGCAAGGGCACCTTCTCGTTAGACCACGTTGCCGACCGGATTCTCGGCCGGGGCAAGTAACAACCCCAACGATGCGTGGACATTCCTGGCACCTCGAGGGACAGCAGCGGGGAACGCAATCGCGACTGGAAGCCGGCCTTCGAGCAGCGCCATTTTGAACGCTGGTCCTCTCCTGTCCCATTTCAGCACTAAGGTGCTGGTATCGTTCTTGCATCGGACAGATTGCCGGTTGATCCCGGCCCTGGTCGCATAATCTGATCAGGTCGTAGGCTCGCCGGGCCAGATGGCGGGGTCTCCGCCCGGCGAGTTCTACCCATATCGGCCGTGCCATTGACAGCGGCAGCGGCCCGACAGGCTGTCGAGGTGTGTTCGACCGACCGTCGGGCCTGACCGGCTTGGGGTTCTTGTTGGGGCCGGCGCGTCGACCGCCTCGGCGAAGCGGCTGGATGCGCTGGGACGTCGTCTAGGTGCCGCCAGCCGCGCCGCGACGCTGGGTCCCCGATCGCAGCATGGCTTAACCAGCCATCCGCAGACATCGGATCAGCGGGCGTGAACGGGCGGCCCAGCGGCGTGGGTGCTAGGGGGACTGGCAGCGTCAGGCCGCTGGGCCTAACCGGCGGGGCTTTGAGGAGCGGGCGGCACGCCGGCTGATTTAGAAATATACACTCCAGCTAATATATCCGGAACACATCAATACGAACGAAGGAAGCAGCAAAAGGTGGAGCATAGGCCGAAGCGCCAAACGCGCAGCCCATTTCTCGGCGAGGCGTTATGCAACAAAATCCGCAGCAGAAATACTAGCTGCCTTCGATGTGAACGGTTTCATCCAGCGATATGGACGAGTGGAGGATTTCGAAGAAAAAGCCGAAGATGTCCGCAACTGGACCTTCTGGACCTATGCTACCCGATCGGGCGAAGTTTTGGGGCCTTAGGGCGTCCCATTTTCCGGCAACTTCGCCGCCAACGCACCGTCATCCTTGGGCGCATCCAGAGTGCGCTAGAGAATGCGGTAAAGTGGCGTGATCGGACCTGATATCGATGGGCAATGGCGAGAAGCTGGTTCTCGAGCTCGCAATTGTTGGCCATCTGCGCCTCAACGGCATCCGACGGGCTCTCGATGGGCGACGAGCTTTTGGACCTCCGAGTGCAACTCGCCTTGGTGGCGGCGTCAAGATTGCAAGTACCCGCGGCTCGCTCGTCACCCGACCAGACGATGGGAGCGCCAGGACGACGGCATCAAGCTTCTCCTGAAGGTGCCCGTTGCCTCACTGTCATAGTGCCTCATTGGCGATGCCTATTGGCAGCACACCTTGCGAACGTAAGTGTTACCGAATGTTGCGTAGGCGTCGTCGGGGATTGCGCCTCTTGCCTTCATCTCGCTGACCAAGCTCTTCGCCATGGGCTCATCGAAGGTGTTGGCAAGCGTGATCGCATACCACCCATTGGTAGCAAGGTAGGCGGAGAGTGGTATGGAGGAGGTTCGGACATAAGCCTCGGCCTCTGCGTAGTTGCTGAAGCTTTTGACCTGGATGTGCCGCCGTCCAAATGGACCGCTATCGTACTGATCAACATACACCCAGGTGTCGTGCATGTAGCCGATCTGGTTGCCGGCCTGGACTCGGTACCAGCGGCCGCTACTACCCAGGATCACGACTGGGCTCCCATTCCGCAGCACGGCGACATTCGTGGACTTTCCCTCCGGCAATGCCTTGAGGGGTGCAGAGCCCTTAGGGTGCCCTATCCGGCCAGAATGAGCTTCTGGAATCACGAGCGAGGGATTGGCAGAAGGTGCCGGTGTTGAGGCCGAGGTCGGCGGTGTGGGCGGCGGCGGCATCGGAGATGGTACCGCACTTGCCACAGTTGGCTGCCCCGAGTCGGGGGGGAGGGTGACAACGCTGTACTTCGCCATCTCGCTCATAGAGAGATAGCGTATGTCGTTGCTGTCGTATTGCAGCGAAAGTTGGAGCAGAGCCGGGTCTACGTCCATCTCGATCATGTAGGTAATAACGTCCGCAGTGATTTGCTGGACGGCGGACACCGCCTCTTGAGTGCTAAAGGGAACGTCGCCCTGAAACGACGACTTGTGGACGCCAATAGAGCCGGCCTCGGCGAAGCGCATCACTCCGCCCAGAAACGCCAACGAGCAAGCGGATGCACATTCAGAAGCCCTAAACTGCGCAGTTCCCAAGCCCAGCCTTCGAATTAGGCGACCCAGCTCCATTGCCTTCTGAATGTTGCCGCCGGGAGACCGAAATGTAACTGCCTTTGCGGCGCTGGATTGCGCTAGGGCCTCAAAGACCGACAGGTCGTCTCGATAGGCAAAATCTCCTGACACCAAAATGTAGTGGAGCCCACCGTCAGTCTGTCCGGCCTCGAACTGCAACCCGGCGTTGGCGGACGAAGCGCCTAGCAGCGCCGACACGACCCACAGTACAATCAGGATTGAGAAAACGCGAAACATGGCCCAAGCACTACCCCAAATCGAAGTCTAGCGTTGGCAGGCCGAAGTTGTCGAATCCTTGTTGCGAAAATGATGAATTTCAGCGTGAAGTCTAACTGTCACGGGGTACAAAATAGGATGGGGGGCCAAACGGCGGGAGACGTTCTCCCCGCGAATCCGAAGGGAGCAGCCCTTCTGTATCTTTTGCGGCGGCCACAGTCCGAGCGAGACCGTGGAGCACTACCCGCCACGCAGCATCTTCGACGGCAAGCACCGGCCCCAAGGCATGGAGTTCGGGGCGTGTAAGGAGTGCAACGAGGGCGCGCGGGAGGCGGACCTCGTGGTGGCCACGCTAAGCCGTATGATGCCCGATTCCAAGACTGAGGCCGGACGCCGGATGTGAGGAGGCTCATCGGATCGGCGCTTAAGATTCCCGGGTTCGCCGACGAGGTTCGCCCCGAGCGAGACCAACTACGCACCCTGATTTCAAGTTTTGGCAGGAAAGCGCCCTGTTCCCTACATACCGAATGGCCCTCCTGCACGTCTACGGGTGCTCGGTCGAAGGCACCCACTCGCCCCACGATCCCCACTGGCTGCGCGTGATCCCAGTTCTGACCAGCACCACCCATTCCGGGGCGACGGCCCCCTGTGCCCGCCCCCAACTGGATTATCCTAATAGCCTTCCCAGAAAGACGACCTACTGACAGTCCGCTTTGGCGCTGGCCTGCTTTGCCTTGCCCCGAAGAAGTAGTCCTGGGCACAGGGTATGCATTTGTAAAAGTCTTGGTCTGAGGCGGTATGCCCGATAAACTGGAGCAATGAGCGCTTCCGTTGCTCGAAACATGTTGGGCATAGCCTATGCGGGGGCTCACCATTGGCAGCGTCGGGCCTCAACTCATAGGCAAAGGTGCCTGCGCCGAAATCCCGCAACTGGTATCTGCTTGCGGTCGCCGCCCACTCATCAACGGCAGCCGCCTTGTGCTTAAGCTCCGCATTGTCCTGAAGCACCTCGAACAACTGCGTTTGAGCTGCCATCGCAGAAGATTGGGCGCTTAGGATAAGCTCCTGCATTTCTATTACTTTGTCCCGCACTTGCGAGATGTCGGTTATCTCTTTGACGGTCTTCCCGATGTCGATAGCCGTCTTGAGATTTGTAACAAGGGCCGTCACCAAGCTCAGATCAACCATAGCGATCTCCGCAACGCAAACTGTCAAAATCTAGCGATTCTAATTGAATGTCAAAGTCATGATGGCTAGAAATCTCCAGTCGCGGGCCTGGGGGGGGGAATGGCATGACGAAACATCCGTTAGAAGGGGTTAGCCTATCAGTTAGGAACTTTAAGAGCTTTGGGGATTACATGTTCCAAATGTTAAGTTTCCAGCCAATAAACATTCTGATTGGAAGGAATAACGCCGGGAAATCCTCCCTAATCGATTTGGTCGATTTGTTCGCGTCTGAGGGAAAAAAATACGACGGATCTAAGCACAACGTTAGGGGCCGACCCTATACACCCTACCTGTTGCAGGTGATAGATGAGAATCGTTTCGCAGGGTCTTTCAGGAAAACACTTCCGGAGGCCTGCTTCCAACCAATCACTGGGTCTATGGTAAGCAGTTTCTGGGCGCAGTCGCGGTCCGTGCGTTTGGTGGTTGATCCGCTGGGGTCCGTCCCGTAACAGGTCGCGCCACCCGGACCATATCGCCTCGACCTCAAGGATCACTTTCTTGAAGGCCCGCTTCCCTTGCGGTCCTTGGTTCTTAGAAAGCGGTGAATTTCACGCGTGACTTTGAAGCCAAGCTCCGCCAATCGGCCTTGATTTGCGAACAGGTCGGGAGGAGTTGCCTTGCGGAAATAGAGAATACCTGTCTTCGGATGGGCCAGGAACCATCATCACCCACCTACGCCGCATTGCCAATCGTGCTCTCCATTGCAGCAGCCATCTTGCGGGAAGCTACGGAAAACGCTAAGTTATTGACGCTACAGGCGAAGGAACTGGTGCTGCGAGAGAGGATTGAACTCTCGACCTCTCCCTTACCAAGGGAGTGCTCTACCACTGAGCTACCGCAGCCGCCGATGGCGGGCTTCTGCCACATCGAACCGGCAAGCGCAAGGCCAAGAACAACGCTTCTGTGAAAGCCTTTGCCGGATAGCTTTCCATGACATGGCGGCGCCACAATGTTGGCTATCCCTGAATGGCGGGTTGGCTGGTCGCCAACCGGGGCGGGATGATGAACGACAAGACAAATCCACCGAAAAGCAGCGAAACAACCCGCAAGAACCGGCTCGCCGAGCAGTTGCGTGCCAATCTGCAGAAGCGCAAGGCGCAGTCGCGCTCGCGCCGCACAGGTGAGGCCGACCAACGGCCCGACGGGCTCGGCGCGGCCAAGGAAATGAAGAAAGATTAACTCAAATCGGCCACTCTTGGGCCGGGGCGGGCGAAATCCTATTTCTTGAACCGGCCTAATTCTTGAACCAGATTGGTCAATGGTCTAGACGGGCCGATACACTCAAACGATTGAACCGGCCTTTTCTGGCTGAGAGGGACATTCTCTAATGGATCGCATCAGAATTGTCGGCGGCAACAAGCTTGCCGGAAGCATTCCGATCTCGGGCGCCAAAAACGCCGCTCTGCCGCTGATGATCGCCTCGCTTCTGACCGACGACACGCTGACACTCGAAAACGTGCCTCATCTGGCCGATGTCGAGCAACTGATCCGCATCCTCGGCAATCACGGCGTCGACTATTCGGTCAATGGCCGCCGCGAGAAGCAGAATGAGGGCTATTCGCGCACCATCAACTTCTCCGCCCGCAACATCGTCGATACCACCGCCCCTTACGAGCTGGTGTCCAAGATGCGCGCCTCGTTCTGGGTGATCGGGCCGCTGCTGGCCCGGATGGGCGAGGCCAAGGTCTCGCTGCCCGGCGGCTGCGCCATCGGCACGCGTCCGGTCGATCTGTTCCTCGAAGGCCTGCAGGCGCTGGGCGCCGATATCGATGTCGATACCGGCTATGTCATCGCCAAGACCCGGAATGGCCGCCTCGTCGGCAACCGTTACGCCTTCCCCAAGGTCTCGGTCGGCGCCACCCATGTGCTGATGATGGCGGCATCGCTCGCCAAGGGCGAGACAGTGCTCGAAAACGCCGCCTGCGAGCCCGAGATCGTCAACCTCGCCGAATGCCTCAACGCCATGGGCGCCAGGATTTCCGGCGCCGGCACGCCGACCATCACCATCGACGGCGTCGAAGCGCTGTCGGGCGCGCGCGTGCGCGTCATCCCCGACCGCATCGAGACCGGCACCTATGCCATGGCTGTGGCGATGACCGGCGGCGACGTCGTGCTCGAAGGCGCGCGGCCGGAGCTGCTGCAGACGGCGCTCGACGTGATTTCCCAGACGGGCGCGGAGATCACGCAGACCAATTCCGGCATCCGCGTGAGGCGCAACGGCGCCGGCATTTCGCCGGTCGATGTGACGACGGCGCCCTTCCCGGCCTTCCCGACCGACCTGCAGGCGCAGTTCATGGGCCTGATGACCATGGCCAAGGGCAAGTCGCGCATCACCGAGACGATCTTCGAAAACCGCTTCATGCACGTCCAGGAACTGGCTCGGCTCGGCGCCCACATCACGCTTTCGGGCCAGACGGCGATCGTCGACGGCGTGGCGAAGCTGAAAGGCGCGCCGGTCATGGCGACCGATCTTCGCGCTTCCGTCTCGCTGGTCATCGCTGGCCTGGCGGCCGAAGGCGAGACCACGGTCAACCGCGTCTACCATCTCGACCGCGGTTTCGAGCGGCTGGAGGAAAAGCTTTCCAATTGCGGCGCGGTGATCGAGCGTATTTCGGCTTAACGATCGGCGGTCGCTTGGCGAAATCATCTGCGAAGCGTCCTTCGCCCGCCACTATGCGGAGAAATGCCGGCAGGGCCGATGAGGGGTGCGCAAAACCTGAGGCAATTGCCTCTGGCAGCATTCCTGGCGCGGTTGCACCGATCGGAAAGACCGCCTAACAGAAAGGCTGGTTGCCAACCCCTAGGTGTGAAATCCGCATGGTCTTAAAACTCATCGCGCTCGACGACCAGGATCTGAGCATCGTCTCGGCCCATCTCCAGGACGCCGTGATGAAGGTCTCGGACCTCGAATTCCTGCCCAAAGCCAAGCGTTTCGTGCTGACCATGAACCGTTTCGTGTGGGAAGCCAAATCCGGCCTGTTTCGCCAACACAATGAGCGGCGGCAGGCCGTGCTGCATTTCGACCGGGTGCTGGGCGCCAAGACCAGCGGCATCGCGCGCGACAAGCCGGCCGAAATTCTCTCCCTGCTGGCGATCAGCTTCATCGAGATCAGCAAGCCCGCGGGCATCGTCGAACTGATCTTTTCGGGCGGCGGCACGATCATGCTCGATGTCGAATGCATCGAGGCTCGCCTTGCCGATATTGGCGGCGCGTGGGAAGCCACGTCGCGCCCCATACACAGGGCTTGAGCATACGATGGCCATCACGCTTCGCCAGTCCGACGCCGATTTCGAACAGCGTTTCGCCGCGTTCCTCCTGACCAAGCGCGAGGTATCGGCCGATGTCGACGCCGTGGTGCGCGACATCATCGCGCGCGTGCGCGCCGAGGGCGACGCGGCACTGTTCGACTACACGAAGAAATTCGGCGGAGGCGACCTCGCCGAGCTCGGCGTTGCCGTCTCGGCGGAAGACATCGCCGGCGCCTATGCCGAGGCCGATCCGGCCACGGTCGAGGCGCTGAAATTCGCGCGTGACCGCATCCGGTCCCATCACCAGCGGCAAAAGCCGCAAGACGAACGCTACACGGATGCCGCCGGCGTCGAGCTCGGCTCGCGCTGGACTGCGATCGAGGCGGTCGGGCTCTATGTGCCGGGCGGCACGGCAAGCTATCCGAGCTCGGTGCTGATGAACGCCGTGCCGGCCAAGGTAGCCGGCGTCGAGCGCATCGTCATGGTCGTGCCGGCACCGCATGGCATCGTCAACCCGCTGGTGCTGGTGGCGGCGGATATATCAGGCGTCTCCGAAATCTACCGCGTCGGCGGCGCGCAGGCGATCGCGGCGCTTGCCTATGGCACGCAGACGATCAAGCCGGTGGCCAAGATCGTCGGCCCCGGCAACGCCTATGTCGCCGCGGCCAAGCGGCGGGTGTTCGGCACTGTCGGCATCGACATGATCGCCGGGCCGTCGGAGGTGCTTGTGGTGGCCGACGGCGGCAATGATCCGGAGTGGATCGCGGCCGACCTGCTTGCCCAGGCCGAACACGACGTGTCGTCGCAGTCGATCCTGATCACCGATGACCCGGCTTTCGGCAAAGCGGTCGAACATGCGGTCGAACGCCAGCTGCAGAGCCTGCCGCGCGCTGAAACTGCGGCGGCGAGCTGGCGTGATTTCGGCGCGGTGATCGAGGTCGAAACGATCGAAGCGTCGCTGCCGCTGGTCGACCGCATCGCCGCCGAACATGTCGAGCTGGCCATCGACGATGCCGAGGGCTTCCTCGCAAAGATGCGCAACGCGGGCGCGGTTTTTCTCGGCCGCCACACGCCCGAGGTCATCGGCGACTATGTCGGCGGCTCCAACCATGTGCTGCCGACGGCGCGCTCGGCGCGCTTCTCGTCGGGCCTGTCCGTGCTCGATTTCGTCAAGCGCACCTCGGTCCTCAAACTCGGACCGGAGCAGTTGCGCATGCTGGCACCGGCGGCGATCGCACTCGCTCAGGCGGAAGGGCTCGACGCGCATGGCCGCTCTGTCGCCATACGTCTGAACATGTAGGCCGGCATGACGGGCCACGATCAAACCCGCGCAAAACTGATCGATGTCGAACTCGATGAATCGATCGGCCGTTCGACGCCCGATGTCGAGCATGAGCGGGCGGTGGCGATCTTCGACCTGATCGAGGAGAACAGTTTTAAGCCTGTCAACGACAGCGGTACAGGTCCTTACCGGCTGAAGCTGTCGCTGGCCGAGTCCCGCCTGGTCTTTGCCGTGGCGCGCGAGGACGGCGCCGCCGTCGTCACCCACATCCTGTCGCTGACGCCGCTCAGGCGCATCGTCAAGGACTACTATATGATCTGCGAGAGCTATTACGACGCCATCCGCTCCTCGACGCCGAGCCACATCGAGGCGATCGACATGGGCCGCCGTGGCCTGCACAATGAGGGCTCGCAGACACTGATGGATCGGCTCTCCGGCAAGATCGACATCGACTTCGACACGGCGCGACGGCTGTTCACGCTGGTCTGCGTGCTGCACTGGCGGGGCTGATCCTGGTCGCCGGCGCCCTGCCCCGCTCGGTCCTGTTCCTGTGCGGCATGAATGCCGTGCGCTCGCCAATGGCCGAGCAGCTGGCGCGCCGGATGCTTCCCGCCACCATTTTCGTCGCCTCGGCGGGTGTGCGCGCCGGCGAGCGCGACCCGTTCGTCGATGCCGTGCTTGCCGAAGACGGTCTGACGCTGGGCGAACGCCATCCACGGACGCTGGACGATCTCGAGGACGACTATTTCGACCTGATCGTGACCCTGGCGCCGGAGGCGCACCATGCCGCGCTCGAACTCACCCGCTCGCTTGCCGTCGAGGTGGAATACTGGCCTACGCCGGACCCGACCGGTGCCGACGGCACGCGTGAACAGATCATGGCCAGCTATCGCGACGTGCGCGAGCGGCTGAAGTTGCGCATAAGCCGACGTTTTTTGCTTCCCGAAGCAAAAAACGCGACGGATTAAGCGTGTTCACAAGCGCACGATTATCATATAGGTTCCGCCGAAATTCCGGCTGGAGTCGGATGATTTCAGGTCTGTCCGACCTGAAATCATCCGACTCTAGGTCAAACAAGTAGAGCATGATGTCGTCGGAAAACCGCTTCACACTTTTCGGCATCATGCTCTAGGCGCCGGAACTGCCATCCAAGCAAAGGTATCGAATGCCGAAGGAAGAAGTCCTCGAGTTTCCGGGTATCGTCACGGAATTGTTGCCCAACGCGATGTTCAGGGTAAAGCTCGAAAACGAACACGAGATCATCGCCCATACGGCCGGCCGCATGCGCAAAAACCGCATCCGCGTGCTGACTGGCGACAAGGTTCTGGTCGAGATGACGCCATACGACCTGACCAAGGGCCGCATCACCTATCGTTTCAAGTAAGATCAAGACCCGAGCGCGATGAGCATTTTGCATAAGCTGGTGCTTGCCTCGGGTTCGCCGCGTCGCATCGAACTCTTGCAGCAGGCCGGCATCGAGCCGGACCGCATCCTGCCAGCCGATATCGACGAAACACCGCTACGTGCCGAGCATCCGCGCTCGCTGGCCAAACGGCTGTCGAAGGAAAAGGCCGAGAAGGCGTTCGCGTCGCTGAAGGCCGAGACCGACTATGCGCCAAGCTTTGTGCTGGCGGCCGACACGGTGGTCGCCGTCGGGCGACGCATCCTGCCCAAGGCCGAGACACTGGATGACGCCGCCAACTGCCTCGGGCTGTTGTCCGGCCGTTCGCACCGGGTTTATTCCGGCATCTGCCTGATCACGCCAGGGGGCAAAATGCGCCAGCGGCTGGTCGAGACGCGGGTGCGTTTCAAGCGGCTGCCACGCGAGGAAATCGACGCCTATGTCGCCTCGGGCGAATGGCGGGGCAAGGCCGGAGGCTATGCCGTGCAAGGGTTGGCCGGCGCCTTCGTCGTCAAGCTCGTCGGCTCCTACACCAATATTGTCGGCCTGCCGCTCTATGAGACGGCGGCGCTGCTCTCGGGCGAAGGTTTCAAGACCCATCAAAACTGGTTGTCCGCGCGACCATGAGCCCGGACGACAAAGTCACGCCACTGCGGCCCAAGCGCCCTTGCCCCGAATGCGGCAAGCCGTCGGCGCGCGAGACCTATCCGTTCTGCTCGACGCGCTGCAAGGACATCGACCTCAACCGCTGGCTGAAGGGCGCCTATGTCATCTCCGCTCGCGACGACGAGGAAGAACCGGACGCCGACGAGCCGAAATGAAGCCGGGGCCGAAATGAACCCAGGGCCGCCGGTCAGGCGGCCCGGTTCTTGCGATCACCACGCGCCCAGGCCGGAAGCCAGTCGCCGTGGGCGGCCAGGAGATCGTCGACCAGTGACCAGATCTGGTCGAGGTCGAGTTCGGCCGCCGTGTGCGGGTCCATCATCGCCGCGTGATAGATGTGTTCGCGGTTTTCCGTCATCAGCGCCCGCACCGTCAGTTCCTGCACGTTGATGTTGGTACGGATCAGCGCCGTCAATTGCGGCGGCAGGTCGCCTATATAGGTCGGCTGGATGCCGGACGCGTCGACCAGGCACGGCACTTCGGCCGCGCAATCGCGGGGCAGCGAGGTGATGCAGCCATTGTTGCGGACATTGCCGTAGATCACCGACGGCTCGCCGGTCCACACAGAATTCATGATCGAGGAGGCATACTCCTTGGACTCCTCGACCTCGATACGTTGGGCCGAGCTATACGCCTGCGCCTGGTCCTTCCAGCGCTCGATCTGCTCGATGCAGCGCTTGGGGTATTCATCGAGCGGAATGCCGTATTTCTCGATCAAATCGGGGCGGCCGTCCTTGATGAAATAGGGCGTGTATTCGGCAAAATGCTCCGAGCTTTCGGTGACGAAATAGCCCAGCCGCGTCAGCATCTCGTAACGCACCTTGTTGGGGCAGCGCGGGTTCCAGCCGGGCTTCGGCGCGCGGCCTTCGCGATAGGCGCGCACGAGATCGGGATAGAGGTCGCGGTAGGATCCGTCCGGCTGGCGATGCTCGAACTTCAGGTAGAAGGCCATGTGGTTGATACCAGCCGAGCGGTAACGAATCTCGTCGTAGGGAAGGTCGAGGTCGTGCGCCAGTTCCATCGCCGTGCCTTGCACCGAGTGGCACAGCCCGACCTGCCTGATCTCGGGATATTTCTCTGAGATCGCCCAGGTGTTGATCGCCATCGGGTTGACGTATTGCAGCATGATCGCCTGCGGGCAGACTGCAAGCATGTCCTCGCAGATCTTCCACAGATGCGGCACGGTCCTCAGGCCCCGCATAATGCCGCCGACGCCGAGCGTATCGGCGATCGTCTGGCGCAGCCCGTATCTCTTCGGCACCTCGAAATCCGTGACGGTGCAGGGCTCATAACCGCCGATCTGGAAGGCGACGACGACGAAATCGGCGCCCGCCAGCGCCTTGCGCTGGTCCGTGTAGGTCTCGGCCTTCGCCTTGACGCCGAGTGTGGCGATCAGCTTGTTGACGACGACGGCGCTTTCTTCCAGCCGCTGCGGATTGATGTCCATCAGCGCGATCGTGGCGCCCGAAAGTGCCGGGCGCTGCAGCACGTCGCCGACGATGTTCTTCATGAACACCGTCGAACCGGCGCCGATGAAAGTGATCCTGGGATGTCTTGCCAATGTAACCTCCGGCATGTGTTCAGGCCACGTCGAAAGCGGCCCTGACGAGCCGTTCGGTGTAGGCGGTCTTGGGATTGGTGAGGACCTCGTCGACAGGGCCCTGCTCGACGATCTTGCCGTGCTGCATGACGATGACGCGGTGGCACAGCGCGCGCACCACCTTGAGGTCGTGCGAGATGAAGAGATAGCTCAGACCACGCTCGTCCTGCAGCTTGCGCAGCAGGTCGATGATCTGCGCCTGGACGGAGAGGTCGAGCGCCGATGTCGGCTCGTCGAGCAGGATGAATTCGGGTTCGAGTGCGATGGCCCGCGCAATCGCGATGCGCTGGCGCTGGCCACCGGAGAACTCATGCGGAAACCGCGACAGGATATCGCCCGGCATGCCGGCACTGACCAGTGCCTCGCGCACCCGGTCGACGCGCTCGCGCCGTGTCGCGCCGATGCTGTTGACGATCAGCCCTTCCTCGATGATCTGGCCGATCGTCATGCGCGGGTTGAGCGAGGAGAACGGATCCTGGAAGACGATCTGCATGCGCGAACGCAGCGGCCGCATCTCGCCTCGCGACAGGCCATGGATAGGCTGGCCATCGAAGCGGATCTCGCCGCGTTTGGCGTCGGTCAGCCTCAGCAACGCCTGGCCGAATGTGGTCTTGCCGGAACCGGATTCGCCGACCAGCCCCAGCGTCTCGTGGCGGCAAAGCTTGAGGTCGAGGTCGTCGACGGCAACCAGTTCGCGCCAGTCCGGCTTCAGGAACGTTCCATGGCGCAGCATGAAGCAGACGCGCACGCCGTTCGCCTCGAGTATGGTGCCGCTGCCCTCGGGCAGCGGTTGCGGCCGGCCGCGTGGCTCGGAGGCAAGCAGCCGCTGGGTGTAGGGATGCCGCGGAGCGGCGAAGAGCCGTTCGGTGACGTTGTGCTCGCACATTTCGCCATGCTGCATCACATAGACGTAGTCGGAAAACTTGCGCACCACGGTGAGATCGTGGGTGATCAGGATCACCGCCATCCGCAGCTCTTTCTGCAGATTGCGGATCAGGTTGAGGATCTGCGCCTGGACCGTGACATCCAGCGCGGTCGTCGGCTCATCGGCGATCAGCACGTCGGGATCGTTGGCGAGCGCCATGGCGATCATCACGCGCTGCCGCTGCCCGCCCGAGAGCTGGTGCGGATATTGTTTGAGCCGCGCTTCGGGTTCGGGGATCTGCACATGCCGCAGCAGCTCGAGCGCCCGCGCCCAGGCTTGCTTGCGGCTCACCTTGCGATGCACCCGGATTGCCTCGACGATCTGGCTGCCGACCGTATAGATCGGATTGAGCGAGCTCATCGGCTCCTGGAAGATCATCGAGATGCGGTTGCCGCGCAGCTTGCGCCGGGCGCTTTCGGAAAATTTCAGGATGTCCCGTCCGTCGTAACAGATGCTCGATTTCGGCGACACGGTGGCGCGGCGCGACAGCAGCCCCATGACGGTGCGCGCCGTCACCGACTTGCCGGAACCGGATTCGCCGACGATCGCGATCGTCTCGCCGCGATAGAGCTGAAACGAGATGTCCTTGACCGCCTCGACGACACCGTGTTCGACCTTGAAGGCCACCTCGATGTTGCGGGCATCGATGACGGGCTCTCCCTGGCGCCCATCATGGTCAAGGCGGAAAGCTGGTGCGAAGGGCTCGGCGAGTACAATGGTCATCCCGGTCCCCTCAATACGGATCGACGGCATCGCGCAGGCCGTCGCCCAGCGCGTTGAAGGCAAAGACGGTGATGAGCACGAAACCGACCGGCGACAGGATCCACGGATAAGTGCCGATGACCGAATAGGTCGCGGTGTCCTGCAGCATCAGACCCCAGGAGATCAGCGGCGGCTTGACGGCAAAACCGAGGAACCCGAGGAAGGATTCGAGCAGCACCACCGTCGGGATCGCCAGCGTCACGGCGACAATCACGTGGCTCATCACATTGGGAAAGATGTGCTGCAGGATGATGCGCCGGTCTGTCGCGCCGACCGCCATGGCGGCGCGCACATACTCTATGCGCGCCAGCGCCAGCGTCTTGCCGCGCACCTCGCGCGACATCTGCGCCCAGCCGAGCGCCGACATGACGATGATGACGAAGGCGAGGAACACATTGGTCGGCGCGGTGACCGGGATCAACGTCGTCAGCGCCAGGTAGAGCGGCAGTTGCGGGAAGGCGAGCACCAGTTCGACGAAGCGCTGCATCCAGACGTCGAACCGGCCGCCGAAATAGCCGGAGACCATGCCGACGGTGGTGCCGATGACGGTGATGATGAAGACGACCGTCAGCGCGATCATCAGTGAGACGCGCGAGCCGTGGATGGCGCGCGACAGCACGTCGCGGCCGAATTTGTCGGTGCCGAGGAAATGCACCGGCTGGCCGTCCGTCGAGGCGAAGAAATGCCGGTTCGCCGGTATCAGTCCGAAGAGCTTGTACGGTGCGCCTTCGACGAAGAAGCCAAGCAGCCTCGGGTGGTCGTAGTCGGGGCCGACGATGGGCTGGAAAGTGACCGGATCGAGGTCGGCCGAATCGGACAGTGCATAGACCCTCGGCCGCGCGACGAAATTGCCGTCCTTGTCGTGGAAGGACGGCAGCTGCGGCGGGGCGAAGCCGACATCGGTCGCCTTCGGGTCCATCGGCGCCAGGAATTCGGCGAATACGGCCATGACCAGGAGCAGCACGACCAGCCAAAGCCCGGCCATGCCGGTCCAGGAGCGCTTCAGCCGGCGCCAGACAAGCGCCATGTAGCTCTCATTGCCGCGTGCGGGCGCCACTGTGGCTCGCTCGGCCGGCAGTGGCGGTGGTGAAGGATCTCGTGCCAGCATCTAACCCTCCCCGAACTGGCGCACGCGCGGATCGAGCAGGACGAGCAGCATGTCGGCGATGATGTTGCCGACGATCAGCGTCGCCGACAGCACCATCATGAAGGTGGCGGTGACATAGACGTCGCCGACCGCCATAGAGCCGACGATCGCCGGACCGACGGTCGGCAGCGCGAAGATGATCGCCGTCTCGATCTCGCCGGTCAGCATATAGGGCAGCACCACGCCCTGATACATGACCAGCGGATGCAGGGCATTCGGCACGGCGTGGCGCATCACGACGGCGCTCCCGGTCAAGCCCTTGGCCTTGGCCGTCTCGACATATTGCGCGTTGAGCGTATCGAGCAGATTGCCGCGCATGACGCGCATATTGTAGGCAAGGCCGCCGAAGGTGGCGATCGCCACCACCGGCCAGACATGCTTGACCAGGTCGACGAACTTCGCCCACGACCATGGCGCGCCGCCATATTGCGGCGAGAAGAATGAGCCGATCTCCGAGACATTGAACTGGAAGACCAGGAGATAGACGATGATCAGCGCCATCAGGAAGCGCGGCACCGTCATGCCGAGGAACGAAATCGCCGACAGGGTCGAGTCGATCCAGGTGTATTGCCGGGTCGCCGCCCAGATGCCGAAGGTGATGCCCAGCACCGAGGCGAGCAGATGGCAGACCAAAGCCAGAAGCAGCGTGCGCGGAAGGCGCTCTGCGACGACGTCGGCCACCGGCTTGTTGTAATAGAGGCTGTAGCCGAAATCACCGTGGGTGACGATGCCGCCGATCCAGTTGAGATACTGGACGGGCAGCGGCTTATCGAGGCCGTGCTCGACGCGATAGGCCTGAGCCTGCGCATCGGCCTCGGCGAAGGAGGCTCCGCCCTGGTTGATCAATTGCGAGCGGATGTAATCGGCATAGTCGCCAGGCGGCGCCTGGATGATGGCAAAGGTGACGAGGCTCAGAATAGCGAGAACCGGTATTGCCGACGCTATTCGCGTGAGCAGGAATCGCAGCATGGGCGGTCCGCTTCCTCATCTCGCCGGACGCTCCTTGGGGGGCGCTCGGAGGGTTGGTTTGTCCCGGCCGCGCCAGCGGCGCGGCCGGGTCTCTCTCAGTCAGGGGAGGTAAACTTGCATCGGCCCTTAAACTTACATCGGACCCTTGTCTCCAGGCTTGCCGGGAAGCTCTTCCGGGAACAGTTCGTATTTGGCCTGCTTGTCGGCCGCGACGAAGACCCGTTCGCGGATGATGGAATCCTCAGCCCAATTGAACATGAAGATCGGCGTGCCTTGCGGAATGTTCGAGAAGCGCTTGTTGACGATCAGCGCGCCGGGATATTCCGTCAGGCCGATATTGTAGACGTGTTCGGTCGAGATTTTCTGGAAGTCCCGCATCAGACTGGCGCGCTGGTTATTATCCGCCGACGAGACGAACTTGTTGACGATGTCGACGAGATCCTTCTCGAAAGGCATCAGATCGACCTCCCCGCTTTCCGGCGCGCGGTGATCCCAGCTGGTCTTGGGGCCGACTGGAGCGAGCTGCACGGTGTTCTGCACCACTGAGGTCAGCTCCTGCTCATTGCGCCGGATCAGCCAGTCGAAACGGCCTGAATATTGCGTGGCATCGCGCTGGGTACCGTTGAGCCCGTTGAGCACGATCCGCAGGCCAAGCTTCTCCATCTGCGCGACCACGCCTTCGGCGAGACTCTTGTCGGTGGTGTAGTCGTTGTTGACCAGCATCACGATCTCGACATTCTTGCCGCCGGCGGTACCGGCCGGGAAGTTGACGAAACCATCGCCGTCGGTGTCCTTCAGGCCGGCCTTGGCGAGTTCGGCTTTGGCGCCCTCGAGGTCGAAAGGATAGTAGACGGTGGATTTGCGGTCGTAGAAGCTGGTGCCCGAGGAAAGGCCGCCAGGATAGATCGCGGTGAACGGCCCCTTGACGAGGGAATCGCCCAGCGCCTTGCGGTCAAGCGCCATGGTGACGGCCTTGCGGAAATCCTCGTTGCGGTTCAGTTCGCGGATCGCCTGGCCGCGCTCGTCCGGATTGCCCCAGCCATTGGCGGAAAAATTCATGCGCAGGTTATAGCCGATGAGGCGCGGGCCGAAGGCAAGGCGCGCCGGCGCATTCGCTTCCGCCGCGCGTTTCAGCGAGGCAACGAAGTTTTCCGGCTGCTCGAGATTGGAGAAGTCGCCTGCGCCGGCGACCGCCTGAACGTCCCGGTCGGCCCAGGTCGACAGCTTGTAGTGCAATTCGTTGAGATAGGGCAGCTGGTTGCCCTTCTCGTCCACCTTCCAATAATAGGGATTGCGGCGCATGACGATGATGTCGTCGGCCCGATATTCGACCGGCACCCAGGCGCCCATGACCGGCATGTTCATATATTCCGGCGGGAAGGCGTTCTTGAACTGGTCGTAGGTGTTCTTCGAATATTTCGGGTGCTGCGGCTTCAAGATATGCGAGGGACCGGGGCAGAAGGTGCCGTAAGCCATTGCGTAGAGGTGCTGTTTCGGGAAGGCGTCCTTGAAGGTCCACTCGACCGTATAGTCGTCGATCTTCTTCAGCGTCGTGCCGACACCGAAGGTTTCCTGGGTGGCGCCATTGAGCGGCGAGACGTTGGGATCCATGACCTCGTCGTCCCAGTAGAACATGACATCGTCGGCGTTGAATGGCACGCCGTCGGACCATTTGGCACCTTCGACGAGATGCATGGTCAGCTTGTGGCCATCGGCTGACCAATCCCAGCTTTTGGCGAGGTTGGGCAGCGGCTCGGTATCCTTCGCCTCGACCTGGAACAGCGGCGCGGTGCGCGTCAGGCACTCGGAAAGGCCGATGTCGATGCCGCCCCAGCCTTGGGTCTGGCCGGCGCCGTAGTTCCAGCCTTCCGGCCGGCCACCGATGACATGGCGCATCGTGTCGCCGTAGACGCCGACGCCGTTCGGCATGTTGCCCGTCTTGAAGACAAGCGGCTCCTTCGGCAGCCTTTCCTTGACCGGCGGCAGCTTGCCGGCCTTGACGAATTTTTCCGTCACCCAGCCGGGCTCGTGATATTCGGGCAGCGCCTTGAACTCCAGGATGGAGTCGCGCGCCACGTATTTGATCTTGCCCTCCGCCGGAAACGTCGCCGGCACCGGCGGGATGGTGGGTTCGGAAGCGAAAGCGTTGATCGCTGGAACGGAGACGCTCAGCGCCAGTCCAGCGGCAATGCCAATACTGCGTAGGTTCCTCATTAGTGTCCTCCCTCGTGTTCAGACGTTTGCTGCTGCTCGTCTTGTCTATGTCTCTATGCAATTCCGGACGGAGAACCGCTTCACACTGCTCCCGTGATTTCTCCGGGCGGCTGACCGCGGTGGACCTGCCTCCCGAGGGTCCGCCGCCGCGCCCGGTTTTCAGACGGCCTGTTTCAGCGCGGCCTTTTCTGCGCGTAGTTCCTCGATCGAGCGCACGTTCCGCCGCGCGGCACCCGCCCATTCCCGGGTCTTGACCGTGGATTTCGACAGCCGCTCTTTGGCCGCAGGAACCGCGTGGGCATATTGCGGCAACCATTGCGCCTGGGCGACGACCATTTCGTCCACCATCTGCCAGACCTCCTCCGGCGTCGACACGGCTCCGACCAGCGGGTCGTGCAGCACGGCAAGCTTCAGAAGATCGATGTCGCCAGAGATGGCGGCATGGACCGACATGCGCTGGACGTTGATCGAGGCCATGCAGGTGGCGGCACAGGCTTCCGGCAGTGTGATGCCGGCGGCCATGTTGATGCCGAAGCGGTCGACGAAGCCGGGCGATTCGATGATGGCGTCGCGTGGCAGATTGGTGATGACGCCGTCATTCTTGACGTTGAAGTGGCCGCGATAGACGCGGTTGGTTTCCAGCGCCTCCAATATGTGGCTGGCATGCTCGTTGGAGCGCTTCGACACATCGATCGGCTTCGATGCCGCTTCGAGGAATTGCGGATATTCGGTCTCGAACCAATTGCGGGTTTCCGTGGAATAGCGGAGATAGCCGCCCGTTTCGCCATGGATCCAGTCCGACATGTCGATCCAGCGCGTGATCTCGTCGGGGCGCTTACGGTACCAGGGCAGATATTCGGAGAGATGACCATTGCTTTCGGTCGAATAGACGCCGAAACGCTTGAGCACATCGATGCGAAGCTTTTCCTGCTGGGAATAGACCGGGTGCGCCTCGAAGGCGGCGACCAGCTCATCTTTGTCGATCTTTCGGCCGTTCAGCCGCAAATCGATGAACCAGGTCTGGTGGTTGATGCCGGAACAGACATAGTCGAGTTCCCGCGGCGATTTCGCGCCCAGCACCGCGGCGATCTGTTCGGCGCCGTGCTGGACACCATGGCAGAGGCCGACCGTGTCGACCTTGCCGTATTCGATCGCCGCCCAGGTGTTCATCGCCATCGGGTTGGCGTAGTTGAGGAATTTGGCGTTGGTGTCGGCGACTTCGCGGATGTCCTTGCAGAAATCAAGGATCACCGGAATGTTGCGCTGGCCGTAGAGGATGCCGCCGGCGCAGATCGTGTCGCCGACACACTGGTCGATACCGTATTTCAAGGGAATGCGGATATCGTCGGCATAGGCTTCGAGGCCGCCGACCCGCACGCAACTGATGATATAGCGCGCGCCCTCGATCGCCTTGCGGCGGTCGGTTGTCGCGGTCACCCTGGTCGGCAATCCGTTCGCCTCGACGATCCTGTCTAGGATCGCCTTGATCATCCCCAGATTGTGCTCGCTGACGTCGGTCAGCGCGAATTCGATGTCCTTGAATTCAGGCACGCAGAGAATGTCGGTGAACAGCTTCTTGGTGAAACCGACGCTGCCGGCGCCGATAATAGCGATTTTGAAACTCATCACCTTCACCTCGATCCATTCGAATGCTAGGCAAGGAGCAGCAAGGGAGAAAGACGGCTACACGCCTTGACGTGCAAGCCATTCAAGCCGGAATCCGGCTTTCTCTCCTCCCGCCCGCTCCTCGATCGCGGGTTATTCGCGTTCTTCGAGGCGGGATTATGCGCATATTCGCGGGCGCGGCCAGAGAAGGATTATGCTTTCAGGGGTAATTTTGTGCTACGGGATTTGATCGCCAACGGACAGTCGATGCGGACGGTCTCGCTGCCGCGTGGCCGCCAGCGTCTGCATGCCATGCCGACAAGCACGGGCTATGAGGTGCGCGAGGACGTGACCTATGACTGGGACGGGCGAAAGCGCGGCCAGACACCATTTACCGTACTGCAGCATACGATCAGCGGCACCGGCCGGCTGCGCTACGAGAACCGCGATTACCGCCTGCAGACGAACGACACGCTGCTGGTGCTGGTGCCGCACAACCACCGCTACTGGCTGGCCAGGGACGAGCGCTGGGAATATTTCTGGATCTCGATGAACGGCGAGGAGGCGCTGCGCATCCACAAGTCGATCCTCGACGTGTCGGGACCGGTCTTTCGGCTGCAGCCGGCGACGATCGATCATCTTGCCGATTGCAGCCTGCGTCTCATCAAGGGGGCCGCTTCGCCAGGCGCTGCTTCGGCAATCGCCTACGAGGCGGCGATGGCACTCTATGACGATGTGTTCGGCTCGCATGCCTTTGCCGAAAAACAGAGCGCCATGCAGCCGGTCATCGATCACATCAACGCCAATCTCGACAAGGCTCTGCCGGTGGCGGACCTCGTCCAGATCAGCGGGCTCAGCCGGGCTCATTTCTCACGCTGCTTCGCAGAAAGCGAAGGCCTGCCGCCCGCCGAGTTCGTGCTGCAGCAGCGGCTGCAACGGGCCGCGAAGCTTTTGACGAAAGCGGACTTCCTGCCGGTAAAGGAGGTCGCCATCCTGTGCGGTTTCGAGGACGCGAATTATTTTTCGAAGGTCTTCCGGCGGCTCTACGGCACGACGCCCAGCCAGTTCCGCACGACCGGCATGTATGCCAGCTTGCGAACCCCGGCCAGGCGCGGCGTCAGACTGTCGGACGACGAGACCTGACGCCGCCCGGGGCCTTGTTTTGTCAGGCCGCGTGCAGGCTGCCGCCGTCCAGCCACTCGAGTTCGGCGGGCGAAAGCGCGATGTCCAGCGCCCGCAGACTGTCGTCCAGTTCGCCAAGCGTGCGCGGCCCGATCAGCGGAATCGATGGGAAAGGCTGGTTGAGCACATAAGCCAGCGCAATGTGGATCGGGCTCTTGCGCAGCCGGGCCGCGAGTTCTATCGCGCGGTCGCGACGACCGAAATTGCGCTCGGAGTACCAGACCCGCACCAGTTCCTCGCTGTCCAGCCTGTCGCGCCCGGCGCGGTCGGTGAAGAAGCCGCGTCCCTGGCTCGACCAGGCAAAGTTCGGCATCTGCCTGGACGTCAGCCAGGCCTTCCAGTCATCGGTGGAGGAGGTGACACAACCAGCCCAGATCGGCTCCAGCATTTCGGCCAGCGAAAAATTGTTGGAGAGCACGCCGGGCTTCTGCTTGCCGGTTCGCTCGGCATAGGCGATCGCCTCGTCCATGCGCTGCATCGTCCAGTTCGAGCCGCCGAAGGGGCCGCGAATGCGCCCGGCTTTGACCTCGCGGTCCATGGCATCGACGAATTCGCCGACCGGCACGTCCGGATTGTCGCGATGCATGAAATAGATGTCGACATGGTCGGTCTGCAGGCGGTCGAGCGACTGGGCAAGCTGCTTGCCGATCACGTCGGGATAGCAGAGCGGCGAATGCGCTCCCTTGGCGATAACAACCGATTGCTCGCGCACGCCACGGTTCCTCAGCCATTGGCCGAGCAGCGTCTCGGTGTAGCCGCCGCCATAGACATAGCCGGTGTCGAAGAGATTGCCGCCGGCCTCGAAAAAGGCGTCGAGCAGGATCGACCCGGAGGAGAAGGTGCGGAAATCCTCGAAGCCGAGCGCCACCACGGAGGCCGGCTTCGCCAGGCCCGGAATGGTGCGCTTGCCGATCGCGGTGCCGCCCGGGCGCAAGGGTCGCCCGGAGATGGTGTTGGTGCGCAGCGAGGCCTTCTCGATCTCATATTCCAGCCCGACCGCCGCGCGCCAACTGTCAAGCACGCGCAAGGTGCCGAGGCTGTCGGCCCAGCCCATGCCCGGCCAGGCGAATTCCCGACGCCCGGCGCGGATCGCCTCGCCGGCGGCATCGACCTCGAAGGAATAGACATGGCGCTTCTCGTTGACGCTGATGGTCTCTTGCGCGCCGTCGGCACCGATCACGTCGATCCGGCCTGGGCCGACATCGCGGTCGCCGCCGGCGAACCAGAAGTCGGGCACCTCGATACGCCCCTTGGTGCCGAAGATACGCAGGACATTGTCCTGGTTGAGCGAGATGCTGCAGGAAACCTCGGCGACGATACCGCCGGGAAAATGCAGGACAGCGGAGGCCCATTCGTCGACACCGGATTGACCAAGATGGGCGGTGCCGGCGACTTTGTCGGGTTCGGCGAATGGCTCTCCAGCGGCAGCGCCGGCAATGAGGCGCACCATCGAAACGGGATAGCCGCCGACATCGAGAATGCCGCCGCCGGCGAGATCGTTGGCGTAGAGCCGGTGCCGCGGCATGAAATCAGGCATGGCGAAGCCGAAGCTCGACTTGATCATCCTGATCTCGCCGATGACGCCGGACTTGATCAAGTCGACCAGTTGCAGCGTCTGCGGATGCAGCCGGTACATGAAGGCTTCGCCGAGGAAGGTGCCGGCCTTGCGCGCCGCATGCATCATGGCGTCGGCCTCGAAGGCCGTCAGCCCGAGCGGCTTTTCGCAGAGCACATGCTTTCCGGCTTCCGCCGCCCTGATCGCCCATTGCGCATGGCCTGGATGCGGGACCGCGATATAGATCGCATCGATCTCCGGTTCGGCAAGAAGAGCGTCATAACCGTCGAGGATGCGGGCGCCGGGAAAGCTCTCGGCCAGTCCCGGCTTGCCGGGATTGCGCGCGCCGATGGCAACCAGTTTACCGGTGCGCGAACCGGCGACGCCGCCGGCAAAGGCCTTGGCGATCCCGCCCGGCCCAAGAATGCCCCAGCGAATGGGCGTTGATGCAGTCATGTCATTCTCCTTGCGGGCTGGGAAAGGGGCGGCCGGTCAGCGCAGCCGCATCCCTTTTTCGTCGAACAGGTAGGATTTGCGGATGGAAACGGTGACATCTGATGTCTCGGGGACCTTTGCCGCGTCGCGCTGGATCACCACGTCCTCGCCATGGGCCGTCCTGGCGTAGAGAAAACTCGTGCCGCCCAGGTGCTCGACCACGTCGATGGCGACGGTAAGGTCAGCGTCGCCTTCACCGGCAACGCCGAAATGTTCGGGCCGCACGCCGACGATGACCTTGCTGCCCGGCTCGGGCGCGACGCCTGTCAACGGCTGGACGACACGGGTCTTCTCCTCGCCCGCCAATTCGACCACAACGCCTTTTGCATCGCGCCCGACAATATGGGCCTTGATGAAGTTCATCTTCGGTGAGCCGACAAAGCCGGCCACGAAAATATTGTCGGGATTGTCATAGAGTTCGAGCGGCCTGCCGATCTGCTCGATATGGCCGGCGCGCAGCACGACGATCCGGTCGGCGAGCGTCATCGCCTCGGTCTGGTCATGGGTGACATAGACCATGGTGGCGCCGAGTTCCTTATGCAGCCTTGAGATTTCGACCCGCATCTGGACGCGCAGTTCGGCATCGAGATTGGAGAGCGGCTCGTCGAACAGGAACACTTGCGGCTCGCGCACGATGGCGCGGCCGATGGCGACACGCTGGCGCTGGCCACCGGAAAGTTTCTTGGGGCGGCGCTCCATCAATTCGCTGATGCGCAGGATCTCGGCCGCGCGCTTCACCCGCCGCTCGGTGTCGGCCTTGGGGTTGCCGGTCATGCGCAACCCGAAGGAGAGGTTCTGTTCGACGCTCATATGCGGATAAAGCGCGTAGGACTGGAACACCATGGCGATGCCGCGGTCGGCGGGCTCGACATCATTGACCACCTTGCCACCGATCGCGATCTCACCGCCGCTGATGTCTTCCAGCCCGGCGATCATCCTGAGGAGCGTGGACTTGCCGCAGCCCGACGGGCCGACGAAGACGACGAACTCGCCATCGGCGATGTCGATGTTGGCACCGTGGACGACCTCGAACGAGCCGAAGCGCTTGGCGACATTGGTGAGAGTGACGGTTGCCATTCTGCTCCTTATTTGACCGCGCCGGCGGCGATGCCGGCGATGAAATGACGCTGCAGGAGCACGAAGACGATGAGCATCGGCACGGTCAGCATCACCGCGCCCGCCATGATGCCGCCCCACGACACTTTGGTCAGCCCGATCAGCGTGCCGAGCGCCACGGGTGCTGTCATCGAACCCGGCTGGCTGTTGATCAAAAGCGGCCAGAGATAATTGTTCCAGGAGGCGAGAAACAGGATGATGCAGAGTGCGGCCAGCATCGGCCGCGCCAACGGCAAGGCGATGAAGACGAAGATGCGCCACTCCTTGACGCCCTCGACGCGGGCGGCATCGAACAGATCGTCCGGCATCATGGAAAAGCTCTGGCGCATGAACAGCACGCCAAGCGAATTGAACAGCGGCGGCACGATCAGCGCCACCCACGTGTTGGCGAGCTTGAAGTCGCGCGCCACCATGATGAATTGCGGGATCAGAACCACCGCATAGGGCAGCGTGATGGTGCCCAGGATGATGGCGACGACGACGCTTTTGCCGAAGAACTGGTAGCGGGCCAGCGCCCATCCGGCCATCGAGGTCAGAAGCACCGACAGGACGGTGTAGGTCACCGCCACGCAAACGGAGATGATGATGGCGCCGACGAAGTCGGTGTCGCGCTGCAGATTGTTGAAATTGTCGATGAAATTGCCGTGCGGCAACAGTTCGATGCCGGGGCTGAAGATGCCGTTGTCGGGCATGGTCGAGAACACCACCATCATCCACAGCGGAAACAGCCAGATCAGCGCCAGGGGCGTCAGGAAGAGGTGCAGTGCGATGCTTCGTTTCAGTTTTGCCGATGAGAGCGAACTCATTTCGGTTCCCTCGTCAGCCAAAGCTGCACCAGCGTGATCGCGATGGCGAGCCCCGCCATTGTGTAGGCGACGGCCGAGGCGTAGCCGAAATTGAGCGAGCGGAAACCCTGGCGGTAAAGCAGCAGGCCGAGCGTCTCTGTGCCGCCGCCCGGCCCGCCGCGCTCGGTGATCAGGAACGGCTCGGTGAACAATTGCATGGTGCCGATGATCGACAGCACGGCGCAGAAGACGATGACCGGCTTCAACAGCGGCAGGGTGATGTAGAAGAATTGCTTGAGCTTGCTCACCCGGTCGAGCGTCGCCGCCTCGTAGACATCATCGGGAATGGATTGCATGCCTGCCAGCAGGATAATGGCGTTGTACCCGGCCCAGCGCCAGGTGACCGCGATCATGATCAGCGCCATGGCCGGCGTGACATTGGAGAACCAGTCGACCTTCGGCAGGCCGATGCTGTTCAAGAGCTTGTTGACGATGCCGAAATCGAGGCTGAACATCAGCCGGAACACCGCGGAATAGGCGACCTCGCCGACGACGACCGGGGCGAAGAAGGCGAAGCGGTAGAGGCCGCGCGCCTTGAGCAGCGGCGAATTCAGCAACACCGCCATCACCATGGCCAGGGCGATCATCACCGGAACCTGGATGACGAGGATGAGCAGCGTGTTCTTCAGCGCGTTGAAGAAGGCAGGGTCGCCGATGAGCCGGCCCCAGTTGAAACCCGGTGCGAAGCGCCACGGCACGGTACGCGTCGCCTGGAACGAGATCAGGAACGAGGAGATGATCGGCCACACCCAGAAGATGGCGAAGATCAGGAGATAGGGCGTGAGGAAGCGATAGGCCGTGGCATTGCGGTTGCGCATCTTTTCTCCTCCTTCATCCCTGGTGTTCAAGACAAGCGAGCAAGTGGCGGTCCGGGACGGCCCATCTGCCATCCCGGACCCCGTCCCGGGAGGTCAGGACTTGACAGGCAGCCCAGTCGCCGAGGCGATCTGGCTAGCGGCATCGTCGAGTGCCGCCTTGGCGTCGGGATAGCCGCCGGCGAGATATTTGGTCTGCACCGCGCGGACGATGATCTCGGCATCGCTCTGGAACTGCGTGCCGCGGCTCGGAACAACCTTGGGCAAGGTGCCCAGAATATCCTTCCACACCGCCTGGCCACCCCAGTAGGGCAGGCCCTGGCTGACATAGGGGTCGTTCAGGGCCGAGACCAACGAGGGGACAAGACCGAACTCCTTCAGCATCGTGATCTGGCCTTCATTGGTGCCGAGCGTGTATTTCAAATACTCGTAGGCCGCTTCCTTGTTCTTCGACGCCGAGGTGATAGCCAGCGACGAGCCACCGAGATTGGCGGCGCGCGGGCCGTCCGCGGTCAGGCTCGGCATCAGGTAGACGCCCCATTTGCCGTTTTCGCCCGCCGATTCGGTGCGGATAGTGCCCTCGTACCAGCCGCCATAGACCTGGGTGGCGACGGCTCCGGCGGTGTTGTTGGTGATCTTGGTGCCCCAGTCGGCGGACGAGACGATGCCGGCGTCCTTCATCTCCTTGACCTTGGTCATGGCGTCGACGCATTTGGGCTGGTTGACCGTGATCGACTGGCCGTCCTCGGCGAAATAGGCGCAGCCCTGTTCGTTGGAGATCATGCGGAAGAATTCACTGTCGCCGTTGAAATCGGCATTGGTCATCGAGACCCCCGGATTGGCGGCCTGGATCTTCTTGCCGGCGGCGATAAAATCGTCCCAGGTCTTGATCGATGCCGGATCGACGCCGGCCTTCTCATAGAAGTCGCGGCGATAGAAGGCGGCAACCGGGCCGGAATCCCACGGCATCGCATAGGCCTTGTCGCCGACTTCGAGTTCGGTGCGCTTGAAATCGGGGAACTTCTTCTGGTCTTCCGCCGTATAGCCCAGCGTATGCAGGTCGACGAAACAGTCGGGGAACTGGCTCCAGTAATTCTCGGCCTCGCCATTCTCGATGGTGACGATATCGGGCAGCCCTACGCCGCCGGCCGCGCATCCGGCGATCGACTTGTCATAGGTCGGCTGGTTGCCGAGATCCTGGACCGTGACCTTGATGTCGGGATGCAGCTTGTTGAAGCCGGCAACCGTTGCTTTCAGGGATGAAGCGGCAATGTTCCAGCTCCAGATCGTGATTTCGCCGGATTGCGCGAAGGCCGGGGCGGAGCCCAGGGCAAGCGCTAGCGCGGCGCAGGACAGTGTGATGCGCATTGAAATCCTCCCATTTCATTTGCTCTCTCTGTGAGCGTGGCTAGACTAGGCACCGGTAAGGGCCTGTCCCTGACAGAGGGAATATGGAATTGGCGGAAAGTAAGATGCCTGACAGGCCGTTTTACCAGCCCGGCGCCAGCAGCGTTGAGGGTTTCCCGCTGGCGCTGCAGATGTTCCACACCAACCCGCTGGTGATGCTGAAGCCGCATTGGCATGCCCAGGTCGAGGTGAATTTCATCGTCCGCGGCTCCGTCCACTACCGCATGAACGAGCACGAAATATCGCTTTCGGCCGGCGAGATGTGCCTGTTCTGGGGCGGCTTGCCGCATCAGATGGACGATTTGAGCGACGACGCCATCTATGCCGGCGCGCATCTGCCGCTGGTGCATTTCTTTCGGCTGCACCTGCCGGCGGACATACGCCATCGGCTGATGACGGGCGCGACGCTGGTGACCAGCGCCACCGATCAATCCGACAACGACAATTTCGCCCGCTGGAACCGCTATGCCCGCTCAGGCGATCCAGCCAAGGCCGAGCACGCCGTCAACGAACTTCTGCTGCGGCTGGAGCGGGTGCGGTTCGAGCCCTACCGGCTGGTGCCGGGAAACGCCGCCGGGCAGGAAGCGGGCAGCCCCTTCGATCAGCAGTCGTCGCGCAATGTCGGGCGCATGTGCGATTTCATCGCCGAGAATTTCCTCTACGACATCGATTGCGTGAACATAGCGGCGGCCGCCGACATCCACCCCAAATACGCCATGAGCCTGTTCAAGAAATCGACCGGCATGACGCTCAACGAATATGTCAACCTTCTGCGGCTGAGCTACGCGCAGGCGTTGTTGATGCATCAGGACGCCAATGTGCTGCGCGTGGCCATGGATAGTGGCTTCGGCTCGCTCAGCGCCTTCAACAAATCCTTCCGCAAGCTCGCCGGCATGACGCCATCCGACTTCCGCAAGGGACTGGCAAGCGCCAGATAGGCGGGCGCACGGCATGGAAACCAGCCCATCGGGCGGCATTTCTTTTCCTGCGGGAAATCCACATCTGGGCGCTGGACAGGCCGGATTCCCATGCTATAACCCACGCGCTTTCAAGGGGTGCCCACGGTGCCTTTATGAAATCCGGAGCACGAGTTTTCGTTAGCCGGAACAGGCCCAGATAGCTCAGTTGGTAGAGCAGCGGACTGAAAATCCGCGTGTCGGTGGTTCGAATCCGCCTCTGGGCACCATTTTTATATAACAAAACCAATGGCTTATGCGGATGCAGGGCACTATTGCGGCTTAAGTCCAAGAGCCTCGTACGCCTTTGTACCGTCTCCGTACCTTTTCAGAGTCAGCCAGCAATAGCTACAACGGTCAACAAAGTTGGCCGAATAAAGCGCCATGCTGGACGCCACTTCCGAGTCTCTTCACCTATCTCTCGGCTACTTGCGCCTCATTCGGAAGGCGCGCGAGGAGGCGTTAAGTCATCTGGCCCGCTTGGCGGCGAAGGCAAGATCGTAGAAGCCGATGAAACCTACATTGGCCGCGTGGACCGCGATTACCGCCCCCAGCCATGGCCACGGGCGAGAGCTTAGGGCCATGATGCGCGCGCTGATCGTTGTGACCGCGTTGATAACAGCTGCTGGTTGATTGCCACCACGGCGCTCCCATCTCGACACTGCCGGCAGGCGCTCGGCGCCCAGTGGTGCAAGGATATCCACATCCGCTTCTTCGTCGGCGGCGCCCAGGGCGATGCCTTCGGCACCATGGTCGAACTGCCGCCCCAAGAGATAACTAGAGGCCATCGCGATCGACAAGTAACTGGTCTTGCACACGCCCACCTGCGGGCGTGCGTTGTCAGCGCTGGCATCCACTCGATTCTTGCTGAAATTCCGGCTAGCTTGGGCGACAGATGGCTCAGTTCTGGTCGGTGAATCACAATCAGACCGCCCGTCAAGACATTGATGGGCAGCACCTTTGGTCCCCCAAGACCGAGAGCAATGGCGCGCGAAATGAGTTCCACAACAATATGGGCCGTGCGCCGCCGGGCGACCGATCAATTGGCTATATGGGCAGGATAGCGATTTCGCCTTCACCGCTCCGAACCAATGGAGTTCGGAGACACCGGAACTTTTTGGAATCAAGAGGGATGATTTCTGCCGATCTTTTGGATACCATATTCCCCTTCGATCCTTCCCAAAACGACAACAAGGTGTCTCGGCCCGCTCCCGCCGAGGCGATATTCGCCAATCCAACAAGTTTCGGACTAAGACAATCGGAAAGCCTGTCTGAAAGGCATTCCACAGAAGTAATACGTATTAAAAATGGCGGCTCATTTTTCAAAACCACGATGGTTTCGAAGCCGGCGCGTCGCTCACGGTCCTCAAGGCGAGAATTCTAAGAGACGTTCAACAATGACCCAGCACGCAGAAAATGCTCGAATTCTTATGTACAGCCACGACACGTTCGGGCTCGGTCACTTGCAGCGCTGCCGGACGATCGCGCATTCGCTGGTCGAGGATTTTCGCGGACTTCAGGTGCTTATCATTTCGGGTGCGCCTATCGCTGGCGCCTTCGACTACCGCGCCCGTGTCGACTTCGTGAAGATCCCCAGCGTCATCAAGCTGCGCAATGGCGAATACACCTCGCTGGAAAAGGATATCGATCTGCATGAGACGCTAAGGATGCGCCAGTCAATCATCCGCCACACAGCCGAGACCTTCCGGCCGGATATCCTCATCGTCGACAAGGAACCGCTCGGCCTGCGTGGTGAGATTGAGGATACGCTGTCCTACCTCAAGACACGGGGCACCACGCTCGTGCTGGGCCTGCGCGAGGTGATGGACGCGCCGCATCTGCTCGAAGCAGAGTGGGCACGCAGGGATGTGATGCGCAAGATCGGCCTGTTCTACGACAAGGTCTGGGTCTACGGGCCGCCGGATTTCTATGATCCATTGACCGGCCTGGATGTGCCGCCGGCTGTCAGAGCAAAGATGAAGTTCGTGGGTTTCCTGCAACGGAGCCTGCAGAAGAACGAGTTGCCGGGCCACCGGCCCGAGGGTGACTATATCCTCGTTACGACCGGTGGCGGCGGTGACGGCGGTGAGTTGATTCACGACGTCATCGATGCCTACCAGCAGGATCCGCAATTGCAGCATAGGGCGCTGATCGTGCTTGGGCCTTACATGCCGGCCCGCAAGCGCAACAAGCTGCTCAAGAAGGGGTCCAAGATCCCGTATATCAAGATCATCGAGTTCGACAACCGCATGGAAGAGCTGATTGCCGGCGCCAAGGCGGTGGTGGCGATGGGCGGTTACAACACCTATTGCGAGATACTGTCTTTTGACAAGCCGGCGCTGATCGTGCCGCGCATTAAGCCCCGCGAGGAACAACTGATTCGTGCACGGCGCGCCGCCCAACTTGGCCTCATCGAGATGCTTTTGCCGGAAGAAGCAGAGGATTCTCAGCGGTTTGCCAATGCACTGGAAGTGCTGCCAAACCGGCCCCGCCCATCGCAGAGCAATCCGCATCTGACGCTGGAAGGGCTGCCTCATATTTCCGAAATCGTCGCGGAACTGCTCGACCGGCGGGCCGGCCATCACCTTTCGGTCATTGAAGGCATGAGCTGAGTTGCAACATCGCAAGATCGTCGTGGTTCTGAAGGGCTATCCGCGGCTGTCGGAAACCTTCATCGCGCAGGAACTGCTCGGTCTAGAGCGTTCGGGGTTCGACCTGATACTTGTCGCGCTCAGGCGGCCGACCGACGCAAGACGCCACCCCGTGCATGACGAGATCAAAGCGCCCGTCCATTATCTGCCGGAATATCTGCATCAAGAGCCGCTGCGCGTGGTCCGCTCGCTGTTTGCTTATCTGCTGCGGCCGGGCTTCTGGCGCGCGCTCGGATCGCTAGCTGCCGATATCCCCCGCGACTTTACGCGCAGTCGCGTCCGCCGCTTCGGGCAAGCGCTCGTGCTGGCGGCCGAATGGCCGGAAGACGCGGGGTGGTTGCATGCACATTTCGCGCACACGCCGGCATCGGTGACGCGCTATGCCAGCCAGCTTCGTGGCCTGCCCTGGAGTTGCTCGGCCCATGCCAAGGACATCTGGACTTCGGCAGACTGGGATCTGGCTGGCAAGCTTTCCTCGGCGCGCTGGACGGTCACTTGCACGAAAACCGGGTTCGACCGTCTGAAACAACTCGCTAACGGCAACGCGCGTGTGCATCTTAGTTATCATGGGCTCGACCTTGATCGCTTCGGCAGTTTCGGCGAGGTGCGAAAACAGCATGACGGCTCGGCGCCGGACAAACCAGTTATCGTTCTGAGTGTCGGGCGCGCCGTTGAAAAGAAAGGTTACGATACCTTGCTGGAGGCCCTTGCCCTCTTGCCTGGTGATTTGGCGTGGCGTTTCGAGCATATCGGAGGCGGCGAGGAACTGGAACGGCTCAAGGCGCTGGCGCAAAAGCTCGGACTGAATGGTCGCGTCTGCTGGAAAGGCGCGCTTGCGCAGGAAGAGGTGCTTGAGCACTACCGCTGCGCCGACATCTTCGCCCTGGCCTGCAGGATCACGGCAAATGGCGACCGGGACGGTCTGCCAAATGTTCTCGTTGAGGCAGCTAGCCAGCGGCTTGCCTGCGTGTCCACCGACGTTTCTGGTGTGCCGGAGCTTATATCGCCGGATGAAACCGGGCTGCTGGTGCCGACCGATAGCCCAATTGCCCTGGCACAGGCGCTGGAGCGCCTGATCCGTGATCCCGTGCTGCGCGCCCGCCTCGGCGACGCCGCAGAGCGGCACGTGCGCGGCAATTTCGATCATGTGGCGAGCATTGGACAGCTCAAGGAACTGTTCGAGCGCGAGTGGCGGGCCGCCGAATGAAGCAGCTGCGTGCCTTCCTCTATGTCCAGCACCTGCTCGGTATCGGCCATCTCGCACGCACCAGCCGCGTCGCGGCGGCTCTGGTCGATGACGGGTTTGACGTAACCGTCGTGACCGGCGGAGCGCCGATCGCGGGGTTTCCAGGACTGGGGGTAAAATCTGTCACCCTGCCACCTGTCACCTCCGGCGATGAAGGATTTTCCGGACTTGTCGACCTGCAGGGCAAACCCATCGACGATGATTTCAAGAAACGGCGTTCGGAGATGCTGCTGCAGGCATTCCGGGATTGCAGGCCTGATATCGTCATTGTCGAGGCGTTTCCATTTGGACGTCGGCAGATGCGTTTCGAACTCTTGCCGCTGATCGAGGCCATCGACGCGACGTCGCCCAGACCGCTGCTGGTGACGTCTGTCCGTGATATCCTTCAGGAGCGCGTCAAGCCGGGCCGAAACGAGGAAACGATCGATCTCATCAACAGGCATTTCGACCTCGTTATGGTCCACGGCGATCCGGCTTTCGCAACCATCGACAAGACATTTCCACTGGCTGGGGCGATCAGCGCCGAGGTCACCTACACAGGGCTCGTTGCGGGAGCGCCATCGCCCGCGGCCTGCGAGCGCTTCGACATTCTGGTGTCGGTTGGCGGCGGGGCTGCCGGAAAGGGCCTTGTTCACTCCACCATCGCAGCGGCGCGGAACGCCAAAAACGGTTGGAAATGGTGTTTGATCACCGGCCCAAACCTGCCGAAAGTCGAGTTTGACACGATCGCACGCGATGCCACGCCTGGCCTGTCCATCTTCCGGTTCCGCGAGGATTTCGCCAGCCTGCTGACCGGCGCCCGCCTGTCAGTCTCGCAGGTGGGTTACAACACGGTCTGCGATGTGCTGCGCGCGGGTTGTCGCTCCCTGCTTGTCCCATTTGCAGTCGGCGGGGAAACCGAACAAACGGTTCGCGCCCTGATGCTCGAAAAACTCGGTCTGGCAACGGTGTTGACCGAAAAGGACCTGACGCCTGAAGGTTTGACCCAAGCGATTGAACAGGCGTTTGGAGGGCCGACACCAGCCTCGCACCGTCTCGATCTGGAAGGCGCGCGTCGCTCGGCGCAGATTCTGCGTGAGCGGTATCGAACCTGGTCCCCGAAATCCTGACGCGGGCCGCGTCTGGGTTGGATTCGTGCAAAGCGCGTCAAACAGTTCCAATCAGCATGAAGCGCGTATATTTTTTGGTCGGCAGTTCACCGGAGAACCGCACCTCCCGTAGCGCCGCCATTGCTTCGAAAGCTGCCTGTGAAGCCACGCAGTTGATATGCGTCGGCTCGCTGAAATAATCATTGGATTGCAGCAGTACGTTCGTCCCTCGCGGAAGCAGGGCAAGCCAGGCACCCAGATCAGCTATGTGTTCGCAGCTCGTGTTGACCACCAGGTTGGGCCGCTCGGCCTCATAGTCGAGCGCGTACATATCTGCCGTCATAGCTCGGAACCGGTCGCCGGCTTCCCGATTGAGGGTCAGGGCGACGGGCGCGACTTCGGGATCGATGTCGATGCTATCGACCGCCGCGATGTCGAAGCGGGCATCGTTGAAAAGCATTGCCGGCAACACGCCATACCAACCACCCAGAACCCATATGCGCCCGAACCGGCCGCCGCAGCTTTCGAACAGCCTGTCGAGCGCCCACATCTTGCAGGCGACCTGCTTGTGGTTGAAGGCGTTGGCGATATCGGTGTTCGGATGCTTGGCGATGACGCGCGCCAGCCCTGCCACGAGAGGGCTTTTGACATAGGCCGCAATTCCTCGGGTGAGATCCAAGGCTTGCTCGTGCCCGTCCATGCCGGCATTGCGCGGTTGCGTGACATCCATCATATTCGCCTTGTATGTTGGGATTTCGGGCGACACAACGCAATCTTGCTGAGCGCAGCACTACTTCCGTGCACTGCAGCTTCGAGCTTGTCATTGGCGACGAAGAAATTGCCGATACGCCATTCGCCAGCAGGTGCTTTTGCATCCATCCTTCCAACTGAGGTCCACAGTCGCATATGGAACCCAGCCTAGCTCGCTATATCTGGACGCACACCAAGAAGCAGCAGGTCTGGATATTGCTGATCGTCGTGCTCTCGATGATCCCGTATTTCATGTCCTTCAACCTGCCGAAGCTGATCGTCAACGGCCCGATCCAGGGCCGCGGCTTCGAGCAACCCGACGCGACCCTGCCATTCATGAGGTTGCACTATAACCTGCCGTTTATTGGCGAGGTCCTGTTCTTCTCCGGTTTTCAGCTCGGCCGCAAGGCGACGCTGCTTGCGCTGAGCATTGTGTTCCTCTTGCTGGTCGTCATCAACGGCCTATTCAAACTCTACATCAACACCTACAAGGGCCGTCTCGGCGAACGCATGCTGCGGCGTATCCGCTTCGATCTTGTCGATCGTGTGCTGCGGTTTCCGCCGATTTACTTCAAGCGGGTGAAATCCGCCGAAGTGGCGACGATGGTGAAGGACGAGGTGGAGCCCTTGGGCGGCTTCATCGGCGATGCATTCCTGCAGCCAGTGCTGCTCGGCGGCCAGGCGCTGACGGCCATGCTGTTCATCATGGTCCAGAACGTCTGGCTCGGAATGATAGCGGTCGTGATCGTGGTGATCCAGATCGTGCTCATCCCGCGAATGCGGCGGCGGCTACTCGTGCTCGGGCGCCAACGGCAATTGACGGCGCGCGCGCTTTCGGGCCGGGTTGGCGAAATCGTCGACGGCATCGGCGCGGTTCACGTCCACGATACGTCAAACTACGAGCGCGCCGACATAGCTGCCCGGCTCGGGCTCATCTTCAAGATCCGCTTCGATCTTTACCAATGGAAATTCATGGTAAAGTTCCTCAACAATTTTCTCGCGCAGCTCACGCCCTTTCTGTTCTACATGATCGGCGGGTATCTGGTCATCGGGGGCCGGCTGGACGTCGGCCAACTCGTGGCCGTGATCGGCGCCTACAAGGACTTGCCCGGACCGATGAAGGAACTGATCGATTGGGATCAGGATCGGCAGGATGTCCAGGTCAAATATCAGCAGGTCGTTGAACAGTTTACCGTCGACAACATCATTGCGCCGGGAATCGGAGCACTGACGATCGACGATCCCGGTCCGATGACAAACCCACTGTCGGCGGTCGGTCTGTCCATGGCAGACGATGGCGGTGCAATGCTCCTCAACCGTATCTCCATGCAGGTCAAGCCGGCTGAGACGGTGGCGCTGGTCAGCACCCCAACAGGTGGAGCGGAGGCGCTAGCAGAAGCCTTCGCGCGGCTGAACTGGCCGGACAGTGGAAGGGTCACTTCGGGCGCCGACGACCTGCTTGAACTCCCCGAAGCAGTGACCGGCCGGCGCATGTCCTACGCCTCGTCGGATGTTTTCCTGTTCCAGGCAAGCCTCCGCGATAACCTGCTCTACGGGTTGAAACATGCGCCGCTGACATCGGTGGCTTATGATGGCGCCGCGGCAGACCAGCAGCGCTGGAACCTCGAGGAGGCGCGTCGGTCGGGCAATCCGGATCTCGACATCCACAGCGACTGGATCAACTATGCTTCCGCCGGGGCTACCGGACCGCACGACCTCTTTGAAGCCGTGCGCCGGGTGCTCGACGCGGTTCTTCTGTCGCGCGACATTCTGGATCTTGGCTTGCGCTCTTCGGCAGACCTCACGCGTCACACGAAGCTTGCCGGGCGGATCGTCGAACTGCGTGCGGCGCTGCGAACCCGGCTGGAACAGGAAGGGCTGCGCGAACTGGTGGTTCCTTTCGAGCCGGGCGCTTACAACACGGAAGCGACGATCGGCCAGAACCTGCTTTTCGGCGCTGCCGCCGGCCCCGAACTGGGCGACAAGGCCCTGGCGGCCAATCCCTATTTTGCTTCCGTGCTGAAGCAAGCCGGCCTCGACCGCACGCTCTACGAAATGGGCATGGAGATCGCCGAACAGGCGATCGAGCTGTTTGCCGACCTGCCGCCCGATCACCAGTTCTTCCAGCAGCTCGCCTTCATGAGCGCCGAGGAGATCCCCACCTACGAGACCTTGCTGCAGCGGCTCAAGAACCGTCCCTACGAGGCGGTTTCGGAGGCCGACCGCGCCATGATCATCACCTTGAGCTTTGCCTATATCGAGCCCCGGCACCGCTTCGGCCTGCTGACCGACGAGCTGATGAGCAAGATCGTCGCCGCACGCAACCAGTTCTATGAAAACCTGCCGCCCGAGCTGCAAAACGCGATCGAACGGTATGATCCCGCCAAATACATCGCCGCGGCCACCGTCATGGACAATGTCCTGTTCGGGCGTGTGGGCAACAACCATCCCGATGCGCCGGACCGCATACGCTCCATCGTCTATGAAATTCTTGACGAGCTGGGGCTTTATGCCGAGCTTCTGGATGTCGGCCTGGATTTCAACGTCGGCGCCGGCGGCAGGCGGCTGACCGGTGGACAGCGACAGAAGCTCGATGTTGCCCGGGCCCTGCTCAAGCGTCCCGATTTTCTCATTTTCAACCGGCCGCTGTCGGCGCTCGATCAGCGCATTCAGGACAAGGTGCTGCGAAACGTGCTCGAGGAAGCCAGACGCGACGGCCATTCGCCGGCGATTGTGTGGGTCGTGACGAGTCCGGCAATGGCGATAGGGTTCGATCGCGTTATCGTCTTTGACTCGGGTCAATTGGTGGAAGACGGTACACACGAGACGCTTTTGGCAGGGAACGGTATCTTCAAGGAACTTCTGTCATAGTCTGGCAGACGCGAATTTAGGAAGGTTTGCGACAATGCTGCTCAAGGATGAAGTTGGAATGCTGCAACGCGTTCCCTTGTTCTCTGGCATTGAGCCGGCCAAGCTCAAGCTGCTCGCGTTCACATCCGATCGCGTGAACTACAGCGCCGACCAGATTCTTTTCCGGCAGGGCGACGAGGCAGACGCCGCCTATGTCATCCTTTCAGGCAGGGCGGATATTCTGGTCGATTCCGACAGCGGGCCGATAAAAGTTGCCGAACTGATGCCAAATTCGATCGTCGGCGAGATCGCCATATTGTGCAACAGCTCCCGCACTGCCACCGTCAGAGCGGCAAGTGATCTGGAGGTTTTGAGAATCCGCAAGGATCATTTCCTGAGGCTTATGAAGGAGTTCCCGGAAATGACGATCGAGATATTGCGGGTTCTTGCCGATCGGCTGAGCCATACGACGGCGGATCTGATCGACGCACGAACCGCCTAGAGCCACGATGGGCGAAAAGTAGTATGGACGACGATTTTTTCCTGGTCAGGTTTTGGGGCGTGCGCGGCAGCATTGCGGTATCCGGGCCGGAATTCGTTCGCTATGGCGGCAACACAAGCTGTATTGAGATGCGATGCGGCAAGCATACGCTTCTATTCGACGCGGGCTCTGGCCTGCGGCCTGCCGGCAGGGCGTTTCAGGCGGCGGATGTGACCGATTTCGACCTGCTTTTCACTCATTGCCATTACGATCACATCATCGGGCTGCCGGCTTTTGCGCCGATCTTTGACCCGAGCGTCAAGCTTACCCTTTGGTCCGGGCATCTTGCAGGACGCATGACGACCCGGCAGATGATCGATGAGTTCATCCGGCCGCCGTGGTTTCCGGTGAAAATGGACGTCTGCAAGGCAAAGCTCGACTGCCGCGATTTCGTGTCCGGAGACGTGCTTCGGCCGCGCGAAGGGGTGGTGGTTCGGACCGGCAGCCTTACCCATCCGGGCGGCTGCATAGGCTACCGGGTCGAATGGGGCGGCCGCGTCGTGGCGGTGATCACGGACACCGAGCACGAGACGGGCAAACTCGATCAGTCGGTGCTCGGCCTGATCGACGATGCCGACCTCGTCATTTACGATTGCACCTACACCGAGAAGGAATTGGAACGCCGCCGCGGTAACGGCCACTCGACATGGCAACAGGGCGTCAAGCTCTGTGAGGCGGCCGGTGCGCGGGGGCTCGCGCTGTTTCACCACGATCCAACACGCACCGACGAGCAACTGGACGAGATGGAGAAACTGGCCAAGGACAGGTTTGCCGGCGCGTTTGCCGCGCGGGATGGCCAGACCCTCGAATTTACAGTCTCATCGCATAAAAAGCGCTGAGCTGTTTCTTCTACCGGCGCTGCGCGCGATCAATGTCCTGATCGGAAGCCATGCGCAGGCTTCAGTCCGTGCGGTGACTGCGAACAGCCGTTCGAGGAAAAGCCACGCCGATTCATCATGTACGAGATGGTGGGTGAGCAGGCCGACCGGTTCGTCGTCGAATGCATGCTGCAAGTGCGCGATGATAGCCTGAACCAATAGGCCGTGATCGCGGCAGCCGCGCGTGCCATGCCAATCCATGATGTCGACATTGCTGTTGATGACCGCCAGTGGAGCCGGCTTCGGCGGCCCATAGACCGACAATGCCGCAAATCCTATCGATCCAAGGTCGGATACCAGGCCGGCGTCGATCCTGTTCCAGGGTGGCACCAGCATCGGAACGGCACGTGCGCCGTGCAGGCCGGTTACGTGCGCCAGCCCGCGAGCCAGTTCATCGAGCACGGCCTCGCGTGGCCGATGGGCGCCGAGTTCCTGCTTTTTCTGACCCTCAGGCGCATGATTTCGATGCACCCAGCCATGGATGGCGACCGTGGCATGCGGCGCCTCGTCAAGCCGGGCGACAAGCTTCTCATCAGTGAGCGCCGGAATGACGGCCAGAGTGACCGGAACCGCGAATTCACCCGTGAGGTCGAGCAGCCGATCAAGCGCAGGCGTCGGATCCACGGCATCATCATCGCGCAGCCAGAACTCTGCCTTACGACCCGCCCGTTGCCGGCCCGCCAGTTCTTCCACCAAGGGCTGCCAGATCCGATCGGACGATGTCATGAAACCGGGACCCTCGGAAGAAGTTCGGCCAGATGCGCCGCTGCAACGCCGAGGGAACGTTCTTCAAGGATGAAACGTCTGGCTTCTGCAGCCATGATGGTTCTTTCGTCGTTACGGGCAAGAAGCCTTTCAATGGCAGAAGCGAACGCCGCCACATCGCCCGGCGGGGTGAGAAACCCGGTCTGGCCATCTCGCACGACTTCCGGCACGCCGGCGATGTCCTGAGCCACCACCGGAAGGCCAGCGGCCTGTGCTTCAAGATAGGCAACGCCATAGGCCTCGCCGTAACCCGGCCAGACGTAAATTCCTCCACCGTAGAGGACATCTGGCACGGCGGCTGGCTCAATCGCGCCAAGCCATTCGATACGGTCGGCGGCAAAGCCGGCGAATTGCGCCTTGACCTCGTCATGGGCAGGCCCGTCGCCGACGACCGACATGGTCCAGGGCAGGTGGCCGATCAGACCGAGCGCTTGCGCCAGCATGCGATAGCTTTCGACTTTGTCGCCCGGGCGCATCATGGCAACGGCAACGAGGCGCGTCGGACAACCTCGTGCCGGCATTTCCTGGAATACCGATGTGTCGATAAAGGGCGACAGCATATCAAGAGCGACCCCGGGTATCGCATCTGCCAGTCCCTGACGATCCCTTTGCGTGAAGCAGATGTTCAGCGCCGCCTGTTCGACGGCTCGCACCACCAACGCTTGCGTATCGGCCCACAAACCGGCATTGCGCCGCCTCGAATAGGAAGCTTCCGCCGTCACATAGGGGACAGCAAAGGTCGACGCCAGCTCGGGCCCGATCAGGTCGGGCGCTTTGTAATAGGGATGATAGCAGAACCATAGATCGGGCTTGCCGTCACGATCCCAGAGCCTGGTCAGCCGCGCGGCTTCCTCTCGGGCCTCTATCTTGAGCGCATCGAAACTTTTCGGCTCCGGTTCGCGTAGATAGAAGCGCAATTCGGATGCCAGTTCGACGCTGTGTCCTCCATGTTCCAGCGCCTTGACCAGCGTGCGTGCCATCTGGCGGTCGCCGGAGGCAACGGAATGATTGGGTGACTTCAGCGGCGCGTAGAAGGCAATTCGCATTGCGCGACCCTATCATCGGAAAGCATGCGCAAGCAATTTCGAAGCATCATCGACTTCACCTTCAAGCAGTGGAATGTGCTATCTGATGCTCATGGAAACAGCTGCCGCGTCGGTCCCGTTTATCGCTTCTCTACCTGTCTTCGCAAAGTTCGAAAGCGTTGCCGATATCGACAACTATCGGCCTCTCCCCGATGGCTGGGCGCTGGCCACCGCCGACATTGTCGGCTCGACCAAGGCGATCGAGACTGGACGCTATAAGACAGTCAATATGGCCGGCGCCAGCGTCATTTCGGCCCTGCTCAATGCGCTGGGTCGGCAAGATCTTCCCTTTGTCTTCGGCGGCGACGGGGCGCTCGTCGCATTTCCCGGCTCGGCAGTGGAGACCACCCGCAACGCGCTGGCGGCTGTCCAGAGATGGGTGGCGGACGAACTGGACCTAACCCTGCGTGCCGCAATCGTGCCGATAAAGGATATTCGAGCGCAAGGCCTGGACGTTCGCGTGGCAAGGTTCCAAGCATCCGATGCGGTTTTCTATGCAATGTTCGCCGGCGGTGGCGGCAGTTGGGCGGAAGCCGAGATGAAAGCGGGGCGCTACCGCATTGATCCTGCGCCGGCCGGCGCACGGCCGGATCTGACCGGCCTCTCCTGCCGCTGGAACCCGATCGAAACCCGGCATGGCGAAATCGTCTCGATCATAGCCATACCGGGGGCGTCGCGCGACCTGCGCGGTTTTCAGTTTCTGGCATCTGACATCATCGCCCTTGCCGGCAGGCAGGAACGCGATGGCCACCCGGTGCCGGTGAACGGGCCGGATTACAGCTTGCTGCCCGCCGGCCTCGATATTGAGGCGCGGGCCACGGCGCCGGCAGGACGGCGGTGGCTGTCGAAGCTGTGGATAGTGTTCCTGATGACGCTTACGGCCATCACCGACAGATACGGCTGGACGATCGGCAGTTTCGATCCGAAGATCTACAAACGCGACGTGGCCAGCAATTCGGATTTCCGGAAATTCGACGACGGCTTGAAGATGACCATCGACGTTGACGCTGATGTGTTGCAACGGATCGAGAACCGGCTGAAACAGGCGGAAGAGGCGGGCATCTGCAACTATGGCCTGCACCGCCAGAAATCGGCCTTGATGACATGCCTCGTCGCCTCGCCGCTGCAGCGCGATCACGTTCATTTCATAGATGGTGCCGCCGGCGGCTATGCGATGGCTGCCGCAAGCTTGAAGGCAAAGTTGCCGGTCTGATGGCGGCTTGCGAGAATCCATTTTCCGCAATATGCCTCGGGCATGGTTCCTGGGACCATGGTAAGCCGCGCCTGGCAGCGACCAGCCTATCCGAATTAACGGGAAAGCAGATTTTTGGACGCTTCACGATCGGCATATGACCGTCTGCTGAACCGTATCTCGACGCACGCCGCGCAGGTCGGCGTGATCGGATTGGGCTATGTCGGGTTGCCGCTGGCAATTGCGGTCGCACGCGCCGGCTTCCCGGTTTTCGGCTTCGACATCGAAGCCCAGAAGGTCGAGAGCCTGAACAACGGCCAATCCTACATTGAGGCGGTGACGTCGACAGACCTCGCCGGCCACGTGGCGAGTGGACGGTTCCGCGCGACGGCGGATTTTGCCGAACTGTCCGTCTGCGATATCATCATCATCTGCGTTCCGACACCGCTGACGAAAAACCGTGAGCCGGACCTCTCCTTTGTCAGGAACACGACTGGCGTCATCGCAAAGCATCTGCGTCTCGGCCACCTCATCGTGCTGGAATCTACCACCTATCCCGGCACAACCGACGACGTGATCAAGCCCATACTGGAAGAAACCGGCTTGCAGTCGAAGATAGACTTCTTCCTCGGCTTCTCGCCCGAACGCGAGGATCCCGGCAACCGCAACTTTGAAGTCGCGACGATCCCCAAGGTCGTGGCAGGTGACGGCATTGAGGCGGCGACGCTCGTGCAGGCTTTCTACCAAGGCGTGGTCAAAACCGTCGTTCCGGTTTCCAGCACGGCGACCGCCGAGGCAGTCAAGCTGACGGAAAACATCTTCCGTTCGGTCAACATAGCGCTCGTCAACGAATTGAAGGTCGTGCTCGGCGCGATGGGCATCGACATCTGGGAGGTGATCGAGGCGGCCAAGAGCAAGCCCTTCGGCTACATGCCTTTCTATCCTGGCCCCGGATTGGGCGGGCACTGCGTTCCGATCGATCCCTTTTACCTGACGTGGAAGGCGCGCGAGTATGAACTGCCGACCCGCTTCATCGAGCTGGCGGCAGAGATCAACACTGCTATGCCGCGTCATGTGGTCGATGAACTGGCGAAAGCGCTGGACCGGCGCTGCGGCAAGGCGCTCAGCCGCTCGCGCATTCTCATCATAGGGCTCGCCTACAAGAAGAATGTGCCCGATATCCGCGAAAGCCCCTCATTGCGGCTCATTGAACTCATCGAGGAATGGGGCGGCAAGGCGGAATTCCACGACCCGCATGTTCCCGATATTCCGACCACACGAGAGCATATGGCGATCAAGGGGCGCCGCTCGGTCGAATTGACCGAGGCGGCCTTGAAGGATTTCGATGCTGTCGTCGTTGCAACCGACCATGACGCGATCGACTATCAGACAATCGCTGATCACGCCGTTCTGATCGTCGACACACGCAATGTTTTTGGCCGTCTCGGGCTGCTCCGAGAGACGGTGGTGAAGGCCTGACGGCGTCCCAGCCGGCAAATTTTTTGCCCGGATGTCAGGATCGTGATTGCACTCCAGCCGCAGCTTCGCCACATAACGCCACAAGACATGAATGCAGTTAAGCCTGTCCTTGGTTGCAAGGACGGTCATTCGGGTAATTCCTTCGCCGTTCTGCCGCCGAAGCCGACCCCGTTGACTTTGGGCATCTTTGGCACGCTGGCGGACTGTGTTATGGCGGATCGAAGGATAATGGCTCCGTCTTCGACGGGTTTCGAGGTGGTATGAGCACGGCGCAAGCAGAAATTTCCACAATTCTCATGGATAAGGTTGCCGACTGGCTGACTCAGTCGGCGCTGGCGGGCAACGAGCTGGAAACATTGGTAAAGGGGTTTTGCGAACGGCTGGCTGCTGCCGGCCTGCCGTTGAAGCGGGTGCATTTGAGCTTTTCGATGCTTCATCCGCTTTATGACGCGCTTGGCTTCACCTGGATTCGCGGCCAAGGCATGGAAGTGGAAGGCTTCCGCAAAAAGGACGGCGTTCATTCTGACAGGTTCCTGACCAGCCCATACTACTATCTGCTCAGCAACAAGCTCGACCATCTGCGGCGTCGGCTCGACCCGTCGGTCCCGTCGGAATTTCCTGTTTTCGATGAACTCAGGCTTATGGGCGTGACCGATTACATGGCTTTCGTCCATCCCTTCAACGGCAATACCAGTCAGGGCATGATCGGGTCCTGGTCTACCGACAGTGCTTCAGGTTTCAGCGAGAGCATGATTTCGGCGCTGCTGCGTATCCAAAACCATCTCGCCATCGCAACCAAAATGGCGGTGCTCACCAAGTTGGCCGACAACATGATGACCACTTATCTCGGCGGCGACGCCGGCAGACGCGTGCTGGACGGCCAGATCAAGCGCGGCGAGGGCGACACAATCCGGGCCGCACTGGTCATGGCCGATATGCGCGGGTCGACAAGGCTTGCCGAAACTTCCGGCCGCGAAATCTACATCGATACGCTGAACCAGTTTTTCGATGCCATTGCTACACCTTTCAATCGCAAAGGCGGGCAGATCATGAGTTTCATAGGTGATGGCTTCATTGCCGTCTACCCTTGTGAAAGACATCGCTCGCATTCCGAGACCGCCTGCCAGTCTGCTCTGGCGGCAGCGCACAAGGCCATTGCGCGCATGGTGGATCTCAATCTGCGAAGGAAGGAAAAGGGGTTGTCCGACATAAAATTTGGCATCGGCCTGCATGTCGGCAACGTGATGTTCGGCAATGTCGGGCTTACCGACCGGCTCACATTCTCTGTCTTCGGCTCGGCTGTAAACGAGGTCCAGCGCCTCCAGACCCTGACCAAGAAATATCCGCACCGCGTTCTCGCCAGCAAAGACTTCGCCAGCTATTGCGGCGCCAGCAGCTGGCTGACGCTCGGCAGCGAGGAACTGGCGGGGATCAAGCAGAAGCTGACGGTGCTTTCACCCGATCTGTCGGGCGCTCTCGCACTCGATGAAGACGGTGCGCTGGAGCCGATTTACGACCGGAGATCGGAGGCCGAGCAGGTCATGCTGCTTCATCGCGATGCCGCACGGCAGTCGGCGGGCGACCCGAGGAAGCTCCAGTAGCCCACCCCAATCTGATCCGAACGCCTTTGGTAAGCAGTCCGGTCGCCGGTTCCGCCGCAGGCGACCGTGTCGAATCCAAGTTGCTCTAGACTGGCAATGCGCTAGTCTCTCGCTTTCTGGACGTTGCCAGAGTGGGGCTGGTGTGAGAATGAATTCGGGCGTTGATCTACTACGGGTCGAAGATCTTGGCATCTCTTTTGCCATTATCGGGGGACCATTGCACGCCGTCAGGCGCGCAAATCTTCGCGTCCTTCCCGGCAAGGTTACCGCGCTTGTGGGCGAGTCCGGTTCCGGAAAATCGGTTCTCAGCCAGGCAGTGATGGGCATTTTGCCGAACACAGCCCATGTTCGTGGCCGTATCCTATTTTCCGACCCTGAAAAGCCCGGCACGACACAGGATATCCTGCAGATGCCGCGTGATGGACCCGAAATCCGGGCGTTGAGGGGCAGCCGCATCGGCAAGATCTTTCAAGAGCCGATGATATCGCTTTCGCCGCTGCACACGATCGGCAACCAGGTCAGCGAATCCCTGCAGATTCATACGCCGATGGCTCGGGCAGAGCGCAAGGCGCGGACCGAGGAAATGCTCAGCCTTGTCGGCTTTCCCAATCCCAAGCGCGCCTACGACATGTATCCGTTTGAACTTTCGGGGGGATTGCGTCAGCGCGCCATGATCGCCATGGCGCTTATCTGCCGGCCCGCCCTGTTGATCGCCGACGAGCCGACGACGGCGTTGGACGTCACCATCCAGGCGCAGATCCTACAATTGCTGCGCGGGCTTCAGACCAAGCTGAACATGGCGATGCTGCTGATCACGCACGACCTCGGCGTTGTCGCCAATGTCGCCGACGAGGTGGTGGTCATGTACCATGGCGAGATCATGGAAGCGGGACCTGTCGAGGCGATATTCCGCCGGCCAGGTCACCCTTACCTGAAGGGCCTGATGGCAGCTGTTCCGCATTTCGACCTGAAGCCGGGCGAGAGGCTAAAGGCGCTCCGCGAGGTGCCGGTGAACGTCGGCACCCTGCTGGGCAAGCAGACGGCGCCGGCATCGAAGGGGCCGGACGACATCCTGTTGTCGGTCAGAGATCTGACAAAGGTTTTTACCATCCGCAAGTCCGGATGGTTCGGCGGGGATCGTCAAACCTCTATTCGCGCCGTGGACGGCGTGAGCTTCGATATCAGGCGGGGCGAGTGCCTGGGCCTGGTCGGCGAAAGCGGTTGCGGCAAAACCACCGTCAGCAAGATGCTCATGCGGGCTGTCACGCCTAGCGGCGGCTCTGTGATCTTCAATGGCCGCGATGGACCGATCGACGTATTGGGAGGCGACAGAGACGCCCTGCGCCTGCTGCGCGCGAAAATCCAGATGGTCTTCCAGGATCCGGTTTCGTCGCTTTCACCTCGCATGACGGTGGAAAATATCTTGAGCGAGCCGCTGGAAATCCATCAACGTGGCAATGCCGCGTCCCGACTAGCCACCGTCAAGAGCCTGATGCAGGCGATCGGGCTCGATCCGCGCTTCATCAAGCGTTATCCTCACAGTTTCTCCGGCGGGCAGCGTCAGCGTATCGGCATCGCGCGCGCGTTGGCCCTGGGGCCAGAACTCCTGATCTGCGACGAGCCGGTTTCGGCGCTCGATGTCTCTGTCCAGGCGCAGATCCTGAACCTCCTGAAGGACCTGCAGAAGGAACTGGGCCTGACCTACCTGTTCATATCCCACAATCTGGCGGTGGTGGACTACATGGCGGACCGCATCGCGGTGATGTGCGGCGGGCGTATCGTCGAGCTTGCGCCGCGCGAAATTCTGCTCAGGAAACCGGTCCACCCCTACACGCGCTCACTGGTCGCCGCAGTCCCTTTCCCCGATCTCGACCGGCCGATGGATTTCAAGACGCTGAAGCTCGGCGGCGCTTCCGACGCCAGCGCATGGGGACCGCAATTCCACGACGAGGGCGAAGAGGATGTGCTGTCGCCGCTCGATCTTGGCGGCGGTCACCTCGTGCTGGCCCGCCGTTCGGCCGATCTCAGCGAGCTACGCCTGTGATCAGCCGGCGCACCGTCCTTGGGCTCATGGCTTCGGCATTTCTGCCGGGCACGTCTCGCGCTGGCGATCTGGAGCCGGATTTTCTTCAGCCGCAGCTGAAAGCCAGGGCGCTGCCGGCACTCGCCGAACGCCTGCCCAAGAGCCCGCGCGTATTGAATCTCGCTGCGATGGGCCGGCAACCCGGCCAGTATGGCGGCACGCTGCGTACCATCATAGGCAGCCAGAAAGATATCCGGATGATGACGATCTACGGATATGCCCGCCTGGTCGGCTATGACGAAAAGCTTAACTTGCAAGCCGACATTCTCGAAAGCTTCGACGCAGCGGATGATCGCATCTTCACGTTCAAGATTCGGGAAGGGCATAAATGGTCCGATGGCAGCCTGCTGACGCCGGAGGATTTTCGCTATTGCTGGGAAGATGTCTGGCTGAATGATGAGCTTTCGCAAGGCGGGCTCGCCCCTGCCCTGCTGGCGGACGGCAAGCCGCCACGTTTCGAGATCGTCGATCCGTTGACTGTCCGCTATAGTTGGGAGGCGCCCAATCCCGACTTCCTGCCCAAGCTTGCCGCTGCTTCGCCGACACCGCTTGTTTTGCCGGCCGCCTATCTCAAGCAGTTCCACAAGAAATACCAGGATCCATTCCGGCTCGCCGGCCTGATGAAGGAGAATCGGGTCCAGAAATGGACGCTCCTGCATATCCGCATGTCGCGGCAGTATCGCCCGGAGAACCCGGAGCTGCCGACGCTCGATCCCTGGCAGAACCGGACCAAGCCGCCGGCTGAGCAGTTCATCTTCGAGCGAAACCCGTTCTTTCATAGAATAGACGATGATGGCCGGCAACTGCCCTATGTCGACCGGATTGTCATGAATGTCAGCTCGTCAGCGATCATTTCCGCCAAGACCGGTGCGGGTGAGAGCGATCTGCAAAGCATGGGAATTGACTTCGCCGATTACTCTTTTCTGAAGGATGCGGAGAAGCGCTATCCGGTGAAGATGCATCTGTGGAAACGCACACAGGGTTCGCGGCTGGCGCTGTTGCCCAATCTGAATTGTGGCGACCAGGTGTGGCGTGGCCTTTTTCGTGACGTGCGCGTGCGCCGCGCGCTTTCCCTCGCTGTGGACAGGCGCGAGATCAATTTGGCCGTGTTCTACGGATTGGCGCAGGAAAGCGCCGATACGGTCCTGCCGGAGAGCCCGCTCTACCGGCCGGAATTCGCGAACGCATGGATCGCCCATGATCCCAACCAGGCCAACGCCCTTCTCGACGAGGTCGGGCTTCAAGCGCGCGACGATGATGGCCTGCGGGTACTTCCCGATGGACGCCCCGCGCAGATCATAGTGGAAACGGCCGGCGAAAGCACGCTGGAAACCGACGCGCTCGAACTCATCACCGATCACTGGCGCCAGATCGGCATCGCCCTGTTCGTCCGGACTTCGCAGCGCGACATCTTCCGCAGCCGCGCACTTGGCGGCCAGATCATGATGTCGATGTGGTCGGGCATCGACAATGGCGTGCCGACCTCCGACATGAATCCGTACCAGCTGGCCCCCACCATCGACGACCAGCTGCAATGGCCGCTCTGGGGCACTTACTATCTGTCCCATGGCACGATGGGTGAGGCGCCCGATCTTCCTGAAGTGGTCGAGTTGATGGCTTTGCTCAAGCGCTGGAACGGATCGACCGAGGCCGCGGAGCGCGCCGAGATCTGGAATTCGATGTTGTCGATCTACACCGATCAGGTGTTTTCGATCGGCACGGTGAACGGAACGCATCAGCCGGTTCTGGTGTCCTCGCGGCTGCGCAATCTGCCTGACAAGGCGCTCTACGGCTATGACCCGACCGCCTATTTCGGTGTCTACATGCCGGATACATTCTGGCTTGGAGAGTCCTGAGCGTGTTTCGATATATTGTCTGGCGCATCGCTGTGATGGTTCCAACGCTGCTGATCATATCGGCGCTGGTGTTCACGATCATCGAACTTCCCCCAGGCGACTATTTCGACAGCTATGTTTCCGAGCTTCGGGCTCAGGGCGAAGCGGTGGATTCCGATCGCATCCAAATGATGCGGAAGGAATATGGTTTCGACCAGCCGCCCGTCATTCGCTATTTCTACTGGGTCGGCGGGATGCTGCACGGCGATTTCGGCTATTCCTTCGAGTATGAGCTGCCGGTTCGCGACGTCGTCGGGGACCGAATGTGGCTGACCGTGCTGGTTTCCTTCGTCACGATCATCTTCACCTGGCTCATCGCCTTTCCCATCGGCATGTACTCCGCCACGCATCAATACAGTTGGGGCGACTACGGCCTTACTCTCTTCGGCCTTCTCGGCCTTGCCATTCCGAATTTCATGCTGGCGCTGATCCTGATGTATTTCGCCAATATCTGGTTCGGCACCTCAATCGGCCATCTCATGGACCCGCAATATCTCAGTGAGCCGATGAGCTGGGCCAAGGCGAAGTCGATCCTCGCCCATCTCTGGATCCCGGTCTTGATCATCGGCACCGGCGGCACGGCAAGCATGATCCGGCGGCTGCGCGCCAATCTGCTCGATGAGCTTCACAAGCAATATGTCGTGACCGCGCGCGCCAAAGGCCTTCATCCGTTCAAGGCACTGGTCAAATATCCGCTGCGCATGGCGCTCAATTTCTTTATTTCCGACATCGGCTCCATCCTGCCGGCCATCATCTCCGGTGCCGAAATCACCGCGATCGTGCTGTCTTTGGAAACGACCGGGCCGATGCTGATCAAGGCGCTGCAAAGCCAGGACATGTATCTGGCAGGGTCTTTCCTGATGTTCCTCGCCTTCCTGACAGTCATCGGCGTGCTGATTTCCGACCTGGCGCTGGCGCTGCTTGATCCACGAATTCGTTTGCAGGGCGGCAGCACCAAATGAACAAGGAATCGCCCCTGCCCGCTCCGGGTGCCCCACTGCAACACTTCGTTTCCATCGCGCCCTTTGACCTGCAATCAGTCGAGGCGATGACGGCGGAGCAGTCGAAGGTCTTTCAGGCGTCGCAGTTGCGGCTGATGTGGTGGAAATTCCGACGGCACCGGCTTGCCCTTGTCTCCGGCATATTTCTGGCAGCGCTCTATTTCGGGATACTGATCTGCGAGTTCCTGGCGCCCTACAATCTGCACACACGCAACATGGACTACATCTATTCGCCGCCGCAGCGGGTACACCTGTTCCATAACGGCCAGCTTGTCGGGCCGTTCGTCTATGGTCGCCAGATGACGCTGGATATGGACACACTCAAGCGGAACTACATCGACAAACAGGATGATGTTCAGCGGATTCGTTTCTTCTGCAAGGGCGACAGCTACCGGTTCTGGGGCTTGGTCGAAGGTGACTGGCATTTTGTCTGTCCTGCCGAAAACGGCCAGCTCTTTCTGGCCGGCACCGACAGGCTGGGGCGCGATGTGCTCTCGCGTATCATCTATGGCGCACGCATTTCACTGACAATTGGCCTTGTCGGCATCAGTTTCAGCTTCCTGCTCGGCATTGTCATAGGCGGACTGGCTGGCTATCACGGCGGTATCTTCGACCTGATCGTTCAACGGATAATCGAAGTTCTGCAATCGATCCCCAGCATTCCGCTATGGCTGGCTCTGGCGGCGATCATGCCGATAACCTGGAGTCCAATCCTGATCTATTTCGGCATCACCGTCATCCTCGGGCTTCTCCACTGGACCGGACTGGCGCGGGCCGTGCGTTCAAAGCTTCTGGCCTTGCGCGAGGAGGATTACGTTCTGGCCGCGCAATTGATGGGCGCCAGCAGCAGCCGCATTATCCGGCGGCACCTCATCCCCGGTTTCATGTCGCATCTGATCGCGACGGCGACGATCTCCATACCCGGCATGATCCTGGGCGAGACGGCGCTGAGCTTCCTTGGGCTGGGCCTGAGGCCACCGACAACCAGTTGGGGCATCCTGCTAACCGAGGCGCGCAGCGTCAGCGTGATCGCGTTCTATCCATGGCTGCTTTTGCCGATGCTCCCCGTCGTTCTCGTCATCTTGGCGTTCAACTTCCTCGGCGACGGCTTGCGGGACGCCGCAGACCCCTACAAGTGAGATCACTATTCCGCCACGCGTCGGGCCGCCGGCCCCACCCGGTATGATCCCTGCCGGCAGCCAGTTCGGTTGTTGCAGTGTTCATCATCCGCCCCTATACGTGCCGACACGCAATCGAGCTGGCGCGCCGCCTTCGGGATGCACTCGTGAACAGTTCTTGTCGCGGGCATTGCCGATCTCTTGATCTGGTTCAGGACACACAAAAGCATATGAGTCGTCTCGAGAATTTCATCAGCAGAATGACCGCACAGCGTGACATTCTCGATCACGTCTGCGCCGAGGTGGCCAAGATGGAGGGGCTTGTGCTCGAGCTCGGCCTCGGCAATGGCCGGACGTTCCACCATCTGCGCGAGCGCCTGCCCGGGCGCCGGATCGTGGTGTTCGACCGCGAAGTCGGCGCACACGCCAGCTCAATTCCCGAAGCTGAAAACCTCGTGCTCGGCGAAATACGCGAGACGGCCCGCAAGTTCATTGGCATCGAAGCCGCCCTTGTTCATGCCGACATCGGCACCGGCTATGATGATCGCGATGCAGTGACCGCTACCTGGCTTCCCGATCTGATTGCGAGCCTGCTTCGCGTCGGCGGCTTCGCGGTCAGTGGCACGCCGCTCGATCACCCGCTGCTGCAACGCCTCCCGGCGCCGACGTCCGAGCCCGCCGATCGTTATTTCCTCTGCAAGCGCGTGTGAGCGGTCGAGAGCGCTTCACGGAAACGCTGCTCCAGCTCTTTATTTCAACGCGATTCCCAAGAGAAAGCGTTTCACGCTTTTCCCGGGAAAGCCGTTTCACGCTTTTCCCGGAATTGCTCCGGAATTCCTCAGGGGATTGTATACACCGCGATCTCCCGCTCAATGCCGCGCAGCGAGACTTCGTGAGGCACGGGCGTCAGCGCGTTCCTGCGCAACAGATCGGCGGTGAGATTGTCGTCGACCACCGCACGGGTGGCGAAGATCGCCTGTGCGTTGGCCAGGTTCTGGACCCGTGAAGCAATGTTGACCGTCTGGCCAAAATAGTCCTGCCGCTCGTTCATGGATACGGCGATGCAAGGGCCGGCATGGACTCCGATCTTGAGCAGCAGATCCGCGCGCCCGCTTTTTTCATTGAGCGCACGCATGGCATCGCGCATCCTGAGGGCCGCGGCAATCGCACGATCAGGCGTCGCGAAGGTCGCCATCACCGCATCACCGATCGTCTTCACCACCGCGCCCGCCTCCGCCGCGACGATCTCGTGCAGCACCTGGAAATGCTCGCGCACGAGATCGAAGGCTGAAAGATCGCCCACCCGCTCGTAAAGCTCGGTCGATCCGCGCAGGTCGGTGAACAGGAAGGTCAGGCTGGTGATCTTCAGCCGCTGGTTGATGTCGAGCGTGTCCGTGCGATAGAGATCGCGGAACGTCTGGTTGGTTAGCAGGCGCTTGGCGGTCAGGAAGGGCCGGCGCTTGGCCAGGAAATCATGCAATGCGTGGCCGGCGATGAAGACCGTCGGCAGCACGCGGGTGTCGGTCCTGTTTTCCAGCGAAATGCGCAAAGGGCCTGGTTGCATCTCCAACGTCTGGTTCTGGACATGGTCGCGGTCGAAAACCAAGGAGAGGCTTCGGCGCTCCTTTGTTGGTTCGCCCTTGGCGTCGATGAACTGCGCTGAATGCGTGACCGGCTCGAAGACGATGACGAATTCAGACGGAAGCTGTATGGGCAGAACCGCCTTTTCACCGGGCGCAAGCTCGATATCCTCCAGCGAGAACGCTTCCATCTTCTCCGCCAAATCCTCTTCCGGCAGATCGGCGCCGGACGCCAAGTAGATCTGGCGGAAGTATTCTATCAACGGCAGTTCGTGAGGATTGTGGGCGGCAATCCTGCGCATGCGGGGACTGACGGTGAATGTCACCTCGACCATCTCGTCGAGGGTCGGCGAATAGCCCTCGGAGCACAGCGCGCAGGTGTATTCGTCCTTCTGCATGGTTTTCAGCGTGGCGTTGGTGTCGAGCACGCCGCCGCAGCCGGGGCACAGAACATTCCAGGAGATGTCGAAGATGCCCACCCGCGCCGCATGGAGAAAGGCGCTGATGGTGCGTTCCTCGTCGAGGCCATTCTTGCTGGCGAAGGCCAGCGCATTGATGCGGCAAAGTTCGTGGTCCTTGCCCTCGGCGATGGTTCGCCGGATCGCGTCGATTGCCTGCGGATCGACATCGGTCGATTGCCGCAGAAGCGAGAACAGATCCTGAGCTTCGGTCATCGTGCAGGCTCCGGAAAATGCGCCCAGAGGCGTGTTGGCCGGACCGGTCTTCGGTCCGCGCACTCCATCTTACGTCGAAAGGGATCGAACGGCCATTCGAATGGATAGATCTGGTGACAGCTCAATTTGCATTCGGCGGATTTTCACCGGCCGCAAGCGGCACTATGATGGGTGCATGGCGCATTCATCTTTGGGGCTTTCTCCCGTGCCGACACCCGACAACCCGCCATTTCCCGCGGCGTTGCGGGTTTTCTCGGCAGGGGTCATTATCGTCCTGATCGTCGGCGCCGGCCTGTTTTTCGCGCCTGCGCTGGTCAAGCCGCGCTGGCCTTGGCCCGTCACGCCATTCAGTGCCCGCTTTCTCGGCGGCTTCTACACCGCCGAAATGGCAGTGATGGCGGCGCTCTTGTTCTGGAATCGCTGGTCGCCGGGCAGGCTCGTGCTGGTCATGGCCTTCATCTTCACCGTCATCGTGTCGGCGGTTTCGTTGATCAATCTCGGCTATTTCAACCTCGAGCGAAAAGCGACCTGGCTCTGGTTTCTGGTCTATCTTGGTTCGATCGCGGTATCCGGGTTGTTCCTGTGGCGGGCAAGAGCCCGTCCGTCAGCAAAAGGCGTGACCCTAAGCCCCGCATGGCGCAGCTACATGTTGGCGGAGACGGCAATCCTTGGGCTCTATGGCTTTGGCATGTTGCTGTTGCCCCTGATGGTCAGCAGCACCTGGCCATGGACGGTCGATCCCTTCCACGCCCAGGTCTACAGCGCCATCTTCCTCGCCGGCGCTGGCGGCACCTATCTCGTTTGGAAAAGCGCGCCGCGCGAAGAATTGCTGGTGCTAGGCCTGGCGCAATTTCTGGTCGGCCTGCTTTCCATCCTTGGCCTCGTTATCACCGACGCCGCGGTGCACCGGATCGACTGGACGGCGGCCGCTACATTGGGCTGGCTCGCCCTTTTCGGCTGGATCGGCATCAGCGGCGCCTTCAAACTCTACACCGCCTCCCGGTATTTTGGTTCGCAATCGGCAGCATAGGCTGCAGAGACGGCTGGATTTTCAGGTGACGTCCGGTGCATCGTGCCGGGCCGATTGCCTTCGCCGGGAAAGCCATGACCAGCACGACCTCGCCATCCGAGAAAATCCAGCCGCAGCTCCGGGCCGTCCGGCCAAACGATGCGGAGGCGCTTTGCGCTATCTTCAACATGCCGGGCTTCCGCTGGGGCACGCTCAGGATGCCGTTCGAGACGGTGGATCAGGTGGAGCGGCGCATCGCCAAGTCCGGCCAGGAAACCACCTGGATCGTCGCCGAATTGGACGGCGAGGTCGTCGGCCACGGCAGCCTGGTCGTGCAAAGCTCGCCGCGCCGTTCGCATATCGGCGAGATCAATATCGGCCTAGACGATGGCTTTGTCGGCAAGGGTATCGGCTCTGCCATCCTTGGCGCGCTGCTTGACGTGGCCGACAACTGGCGCGCCCTGAAGCGGGTCGAATTGAGCGTCTATGCCGACAACGAACCGGCCATCCGTCTTTACACCAGCCACGGCTTCCAGGTTGAAGGCCGGCATGTGAAGGCCGGTTTTACCAACGGGCAGTATCACGACCTCCTGAGCATGGCCCGGTTGCGGTTCTAATGACCGCCCTCTTCGCCCCAGCCCCTGCCCCCCCCGTGGAAATTCTGGCTGTGCTGTCGCTGCTCTGCCCGGAAGTCGTGCGTGACATCGAGCAGAACTGGAATGTTCCGGTTTCCGACTACGCCCGCCATCTGTGGCGGCCGGTGGCAAGGCCTGCATCGGGCCCGGCGATCGCTGCCCGCTCGATCCTGCGCGAAGTCCTGCATCAGCGCCTCGGTGCAATTATGCAGCCTGAGGAGATCGGCAAGGCCCTCGAAGAGTTCGAGCACAGACCGGTGATTCAATCCGGTCTGCACTGCCTGCTTCTGATGGACCGGATCACCTTCGATGCCCTCCTGTTTGCCTGGCTCGGCGCGGTCGAAAACGAGCTGTCAGCCTTCGTCGGCTTCATGGGAACGACGATGACGATGGAGACAATTGGCCGGGAGGGGCCTGGATGGCTCGATGTCGGAGACGACAAGGTCAATCTGTTTGGCATGGGGCGCCACAAACTGTGCCGCAAAAGCGCCTGCGTGGCCGGTCCCGTCTCCCTTAACAAGCGCGCGCTCGAAGCGGTGGGCGATGAAACGGATGCCAGCCGCTGGCTAGGTACACTGCTTGCCAGTCAGGATAAGGTCTTTGGAACCGCCGCCGATGCCATGACAGCCCTCAATGAGGATCTGGTCGCCAATTGGAATCGTTCCGGCATGGCCCTGCCCGTTTTCATCGATGATCGGCTCGCCGCGGCTGCCATGGCGCGACATCTACAATATGACGGCTGTCTTCTTTCCAGGCTGCTTCTTGAGCCCGCAAGGCGCCAGCGTCTCGACCATGCCTTGCAAGAGGCCGCGTCGGGCCCATTTGGCAGATTCCTGCCCAATGCCACCGCCTATTTCTGGGGCATCCGCGAGCAGCGCGTGCGCAAACTCGTCCTCGAGAACGGGCACCTGATCGAGCCTGACAGGCCGCATGGCCTTTCCATCCCGTTCGAGCGGCCGCATCTTCAGCAGGCGTTGCTGGAGGGCGTGCTGCTGCCGGACTTGTTCCTGACGTTTCTCGTCCTTGCCATATTGCCGCGCGTGCGGGTTGTGGGCGGCCTGAGACAGATTGGCTATGTAGCGCTTTTCCACTCGATCGTGCTGGCTGCGCTGGATGAAAGCGCGCCGGAAGAGCGTGATTTGGCTGCGGAGCTGCAGGTTCGGGAAAATGCCTGGGGCATGCGTGTCATCGATGAAAAGATCTCGGTCCGCGAGCAGCTTGCCGGCCTGCCGGAAGGGGCGCTCTTCGCGGACCTGCTCCGGCAATACCGTTCGCGGACATTTGCCGAGACCACCGACAACCTGAAACTGGTTCGCGAAAACGCGCGATGGCGCAAGATCGGCCAAGCCTACAGCGTCTGATCCGGCCGCATGGCCTCACCAGTCATTGCACTATACCGGCCTTGCGGAGCCCCTCCACCACGAGTTCGAAATCGGCAGGGTTCTTGTAGGGCAGGACTTTGCGACGGTATTCCAGTGAGTAGTCGGGATTGACGCGAAGCACCTCCTGCCATGCCGCTCGGGCCTCGGCGAAACGGCCCAGATGGCCGTAGCTGGCGGCCAGAAGCGCCCGCGAGACGTCGGTGACAGCATTGCGAGCCAGCCGTTGCATCAAGAGGTCAACGGCCTCTTCGTACCTTCCCAGTTGAAACAAGGCCAAAGCCTGGAAGTGCAGGAGCACATCAGGAAAATATGGATTCAAGATCTTCGCCCGGGCAAAACTCTCGAGGGCGGCCTCGGATCTGCCCGAATAATACAGCGCCTCGCCGAGGGCGACGTGCGCTTCGGCGAAGTTCGGATTGAGGACTAGCGCGCGCTCGGCCTCGTCGATGGCCCCATCGTGCCGTCGTGTGTACAGCTTGGCAATAGCAAGCGCCCAGTGCGCCCAGGGATCGCTGCCATCCAGCGTTACCGCTCGCGTTGCGGCTTCTTCCGCTTGCGCCATCGATTCCGGCGGCGACGCACTCCACCGGTTCAGGTAATCGAGTCCGTGCGTGAGGGCCAGGAATGCGTGGGCAGAGGCAAACTTCGGGTCCAGTTCGATGGCACGTTGCAAGAGGTCGCGGGCCGCGACGTTCGTCTCCCTCGTCAGCCGGTGCCACAACTCCCTGCCCCGCAGGAAATAGTCATACGCCTCCGTGTTGCGCGGGTACTCGGGCGCCAGCCGCTGACGGTCATCCTCAGTCAGATTGAGCGCCAGCGCGCCAACGATCTGTTGCGTCACGTCGTCCTGCACGGCGAATATGTCGGTCAGGTCGCGATCGAACCGCTCCGCCCAAAGATGGCCGCCCGAAGTTGCGTCGATGAGCTGCGCGGTGATGCGCACCCTGTTCCCCGACTTGCGTACGCTGCCCTCAAGGACATGCCGCACGCCGAGCTTCGTGCCCACCTCCTGCACATGGACGTTCTGGCCCTTGAAGGTGAACGACGAATTGCGTGCGATGACGAAGAGCTGTGACAGTTTGGATAGGGCCGTGATGATGTCTTCGGAGATGCCGTCGGCGAAGTAGTCCTGTTCGGCGTCACCGCTCATGTTGGCGAACGGCAGCACGGCGATCGACAGCTTCGGCGGCACTGCCGTAGCCGGCCGGCTCGTCGCGGTTTCCGAGGTCGCGGCCGCCTTGATTGCGGCGCTGCCTACTTGCAGCGAATAGACCCGGATCGGCTCGGCGATGTTCTTGAGCTGTGTGCTGCCGAGATCGCTGACCGAGAGGTCGAGCCTCGCCTTGACCTGGCGATAGGCATCCTCGGACAGGCAGATGGCGCCGGGCGCCGAGAGTCCCTCCAAACGCGAGGCGATGTTGACGCCGTCGCCCATCAGGTCGCCGTCGCTTTCTTCGACCACATCTCCCAGATGGATGCCGATCCTGAACTCGATACGGCGGTCCTGCGGCACGCCGGCATTGCGCTCAACCATACCATTCTGAACTTCTATGGCGCAGCGCACGGCATCCACCACACTGCGGAACTCAACCAGCGCCCCATCGCCGGTGCGCTTGATCACCCGGCCGTGGTGCACTGCGATGATCGGATCGATCAGGTCGCTGCGCAGTGCCCGCAGCCTCGCCAAAGTACGATCTTCGTCCGCGCTCGCGAGCCGGCTATATCCGACCACATCCGCAGCTAGGATTGCGGCTAGCTTACGATTCTCGCTCAAGGGTCCGCCTCCTCATCTCCACGATAGCAGGAAGACCGAACCAAGAGGAAACTTTCGTAACCGACAGCCACGCAGAAACCCGAATTGGCTGCGCGCTGCCACAGGCCCCACCCGATCGCCCGATGCCCATTTGCGCTGCCGCTTGCCGGTCGACGGCTATCGGTTCATGCTTGTGAATACCCTGGCCGTGAAGTGCGTAAGGAGATCACGCAGTCACGGCCCCTAGTGAGGTCTGGCTCGATGGACTGCGCAGGCTGCGGTTTCAAGGTTGAGGGCGGTTACGCTTTCTGTCCGAAGTGTGGCAAGCGCCAGCCCGTGCCATGCGCCAGTTGCGGCTATCCCTGCGCACCTGATTTCGAGTTCTGTCCGAAATGTGGGGCAAGCGTCGGTGCACCCGCAAAAGCCGTCGAACGGCCTGCTCCGACACCAAGCCGAACCATTGTGCCGCCTTCTCGAACTCCGTCGCTGCTTGCGAACATCGATAGCGACGAAGGGCTGCATCCCATCTCTGACGCCGATCGCCGGACGGTAACCGTCCTCTTTGCCGACCTTTGCGGTTTCACGACACTCAGCGAGCAGCTCGACCCCGAGGTCATGCAAACGCTGCAGAACGAACTGTTCAAGGAATTGACGGCGGCCGTGCGAAACTTTGGTGGTTTCGTCGACAAATTCATCGGCGACGCACTGCTCGCTTTGTTCGGTGCGCCGGTCGCGCATGAGGACGATCCGGAACGTGCGCTTCGCGCCGCTCTCGACATGATCGCCCGGACGGCGCGGCTCGGCGAAAGCGCCCCCCGCTCCGGCTCGCCTCTATTACTCCACATCGGCATAAACACTGGTCCGGTCGTTACTGGACGATTAGGCATCGGCACCGCCAAATCCTATTCGGTGACCGGCGACACGGTGAATACAGCGCAACGCCTGCAATCGCTGGCCGCACCGGGTGAAGTGCTGGTAGGCGAACTCACTCACAGGCTGACCCGGCATGCCTTCTCTTACGAGTCGATGGGTGATGTCGTGCTTCGCGGCAAGGCTGGCAGTGTGCTCGTCCATCGACTGGATGCACCGCTTGCGGCGCCGCGTGCAGCGCGTGGGCTCGAGGCGCTCGGCCTCAGCGCGCCGATGATAGGTCGTGCTGCGGAGCTCAATAGAATGCTGGCGAGCCTTGACCAGGCGTGCGGCGGCTCGGCCCAACTTGTCCGCCTCGTCGGAGAAGCCGGTATCGGGAAATCGCGGCTGGTGAAGGAGTTCGTCGCCCGTGTCGGCGACGAGGACCGTTTTCGCAACGTCGCCGTGCGACAGGCCACGTGCTCACCGCTGGGGGAACAATCATTTGGCGCCTTGGGTGCAGTGGTGCGCGGTGCTGCCGGGATGATGCAAAACGACAATGGGGACGAAATGCGGGGGAAGCTCGCAGGCTTGCTTGCCGATCTCGGCCTGCAGGGCGAGGAGGCGAAGCGGCTGATGCCTTTGCTCTACCATGTGCTTGGCCTTGGCGACCCCGATGCCACCTTGCAGCATGTCGAACCCGAGCAGCTACGGCGGCAAATTCTCTACGCGGTCCGCACCATCATAGAACGGCGGCTTGCGTTGTCGCCGCTGTTGATTGTCGTCGAAGACCTGCACTGGGCCGACGCCGTTTCGCTCGAGGCACTACGTTTCGTGATGGACAGGTTGGAACGCACGCGGTTGATGGTGCTGGTCACGCATCGCTCGGCGCCGGACAGCGGCCAGCTCGACTCAAGTCGGGTCAGTCACACGGCGCTCAGGCTTTCGCCGCTCAACAGCGATGAAGGACGCAGCCTGCTGGCGGCGCTTTTCGGCGAGAGCTGGGTAAGCTCCGCAGGAGGGCTCGTCGATCAGATCCTCGAGCGAGCGGGCGGCAACCCTCTTTTTGTAGAGGAGATCGTTCGCGGCCTTATCGATCGCGGTGTACTGATGCGCGAGGGGCCGCGATGGCGGACTGTGGCAGGCGAAGTCGCAACCGACATTCCCGCCACTATCCAGGCAATGTTGCTTGCTCGCGTCGACCGGCTGCCACAAGAGGTGCGCCGATTGGCCCAGGAAGCCGCGGTAATCGGCCCACGCTTCGATGCCACACTTCTGAAGACCGTGACAGCCGACCCCGCCCGGCTAGAAGCCGGCTGCGAACTGCTTTGCGATGCGGAAATCATTGAGGAAGTTGCCGGATCAGGCTCTGTCTCGTCGCAAAGCTATCGCTTTACTCAAACCTTGCTGCAGGACGTGATCTACCAGAATCTGCTCCTGCAACGCCGGACCGAAATCCACGGGCGGATAGGTGCTGCCTTGGAGCAACTGTGCGGCGATAATCCGGAACGGCTCGAGGATTTGACCGTGCTCGGTCATCAGTTCGCACAGAGCGCCGAGCGGGAGAAGGGCGCGCATTACCTGCAGGCGGCCGGTGATCGCGCTCGCATGATATACGCCAACGACGACGCCCTTCGTTTCTACGAGCGAGCACTGACTGCGTTGGAGGCGACCGGGCAAACACCGCTCAAACTGACAATTGCCGAGCGCATTGCCGATTTGAGCGGCCCGGCGGGCCGCCGCGAGATCGCTCACCGCCACTACGAGGCGGCGTTGCAGGCATACCGCGAGTCGGCCGATCGCGTAGCGTCGGCGCGAGTTTTGCGTAAGATCGGTCGGCTGCTCTGGGACGTCGGCAAGCGGGACAAAGCAGAATCCCGCTACGCTGAAGCGGCAGCGCTCCTCGATGGAGCGGATGCTCCGATCGAGCAGGCGCATCTCTGGGAAGAACGTGGCCGACAGGCGTTCCGTAGCGGAGATCACGCTCTCGCGGCAAAATGGGCAGACGCGGCGTTGGACTGCGTACGCACTCTGACAACGGAGCATGTCTCCGATGTAGGGCGTGAGGCCACTCTTGTGACCGCCGAGGCCCTCAATACCAAGGCTGTCGCGCTGGCTCGCCTTGGGCGAAATCGTGAAGCCGTGGGTCAGGTCGAGCACAGCATTGAATTGGCCGAAGCCGCCGGTCTGCTGGGCGCGGCCTGCCGCGGCTACACCAATCTCGGCGTGCTTTACACGACCATCGATCCAGCACGGGCGATGGAGGTCTGTCGGCGCGGTCTTGAAGTCGCGCGCCATATTGGTGATTTGGGCTTCCAGGCGCGCCTTCTCGCCAATCTGGCGGTCGCTTGTTGTACTTTCACGGATCGCTGTCCAACAGAGGGCGTGCCTGCTGCCGAGAAAGCCATCGAGATCGACCGGGCACTCGACCAGCGAGAGCACCTGCCGGTGCCGTTGATTGTGCTTGGGCAGATCCACCAGTGCAACGGCCGTCCGGAACTGGCCGTTGGCTTGTTCCAGGAAGCACTGGACGTAGCCCGCGAAACGGGCGAACCCCAACTGCTGTTTCCGTGCTATGATGGTCTCGCAACGCTTAATCTCGACCTCGACAATCTGGCTGAGGCCGAACGGTACTTTTCCCTGGCGCAGGGTATATGCGCCCAGCACGGGCTCGACCCGGAAGCGCTTGTGGTGCTGCCCTTTCTCGACTAGCCGGGGTTGGAGGTTGGAAATGTCCGCGCATAGTGACTTGTTGCCACTTCAACCGGGAGACCGAGCGCCGAACTTGGTACTCGACGCCATTACCCAGGAAGGCAAGATCGCGCTTGACGACTTTCGCGGACAAAAACCGGTGCTGGTCGGTCTGTTTCGAGGTCTGCATTGTGCGTTTTGCCGGCGCCATATCGCCGCCCAGGCGCGGCTTGATCCGGAGCTGCGCGAAAAGGGCGTGGAGAGCCTGACGGTGGTCAACACGCCGATCGAACGGGCGCGTCTCTATTTCCGCTACCACCCGATGCCGAACCTGCTTGCGGCCTCAGACCCTGAACGCGCTTCACATCGTGCTTTTGGACTGCCCAATCTCGAATTCACCCAAAACGAGACGAACTGGCCGTACAAGGTCTCGATCGCAGCGGCAAAGGATATGCGGGTCGTCATGCCGAGCGAGTTGCCCGGTCCCATGGATCCTTTTGCGGCCAGCGAATTCCTCGACAAGAAGGACAATTACGAAGTGACCGAAGCCGACGAGCAGATGATGGCGACGGGACACGGACAACTGATCGGTCAGTTCCTACTGGACCGGCAGGGGATCGTTCGCTGGAGCTTCACGGAGGTCCCAGAAGGTGGGCGATACATGTTTGGGGCGCCAAACCCGCAGGAGCTGATGTCAGCCGTGTCCCAAGTCGCCCAATAGATCGTCGGAAGACTGCATTGCTGCCATTTGCAATGCGGATAATGAAGGTCACCATTGCGTCAAAACTTCGCGTTACAGCTTGGGGCTTGAGATGCGTGGGCTCCAGGGTCGGCACTGCCGCGCGGCAAATCAGGCTGGGAGCCGCCACATTCGCACACGACCTGTACCACGCAATTCCGTTTCCTCGAGTGGGTCGCAAGCAAAATTTGGTCCAAGCATTTGGCGAGTTGCATCCGAAATGCGGATTTCATCGGGCTCCGCGGACGTTTGAATACGCGAGGCGAGATTAACCGTCTCGCCCCACAGGTCATAGGCGAACCGCCTCTTGCCTATGACGCCCGCGACGATTGGGCCTGAGTGAATTCCAATTCTGAGTCTCAGCGGTTCTCCTGCGAAGCGTTCGCGCTTGACCGCCTTGCGCAGCTCAAGTGCATAGCGCGCGAGGGCCTTTGCATGATCGGATCGCGCGGTGGGCAGGCCAGCGACCACCATCACACAATCGCCGATTGTCTTGATCTTTTCGCAGCCGTATCGTTCCGAGAGCCGATCCGCCGCCTTGAAGAAGTAATTTAAAATAGCGAGCGTGGTCACGGCTCCGACGCTCCGCGCTCGTTCTGTAAAACCGACTATGTCGGCAAAAAGCACACTCACTTCTGCGTGGTTGTCAGCAATTTTTTTGTGCGCTTTTAATCGCTCCGCGATCGACGCCGGAAGAATGTTGAGGAGCAGGGTTTCGGCGCGCTGGTATTCACGCGCCAACCCCTCCTGGCTCTTCCTCAACGCCTCGTTCGTCGATTGTAATTTCTCGTTGAGTTGACGCTCCCTCTCTTGCAGGAGTGTCATTTCATAAGCCTTTTGTTGAAGCCGCTGCCTATTGTCGCGTTCGGCAGTGGCATCAAGAAAGAGCAGCCACACGCAGGCATTGTCAGCAAAAAAATGAAGGTCCGCGACACACCCGCTGGGCAGCTCGACCATGGCAATGTGAAGCGGAAGCTCCGGGCAAGGCAGCAAACCTTCCATGAATTCAAGCTGCTCGGCAACAGGCTCGCCAATGCGAAGCGATGAAAGTCCATAATGTTCAATATTTCCGCCCTTAGCAGTTATGCAAAGCTGGGCATCGATTTTCAGATATGCGACCGAGTTCCCATTGTAGAAGAAATTGAAAATCCAACTGCTGACTTCTCGTGGCAATCCATGCATGGTCTATTTGGTTACCATCAAAGCAAGTTGACGAAACGCATCATCAACATTCTCACCCGAGAGCGCACTCGTTAGATAGATTTGCCATCCACGCTGCCTCAATTCGTCAATCTCGCTATCCGACATTGCCCACCGATCGGCCAGATCGGATTTGTTGAACAGCAATACAAACGGCATGGCGCCGAATTCGGCCTCGACCCGTTCGCGCAGCGTGAGCGCCACGGCAAGAGTGGCGGCGCGCGTTCCATCGACGACAAGCACAAGCCCGGTTGCACCTCGCACATAGCTGACGCGGAATGAGCCGATATCGTCTTCACCAGCTAAATCCCACAAAATCAGATCCACGGTTTTGTCCGGGAGCGCGACACTCTTCTTGTCGATTTTCACTCCCACCGTGGTCAAGTAGGTTTCTGAAAAGATGCTCTGCACATACCTGCGCACCAGACTCGTCTTCCCGACAGAGAACCCGCCCAGCATGCAGATCTTTTTTTGCAACATCCTTGGCTCCACTAGTCCAGGTTTACCGTAATCGAAACCCGGCGATTGGTGGAGCTCCCGGTTTGACTATTTTCAGGCACCAGCGGCTCAAAAGTGCCCGCGCCCCGAACCAGCAGCAGTTCCGGAGCGACGCCGCGTTTGTTGAGAAGCGCACGAACTGTCTCGGCGCGGGCTGCACTGATCGACGCGTTGGCCGTCTCACGGCCCGTGGTGTCCGAATGCCCGGTCAACATGAACCGTGCTGTTACGCCTGACTTGCGGGCATCTTGGGCGAATTCCTTTATTTGATCCGCCAACCTGTCGAGAACCGGCAACTGCTCCGGTCCCGGCACAACTTTGCCGGAAGAGAAGAAAATATCGGTCGCCTGGATGGCTTCTCTCAAATAATTAAGATCTGCAAGGTTCAGCTCACGCAGCTGCGAGACATCCAGAACCACTCCGTCCGCCGAAAGTTGTTCGGCGGCGGCCTGCGCCCGGTTGATCCAGCCGGCAGAAGCCTCACCCACGACAACGATGCGACCCTGGATGATCGAAAGCTGAACCGATTTCGGCGGGGACAGCGACGCCGTCAGCCGCTTCACCACGAACTTCGGATCAAGGCTCTGATAGAATTGCCACTGTGAATGAACGCGGGCAGGATCAACCTGCGTTCCGGACAGCAGAGCTTGCGGGTCGGCGGCAAGCGGGTCTCTCAGGCCGGAAATGTAGAACTGGCCGCCCCTCGCCGTTTGTTGGGCGACGATGATTCCCGGTTGGGCCTCAAGTCGCGACACATAATACTGCCAGTGCTCCGCCTCGCGTGCTTCGGGGCTCACATCACGAACCTTGGAGATGTCGAATTCCGGTCCGCCTGCCGAAAGCTGTCGGGCCGCTGCGCGCGCCCGATCTATCCAGGTGTCGGGAGCCTCACCCTCGGCAACGATGCGACCCTCCACGATCGAAAGCCGAACCGATTTCAGCGGATACAGCGACGCCGTCAGCCGCTTCAACACGAACTCCGGCGCAAGGCTCTGATAGAATTGCCACTGCGAATGAACCCGGGCGGGATCGACCTGCGTTCCGGACAACAGCGACTGCGGGTCGGCGCCAAGCGGGTCTCTCAGGCCGGAGATGTAGAATTGGCCGTCGCGTATCTTTTGTTCGGCAACGATGATGCCCGGCTGGGTCTCCAGTTGCGACACATAGGCCCGCCAGCGCTCCGCCTCGCGTTCTTCGGGGTCACGGACCCTGGAAATATCGAATACCGGCCCGCCTGCTGAAAGCTGCCGGGCTGCGGCCTGCGCCCGGTCGATCCACGTGGCAGCAGCCTCACCTTCGGCAACGATGTGATCATTGACGATTGAAAGCCGCACTGTGTTCGGCGGAGCCAGCGACGCCGTCAGCCGCTTCAACACGAACTCCGGCTCAAGGCTCTGATAGGATTGCCACTGTGAATGAACGCGGGCGGGATCGACCTGCGCTCCAGACAACAGCGACTGTGGGTCGGCGGCAAGCGGATCTCGCAGGCCTGCAATATAGAATTGGCCATCGTGTATCTTTTGTTCGGCAACGATGATGCCCGGCTGGGTCCCCAGTCGCGACACGTAGGCCTGCCAGTGCTCTGCCGCGCGTGCTTCGGGGCTTACATCGCGGACCCTTGAGATATCGAATACTGGCCCGCCTGCCGAAAGCTGTCGGGCCGCTGCGCGCGCCCGATCTATCCAGGTGTCGGGAGCCTCACCCTCGGCAACGATGCGATCATCGACGACCGAAAGTCGTACTGAATCCGGCGGAACCAGCGACGCCGTCAGCCGCTTCAACACGAACTCCGGTTCAAGGCTCTGATAAAATTGCCACTGCGAATGAACCCGGGCAGGATCGACCTGCGTTCCGGACAGCAGAGCTTGCGGGTCGGCGGCAAGCGGGTCTCTCAGGCCGGCAACATAAAATTGGCCGCCGCGTATCTCTTGTTCGGCAACGATGATGCCCGGCTGGGTCTCCAGTCGCGATACGTAGGCCTGCCATCGCTGCCCGGATTGCCAGGAAAGAAAGAACCAACCGCCTGCCAGACTCAAAAGCAGCAGAGCCAGAGCCATCACCAGCCACGGAAAACCCTCGTTTGACTCCTCCTGCTTCAGCTCGACGCAGGTCTGCAACTGCGCCTCTATGCCGGCCAACTGCGAACTGTCACCGTCAAACTCCACTAAAGCCTGCGAGCATTCCTCATGGATACGAAGCAATACATCGCGAACTATTTCATGCAGTTCTTCTGGCGGATTTCCTCGGATCACCGAAACCAGGGTCGCAAACGGTCCAACTTCCGACCAGAGACGAAGGTCGCCAAAGCGAATTGTGTCCAGGCCGCTCTGCTCTTTCTCGTTAAATGAATCTTTCACAAAATCTTGAATTGCACTGAGCATCGAAGAAATGAGTTGAGGATCTTCGCTCGTCGCATTGTCCGCAGTTACATGCGCTATCAAAAGACCTGAATTGCGATTAATGAGAAAGACGTGCTCTACACGATAGATAAGAGAATGCTTCAGCACAACTTCAGAGAAGCTAGCACCAGTCCTCCAGGATTCGAGTCTCCACTTGAGCCCATGCCAAGTGAATATATGCCTTAAAGTTTCATTCAGCGACTGAAAAGTCTGGTCGATCTTTTCCCCGATCGACTTGCGAATTGCCGGCAGAAACACCGGGTATAGTATATCCGTCAGCGTGCGCGGGCTCTTCTGGATGGACCGCTGCACAGCCCTTTCGACAGCCGGCGCAAGGGCCTCGCCGAGTTGCGCATGAGGCGCTCGTGCGGCCGCACTGGGAAGCACGTCGCCCACGGCTGCCGCAAGCTGCTCCGGTTCGTCGAGCAGATGCGTAACTCGTGAAAGCTCCGAAATTTCGCGGCTGACCAGCAACTGGCGCAGCGTTTCCATGCGAGGATCGGCGGTTGGAACTCCGCCGAGACGCGCACGGTAGTCCGGATCAACGTTCCGGGCAATTTCGATCAAAAGACGGGCCAGAGCCTCGCGATCAATCTCTGTATCGTTCGAGGCTGTTCTTTGCGGAAGGCTGATTGGGTCGACGGTCGACGTCAAATCCGATCAACTCACTTTCCAGCTACGGTCCGAGTTGTTCTTGCTGCCGACGGGATCCTGGTTCAGACATTTTGCAACCTCGACAAATAGGCCAGCCAAAAGATTTCGGTCGGTCTTGACGTTGCCGAGATCGGAGAACATTTTCTCCATCAGCATCTGAATGCCTTCATTCTTTTGCTTGATTTCCTCACGCAGCAAATGATCGTTTCGATTTATCCGGTCCGCAATTTCGCGTTCAAGCTCGTTCAATTGATCCGACAACGCGCGCACCTGCTTTTCAAGCGCTTGATTTTGCTCGCGAAGATTCCGGTCAATCTCCTTGTCGGCGTCGGCTCGCGCGTCTTTTTCGTTCCGCAATTGCGCCGCAAGCGAGTCGACCTGCTTTTTCGCATTTGACTCGTACATTTCAAGATTGCGCTTGGCCTCGGATTCGACATCCTTGAAGCGCTGCAAGACCCGTTCTTCAAGTTTGGAAAAGCGGCGGTCATAGTCCTGCATCTGGTTGCCGAACAGGAGATCACGTATCTTGTCGACACCTACAGCGTCGCCAGGGGTCCCGCTCTCGCGAGCCTGGCCCGCCATGAAGGCCAGCCCGTTTCCCTCTGCGTTACTTGTCAGATTTGCGTCCGCTTTATTTGCCGGAGAAGCGGTACTCGAAGATTCCTTAGCCATCCCTATACCCTTCATTTGAACAGCAGCCACCGTACTAATTTAGCAACTTATAAAGATGTCAGCAAAATACCCGGCTCGCAAGCCGGAATCTTTTCGGCTTAAGCCGGTTCGCGCGTGAATTTCGAGCGCCTTGGATCCATCATCAAGTAACTGCGGCGCTCGCAGTTCGGCCGCGGTTCCGAGTGGGTCGATCCGGATCAACTTGCGCTCTCGTCTTCGCCGCGATCATCTTTTTTGCCGAGGGCCGCAGCTCTAAGGCGTCGGGCATGAGCGCTTGCCATTCAAGCCTGTCTTCAAGTCTTTTTTCTTGCCCCTAATTCGCCCCGATCTTGACAGGGCAGTGCTGCCATCCGATGCCGTTATGCGGTTTTGACATTCGCCGGCTCTTGCCGAAGAAAACGAAAGCTCGATGATCCATGATGCTATCGCAAGGCGGTGTGGTACCGATGTTCAATGTCGAGCAAAACATCGGCGCAATGCCGGCATCCGCCAGCAGACCTACCAGACACTGGATATTGTCGTTGTGGACGATGGGTCGAATGGATCGGCGTCGATCGTGACGGCCTGCGCCGACAAAGATCGACGCAACTTGTTCTACTTCTTACGAACCAGGCGCGGGTAAGACAACGTGGCGCATAATCCATTGGTTTCAATCGTAGTTCCTGCGCATAACGCGGAGGTAACGCTGACGCGCGCACTCGATTGCCTTCTCGATCAGGAAACCGCGGATTGGGAGGCGATCATCATCGACGACGCCTCCACGGACCGCACCCCCGCGATCATCGCCGCTTATGTGGAACAAGATGCCCGATTTCGGACGTTGAGTTCTTGCGCGAATAGCCCTGCCGGCGCGCGCAATAACGGGATTTCTACAGCGCGCGGCCGCTGGCTGATGTTCCTGGATGCGGACGATTGGGTGGACGCCGGCTTCCTCGCGAAGATGCTGGCCGCACTGGAGACCGCGCCGGATGCCGTGGCTTGCTATTGCGGTTCCCGGCGCGTGATGCCCGATGGGGCACTGACCCCGTCGAGCATCGCGACCAAGGTTGCGATTGAACCCTTCGAGGCATTCGCGCGCCGATGTGCCATCCGCACGCACGCGCTGCTGATCGACCGGGAAACAATCGTCGAGTTGGGCGGCTTCGATGTGTCGCTGCGCACCTGCGAGGACTGGGATCTGTGGCAGCGCGTCGCACGTCTCGGCAAGAATTGGGTGATGGTCGACGAGCCGCTCGCCTTTTATCGAGCCAGCCCCAACTCGCTCACCCGCAATTCGACGCAGACGCTGGCAGATGCGGAAATCGTGATCGCCCGCGGCTTTTCCGCCGACCCAAGGGTCAAGCATCCAGCGTCGGCGCATGCCAATGGGGCGACCTCGGCGGACGGCCGCACCGCTTCTCAAGCACTGGCGTGGTTCGCGCTGTGGATCGCGGCAGCTGATTGCGGCCGCGGCGGCGGTTCGATCAACCGGCAGATCCTGCGTGCGCTCCCGGCAGGACGTAAATGGGCGCGTGAGATCGCCAAGGTGATTTTCGACGGCCTGATGGTGGGAAGCCTATCGGTGCCGGAGCAATTGGCTTCCAGGTGGGACAGGTTCGGCGGCCCCTTGAGCGGGCTGATCATCGACCTCGGCCAAGTCTGGGGCGATCCGGTCGCGGGTCGTCGCGTCCAGTATCATCTCGAGCAAATGCTTCTCGATGCCGACGATCTTGCCGCGCCGCGTCCGCTGGCGCTAACGCTCGGCATTCGCGTCGACGCTCGAAATCCAACCTCAACCGAGCTTCCGGAAGGAATCGATCAAATCTATGCCTACCTTATGATGGATGGCCAGATCGAAGCTGTCGTGCAGTTCGGCGTACTCGGGAAAGTGACAAAGCGTCATTGGATTGAACTGATTCTGGATTTCGCACTGCAAAAGGACGACGGTGCCGACACGTCAAACACGCTTGCAGCCGAGGCACTGTCGACCACAGCGGAACGCCGGCCTGATCCGGCCAGCCACTTCGGCAAGCTCGCGCAATTGGTCTCGGAAGCGCGGGAACTGGTTCGGTCGAGCGCCGAAGCTACGCAGCCTCTTCCAGCGCCGCGCCGTGCACCGGCCTCGGATGGCCACGACAAGGATCGTACTTCGTTCTGGAATCGCTATTTCGCGACAGAGGATCCCTGGAACTACAGCTCGCCCTACGAGCAGGAAAAATATGAGCGGCAGCTCGAGATTCTGCCGGCCGGCCCCATAGGACGGGCGCTTGAGCTGGCCTGCGCGGAGGGTCATTTCACGCGACAACTGGCGCCCCGAGTGGGCCATTTGACCGCAACCGACATTTCCGCAGTAGCCATCGAACGGGCGCGCGCGCGCTGCTCGGACCAGCCGAATGTCGAGTTCGGCGTACTGGATTTTTTTGCGGACACGCTGCCCGGTGAGATGGATCTGATCGTCTGTTCGGAAGTGCTCTACTACCTGGATGATCTCGCCGGGTTGCGGCGCATCGCCAAAAAATTCGTTGAGGCGCTGGCGCCTGGCGGCAGTTTCATCAACGCACACGCATTCGTGCTACGCGACAATGTTGAAAGGACTGGCTTCGACTGGAACACATTCGGTGCACAAATGATCTCGCAAACCCTGGCAGGGACCGAAGGCCTCGTCCTTGCGCACTCGATCCAGACCGAACTGTATCGCATAGATCGCTTCCGCCGCCTGTCACCGGACCACATTGCGACGGAGCCGGTGATTGATCATGTGCCGGTCCGCGCACCCATCGGAATCGGGGTCGCGCGAAATATCGTCTGGGGCGGGGCGCGGGCGCTGCGCCGCGAGGTCGCGCGCAGCGAGCGGCGGCATCGTATCCCTGTTCTCATGTATCACAGCGTCGCCGATGAAGGTCCGGCCGCGCTCGCCCGTTTCCGGGTCACGCCCGCCGCATTCGCGAGCCAGATGGCATGGTTGCGCGCAAATGGCTTTCACGCGATCATGTCCGAGCAGCTGGAATGGTCCATCGCCAACCGTCAGCCTTTCGCTGGCCGCCCGGTGCTCATCACTTTCGATGACGGCTTCCAGAACTTTGCCGACCATGCCTGGCCGATCTTGCGTGCGCACGACCTGACCGCGGAAGTGTTCCTGGTGACGGACCTGGTGGGTGAAAGTGCAAAGTGGGACGCCGTCAGCGGTCCGCCGACGCGGCTTATGGACGCCGGAACGGTGCGACGTCTCGCCGCCGAAGGTGCGTTCTTCGGAAGCCATCTGGCGACGCATCGCGCCATCGATGGTCTTTCGAGCTCCGACCTGGCCGGTGAGCTGTTACGCTCACGGATGTTCATCGAGCGGTGGACCGGCCGGCCCACGATGGCGTTCGCGGCACCTTTCTCGGTCACCGACCGACGGCTTGGCCGGCTGGCCAAGGAGTCCGGCTATCGGATCGGCTTCGGCGGCAGACACGGGCCGGCGGACCTCGATTGCGATCCCATCGATCTTCCGCGCATCGAGATTCGTGGGGATCGCTCGCTCGATGACTTTGTTGCCACCGTCGAGGCCGTGCTCAATTGAACGGTGAACTTTGTTTCCGCCCACAACGCCCAAGATCTACGAGACACTTCGCAGCGTGATCTTGCGATCGTAGAGAGCGCTCGAGACATTGCTGTTGACGATGGCTCACGCGAACAGATTGCGGCGATCGCCCGATTTCCGCGGAGATCGACACGCGTGTGCGGCTGATCGAGCAGGCAAAAACGCCGACAACCCTATGCCGACATTCAGAGCACCTGCACCAATGTGGCACGTGCCGCCCTAAGGCTCGAGACAGACGAAGGATTTCCATCCATTCGCATCGGGGCAGGATTTTGGTAAGCTGCCGCATGGCAAACGGTGGAGCTGTCGTTCCGGTGGTCAACGATCGTCTTCTCGAACGCAAGATGACCGAGATCGAGCAAGCGCGAGCATGGAGCCCGCGCGTCATCTCAAAATTCGAAACGCTTATCAGGAGCGGCGACGACCTTGCGCTGTATCGGGTCAATCCGCTGGCCTTCGCCCGCGACCGCGCAATCGCCGAGCCTGAAGCAATCGACCTCTTCCTTCACGCGGCTCGCTGCGGCCTGTTCGATATGAGCTGGGACGTGCTCTGTCCCCAGTCCGGGATGGTGCTCGACAGTTTCGGCGCCCTGCGCACACTGCAGACCCATTACGTCTGCGGCCTGTGCGACGTATCGGGCGATACAGACCTCGACGACTTCATCGAGGTCTCCTTCTCTGTATCGCCCCATTTGCGGCGCCTGCCGTTCCACGAGCCCGAGACGCTTTCTGTCGAGGATTTTCATTGGAAGCTACGCTTTGGCAATGACGGGCGGCTGCCCGGGCGGGACGTACGCTTTCTGGACCTTTTGCGAGGGTTAGTACGGGGCATGGCGTTCCTGCCTCCGGGCACAACAACAATGCTGCGCGCCGACCTCCATGCCGGCTCCCTGTCGGGCGTCAACGTGCAGACACAGGCTGCGTTCGCTGTGCCTATATCAGGCGATCCGGTGTTGGCGCCGACACTTCTTAAGATCAACTATGACGGCAAGCGTTTCTTGCCGGCGTTGCCGGTCGTGCCGCCCGGTCCGGTTGTCATTGAAGTTGCGAATACCGGGTCCGTTCGTGGCGCGCTGCTTCTCATCAACTGGCCGCCCGAGCTTGTAGCGCTGAAGACCAAACCGGCGCTCGATTTCGACCCATATGTTTCCGGTGGGGCTCTGCTTGCGCGGCAAACCTTCCGCCAGCTCTTCCGTTCCGAGTGTGTCGACGAGAAGGAGGGGCTCGGCATCCGGCAGATCACCTTCCTGTTTACGGACCTCAAGGGTTCCACCGCCATGTATGAGCGCCTGGGCGACCTCAACGCCTATGCTCTAGTCCGCGAGCATTTCGCGCTTCTCAATACTGCGGTCCACCAGCATTCCGGCGCTGTCGTAAAGACGATCGGAGATGCGGTCATGGCAGTATTCTCGCGGCCACCGGATGCGATTTCGGCCGCCCTTCACATTTTTGAAGAAATCGATCGCTTCAACGGCGACAATGTCAGGCCGGGGATCATCCTGAAGATGGGTGCCCACTGCGGCCCATCGATCGCCGTCACGCTCAATGAGAACCTCGACTACTTCGGCCAGACCGTTAATGTCGCCGCACGCGTGCAGTCACTGGCGGAAGCCGGGCAGATTTGCATCTCCGAAGCGCTCTATTCCGCGCCAGGCGTGAGCGACCTGCTTGCCGGCCTAGGCATCGTCGCGTTTGATGCGCCTCTTCGAGGTGTGGAGGGCGATGCGACTGTCTATCGCATTATGCGGGACAGACGCACACGGTGATGCTTACGGCTGCCTTCATGTGTACAGCTGTGTCAGAGCCCAGATAGGCAGCGCGTATCCGCTCGTCTGCAATTAGTCCTCGGCCGGCCCTGGATGATCATGGGCCCAGTTTCCATCACATAGCCTCGGTCGGCGATGCCCAACGCGGCATACGCGTTCTGCTCTACCAGAAGCACCGTGACGCCCAGTGTCTTCGAATTGCGGATCACATCATGATTTGCGCGACCAGACCCTGCGCAATGGTCTAGCTTGAACGATGGAGTCTTGTACCACAACATCGGCTTCTTCAAGGTGAGCGATGGCCGGCATAGATGCCGTTGCTTGCCGATTTGACCGGAAGGTTAACACACGATGCCACTCATGATTCGACGATTGGGAACCAGGAACCTGGCGCGCCCGGCACAACGTCTCCGACATCTGAGCGCGATATTTGTCCTGGTTGCCAGGGCGCTGATTGTTGGGATCGCCCTCTTGTTGGCGGGCCCGGCACAGGCGCAGGCGCCGGCGACCGTCCCGCCTGAAAGGGTCAAACAGCTATTCGAGCTTCTCGACGATCCATCAGTGAAAGCCTGGGTGGCCGAACAGCGAAATCAGGACGCCGGATCATCGGGAGCGCCTGCCAAGGCCGGAGCTTCTCCGGCCGACGCATCGTCCGGCGCCGCGGCCGCACCAGGCCAGATGAATACGATGGCATCCTCGACGCTCGATCGGATCAGGCATCATATCGAAAGAATCGTGCGAACTTTGCCCTTGCTGCCAGGTCAGTTCGCGCGCGTTCGGGCAGAGACCATGGAGGATATGTCCGGCAAGGGGTCCGCCGGCGTATTTATGCTGATTGCGATGTTCATCGCTGCCGGCCTGGCGCTCACTTGGGCAACGTACAAGTTGACCCGCCCATTTCGTCTCTGGATTATCGCGCAACCAAAGGATACGCCCGTTGGGCGAGTCAAGAAGATCGGTGGTCGCACGCTTTATTCCAGCACGTTGATCGTCTCGTTCGCACTGGGCAGCGCCGGCGCGTTCATGCTGTTCGACTGGCCAATGCTTATCCGCGAGATTGTACTGACATTTCTGATGGCGGCAGTCGTTACATGGGGTGTGCGCATGTACGTCATGGCCATGCTCGTCCCTTCGTTCATGAACGTCGAGAACGCCGTCGAGGTTCGTGCTTTGCCGATCACCAACGAAGCGGCTGACCATTGGTCCTATTGGCTACCCCGGATCGTTGGCGTCTTCGCCTTCTTCGGCGCCGCCTTCATCCTCTTGCCAGGTCTCGGCATAGATCAGGACGGAATGATGGTCCTGTCATTGGGCGCCGATTTCGTGCTGCTGTTGCTCTTGCTGCTGGCCATTTGGCGTCGGCCAAGAACGCAGCGAGACGGTGCGCGCCACAGCGTTCACACGGAAGCGACATGGATTTTGACGGCTTATTTCGTCGTCCTGTTCCTGCAGCGCATCGCCGGCCTTTATGGATACTTCTGGCTTACCTTCGCCGCATTCTTCCTGCCGTTGGCAATCGTGACGACGCAGCGCGGGGTTAATTTCGTCCTGCGGCCAGGTTCGGAAGATCTCGGCCGGCCTACGATACCGGCGGTGACGATCGCTGTCATCGATCGCGGAATCCGAATGATTTTCATCCTGGCGGCGGCTTACTTTCTCGCGCGTGTCTGGGGTCTGAACATGCAATCCATGCGGGACAGCGATCCGACGACGACCTTCATCTTGCGCGGCTTGATCAATGTCGTGGTCATTGCCCTCGCAGCCGATTTCGGCTGGTCGATCATCAAAGCCTTGATCGAACGAAAGCTGGGCATCGAAACACCACACCCTGCGATCAGCGACGAAGAGGTCCCGATCCTCGATCCGCAGCAGGCGCGGTTGCGCACGCTCTTGCCGATCCTCCAGAACATTCTGCTCGCATTGATCATCGTGATGGCGGTGCTGATGATGCTCGCCTCAATGGGTATCGAGATCGGCCCACTGATCGCTGGCGCTGGCGTCGTCGGCGTGGCGGTGGGCTTTGGGGCACAAACCATCGTCAAGGACATCATTTCGGGCGTGTTTTTTCTGCTCGATGATGCGTTTCGTGTCGGCGAATATATTTCCTCGGGCAATTACAAGGGTACCGTGGAAAGCTTTTCGCTGCGCTCGGTGAAGCTGCGCCATCATCGTGGTCCACTGTTCACCATACCTTTCGGGGAACTCGGGGCCGTCCAGAACCAGAGCCGTGACTGGGTTATCGACAAATTCAACATCACCGTCGGCTATGACACCGATATCGACTTCGCTCGCAAGCTGATCAAGCGGATCGGCCTCGAACTGGCGGAAGATCCCGAGTTCAAAAACTGGGTGCTCGACCCGATCAAGATGCAAGGCGTACAGGAGTTCGGCGAGTACGGCATCGTATTGAGGGTCAAGGCCATGACCAGACCGGGAGGCGCCTTCGCTATGAAACGCAAATTCTATGTACGCCTCCGCCAGGTCTTCAAGGAGCAGGGCATCGAGCTCCCATTCCCGACCGTTCACGTCCAGGGGCTACAGAATCCACATGAGGCAGAGAATGCGCCGTTGGAGATTACACCCGAGTTGCAAATGGCCGTCGCGCAGTCGCACACCAATCGGCGCAGAAAAAAAGCTAGCACAACGGAATAGGAAAGAGCGCCGTCACCGGACCGACCCGAACGGAAATCCGATAAGGGATCGATCGGGAAGCATGGGCAAATCGATGGCGCCGCGCCGGCGCTCTGCGCAAAACGGCTGTTGAGGCTGGATTCTCCAAGCCCCTTTTGCTAGCCAGACAGGATGAGCAACCGATTGCCGCCCGCATGGGCAAAGCACCTCAAGACCCAACCCTCGCCGAGGACGGCATCGCCGAAGGCTGCGCCACTCAAAGCGCAGCCCAAGGCAGGCCCCCACAGCAGCCACGCCGACGACTTGCTTTTACGGCAGGCGCTCGAATTGCAGCAGGCCGAACGTCTGTCCGAGGCCGAGGAACTGTGCCTCAGGGTCCTGGCTCGCACGTCAAACCATCCGCTAGCCCTGTATATCCTGGGAACGCTCGGGCTCGGTTTCGATAACGAAAAGTCACTGCGGTATTTCGCTCGGGCGATGGCAGAGGATCCGCACAACCCCTACTACCATCTTAGCCTCGGCGAGACCTATTTAAAGGTCAGCGAATTTACGCCGGCGATCAGGCACCTTCAGCATGCCCTGGACTTGAAGCCGGATCTGGTGGAAGCGCTTTGCGCCTTGGGCGATGCATACAATGCGTTTGACAAGGGGGAAATGGCGCTGCCGCTCTTTGAGAAGGCGCTCAGGGTCGACCGAGATCATCCCCTAGCCCGGTTGGGGCTACCCCGCGCGCTCGCAAGCCTCGGCCGTATGGACGAAGCCGCGGTTCATCTGAAAGAGGCAATAGAACGGCGCATCGCGGTGCCGGCTGCCCACAATGCGCTTGCACGCACGCGCAAATTCGCTGAAGAGCCGCCCGAACTCGGGGCAATCCTGAAGGAGCTTCAAGACCCGGGCCATGGGCCGGAAGGAGCGGCAGCGCTCCATCACGCCGCAGGAAAGGTTCTCAACGACCTCCGTCGCTATAAGGAGGCGATGGATCACTTCAAGAAGGGGAATCAAGCCGGGGGGCATGCATTCGATCTGCAATCCTACCGTCGCTGGATCGATGGCATGATCGAAACCTTCACGCCGGAACTGGTCGCTTCAAGAGCCGCGTACGGCAATCCCTCGGAGGCGCCTGTATTCGTCGTCGGCATGCCCCGTTCGGGCACAACATTGACAGAGCAGATCTGTGCCAGCCACCCCAATGTTCATGGCGCCGGCGAGCTCAGCAAACTTAGGCGAATAGCCAGTGGACTCGGTGTCGTGGACCACTCCAACGCGAACCTCGGTCAATCGATCGCGATGATTACTCCCGATCTAACCAGGACTTTGGCCGAAGAGCACCTTGCTTATTTGCGCGAGCGGGCTCCCGACTCGCTGCGAATTGTCGACAAGATGCCTCACAATTTCGAGATGATCGGCCTGGTTGGCCTTCTTTTCCCTAAAGCGCGTATCATTCATTGTCGTCGCGACGCCATCGACAATTGCATCTCCTGTTTCGTCCTGCAGTTCAATAGAGCCCACAGCTACAGTGCCGATCTTGAGACGCTGGGGCTTTACTACAGAGAGTATGATCGCTTGATGCGGCATTGGGATAATGTTTTCCCGGGTCGTATTTTCGAAAATCGCTACGAGACGTTGATCGAAAATCAGGAGGAGCAGTCGCGCCGGCTCATAGATTATCTCGGATTGCCGTGGGACGATGCCTGCCTGCGCTTTTTTGACAGGGGCGGCTCCGTAAATACCTACAGCAATTGGCAGGTCCGCCAGCCGATCTATACGTCGTCCGTCAAGCGCTGGAAGAATTACGAAAGCGAGATTCAGCCGTTGATCGAAGCCTTGGGCGATCTTGCCGAGGCTTGACAGGTAGTGCCTGATGCTGCGCGCAGCTTAGGTTGCACCCTATCCCGCCGGCGTACGCTTTCCGCCGCGAGGGTTTCCTCAGGCTGAACGCCGCGTTCCTTCACCTGTCCCGCCGGCGTATCCCGGCCACAGAGCCTGCCGCCGTTTCAAGCGTCGCTTGCCAAGCAGTTTTTCCTTTCGCTGCGAGGATTGCTGTTCCACGTCTGCATGCGTGGCCATGCCATCGGCTGTCCGAAGTGCCATACGGGCGGCATGAAAAAACCCGGCGGTTGCCCGCCGGGTTTTCGATTTCAATCAGGCAGCGCCTGTTAGAAGGAGCGCTGGAAGCGGAGCATACCGCCGACGCTGTTCTTCTTGTCGGCATTCGTCCAGTTCGAGAAGCCCACATCGTCGAAATGACCTGCGTGCAGGTAGTCGACTTCGGCCGTGACCGTGAAGCCGGGAACGACGTCGTAGGCTATGTTTGCTGCGATGCTGAGGTTCTTCCAGTCGTCATAGCCCGCCTGGGCGTTGAACGAGGTCTTCTCGTTGAACTTGTAGGTGCCACCGCCCCACACTGCCCAGTTGCCGCCCCACTGCTTGTAGAAGCCGCGGCCACCAGCCGGGAGCGCATAGGTAGGATCGTTGTAGTTGTCGTCGGTGCCGTAGCCAGCCATGATCCACAGCGACAGTGCGCTGGAGACATTCACGTCCAAGCGAACCTTGCCGGCGACTTCTTCGTAGTTGCTGTCATAAGCGACGACACCGGTGATGGCGCCCCAACCCTGCGTCCACTTCACGCCGCCGACGACATGCGGAACGTAGCTGTCGATCGTGCCCACGCCGTAGGAACCAAATTTGCCTGCACCCGAACCTTCTTCGAGCGAAACCACCGCCGAGAAGCCGTTGCCGGCGTCGAAGTAGTACTGCACGACGTTGGTGTCGAAGTCGCCGTAAGGAACAAGCGTATCCTGGATCACGTTGCCGGCGTAGCCGATGAACGTGTTGAAGGCCGATTCGTCCTTACCGACGCGCAGGCCGCCGAGCTGGATCCAGGCGAAGTTCAGCGAGGGGCTCGAGTTGCCAGCAGGATTGCCATAGTAGCTGGCATAGTTGTTGGCATTGTTGAAGTTCCACCGGGTCTCGGTGTAGGTCTTCAAGGTGCCGAGCTCGGTTTCCTGGCCGGTCCATGTCTTCAGCGTGAAGCGGGCCTTCTTGCGCCAAGTCTCCTGTACGTCACCGTCCTTCACGTCACGGGACTTCGCACCATCGAACGAACCGACATCACCACCCTGGATGTCGTAACGGATGTAGCCGCCGATGCGCAGGCAGGTTTCGGTGCCGGGGATGTAGAAGTAGCCAGCGCCGTAGACGTCGCAGATCTTGACGTATTCAGCGGGTTCCGGCTCGGCGACGACGACGGCGTCGGCGGCGCGCGCACCGGAAACTGCGATCAGGGCCGCAGCGGAGCCGAGAAGAAGGCTCTTGATGTTCATTTTCTGACCTCCAGTCAAAAGTTAAAAAACGGGTCTGGGTATTCTTTGCTGAAGGACAGCGTTCCCTGCCCCATCCCCACTACCGAAAAAGATGCGCACCGCGCCGCTTCCTCGAAACCGACATTACCCATGAGCCGGCGGCGTTCAACAACGATCGTACTGGCGAAAGGACAGTTCGGCTGCTATCCCCCAGCGTTGTTGCACAAATGACACGATTTGGCCTCACTCAGAAAGCTCTCGTTAACTATCGGGCCCGCCGCAACCGCCTATGTCCGGCCGAATCCGGCGGTCGGCCGACGGAATCATGGCAAGGCCTAAGTCGTCTGCCAGGGAATTGCCGCGGAACCGCCGCATCCGAGGAAAAGCCGATGTTCGGCGCGCTCACACTTTTCCATGGAATGACGCGGCCTTGTTGATTGTGCCGGCGCTTTCTTTGCCCAGCGGCGCAACGTGGCCGAGCGGACTCGGCGGCTGCGCCTCTGGGAATGTCAACGTCCCCTCCAGAACCTCCGCGTGGGGCCGATAGAGCGGCCCATGTAGTTCCAGCCAGCCATAATCGACAGGCAGTTGGGCAGCCTTGCCGTCGCGTCCTCCTCTTGGCGAACACCTGGTACGGTCAAGCCATCGGTGCCGCGCCGTGCCGCTCACGCGCGGTCCTGCGGATGATTTCCGCGATCTCCGGGCTGCTGCTGCACAGCATCTGGAAGTCCGCCGCGTGCAGCGACAGCAGTGAGACCGCCGTTGCGGCGCTGACGGTCGCCGAGCGCGGTTCGCCGCTGATCAGCGCCATCTCGCCGAAGAAGGCGCCAGGGCCAAGCTCCACCGGGTTCGGCGTCGCGACGCTGACCCGCCCCTCCACAACGAAGAACATCCGATCCCCGGTCTCGCCCCTGCGGCAGATCACGGCGCCCGGCGGCAAATTACGAGGTCTCAACGCGCGCACGATCTCGACCAGCGTGGCCGGGCCGAGCTTCTGAAACAACGGCACGGCGGCGACCAATTGCCAATTGCGGACGAAATCCTCGCGACGGATTTCTTGATAGAAGCCGGAGGCAAGAATGCCGGCCCAGAGCGCGAAGACGCCGATGCCACACATCATGACCGCCCCGGCAAGGAGGCGGCCGGCGAAACTTTGCGGAATGGCGTCGCCATAACCGGTGGTGGACAGCGTGACCACCGCCCACCACATTGCCTGGGGGATGCTGCCGAACTTTTCCGGTTGGATGTCGCGCTCGATGACATAGGCCGCGAGCGCGACACCGAACAGAACGACGCCGAAAAGCGTGGTGACGCCGATCAGGTTGCGCGCTTCGTTGGCCAGCACCCTGCCCAGTACCGGGAAGAACGTCGAGTCGCGCAGCGGTTTCAGCAGCCAAACAGCACAGTAAAGGCTCCGGTCGGGCGTGCCTTCGAGCAGAAATGCAGCGAGTGGAACCAAAACCGCAAGCATATCAATGGCGATTGCCGGCGTCCTGTCCCGAAGGTCTCCCGCCCAGCGCTTGAGCAGCGTCTCGGCCATCTGCAGAAGATAAGCGCCCCAAATGACCGCCAGCACGGCAGTCAGAGCCAGCCTGCTTCTTCCGGACATGTCCGGCATCGTGAGCGCAGCCACCGCCAGCAGCCCGGGCGCAGCCAGCACCGCGTTTAGCGGCGCGTAAATTCTCAAGAAAGGCAGGACCGACATTCTGTGCCCACGAGCGGATGCTATTCCTCCAGAATAGGATGCCTTCAAGGCAAGCGCAAAGGTGGCTCTTTCGCTGGGATGTTCATCACGAGGTGAACTCAGATGGCCTGAACGTAAACCGACAGGCCGCAACCGAGAATGGCCCATCCGGGCATTTGCAACAGGTTTCAACTGTTCCAGGGAGCCGGGCCGACGAGTTCAAGGCCGTAGAGATGCCCGGCCTCGAAGACGGCCGGCATGTCGGCAATGGAGAGGGTGCCGGCGGCGACACCCAAGAAGAGCGCTCCGATCCGCCTGGTGTCACGAGCGTGAGGTTCCCCCCGGCCCGTCACCCACTACCCAAAACGTGTGCGGCACGCCAGGCGGCGGGAAGATCGAGCTGCCCGGCCCGCCGCGGGTTATTGCGCAGTCGAGCCAAAACTCATGCTGGCCTTCCACCAGTTGCAGGACCTCGTATTCATTCTGATAATCGTGGACGAGTGCCATCGGCTGCTTGCACGCGGCCCTCCAACATTCCCAGCAGCCGGCTGTATCGGCCCTGGTGAGGGTGATCCGGAACATTTTATCCACATCCCAGGAGACTCTCGTCTAAGGGCGCGAACTGACAACTGCCACGTCCATGGCTGGTTCCTTTGGTTCGGCTTGGTGATAAGGTCTTGCAGAGCCAAGAAGAGATAGGCACTGCACCGGTGAGAGGAAGCGCATGTTCGTATGGGTTATTCGCTATATAAATCGCAGCGGTGGATCTCAATCTGCTGCGCGCGTTTGATGCGCATGATGCTTGAGAACAGTACGGTGCGGCCGACGACTGGATTGGTCTCAGCCAGAGCCGGCGGTCAGGTCCGCAATTGGCCAAGTGCTCCGCATCACTCGAGAGGCGCTGTTCGTACGCGACGGCAACGGCATGGTTGTGATGTTGCGTGCGCTCAAGTTGCAGGAGCCAGTGAGGTCACCGCTGACGCAACTCGAGGAGGCACTGTCGAGGTTTTGCGGCTTCAATCCCAGCCGCTCTGAGCGGACTTGGCGTATACAAAGCGATACGATCCATGAGATCCGATTCTCTTGCGGTCGTCCCGCCCAGTCCAGAATGAGGCGGCCTACCTTGACTTTGTGGTCCAATGACTGAGTACCCGCGCCTTAAATACAGCATGCAAGCCGTTCGCAAGGCAGGCGACCGGCTGGCCAAACCTATGCAGTTCGGACAAGACACCACCGCCGGCCAGTACGTGGACACGATGCGGATCTTCTCAATCGCCAATAGCTGGCGCGACTCGCACTTTCTGCCGATGCGGAGCGTTCGGTTCTCTGTCGGTCACCACATGAAAGCCCTGCGATTGAAGGGCGACATGGCATCGCGTCCGAAGCGTCTGGCATCCATTTGTCGAAAGCTTCGAGAGTCCACCACCAATTTGGATACAATGAACGACATCGGCGGCTGCCGAGCGATCATGCCCGACATTAAAAGTGTTCGCTTGCTTCTCGAATCGATGCGAGACAAGTTCCCTCACGAGATACACTGTCGGGAATTTAACTATATCGATGAGCCGAAGCCGGACGGCTATCGGAGTCACCATATTGTTCTGCAGTACCGACCCAGAGCTGCCGAGACTGAGGCTTTCGAGGGACGACGCATCGAATTGCAAGTTCGGACCACACTTCAGCACTCATGGGCAACTGCAGTTGAGGCCGTCGGGCTATTCCGGCGCCAGGATTTGAAGCACGGAAACGGCGAGCAGGATTGGCTACGCCTTTTCCAGCTTATGTCGGCGGAATTCGCGCATGTTGAGCAGTGTCCCATTCATGTCGGTGTTCCGGATCACGATGACCGAGTGCGGGAATTGCGGGATATTAACAGGCGTCTAGGTGCGACAAGTATACTGGAAGACATCACGAATCTTACCCTCCACTCAGAGAATATCGAACAGTCGGCGGGACATTTTCGGCACCATTTGTTGGAATATAGCACGGATCAGAGCGTCACCGCCCAACCATTCCGAACTCTTATGTTGGGTGCGCGGAAGTTGGAAGATATAGAGAGGAAAATCGCGCTAAGGGGGAGTGATTTGACGGCTGTCTTGGTTGAGGTGGACAACGTCGAAAAGCTTGTCAAAATATACCCGAATTACTTCGGGAACGTTTCATTGTTCGCCCGCAGTCTGAAATCCATCTGCTCGGGAAAGGCGGCTGTCGAATACAGAGTAGCCCGCACCGGATGGTAGCTCGGAAGCCCTGCGAAACGCCCGATTATGGTTGCCAGCAGCTTTGACTCAGTTCGGCGATCGGTGGCCACCGTATATGGCTGGAAGGGGGCCGCAAGCGGACTGTCCCTTTGCAAGAAGAATCTGTCAACGATCTGAATAGCCCTGTCAGTGGCGAGCGACCGGGCTACTCTAATCGCCCACCTGGCATCCCAGTGAGGGCATTGTTGCGCGTAAAAAGCACACCCTATGCAGAGTTGGGTCTCGACGATCTCAAGTGTTTGGATGACGCGTTGCTCGACTTCGAGGCGTCGAAGCCAGTCCCGGTTAGGCCCCAACCCACAGTGCGATCACGATTCGGGCAGTCCCAACAATCGCCCCGTGTACAGCTTTGTCCGCAATCGTGGGGGGAAATCCTGCTTCGACAATGGTGCGAATGCAAAATCCCGGTTCCAGCTCCAGCGCTCGCGCACAAATCGGCCTCGCCTCGTCCATTCGTCCCGCAAGTGCCAGCGCCCACGCCTGACACATAACGAACGTGCCAAGACTGGGATTGACTTGAGCACACTTTGCCCACTGCGCCGCGGACTCTTCGTATCGCCCTTCGTGGAGCGGGTGGGTCCCACCGAAAGCCAGTTGAAAACGATTGGAAAAAAACGACAGCCGAGAGTCAAGCCTAATCCAAATGGTGGACGCTGGGCAGCTTCTTTTGTGATTGGCTGCGCCAGCCTGAGGATGGACTGAATTCGGAGCCGTGCGACGCGCATCAGGAGAATTCTACATTTTCTCCACCGCCAGTTGGCGCGTCGGCTCGCGGGATAGAGCGACGTCTATACACGAAGGCACGTAAGTTAGACTTCTCTAATGTTTGGAGAAAATGTCAAGACGACCGCTTGTCAGCCCCGCCGACGGTCGACCTTCCGCCACAATGTCGAACAGCTCACGAAAACGGGACGACCCTTGCCAGCCACGGTCGGTATATGGCCGAGATCTTGCCTGGCCGGAACCCGACGATGTGCGCTCAAAGGAAGATCTATCAGCATGTCGGGTACATCGGAACTTGTCCTCAGTGCGATGCGAGGCGCCCTGCTCGGCTTTGCGGTCGCGGCCCCCATCGGTCCGACCGGCCTTTTATGCGTGCAGCGCACCATCGCGGGCGGCATCGGGCCGGGTCTGGCGACCGGCTATGGGGCGGCGACCACACACTCGGTCTATGCCTCCATCGCTGCCGCCGGGCTCGGGGCAGTGGCGCAAGTCCTGATGGGCTGGCACATGCTGCTGCAGCTCTGCGCCGGCATATTCCTGCTCTACATGTCGCTGACGGCGGCACGGCTGACGCCATCCCTGGACACGGCGTTGCAGCGTCGCATGCCGTCGGGCCGGGCCTATGTGACGGGGCTGATCTGGACGCTGGGCAATCCGATGACGCTGGTCGGCTTTCTCACGCTTACGCCGGGAATCCTGGGCGCCGGCATGCCGTCCTGGAAAACCCTGGCGCTTGTCTCGGCCGGCGTGCTGCTCGGCTCGGCGGCCTGGTGGACAACGCTGACACTGGCCACCAACCATCTGCGCAAGCGGCTGAGCGCGCGTGGGCTGCGTTATGTCAATCTCGGCTTCAGTTCGGCCCTGCTGATCTTTGCGCTGTCGCTGTTCGCAAGCGCCCTGCGCGCTTGAGGATTTTTCGCGCCCCAAAACAAAGAAGATCGAGCGGTCGATGTTATCTTGAAACGAGGAACAGCTCGAACGCTCGCGGCTACGGCTTTGTTTTCGTCTTCGGCACCACGGCCATGGAAGGAGCGTCAGGCGGCGGGCCCGCATCGTCGGGCTTCTGTTGTTCGGCCACCGGCGTGGCGGGCGCCTGCGGTGATCCCGAGGTGAGGTTCACCGACACGCCGTAGATTTTCCACTGACGGTTCGCCGGCTCGAACAAGAGCTCGAAATTGACCTGCATCGGCACGGAAGGGAAGAAGCCCGCCATGTGCAACATGCCGTTCGGCTCGATCTGCGGCAGCAGGGTCAGTTGCGGTTCCAGCACCGCGACCGCGCCGAAGTCGAGCGCCTGCTTGCGCTGGTTGGCGAAGACATCGCCGAGCCCCGCTGCGCTGTTGGCCTGGAAATTCGGTGAGCCGAGGTCGCGCAGCACGGTGTAGTTGCCGGTCTTGTTGGCCTGATCGAGCGCCAGGAGCGTGCCGCGGATCAGGATCAGCACGCCGTTGCGGTCGATGCTGGCCGGGCGGGCCGCATGGACCTTGTCGCCCTTATCGGTCTTTTTCGTCTGCGCCCACGCAACGCCCGGGGATGCCGTCATCCAGCCGGCCGACAGCAAGGCAGCCACGGCGGTCAGCGTCACCCGCCCTGTCGCTGAAATGTGTAGGCGCTTCATGTGGCCTCTTGAGATCGAATCGAGCCGGCGGCAGGCGATACTGGCGACCGCATCTGTGGGAACGCGGCCGCCAGCGGCCCCCTCGCACTCGTGATCAGTTCAGCGTCCACGACGCCCCGAGGCTGACGCCGACGTCGCCGCGATTGGTGGTCGCCGCCAGGGCGGCATTGAGCCGGAAATCCAGACTGGGATTGTAGCCGAGACCGAGCGCCAGGCCCGATTGGCCCTTGAAGTTGCCGAAGCCGCCGGCCAGCGACAATTTTCCGGGCCTGTCGTCATAGCGCAGCCCCGCCGTCGCCAGAGCCAGCGCGGTGCCGGCACGAGCCTCCGTGCGGGTTTCGCTGATCTGGTCGCCGAGATTCTGGATACCTGCTTCAAGCGCGCCGACACGTCCGTCGAGCTGGGTGATGTTGGCGGTGTTGGTCGTTACCCTAGTATCCAGGTTCGCGAGCTGCGTGGTGTGCACCGCAAGCTCATTGGTGTTGTTGGTGATGCGCGTCTCATGATTGGCGAGTTCTTGGGTGTTGGAGCTGATCTGTGAGGTGTTGTTGGTGATGCGCGTTTCGTGGTCGGCGAGCTCGGTGGTGTTGGCGTTGATCTGCGTCGTGTGGCTACTCACCGTGCTGTTCAGATTGGCGATGGCGATGCCGTTCTGGGCGACCTGGGCCGGCAGGTTGGCAAGCGTCGCGACATCGAATGTCGAGGCCGCCAGATTGCCGCCGCTGTCAGTCGTCACCAGATAGGTGGGGCCGGTCTGTGCGGCCTTGCTGGCTGCCGAAGCAACACCGGTCAGCGTGTAGGTGTTGAGGCCATTGCCAAGCATGACCTGATTGTCGTGCGTCGTTGTCGCGCCCACGCCGATGGCGACCGAGTTGTTATAGTTGGCCTTCGTGTCGGCGCCGATGGCAACGGCATTCACTGCATTTGCCTTGGCCGCGTTGCCAAGTGCCGTGGCGTTGCCGCCGTTCGCCTGAGCCGAACTGCCAAGGGCCGTGGCGTCCCCGGCATTCGCCTGGGCCGAAGTACCAAGCGCTGTGGCATTGGCCTGGCCAACCGCGCTGGTTCCGGCCTGGGCTCCGGTACCGATGGCCGTTGTATTCGCATTGTTATAGTCGGTGGTCAGACCGCCCGCGTTCGGGTCGTAAACAAGTCCACCGGCGCTCGCGTTGAGGCCGAGCGCCACGCTGTTGTCCCCGAAAGCACCCGCGGCATCACCTATCGCAGTCGAGAGGAAACCATCGCTATTGGCGGATCTTCCGCATGCCGTGCCGCTGGGTGACGTCTGCGCGAAAGCCGCTCCACCATCCGCACCATTGAAATCCTGGCAGATGACTCCTGCCGCGCGCGCGGCGCCTGGCGCCAAGGCGACAAAGCCGGTGGCCGCGACCGCCACCATCACTGCTGTCCCGAGAGCCGGCACTTGGGAGGATGCCAGCTCGCCGAAAACCGCCGTCGCGGCGGATCCAATGCTTTTTCGCACCTGGCGCCTAATCGCGATTGTTCTGCTTTTTGTTCCAGCCCCAGCGTCTTCCGATACGCTCACGCATCCAACCGTTTCTGCAATCACGTCCAAAGCCCTCGCTTCATTGCCTGACAATCGACCAAGTCGTCCTGCCGGCGGCAGGCGGTCCCGCGCGATGGCCGGGCCGGGCGGGAGGTGCTCCGGCTGGGCTGACAATCAAGCAGTTGCGCACTTGACGGTTGTGCTGCCGTCCCCGAACCGCACTCGCCTTGCAAACACCGATGCCCCCAAATTCCGCGCAGGACCGCAGCACCCGACCGGCGCAAACGAACACAAAGAAAATGCCGCGTCTTCCACCATTCGGTGGATAGCGACTGCCAGAGTTCGGTGGTACCGCCCAATGCTGGATCACCATCTCCGTCGGGAGATAATGGGGCTTGCCCAATCCGGGTCATGTGTTCATCTTATTGCGATGCAACAAAGATTTTATTGCCGTGCGGCAAGGGTATGGTGCGATGCGATCTCCTCTCTCCATGGCTCAATTGTCCGAACTGATCGGGCTGATCTACGACGCCGCGATCGATCCCTCGCGCTGGGCCGTCGCCATTGAAGAGATTCGCATCGCGCTCGATTTCGAGAACGCAGCCCTCAACCTGCAAGCGTTGCCGTCGGGCGAAGTGCTGCTCAACGTGACCAGCAATATGCCGCAGGACTACGTCGACCGGATCGCGGACTACGCCGTTGACATTGTCGACCAGTGGGGTGGGCTGGCGGTGCTATTGGCGCTGCCGATGGATCAGCCTGCGGTGATGAGCCGCGTCAATCCAGAGGCAAGTGCGACGAACCGCTACTCGCTGGAGTGGGCCAAACCGCGGGGGTTGGTCGATGTCATGGGGCTGGGACTCGCTCGCGACGAGCGTGGTTTTGGGTCGCTGGGCCTTGGCCGTCACGAGAGTGCGGAGCCGATCGGTGAATATGAGATCGAGGCCGCCCGATTGCTGATCCCCCATCTTCAGCGCGCCGCGACGATCAACCGGCTGCTGGACATGGCGGCGATCGCCCGGTCGACCTTCCAGACGGTGCTCGACACGCTGACAGCACCGATCTTTCTCACCACCGCCGACCTGCATGTCGTGCATGCCAATCCAGCTGCCCAGGACATCGTCGCCTCGGGCGAGCTGCTGAACATCCGCAACGGGGTTCTCAGCGCCAACGTCGCCGCCGTGTCCAGCGCGCTGGCCGTCGCGGTGTCCCAGGCGGCGCAGGACGAGAGCGCCATCGGTCGCAAGGGGTTGGGAGTTCCAATACGCTGGCGCGACGGCTCGGCCGGGGCCCTGCATGTCCTGCCGCTGCGCCCGGGGCGCGGGGCGTTCGATGCCAGCGTGGTCGCGGCGGTGTTTGTCGCACGCGCGGATACGCCCTTTGTCGCGCCGACCGCGCTGGTCGCGGCATTGTTCAGCCTGACGCCGGCCGAGGCGCGCGTCTTCGAGCAGATCGCGGCCGGCCGCACGGTTGAGGAGACGTCCGATGCTCTCGACATCGGCCGCAGCACGGTCAGGACGCATCTGCTGCGGTTGTTCGAGAAGACCGGCGTGCGGCGGCAGGCCGAGCTGGTTCAGCTCGCCGCGTCGCTCGCGTCGCCACTGGCTGGCATGGCGTAGAAAAGAACTCAAGCGGCCCGGCCGCGAGAATTCATTTCAACCAGGCAGTCCGATCCGCAAACCAACTTGCTCGATCACGCTGGCAAGCGTTGTCTTTTTGATCTCAAGCGAAATTATCGTCTTCGCGCGCGCAGCCGGGATGAACAATTCTTCCTCGCTGTATCTGCTCAGGAACTCCGCCACGGCCGACAATTCGGCACCCTTTACGCAGATATTAATAATGCTGTGCGACGGCCGCTTTGCGATTCGCTCAGATAAGATCTGCAGGGGCCCGCAAGTGCAGTCACAATATCCTTCGTCGTAGTGATAAATACATATACAATGCTTGTATTGCGGACAAACTGTATTACATTCGCAATCGTCCTCAATTGTCATCGTATTCTCCAAAAACTAGAAATTTATGGGGTGCCCATCGGATCTGGGACAGAGGTGGACGCAGACCACCACGAAAAGAATTTCGGGTCATCCACCGTTCGGTGGACAGGGACGGTCCCAGCCCGACGATTTCGCCCCCACCCGGCGCCCGTGCCGCGATGTGAGGGTGGGCGCGCCATAGCCGCCACATCCGCCTCGGCGGCAAGCCGCCAGTGGCTTTTTTCCAACAAACGCCGTCAGGCCTCTGTTCATTTGCTATGCGTAGGAATGTGCATATATTGTGCGTATGAGAGGTCGGAGAATTGTCATGGTCCACGCACAGCTCGCACGATCGAAAGTGGTTTCAGGCTTTATCGATAGCCTGCAGGAGCCGCGCACACCTTATATCTCACCGAAGCGCCTGTCACAGGCGCTGGGCGTGAAGGTTGCCAATTTGGCGCAGTTGACCGGCGTCCACCGCAACACACTCCGTAACCCGTCGTCGGAGCGCCTGCAGGGCAGGATGCGCGAGATGGTGAAGGTGATTTCGGCCGCGACGGAACTCACCGGCGACGTCAACAAGGCGATCTTTTGGTATCGCAACGAACCGATTGCCGACTATGGCCATCGCACGGCGGCCGAGCTCGTCGCGGACGGCCAGGTCGAGGCGGTGCTGGCTTTTATCCGGGATCTCGAGAACGGGGCGCGCGGGTGAAGATCACCCGCATCGGTCCAGACGAAATCTTCCATCGCTATCTGACTCCCAAATGGGCTTTCCTGCCCATCAGCGGTGCGGGCGCGGCGATCGATGGCGGGCGCTTCAATCGGCCAGGTGTCGAGGCGCGCTCTATCTGTCCCGGTCGACCCAGACAGCGCTCGATGAATACAGGCAGGGCGGCGCCAGCATTGTTCCGCCAGCCACCCTCGCCGCTTACAAGATCACGCTTGCCGAAGTTGCCGATCTGTCGCAGGGATTCGACCCGGACATCTGGGACGACGCCTGGAAGGAATGGGATTGTGCCTGGCGCCACATCGCTCGCATCGACAAGAAAATCCCGCCATCGTGGAAACTTGCGGACATGGTCATCACGACCGGGCTGCGCGGTATTCTGTTCCCGTCGCTGCGTCATGCCGGCGGCACCAACCTGGCGATCTTTCCGGCCAGTCTTGTCGACGGCGATCATGTCACGGTCCATGATCCCGAACAACGGCTACCGCACGACCAGTCGTCCTGGTCCTGAGTCATCGACTCGCTCTGTGGTCGCAACGCGACAACGCCCGCTCACGACACTTGGTCCTCAACGACATCACCCTCGCCGTCCGCGTTAGCCAACCCGGCCGGAATGCCGCCGGCCACCAGCTTCTCCTTCGACAGCAGCCCGGCGTCCTCGAGCGCCTCGAAATCCGGCAGCTGGCGCAGCGTGTCGAGCCCGAACTGCGACAGAAAATTTTTGGTCGTCACATAGGTATAAGGCGCCCCCGGCTGCGGGCTGTAGGGGCGGCCGGCCAGCTCGGCGCGGATGTCGTCGACGATCAGATCGATATTGCAGTTTCTTCCCACCACCCGCGCGAGGACACTACGTGTCACCGGCTCGCTGGCGGCAAAGATTACAGCTTCGACGCGGCCCATCCATTCGCGCCAGCGTAGTTCTGGCGGCAGGTGCTCGAGCTCGGTGTCCAGCAGTGCCGGCTGCTCGTTTGGCTTGCGACGGGCGGACGCTTCGCCCATCGCTACAGCCCAAAAATCCGGAACGAGGATCGGCCGGAGAGCTCGCGCACCGCCTCGAGCTGTTGCAGCCGTTCGAACAGGCGCCGCGCCGCAAACCGCGACAGGTTCTTTGTCACGAGCGAGCCGGAAACGGCATCTTCATTGAGGAGCAAAAAAGTCACATCGCCGGCGCCTTTCGCGCGCAGTTTCGGCGCCACCGCTAGCAGTTTTTCGGCGCGGCGCGACAACTCGGCGGCCAGCCGGCAGGCCTCCGCCGCCGCTTGAACCAGGGCGACGCAGACCGCCCGCTCAAAGCTTTTTTCGCCCGGCCGAATTCTTTTGCCGCCAACTTCAGCGCGGAAGGCCGGCGAAAAAACCTGGGTCATCAGCAGCGGCAGCGACCGCGGCCAGCGCAGGCTGTGCGCCAGCACGCCCAATCCTCTGACCCCTTGTTGCGATTCAGGTCACGCAGCCTGCGTAGGTGCTGCGCCGCGCGTTCTGGGATCGGCAACATCTGCGCCTTGCCGGTTGTAGGCTCGCAACCCCATCCCCGCGGTGCCGCGCTGGCAGGTCATGGTCAGCCACCACAGTCCGGCAAGCACGCCGGCTCCCACGCCAGGCTTGTTCATGATGCGGCCTGGCATTGGCTTCGTCAGATAGTCCTCCGCGAGCAAGAGGCTGCGCACCACGTCCTCTATCTCCGGTTTCCGGTCCCTCGGCTTGATATGGTAGGGGCCATACAGGAGCTTCCACCAGACATCTCTGTCAGACAGGCCTGACTTCTGAGACTGGTAGCGCAGGCACCAGTCGAGTGTGCTGCGGGTGTAGGTGACAACCTTCTTCGCCACGCTCACGCCGTACGTCTCGGCGCACTTGTCGCGGATGTCCTCGACCTGCCCCTTCGTGACATAACAGGCTGGGGTCCTCTTCAGTCCCTCGCACTCAGGGCGAGCGAAGGCGCCGCGGAGATCCTTCACCCCATTCGGGGTCAGATGGTTCTTTACCCCTTCCTTGGTTCGGGCCTTGATCACTTCCTCGATGCATTCGCCGAACGTCCAGGTGATCACTCTCGGCTTGATGGAATCGAGAGCCTCTTGATGGCCTTTCCCGGCGTGCCTGCCTATCAGGTATGGCTCGACCTTCTTCGGATCCTCAGCGAGCAGCGCCTGCACCAAGCCGCACAACCGTTCCGGAGACATAGGCAACAGTTTGTACCTAAGACATGTTTGTAGCTAATACATGGGTGACAACCTCGTGCCGAACGGGTTGTCGATGGTCTGCAGGGTCCTCTGTTCCAAGTCTATGTATCCCAGATCACAATGCATGAAGCTGACGAGCCATATGCCGTCGTCGAAGGTGGGTCCATTATCTCACCGATGAACTTTGATGCGTGGGATGAAAAGAAACAGGGTGCATTGGCGTCCATCTAACCGACTCACTGAGCATTCTGGTGACCGAGCGTGATGGTGACGGAAGGGAATATACAACATGCCCCGATGCCCGCCACCAGCGCTCACTCAAATCCAATTTTTGAATGCATTTACAACTGGTTACAAGTGAGCGTGGCGCACAACAAGAACTGCAACTATCCGAGATCGACGTAAGCGAGTAATTCCCTCTGCCACGCAACCGCTTGAGCTATCAGGTTAAGTTACTCGTACCGCGACTTCACGCTGTCCGTGACGCGGTTGGCCTTGAGGAATTGCCCAACCGAAGGCACTGGGCTGTGCCGACGCCAGGCAAGCCAATAGTCGACCGTATACTTCCACCATGGCAGCGATCTTAGGACAAGGCCCTGGTTTCCGGCACGAGAGATGCTGGCTTGCGCAAAGGCACGTCCTGCGCCTGCTTCGACAAGTCCCAGCAGCGCCGAGAGCTGCGCAACTTCATACCGAATATCCGGGCAGAATCCGGCAGTTGCGCATTGTTGCAGGAAACGATCGCGCCAATAAGCGTCGCCCTCTCTGGGAAGGGCAACCCACGAACTTGCTTCGAGATCCGACGGCGCAATCGCACGTCTTGAAACCAGGGCGTCGTCAGTCGACAAAACAAGCTTCATGCCGTCGGAAAGGAGCTTGCTGCAGGCAATGCCGTCGGGCCATTCGCGCGGCGTGTAGAGAATTGCGATATCGAGCTGGTTGTCGGCAAGCGCTTTAAGCTGCGTTTCTGTGCTGGCGGCCACGAGATCGACGACAAGAGTGGGGCAATGACTCCGAAGATTTCGCAGATGAGCGCTGAGGACGCCGCCCTGCATGGCGCCATCGACGTAACCTACACGAATTCGCCCACTCTCACCGCTTGATAGCGCACGCGCATGGCGGATTAGACCATCCGCCTTTGCGACAACGGCTTTCGCGTCTTCGACCATTGCTACACCGGCCGGTGTCAGAGCAATCCGTTGTCGTTGGCGCATGAACAGATCAACGCCGAGCTCGATCTCCAGCTCGCGTATCGCACGGCTCAAGGGCGGTTGAGAGATGTGCAGGCGCTGCGCTGCGCGTGTGACGTGCCCGCAATCAGCGACAGCCAGAAAGTAGCGCAGGTGCCGAAGCTCCATTTCATACCCGTAGAGTATTAACTTATCTCAAATCAGTCTTTAACTGTATCAACTTTGCGCGCAACCTTCCACTCGGAATTATCGAGATGGGGCGTTTGATGAAAGCTATTGTGTTTGATAGGCCCGGAGTTGCCGAGGAGGTTCTCGAGAACAGGGAAATGCCTGATCCCGCGTGCGGTCCGCGAGAGGCCCTCGTGCGCGTCACGACCCGCGTCATCCAGCCGGCCGACTTGCTGTTCGTCGCTGACAAATATTCAATAAAGCCGTTTTACCCGCAGGTCGCCGGATTCGACGGAGCGGGTATTGTCGAGGCAGTCGGCGCCGACATAGGCGAACTGGAGGTAGGGCAGCGCGTTGCATTTCGCAGCCCAGGCGCTTGGGCTGAGTACGCAGCAGTGCCAATTGCGCGAATCTATCCGGTTCCGACCGAGTTCGCGGACCGGCTCTCCGACGATGTCGTCTGCCAGTTTCCGCTCAATCCGCTGACCGCTTGGGGTCTCCTGGATCTCGCTTCGGTTAAGTCCGGGCAGCGAGTGCTCTTAACTGCAGCGCGATCAGTCGTCGCCGCCGTGGCTGATCAACTGGCCCGCGAGCGAGGGGCCGTCGTCGAACGGCTCTATCGGCACCACGGCAGCTACAAGCTGTGCGATTCGGAAGATAGGACACTAGGTATTGGCGACAACGTCGCCCATGCGCTCGCGGAGGCTAAGCCCTACGACCTGATCCTCGATCCAGTCGGAGGGCCCGACACGCTCGCCCTGATCGCGCGAGCGGCTGTGGGAGCGAACCTATTTTCGTACGGCGTACTCGACGATCGCCCGATCGAGATCAGGGCATCGGCCTTGCTCTACAGAGCGCTGCGCTGGCGCGGGTTCGCTGTTAAGCGTCTGGCAGAACAAGGCGAGCACCGAAACCTTGGCGGCCGCAGCGAAGGACTGCTGGTCCGTCCTTTCGCGATACCCCGAAAAGCTGCCGGTCGTTGCCCGATATAACCTTGAAGAATTCGCCACGGCATTGCCGCACGCGCGGGCGAGTACCGGTGAAGGCAAGGTCGTGCTCATCTAATCTTGCGATTGAACTGGAGAGACAGCGCGATGCGCGAACGCCCGCAGGCCGAGCACTGTCTGACGGATATTTTCGGACATGAGGTGGATAGCTCGGGTTACGAACCTGCCTGCGTTCGCAAGAGCTTTCGACCTCGAAGATGGGTCAGCTGACGTCGTACGGCGAGTAGTATTGGGAGTCGAACCAATTCACAGAAATATTTAGTTGATATTTTTGTTGGTCAGGATTGCCTTGCCTCAAAGCCAAGAATCTCTCTGGAGCAGGATTTTGCTGCGCTGTATTCGCCAATCGGGAGACCGTCGAACCGCCAGGGAAGCTACTACGGGCGCGGAAGATGTTCACGGACAATTAGTAGACATCAATTAACATGGCGACGATCTTAGCTCATTCCCGGCCAAATTGTTTTGCTCGGCAGGCCGAATTGGAGAACGCTACTTGGTCGCGGAATCGTCAAGGACCGCTGTGGAGACAGCCGGTCAGACCCATCTGGCCGCGCTATCGCAGCTGGCCGTTGCCTCCTATGAAACCCTGGAGCGCGAGCTCAGGGCCACGATTGCCGTGCTCGAAGCCCAGGCACGACGCTTCGAGATGGCGATCGACAACATCCCGCAAGGCATCTGCTTCTTCGACGTCGATGAGCGGCTGATCCTGTGCAACCGCCGCTACGCCGAGATCTACCGCATCGCGCCGGGAAAGCTGCAGGCGGGCATGAGACTTGCCGACATCATCGAACACCGGCTCGCTGCCGGAACATTGGCGATGGACGGCAAAGCCTATCTGGCTTTCGCCCGTTCGATCAATTCGAGCACCAGTTCGAGGACCTGGACCACCGAACTCAAGGACGGCCGCACCATCCAAGTCGGCCATCAGCCGATGCCCGATGGGGGATGGGTCGCGACGCATGAGGACGTCACCGAGATCGCCGCCAGCCGCGTGATGGTCAGCGAACGCGTCTCGCTGCAGGCGCTGATCGACTGGGTTCCAGACTATCTGTGGGTCAAGGATTCCGAAAGCCGATTCGTCGTGGCCAACAAGGCCCTCGCCGCGGACCACGGCAGAGACCCTAGCGAGATGATCGGCCTCAACGACTTCGACCTGCACGCGCCCGAACTCGCCCGGCAGTTCCGTGCCAGCGAGCAGGACCTGCTGCGCAGCGGCCAGCCGATGGTCGACAGGGAGGAATTCATCGTCGATGCTTCGGGCACCGGCAAATGGCTGTCATCGACGAAAGTACCCCTGCGAAACGCCGGGGACGAAATTTTCGGCCTGATCGGCATCGCCCGCGACATCACGGCGCGCAAGCAAGCGGACGATCTGCGGGATGGACAGGCGCATATCCTGGAAATGATCGCGACAAGTGCGCCGCTTCCAGAGGTGCTCGAACGTCTGATACGCCTCATCGAGTCGCAACTGAGCGGTATAGTCGGCTCGGTGCTGCTGCTCGATGAGGACGGCGCTCATCTGCACCACGGTGCGGCGCCCAGCCTGGCGAAGGAGTACACTCACGCCATCGACGGCACCCGCATCGGCCCCAAGGTCGGCTCCTGCGGCACCGCCGCCTACCGGCGCGAGCCCGTCATCGTCACCGATATTGTGAGCGATCCCTTGTGGGAGGATTTTCGCGATCTGGTGAGGCCCTATGGCTATCGTTCCTGCTGGTCGACGCCGATCCTGTCGCATACCGGCGTGGTGCTCGGCGTCTTTGCCATGTATTCGAAGACGGTGCGCGAGCCGACAAAGGCCGAGAGCAATCTCATCGATTTCACCACCCGCATCGCCGGCATCGCTATCGAGCGCAAGCTTGCCGAAGACCGCATCCATTTCATGGCCAACCACGACGCGCTGACCGGGCTGCCCAACCGCGCCCTGCTCGGCGACAGGCTCTCGCAGGCCATCCTGTATGCCCAGCGCTACGGCCGCTGGGTGAGCGTGGTGTTCATCGATCTGGACAATTTCAAGCTGGTTAACGATACGCTCGGCCACAACGCCGGAGATATGCTATTGAAGGCCGTCGCCAGCCGCATGGTCGAATGCGTCAGGGCGACCGATACCGTCGTGCGGCTGGGCGGCGACGAATTCGTCATCGTCCTCTTCGACCAGGATCCGAATGTCGACCTCATTGCCGCGACTTTGCAGAAGATCCGGACCGCAATCGTCGAGCCCGTTTGTCTGGGTGAGCATCACATCAGGGCAACGGCCAGCATGGGCGTCGCCAACTATCCCGATGACGGCGCCACGACGGATATGCTGCTGGCCAACGCCGATGCCGCTATGTACCGCGCCAAGGAGCTCGGCCGCGACAATTTCCAGTTCTATGCGCCCGAATTCAACGCGACGGCCCAGGAGAAATTCCTGCTGCAGGAGGAGTTGCGCAACGCGCTGGCGCGCGCCGAATTCACACTGCTCTACCAGCCGCAGGTCGATCTTCGCTCCGGCAACGTCTTTGCTGCCGAGGCGTTGATCCGCTGGAACCATCCGAGCCTCGGACTGATCGCACCGATGAAGTTTATTCCAATGGCCGAGGAGACCGGCCTGATCGTGCCGATCGGCGACTGGGTGCTGCATGAAGCCTGCAGGCAAAACAAGGCCTGGCAGGACGCAGGCCTGCCACCGCTCGTGGTGTGCGTGAACGTATCGGCAAGGCAGTTCAAGGAAAAGAATCTGATCAGCCACGTGGTCGATGCGCTGACGGACAGCGGCCTGGAGGCGAAATACCTCGAACTCGAAGTGACCGAGAGCCTGATCATGCAGGATGTCGAAATGGCGGTGGCGACGATGAACCAGCTGCAGAGCCTTGGCGTGCAGATCTCGATCGACGATTTCGGCACCGGCTATTCCAGCCTCAGTGCACTGAAGACCTTTCCGGTGGCGCGGCTGAAGATCGATAAATCCTTCATCAACGATCTCGCTACCGATGAAAACGACCAGGCCGTCGCCAGCGCCGTGATCTCGCTTGGACAGAAGCTCAATCTGCGTGTAATCGCGGAAGGCGTCGAAACAGACGATCAGATAGCGTTCCTGCGCAAAAACAACTGTGACGAGATGCAGGGCTATCATTTCAGCAAGCCGGTCTCCGCCCATGGGATCGCGAGACTGCTCTACAAGGAGCAAGATGGTCACACTTCCCCAGAATGAGATTCATTGGCGAAGCCGCCTATTTGCCGTACCTCTCTTCCAGCGCGTTGGCGAAGCGCTCGCAAAGCAGTTCTCCGATCGCCGCAGTTAAGTGAAGGCGCAGGCGGCTCCCTTGGATATTCACCAAAGTGATAACAATTCCTCGATCGGAATATCCGGCCTCCTGAGAGACGTCGGTGACGACGAAGTCCTGTATCTCACGGGCCCGCTGTGGATCTTTTGGCATCATTGTTTCCCGCATCGAACGGATCGTGGGCAGAAGCTTCCGCCCCAGTCTGTCAGACTTGCGGCTGCCTAAATTAGCAGATCAGCCATCCATCCGTCGATACATTAGTGATAACTAATTGTCTTTGACCGTTACGGACAAGTAAGAATTCCGAACATCCTTGCACCAAAGAGCGTGAAGGAGAGGACGATCTTGCCAGATCACGTGCCAAGAACTATCAAGCGCTTATGAAGTGATCCCTGATCGCTCTCGTATCGCATGCGCCTGTTGCAGGCGATTCGCGTGTCGGAACCTAGGCTTTCTTGTCGCCGTTGGGATTTGGTGCCGGCGCCTCTCGCACGTCTCGCGGTGGCGGATCGATATGCTCAAGCTCTGACGGTGCTGCCTTGTCCGGCCGACCGATGGGTGGCTGCGGGGCGGGCTTCGGCTGCGGTTCTTTGATCTTGGCCGGCATATCCAGTTAACTGGAATCCACAGGCTCTTGTTCCCTGATGCCTTAAAAGAACCTGATGCCTTAAAGGACCGGGAGAAGCCGCCAAAAGCGTGTCACGGTGAAACAAACAGATCACAGTTTGCGATAGTCGGGATGAATGGTGCTCCGAAGAGCGTTCTAACTTTAGTTCGCCGGGTGCTCACATGAACCCCGAGCACCCAAAATCAAATGCTTTTGGGAGAACGATCATGAAACATCTCCTCATTCCGATGATGGCAGGCTTGCTCATAGGTTCCACCAGCATGGCTTTGGCCACCAATGTCCACACGGTGACGGGCACGACAGGTCAGCCCAGCCAAGAAATCGGAACTGCTCAAACAGGAAGTGCGACCCCCGGCCACGCCAGCTCTGCTCCGGGCTCAGCCTTCAACCCGGATGGGAATGCCGGAACACATTACGCCGGCACCCAGCCACAAAACTCGAAAAATCCGAAGAGCGTATCTCAGTACGACGCGGCCGGCTTCCAGCAGTCCCATAATCATTAGGTGACAGCACGGTCCGCGAAACAACAGGCCCGGCCGCAGAAGCAGCCGGGCCGACGCATTCGCCAAGTTGACGCCACTTGTCGGCGTGGACAAGGCGCCGGGAAACTCGTCAGCACCACACGAAAAAGGGGCGAATCTGCTGCTCCGAACTCTTCTAGCCCTGGGGTCTCGGAATTTATCGGGACTTCCGTCGGCTTAGTGGGTACCCGCCCCCGTCACAAAAATCGATCGACGGAACGACTTTGCTCTCACCGAGCTTCTGTCGGATTCAATTTGCTTGGCGCCCCACCATCCCTAGGGCAAACTCCCTGCCGGGGCTGCAGGAGGTGAAATGAGAGCACGCGCAGCAACGCTGGGGGATCTCGAGGACGTCTTCCATGGCCTGTCCAAGCGGATGTCGGACGAGTACGCGGCGGCTGGCAAGGACAGCAAGATCGCCTACGACAATCTGATGATGAATTTGAAGGAAGGCCGGGCGCATGCGCTTGTCGAGGGCGAGAAGGCCGTGGCGATCATCGCCTGGCATGAAAACAGCGACGCCGCCGACACGCTGTTTGCCGCGCAGGAGGATTTCTTCCGCGGCTCGACCGTCCGTTTCTGCAAGCGGCATATCAGGCATATCCAGGCGCTCGCCGGCAACCTTCCCATCCACTCGCGCAGCTGGCTCAAGGGGCCCGATGTCGCCAGATGGTTCGGCATTATCGGCTATGTCGAACGCGGCCAGGAGAACGGCGCCAAACTGTTCGAACTGCCGCCGGCGCGCTGAATGGAAATTCTACCGCACCGCGAACGCCGCCTGAACCGCCCGGTTGACCGTCACCGGCAGGATCGACATGTGGTTCTCGCCGGCATCCAACTCGAAGCTCGCCCGCAGGCCCGGGAGCGCGTCGAGGCGTTCAGCCATCGCCCGAGAGCAGTTTGCCGAACAATCCGGCCGGGATTTGCCGGGCGCTGCGACTCCCCGCCGCAGCTGCCTAAGGCCTACCGGCACTGAATTGATCGGCGGCATTGTCTTTCTCCCGCGGACACCGTCCACTATGGATGGGCGATGGCGTACCATCCGGGCGGCGACGCCTGTTGCATTCGAGCCAGGTGGCCGAAAGATCGGTGACAAGCGCGGCCGGAAAGTGTTGAAGATAATGGTCAACATGGAGAGGGACGTGCGATCGGGTTGCGCTCGGCAGGCGTTGATGGTTTGTTGCCGGTCAGCGGAGATCAAGTGATGCGAGAATCCATGGGTCAAGACGAATACGGGTCGGCGAGCCCCTTCGATCCGGACGACCTGCCGAATTTAAACGCGATCGGACCAGGGATCGGCAACAACGACTTCGAGAAATACGCGGTCGCCGTGATCATCGTGTTCGGCGCCCTGATCATCGGCGGGCTGATGGCAGCGTCGATGACTTTCGGCCATCGCAACGGCTTCCTCTTCGCGCTGGGCGGCGCCACGTCGGCCTGGATATCGGGTAACGCGCTGCTGCTCGACCGGCCACGCATCTATGCGCTGTTCGTCGGCATCGCTGCCTTGATGCTGATTGCATCGACCGTCACGCTGGTGACCTGAGGACTCCTGCCGGGCCATGAGGTGGAGGCCGGTGCCGAAAGGCGGAATCCGGCCTCGTCAGGCAAGGAACAGGCTTGCGGCCTGTCAATATCCAAGCGCTTCGCCCGATGCGGCGCGGCTGTCGATGGCGCCATTGTAGCGCGCGCCACCGCCCTTCTCGATTTCCGCCAGGCTCTTGCCACCAACCAGGATTCCGGCCGCCTGCCCCCAGCTCTGGTCAGCGAGATCGAGGTGATAGCCCATGCCGGCCAGCAGCCTTTCGGTGTCGGGCGAAAGCCCGAACGGCTCGATATAGACGGTGTCGGGGAGCCATTGGTGATGAATGCGCGGCGCATCGATCGCCTCCTGGATGTTCATGCCGTGGTCGATGACGTTGACGATCGCTTCCAGCGTGATGGTGATGATGCGCGAGCCGCCGGGGCTGCCGATGACCATGAACGGCTTGCCGTCCTTGGCCACGACTGTCGGGCTCATCGAGGACAGCGGCGTCTTCTTCGGCTGGATGGCATTGGCTTCGCCCTGGACGAGGCCATAGAGGTTTGGCACGCCGGGTTTCTGGGTGAAGTCGTCCATCTCGTTGTTGAGCAGGATGCCGGTGCCGCCGGCGACGACACCGGCGCCGAACGAGCCGTTCAGCGTGTAGGTGACCGCAACCGCGGTGCCGTCCTTGTCGATGATCGAATAATGCGTGGTCTCCTTCGATTCGCCAAAACCCTTCGGCATCAGGTCCTGCGACACGCCGGCCCGGAATGGATCGATCTTGTCGCGGATGTCCTTGGCATAGGCTTTGTCCAGCAGCTTGGAGACCGGGTTGTCGACGAAATCGGGATCGCCGAGAGCCGAGTTGCGGTCGACATAGGCGTGGCGCATCGCCTCGACCATGACATGCACCGTTTCGGCCGAACCGGCGCCGAGATAGGACAGCGGGTAGCCTTCCAGCACGTTGAGGATTTCGCAGATGATGACGCCGCCTGAGCTCGGCGGCGGCGACGAGATGATCTCGTAGCCACGATAGGAGCAGGTGACGGGCTTCAGCTCGCGCACCGCATAGTGTTCGAAATCACCCTTGGCCAGGATACCGCCCCTGGCGCCGCTCGCCTTGACGATGGCGTCAGCGATGGCGCCTTTGTAGAAGGCATCGGGACCTCTCTCGGAAATGGCTGAGAGCGACGCGGCAAGGTCGGGCTGAACCAGCTTCTCGCCGATGCCATAGGGCTTGCCACCGGGTTTGAGGAAGGCGGCGGCCGCCGCTGGGTCCCTCGCCAACCTTTCAGCGCCGCCGGCGAATGAGGCTGCATCGCCCTGGTTGAGGATGAACCCGTCCTTGGCATAGTTTATCGCCGGCGCCATCAGGTCCTGCCTGGACAAGGTGCCGTATTTCTGGCGCGCCATCTCGAAACCGGCGACGGAACCCGGTACGCCGACCGCGAGATAGCCGTCGAGGCTGGCGCCCTTCACCGGGTTGCCATCCTTGTCGAGATACATGGTCTTGGTCGCGGCAAGCGGCGCCCGCTCACGAAAATCGAGGAAGGTCGATTTGCCGTCCTTGAAGCGGATGGTCATGAAGCCGCCGCCGCCGATATTGCCGGCGTTGGGGTAGACCACGGCCAAGGCATAGCCGACGGCGACAGCCGCATCGACGGCATTGCCGCCCTTTTTCAGAACCTCGACGCCAACTTCGGAAGCCAGATGCTGGGCCGTGACGACCATGCCGTTCTCGCCCTTGGCCGGTGCTGGTGAGGCGGCGAAGGCCGATGGCGAAAAGGCGAAAGTGATGGAAAGGCTGAGGGCGATCAGCGTTCGGCGGGTGAGGTGCATGGCGGGTTCTCCAGGTGGTGCTTGCTAAGAAGAGCTACTTGGAGCGATCGAGTCCATCTTCAATGAAGACATTCACGGGTTGGTGACTGCCCGCTTGTGGGGAGATACAGGGCGTGAGGGATCGCCAACCTTCAGACGTTTGTTCATCCAGGTTTGATTGTGAGGCAGCTCAATCAGCTGAGACGTCGGCGGGACAGCGCCCCCCTCTGTCCTGCCGGACATCTCCCCCGCAAGGGGGGAGATCGGCTCTACCTCAAACGATCCCGCCGGAGCCACCTGCGACCGCCGGGCGTTCCGCCGCGACCTTGGCGCGGTAGCCCGCTGCCCGGTAAGCCGCGACCGGATCGATGGCGCCACCGGTCTTCAGCCGCGCAATGGCAAGGATCGGCTCGACATCGGTGCGGTAAGCCGCCTTCAGCGTCTGCGTCGCCATCAGCGCGTCATTGCCGTCCTGAAAGCCTTCCAGCGCCTTGCGGTCGATCAGCAGCGCCTGCGCATAGGCGCGCTGCACCTCGACCGCCGACAGCATCAGGCTTTCGATCGGATCGGTGACGTTGTGGCTCTGGTCGAGCATATGGGCGGGATCAAAGCCCTCGGCGCCGGAAAGCTCGGCATCGACCAGTTCGTTGAAGACGAGGAACAGCCGGTAGGGATCGATCGAGCCGGCATCGAGATCGTCGTCGCCATATTTCGAATCGTTGAAGTGGAAGCCGCCGAGTTTTTTGAACTGGATCAGCCGAGACACGATCATCTCGATGTTGACGTTGGGCGCATGGTGGCCGAGGTCGACGAGGCAGAACGCCTTGTCACCCAATTCCTTGGCGATGATGTAGTTGGTGCCCCAGTCCTGCACCACGGTGGAATAGAAGGCCGGCTCGTACATCTTGTGCTCGGTGAACAGCTTCCAGTCGGCCGGCAGGCCGGCATAGACTTGCCTCATGGCATCGAGATAGCGCTCGAAGGCTTTGGCGAAATTGACCTGGCCGGGGAAATTCGAGCCGTCGCCGATCCACACCGTCAATGCCCTGGAGCCCAGCGTCTTGCCGATCTCTATGCATTCGAGATTGTGCTCGACCGCCTGCCGGCGCGTACCGGCATCGGAATGCGACAGCGAACCGAATTTATAGGAGAGCTTCTGGTCCTTCGTGTCCGAGAAGGTGTTGGAATTCATGGCATCGAAACCGAGACCGAAGCGGGAGGCCGCCTGCTTCAGCCGGTTCGGATCGGCCTTGTCCCACGGGATGTGCAGGGAGACGGTCGGGGTCGCCTGTGTCAACTGCTTGATGACGGCGCAATCCTCGATCTTGTCGAAGATGTCGCGTGGCTCGCCGGCGCCCGGGAAGCGGGCGAAGCGCGTGCCGCCTGTGCCGACGCCCCAGGAGGGGATCGCGACGGCGAATTTCTCGACCTTGTCCCTGATGGCGTCGATGGCGATGCCGCGCCGGTCGAGGCGTTCGCCGAGCGAGGCGTAGTCGCGCTCGAGGTCGGCCTTGCGCGCGGCATTGCTCTTATCGACGATGTCGGCGGAGATGATGGATTCGGACACTGCTGTTCCTCCCAGATGCATTCGGTCAGCGCTGCCCCTCATCCGGCCCTTCGGGCCACCTTCTCCCCGTATAGTGACGGGGAGAAGGGAAGCGCTTCGACGTTAGCTCAGCGCGTAAAGCTCTGTGCGTTGCCGGCGTCGACGTTGATGATGTTACCGGTCGACTTGGCCGACATGTCGGAGGCCAGGAAATAGATCGCCTCGGCGATGTCTTCCGGGAAGACGGAGCGCTTCAGCATCGAGCGCGAGCGGTAGTGCTCTTCCAGATCGTCGGTCGACATCTTGTAGGCGGCGGCGCGTTGTTCCTTCCACTCGCCGGTCCAGATCTTCGAGCCGCGCAACACGGCGTCCGGGTTGACGACATTGACCCGGATCTGCGCTTCCGCGCCTTCCAGCGCGAGACAGCGGGCCAGGTGGATCTCGGCGGCCTTGGCGGTGCAGTAGGCGGCGGCATTGGGTGACGCGGCAAGGCCGTTCTTGGAGGCGACGAAGACGACATTGCCGCCGATCTTCTGTACCCGTAACAGCCGGAACGCTTCCCGCGAGACCAGGAAATAGCCGGTCGACAGGATATCCATGTTCTTATTCCACAGCGCCAGCGTCGTCTCCTCGATCGGCGCCGAGGACGCAAGGCCAGCATTGGAGACCAGAATGTCGATACCGCCGAACTCGACCGCCGTCTCGGCGAAGCCGGCGACGACCTGATCCTCCGAGGTGACATTAATGAGGACCGGCCGGATGAAATCCTTGCCATAGGCTTTTGCGAGTTCCTCATTGGCGCTGGCGAGCGCCGCCTCGTCGATATCGGCCAGCACCACGCAGGCGCCTTCGCGCAGCAGGCGGTTGGCCGTAGCCCGGCCGATGCCGCCGGCGCCGCCGGTGACCAGCGCGATCTGGCCGGCGAGAGACTTCGGCTTCGGCATGCGCTGCAGCTTCAGGTCCTCGAGCAGCCAGTACTCGATGTCGAAAGCCTCCTGCGCGGGCAGGCCGACATAGGACGAGACGGTGGACGCGCCGCGCATGACGTTAATGGCGTTGACGTAGAATTCGCCCGAGATGCGTGCGGTCGCCTTGTCGCCGGCGAAGGTGAACATGCCGACGCCGGGCATCAGATAGACCACCGCATTGGGATCGCGGATGGCCGGCGAATCCGCATGCTTGCAGCTGTCGTAATAGGCCTGGTAGCCGACACGATAGGCGGCAATGTCGTCGGCGAGGCGCGCGATGACGGCATCGACGTCAGGCTTTGCCGGGTCGAATTCGATGACCAGCGGGCGGATCTTGGTGCGCAGGAAATGATCCGGGCACGAGGTGCCGAGCGCGGCCAGCGGGCGCAAATTTTTCGAGTTGACGAATTCGAGCACGGCGGCCGAATCGTCGAAATGGCCGAGCTTGTGGCTCTTTTCCGAGATCAGGCCACGGATTCTCGGCATCAGCTTGGCGGCAATGGCACGGCGGTCAGCGGCGTCGAGCGACTTCACCACCTCGCCACCGAAAGTCGCCACGCCTTCGGAGCGGCGATCGAGCCATTCGATCGCCTGGTTGATCACCGAGATCGTCGTCTCGTAGCACTCCTTGGGAGTGTCGCCCCAGGTGAACAGGCCGTGGCTTTCGAGGATGACGCCCTTGGCGGTTGGGTATTCGAGGCAGAATTTCTCCAGCCACAGGCCAAGCTCGAAGCCCGGCCGTTTCCATGGCAGCCAGCCAATGACGTCGCCGAAGATCTCCTTGGTCAGCGCCCTGGAATCTCTCGCGGCGGCGATGGCGATGATGGCATCGGGATGCATGTGGTCGACGAAGGGCTTCGGCACGTAGGCGTGCAGCGGCGTGTCGATCGAGGCCGCGCGTGGATTGAGGTTGAAGGTGCAGTGGGGCAGATAGCCCACCATCTCGTCCTCATGCTCGACGCCGCGGTAAAGCCCCTTCAGCGCCCGCAACTTGTCCATGTAGAGGGTGGCGAAGCCGTCCAGCTTGATCGAGGCGCTGTCGCCGCCCGAGCCCTTGACCCAAAGCACCTCGACATTCTCGCTGGTGAGCGGATCCTTCTGCCAGATCTTCGAGGAGGTATTGCCGCCGCCATAATTGGTGACGCGCTTGTCGGAGCCGAGCGTGTTCGAGCGATAGACCAGAAGCTCGGGCTCGCTCATCCCCTGTGCCTTCGCATCATCCCACAGATTGGCGAGGCGCGAGCCGGAGCGCTTGTCGAGCATAGGTAATCCTCCCTTGGAGCGCGGACGATGCGCTCCTTTTTCGCCCGGGAATGTCTACGCAAGAGGCGAGCTTGTCAATCACAAACGATCAACATCAATCATATTGCACTGCACAATGAAATTATATGATCGGAAATGATTGACACTGCTCGTTTTGGGTGCCTAGATGCTGAGGCAGGGAGGAACCATGCACGAAAAAGAGCGCCATAGGATCATTCTGTCCGCCGTCCAGGAAAAACCTGTGGTGACGGTGCAGGAGATGGTCGACCTGACGGAATCCTCCGAGGCGACGATCCGGCGCGACATCGCTGCTCTCCATGTCCAGAAACGCCTGCGCCGGGTGCGCGGCGGCGCCGAGGCGATCTCGCCGCCGCAGTTCATCGGGCTGGCGGGCCGCCCCTTCTCCGTCAACGAAACGCTCAACGCCGCGCAGAAGCGGGCCATCGCACGCGAAGCGGTCGAACTGTGCAAGGACGGCGAGCCGATCATCATCAATGGCGGCACCACCACCTTCCAGATGGTGCATTTCCTGACCGGCCGCCGCATGCCGATCTTCACCAATTCGTTCCCGATCGCCGAGCACCTGCTCAAGCACTCCAAGAACACGGTGATGCTGTCGGGCGGCACGATCTATCGCGAGCAGAACATCATCCTGTCGCCTTTCGACAATGACGTGACGCGCAATTTCTACGCGCGCCGCATGTTCATGGGTGCTCAAGGGTTGGGGCCTCTCGGCCTGATGGAAGGCGATCCGCTGCTAATCCAGGCGGAGCAGAAGCTGATCGACCAGGCCGACGAACTGGTGGTGTTGGTCGATTCCTCGAAATTCCGCAAACGCTCCAGCCTGATCCTGTGTGGTCTTTCGCGGATCGCAACCGTCATCACCGATGACGGCATCGAGGACCGTGAGGCAAAGATGCTGGAAACCGCGGGGGTGACGCTGATCGTCGCCCGCAAGTCGACAAAGGAAGAATCTTCACTGCAGGCCTGAGACACCCTCACGCCGCAGCGGCGATGGAATGCAACGCTCAAGGGAGGAAAAACGATGAGCTTTCTGAAGAAATTGATGGTGACGGCGGCCTTCTCGGCCGCCATGTTCGTGAATGCCGCCTACGCCGAGAACGTCAAGATCGCGCTGGTGGTGAAGTCGCTCGGCAACGGCTTCTTCGATGCCGCCAACAAGGGCGCGCAAGAGGCGGCCAAGGAACTCGGCGACGTCGACATCATCTACACCGGCCCGACCAAGGCGACCGCCGAGGCGCAGATCGAAGTGGTCAATTCGCTGATCGCGCAGAAGGTCAACGCCATCGCGATTTCCGCCAATGACGCCGACGCGCTGGTGCCGGTGCTGAAGAAGGCCATGGAGCGTGGCATCACCGTCATCTCCTGGGATTCGGGCGTCGCCAAGGAAGGCCGCCAGCTTCACCTCAACCCGTCCGACACCGGCCTGATCGGCGAGACCATCATCAAGCTTGCCGCCGACTATCTGCCGGAAGGCGGCGATGTCGCCATCCTGTCGGCCTCCTCGACCGCGACCAACCAGAACTCCTGGATCGAAGCGGCCAAGAAGGTGCTGCCGGAGAAGTTCCCCAAGATCAAGCTCGTCGCCACCGTCTATGGCGATGACGACTCGGCCAAGAGCACCGACGAGGCCAAGGGCCTGCTGAAGTCCTATCCGAACCTCAAGGCGATCATCGCGCCGACCACCGTCGGCGTCGTCGCCGCCGCACAGGTCGTCACCGACGAGAACCTGATCGGCAAGGTCAACGTCACCGGACTGGCGCTGCCGTCGGAGTTCAAGAAGTTCATCGACAACGGCGCCAGCCAGGCCGTTGCGCTGTGGAACCCGATCGACCTCGGTTACTCCGCCGTCTACCTCGCCCATGACCTGGCGGTGAAAAAGGAAGAGGCCAAGCCGGGCGCCACGCTGTCGATCGGCCGCGTCGGCAAGGTGACGCTCGACGACACCAACTCGGCCGCGATGGCTCCGCCCTTCCAGTTCGACAAGAGCAACATCGAGAAGTTCTCCAAGATCTATTGATCCTGGCGCCCTTCATTGGCGCGGCGGGGCTTTGGTCCCGCCGCGACTTCAAACGGACCTAGTTTCAGGGCTGGATACGGATATGGACACGACAGCCCAACACAGCGAGACAAAGGAGCGGCCTGCAGCCTCGGCTCCACGCCTGACGCTGTCCGGCATCTCCAAGAGCTTTCCCGGCGTGCGGGCGCTGCACAATGTCAGCCTTTCGCTTTATCCAGGCCAGGTGACCGCGCTGATCGGCGAGAACGGCGCCGGCAAGTCGACGCTGGTCAAGATCATGACCGGCATCTACCAGCCCGACGCGGGGACCATCAGCATTGACGGGCAGCCCGTCACCTTGCCCAGCGCGCATGCGGCCTTCGGAATCGGCGTCACCGCCATCCACCAGGAGACGGTTCTGTTCGACGATCTCAGCGTCGCCGAAAACATTTTCCTCGGCCATGCGCCGCGCTCGCGCTTCGGCACCATCGACTGGCGCACGATGCGCAAGAATGCGCGGGAAGTGCTCGACACAATGCATGCCGGCCATATCGACGCGGATGCGCGGCTCAGGGATCTCGGCATCGCCAACAAGCATCTGGTCGCGGTCGCGCGCGCCATGTCGATCGATTCTCAGATCGTCATCATGGACGAGCCGACCGCCGCCCTTTCGATGAAGGAGATCGAGGAGCTGTTCCTGCTCATCGAGTTCCTCAAGGAACAGGGCAAGGCGATCCTGTTCATCAGCCACAAGTTCGACGAGATCTATCGCATCGCCGACCGCTACACCGTATTCCGCGACGGCGAGATGGTCGGCGAAGGCCTGATCAGGGATGCCGGCCAGAGCCAGATCGTGCGCATGATGGTGGGCCGCGCGGTCGACCACATCTTTCCGCAGCGCAAGGCCGAGATCGGCGCGCCGGTGCTCTCCGTTTCCGGCCTGTCGCACCCGACCGAATTCAACGACATCGGCTTCGAGCTGCACAAGGGCGAGATCCTCGGCTTCTACGGCCTGGTCGGTGCTGGGCGCAGCGAGGTCATGCAGGCGATTTCAGGCATCACGCGCACCAGCAGCGGCACGATCACGCTGGAAGGCAAGGCGATCGCGCCGAAATCGGCGGCGGATTCGATCGAAGCCGGTATCGTCTACGTGCCGGAGGAACGCGGCAAGCAGGGCGTAGTGATCGGCCTGCCGATCTTCCAGAACGTTTCTCTCCCTTCGCTCGCCCGGACCTCCAAATCCGGCATGCTTCGGCTTGCGGAGGAATTTTCGCTGGCCCGTTCCTTTACAGAGAGGCTTGACCTCAGGGCCTCCTCGCTCAGCCAGGATGTCGGAACGCTTTCGGGGGGAAACCAGCAGAAGGTGGTCATCGCCAAATGGCTGGCGACGACACCCAAGGTGATCATCCTGGACGAGCCGACCAAGGGCATCGACATCGGCTCCAAGGCCGCCGTGCACGGCTTCATGGCGGAGCTTGTGGCGCAGGGCCTGTCGGTGATCATGGTGTCGTCCGAACTGCCCGAAATCCTCGGCATGTCCGACCGCGTCGTCGTCATGCGCGAGGGCCTCGTCGCGGCGGTCTACGACAACAAGGGACTGGATGCCGAGACGTTGGTCCGGACAGCAGCGGGGATCGCGGCATGAAAGCATTCCTCAAATACCGCGAAATCTGGCTGCTCGCGGCCATCGTCGTGCTGATCGGGCTGATCTCGACGCGCTTTCCGGCCTTTGCCGATGCAGGCAATCTGCGCCAGGTGTTCAACGACACGTCGATCCTGATGATCCTGGCGCTCGGCCAGATGGTCGTCATTCTGACCCGCTCCATCGACCTGTCGATGGCCTCGAATCTGTGCTTCACCGGCATGGTGGTGGCGATGCTGAACGCCGCCCATCCAGCAATCCCGATCCCACTGCTGATCGTCACCGCGCTTGCCGTCGGGCTGGTGCTCGGCGCGATCAACGGCCTGCTGGTGTGGCGGCTGAACATCCCCTCGATCGTGGTGACACTGGGCACGCTGACCATCTATCGCGGCGCTACTTTCGTCCTGTCCGGCGGCGCCTGGGTCAATGCCGACAAGATGAGCCCCGACTTCATCGGTTTCCAGCGCGCTGCTTTCCTCGGCATTCCCGTGCTGTCCTTGATCGCCATACTGGTCATCGGACTGTTCTTCGTGCTGATGACACGCACCGCGCTCGGCCGCTCGATCTATGCCATCGGCGTCAATCCGACGGCGTCGGTCTATGCCGGCATCGATGTCGGCCGCACGAAATTCATCGTCTTCTGCATCTCCGGCATGATCGGTGGCCTCTGCGGTTATCTCTGGATTTCGCGCTACGTCATTGCCTCGGTCGAGGTCGCCAACGGCTATGAGCTCAACATCATCGCCGCTTGCGTCATCGGCGGCATCTCGATCGCCGGCGGCATCGGTTCGGTCGGCGGTGCCGTGCTCGGTGCGCTGTTCCTCGGCATCATCTCCAACGCGTTGCCGGTCATCAACATCTCGCCCTTCTGGCAGATGGCGATTTCGGGCAGCGCCATCATCCTGGCCGTCGTGCTCAACGCGCGCGGTGAACGCCGGCAGGGCCGCATCATCCTGAGAAAGGTGGAAGCGGCATGACCGACGTCCCCGCCCCTCGCCACATTCCCGACCGGCTCGACAAGCCGCTCTCTTCGGCGATCTTTTCCTGGGAAGCGCTGCTGGTCGTGGTGGCGGTTGCCATCTTTGCCATCAACAGCTTCGCCTCACCCTATTTCCTCGACCCCTATTCGCTCTCCGATCTCACCTTCAACTTCACCGAAAAGGGTCTGATCGCCTTTGCCATGGCATTGCTGATCATCTCCGGCGAGATCGACCTGTCGGTGGCCGCCATCATCGCGCTGGCATCGACCATGATGGGCATGGCGGTGCAGGCCGGCGCCGGCACGCCAGTGCTTGTCTTGATCGGCATCGTCGTCGGCCTCGGCTGCGGCGCCTTCAACGGGCTGCTGGTCACGCGCCTCGGCCTGCCTTCCATCGTCGTCACCATCGGCACGATGAGCCTGTTTCGCGGCATCGCCTTCATCATCCTCGGCGATCAGGCCTACAAGGGCTATCCTGAAAGCTTCGCCTTCTTCGGCCAGGGTTACGTCTGGTGGGTGGTGTCGTTCGAACTGGTGCTCTTCCTCATCGCGGCTGCCGTCTATTGGCTTGTGCTGCATCGCACGACTTTCGGCCGTCGTGTCTTCGCCATCGGCAACAATCCGGTCGCGGCACAGTTTTCCGGCGTGCGCGTCGGCCGCATAAAATTCATCCTGTTTTGCCTGACCGGCCTGATGTCGGGCATCGCCTCGGTGCTGATCACCTCGCGGCTCGGCTCGACACGGCCGTCCATCGCCCAAGGTTATGAGCTCGAAGTCATCACCATGGTGGTGCTGGGCGGCGTCAGTATCCTTGGCGGCGCCGGCAGCATTCTGGGCGTCGTGCTCGCCGCCTTCATCATGGGGCTGGTGACCTTCGGCCTCGGCCTGCTCAACGTGCCCGGCATCGTCATGTCGATCTTCATAGGCCTGCTCCTGATCATCGTCATCGCGCTGCCGATCGTGTGGCGGCGGCTGCGCGGGGGACGCTTGGCCTGATGCCCGAGAAGTACGCATTCAAGATGATGCTCAAGCCCGGCATGAAGGCCAAGTACAAGAAGCGCCACGATGAAATCTGGCCGGCGCTGGTCGCGTTGCTCAAGCAGGCCGGCGTCTCCGACTATTCGATCCATCTCGACGAAGAGACCAATATCCTGTTTGGGGTGCTGTGGCGGCGCGATGGTCACGGCATGGACGATCTGCCGAAGCATCCGGTGATGCAGCGCTGGTGGGCTGAAATGGCCGACATCATGGAGACCAGGCCGGACAATGAACCGGTGGCGGTGCCCCTGGAAATAATGTTCCATATGGAATGAGCGCGATCCGCCACATCGCCGTCATCGATATCGGCAAGACCAACGCCAAGGTGGCGCTGGTCGATCTCGCCACATTGAGCGAGGTAGCGCTGCGCCGCAGGGCGAATGCGCCGGTGCGACAGGCGCCCTATCCGCATCACGATGTCGAAGCGCTGTGGGTTTTCATCCTCGACAGCCTTGCGGCGCTCAACCGTGAACAGCGCATCGACGCGATTTCGATCACCACCCATGGCGCGACCGGCGTGCTGGTCGATGCCTCCGGCGAACTCGTGCTGCCTGTTCTCGACTATGAATTCGACGGGCCCGACGAGCTTGCGGAAGGCTATGACGCGATCCGCCCGCCTTTCGCCGAGACCGGCACGCCGCGCCTGCCGCTCGGCCTCAATCTCGGCGCGCAATTCTTCTGGCAGCAGCAAAGCTTCCCGACGGAGTTCGCCAGGGCCGCCGCGATTCTGATGTACCCGCAATACTGGGCGCTGCGCCTGACCGGTGTCGTCGCCAACGAGGTCACCTCGCTCGGCTGCCACACCGATCTGTGGAACCCCTGGACGGGGGATTTTTCGGCGCTGGTCGACCGCCTGGGCTGGCGCGACGTGATGGCGCCCGTGCGGCCGGCCAGCGACCGTCTTGGCTCGATCCTGCCCGCGCTTGCGGAGCGGACCGGGCTCGACCCGCAAACGCCGGTCCTTTGCGGCCTGCACGATTCCAACGCCTCCCTGCTGCCGCATCTCCTATCCGACGCGCCGCCCTTCTCGGTGGTCTCGACCGGCACCTGGGTGGTGTCGATGGCGGTCGGCGGCAAGGCGGTCGCGCTCGATCCGGCAAGGGATACGCTGGTCAATGTCAATGCACTCGGCAACCCCGTGCCCTCGGCGCGGTTCATGGGCGGCCGCGAATTCTCGCTGCTGACCGAAGGCTCGGCGCAGAACTGGAACGACAGCGATGTCACAGCGGTGCTGACGCGCAAGACATTGCTTTTGCCTTCGATCCAGCAAGGCTCGGGGCCGTTTCCGCATCACACCGCCGCATGGCGCAAGGGCGAGGCGATCCCTCCCGGCCAGCGCTTTGCCGCGATCTCCTTCTACCTGGCGCTGATGACCGCCACGTGCCTCGACCTGATCGGCGGCGATGGTCCGACGACCGTCGAGGGACCGTTCGCGCGCAACCAATTGTTCACGCGGATGCTTGCCGCGAGCACCGGCCGCGCGGTCGTCGCATCGGAAGCCGCTACCGGCACCAGCATCGGGGCCGCCCTGCTGGCATCGGACCAGGGTGCCGCGCATGGCAAGGGCCAGACACAAGAGCCGCCGGCCGATCCGGCCTGGGCGGAGTATGCGCGCGTATGGCGGGCGGCCGTTGAGGCTATTGGCTGATCAGAGGATCCGCTTGCCGAAGGCCGACATGACGAAGTTGACGGTCTCCGTGCCAATTCTGGGCTCCAGATCGGCACTCAGGCCCGAGACATTCATCGACAGCAGTCCGCCGGAAAGCGCGATCGCCTCCATCGCCTGATGCGTCTCGCGCACGGTGAGGCCGCCGGAACCAGCCGCCCAGCCGGCGAATTCGGTCACATCAGGCGAGTAGCTGACGTGAAATCCTTGCGTGCCCGAGGTGGCGATGCGGATCGCCTCATGCATCAGGTCGCGCATGCCCATGGCGTCGATGTCGGTCATGGTGAAGGCCGAGACGCGCGAATCCTTCAGCACCCGCACTTCGGCCGGGTCGGCATGGCGCAGTCCGACGATGACGACGTTTTCCGGCGACAGCTGCGGCTGCAGCGCGCCGGCCTTGTGGTCGAGGCCAAGCGAGCGCGCCAGTACCGACACTTCCGGCAGGTCGATGCCGTCCTCGTCCTCGGGCATCAGCGCGGCGATGGAATCGATCCAGATCAGGCCGAAGGAGTGCGTCGCGCGCGCCGTCGCCGTCAGTGCCTTGTGCGCAATGCGACGATCGGCGCCCGCGGCTAACCGGATCAGGCCCGAGGGCGGCCGGTCAATATCGGCCAGCTCGACGACGTCGAAATTCATCGCTTCCAGTCGGGCGCCGGTTCCCTCCCGGGCGAGGATGCGGGCCGCTTCCGCTTCGGCCGAAATCGACACCATCTTGCGGCCGCAGAAATCCGCGACATCGTGCATTGGTGCTTTTTCGACATATTCCGAAGTCATTGCCAAAAGCATGGCGCCATAGCTCATGCGGAAGGCGACGCGATCGCCAACGGCGAGCGGCGGATCGGCGTCCTGGACATCGAGTAGCAGATGGTCACTGGAGGCGCCGAGCACCCTTATGCCCTTGACGATCGGGCTCAGCCCTTCGACCAGCACATCCTCGCGGCCGATATTGGCGATCGCGCGCAACCTGTCGCCTTCGTCGGGGAAGACAGGCTGGTTGCCGAAGGCGTCGTAGCCGGAGGTGCCGATCGGCCGCGACGGCTTAAGCTTGACCTCGATGACGTCGCTGGTCAGCCGGCAGGCATCGGGTTCGAGTTCGGCCCATGGCACGTCACGGAAGGTTTCCACACCACCCTGCAGGATCGCCTCGCCGACGCGCAGATTGTTGATGCCGGCCGGCAATTTGCCTTCGAGCAGCAGCGGCAGGGACGACGAGGCGCCGCCGGAGATGAAGTCCAGGCTTTTCCCGGACAGGCGCTCGGTCTTGTAGGCATGGGCGACGAGCTGGCCGAGATTTTCTTCCGTCGGCGTGATGGCGCCGAAGCAGCCGAGATTGGTGCCGATGCCGGCGATGCGTACGCCCTTCATGTCGAGAATCTGCTCGACCGTGGGGATGAGGTCGTTCGGCCAGATGCCCTCTCGGAGGTCGCCGAGATCGATCATCAGCATGATGTCGTGGACGCGGCCCATGCGCTCGGCGATGCGCGAGATTTCACGGATGATCGTCAGCTCCGACTGCAGGCTGACGTCGAAGGTGCGCACCACTTCCTCCACACGCGCCATCGGCGGGCTGCGCAACAGCATGATCGGCGCGCTGATACCGCTGTCGCGCAGTCGGCGGATGTTCTCGAAGCGGGATTCGGCAATGCCGGCGACGCCGCCGCGCAGCATGGCGCGCGCCACCTGCGGCATGCCGCAAGTGCCCTTGGTGACGCCGAACACCTTGATGCCCGAAAGCGCGCAACGATCGACAATGGTGCGTGCATTGCGCTCGATGCGGCCAAGGTCGATGGCGACTTGCGGTCCCGACATCTTATCCTCTGTAGACCAATCCCTGCGGGTCGATCTCCGGCTTGCGGCCGGCGACGAGGTCGGCGAGGAATTTTCCCGAGCCACAGGCCATGGTCCAGCCGACATGGCCGTGGCCGGTGTCGAGATAAAGGTTGCGGTATTTCGCTTGGCCGATGACCGGCACCGAGTTCGGCATCATTGGCCGCAAACCTGCCCACAGCTCTGCCTTCTTCTCGTCGAAGGCACCGGGGAACAGGTCCTTGCCGGTCCTGAACATGGTGGCAAAGTCGCTGGGCTTGTGGGTGCGGTCGAAGCCGGTGAATTCGGCGGTCGAAGCCAACCGCAAGCGATTGCCGAGGCGCGAATAGGCCATCAGCTGATCCTCGTCGGCGCCGCCCATGGTCGGGCCCTTGCTCTCGTCCTCCAGCGGAATCGTCGCCGTATAGCCCTTCACCGGATAGACCGGCAGGTCGATGCCGTAGCGCCGGCCGAGCAGCCCGCTTTCGGGACCCATCGAGATGACCACTGCATCGCCGACAATCGGTCCGGCCGAGGTCATCACGGCCCGCACCCGGTCGCCCTCGATATCGAGGCCCTCGACCGTCGTGCCGTAAAGAAAGTTCACGCCGAGCTTTTCGGCGGCGTGGGCGGCCAAATTTTCCACGAACTGGCGGGAATCGCCGGTCTGGTCGATCGGCGAGTAGACGCCTCCGGCGATCTTTTCCTTCACGCCGGCAAGACCTGGTTCAAGCTCGACCAGCCGGTCGCGGCCGACGATCTCGATCGGCAGGCCATGCTCGGCCAGATAGCGGTAGTTGTCGGTGCCGGTATCGAGACTGTGCTGCGAGCGGAAGAAGTAGAGGATGCCCTTCTTGCGCTCGTCATAGTGGATGCCGGTATCGGCTGAAATGGCGTTGATGCAGTCGCGCGAATAGAGCGCGAGCCGCAGCTTGACCTGGCTGTTGGCACGCAGGCGGGTCACCGTGCACTGGCGCAGGAAGCGCAGGCTCCAGGCGAGAAAATAGGGATCGAAGCGCAGCCGCACCTTGATGCCGAGATCATGATTGTAGAGCCCGCGCAGGAACGTCTTAAGTGCCGCCGGCGAGGCCCAGGCGGTGGCGTCCCCCGGAGACACCAGCCCGGCATTCGACTGGCTGGTGCCCCGCGCCGGCGCCGGATGGCGCTCGATCACGGTGACCTCGTGACCGTCGGCGGCCAGGTAATAGGCAGCCGCCGTACCGACGACGCCGGCTCCAAGCACCGTTATCCTCATGCCATCCCCCAAGCTCTCGCGGCACGCCGCCTCCACGCTGTGTCGCGAATGCTTGCATAGCGCGTCGCCGCGCATCTTGCGAGCCCTTGGGGCTTGTCAGCCCCTGGGAAAGCGCGCTCAGCTCCGCGCGGAGTTCTTGCCGGTCAGGATGCGCTCCCAGGCCAGCGCGTCGTTGACGATCTGGTCGAGATCGTCGCGCTGCGGGGTCCAGCCGAGTTCGGACCGTGCGAGATCGGAATTCGCAACCACCGCCGCGGCATCGCCGGGACGCCGGTCGCCCATCCTGACCTCGAAATCATGGCCAAAGGCGCGGCGCACGCTGTCGATGACCTCGAGCACCGAATAGCCATGGCTATAGCCGCAATTGGCGACGAGGCTGGCGCCGCCGGCGCGCAGCCGTTGCAGCGCAAGGCGATGCGCGGCGGCCAGATCGCTGACATGGATATAGTCGCGCATGCAGGTGCCATCCGGCGTCGGATAATCGGTGCCGAAGACCTGCATGAACGGGCGCTTGCCGAGCGCGGTCTCGCAGGCAACCTTGATCAGATGGGTGGCGCCCGGCGTCGACTGGCCGGTGCGGCCCTTCGGGTCGGCGCCGGCGACGTTGAAATAGCGCAGCGCCGTGTAACGGATGTTGTGCGCAAGGCCTGCATCGCGCAGCATCCATTCGCTCATCAGCTTGGACAGACCATAGGGCGATTCCGGCGCCAGACGGGCATCCTCGCGCACCGGCTCCAGTCCGGCGCCGCCATAGACGGCGGCTGTCGAGGAGAAGATGAAATTCGGCACGCCTTCGCGCACCGCGGTTTCGATCAGCGTGCGTGTCTTCGAGGTGTTGTTCTCATAGTAGGCGAGCGGGTCGGCGACCGATTCCGGGACGACGATGGAACCGGCGAAATGGATGATCGCGTCGACCTTGTTCTCCCGGATGACCGAGCCGACCAATTCCTTGTCGGCGACATCGCCGACGACCAGCCTTGCCTCCGGCGCCACCGCCCATTCGAAGCCGGTGGAAAGCCGGTCGAGAACGACCACGCTTTCGCCCGCATCCAGCAATTCCCAGACCATATGGCTGCCGATATAGCCTGCGCCACCTGTCACCAAAACTGTCATCCGCGTCCTCGCTTACCCTAGATTTATCGGAAACTGTCTCAACAACCGCCTTACTGGAAAGTCTGCCGTCTGCCCATTAAAACCCGATATAACCAGCGTTCACTTGATGTGGCATCGTGCGGAAACAAAAGTGAACCAAAGAGCGTGCCACGGATTGGGAATAGGCCACGATCCGCCGTCGTTAGGAACAGGTCCGGGGCGTGGCATTTTGACCAAATCGGCCCGGTGGACGACCAAAAGGCCAATGATTATGATCCCGCCCAAAATTGGGAAGTCGACATGAATTACCAGCGTTTCTTCGAGGAGGCGATCGACCAGCTCCATGCCGAGCGTCGCTACCGCGTCTTCGCCGACCTCGAGCGCATCGCGGGCAAGTTCCCGCGCGCCATCTGGCGTGCCAACGGCCGCGCCGAGGAAATCACCGTCTGGTGCTCCAACGACTATCTCGGCATGGGCCAGCACGCGGACGTGATCGCCGCGTTCCAGAACACGGCAGGCAAGATGGGCTCCGGCGCCGGCGGCACCCGAAACATCTCCGGCACGTCCAACCCGCTGGTCGAACTCGAGCATGAGCTGGCCGACCTGCACGGCAAGGAAGCGGCTCTCGTCTTCACCTCCGGCTTCGTCTCCAACGAAGCCTCGATCTCGACCATCGCACGGCTTTTGCCCAATTGCCTGATCATCTCGGACGAGCTGAACCATGCCTCGATGATCGAAGGCGTGCGGCGCTCGGGCGCCGAGAAAAAGATCTTCCGCCACAATGACGTCGCGCATCTGGAAAGCCTTTTGCAGACGGCAGGCCGCGAACGCGCCAAGCTGATCGTCTTCGAAAGCGTCTATTCGATGGATGGCGACATCGCGCCGATCAAAGAGATCGTCGAGCTCGCCGAGCGCTACAACGCCATGACCTATATCGACGAGGTCCATGCGGTGGGCATGTACGGGCCGCGCGGCGGCGGCATCACCGAGCGCGAAGGCCTGGCCGACCGCATCGACATCATCGAAGGCACGCTCGCCAAGGCGTTCGGCACGCTGGGCGGCTACATCACCGGCACCAGCGCCGTCATCGACGCGGTGCGCTCCTATGCGCCGGGCTTCATCTTCACCACGGCGCTGCCGCCGGCGATCGCCGCCGCGGCCACAACATCGATCCGTCATCTCAAGCGCTCGCAGGCCGAGCGCGATGCCCAGCAGCAGCAGGCGAGCCGAACCAAGCAGATCCTGTCCGCCGCCGGCCTGCCGGTGATGGAGTCGCCAACCCACATCGTGCCGCTGCTGGTTGGCGATCCGGAGCTCTGCAAGATGGCCAGCGACCGGCTGCTCGGCGTGCACGGCATCTACATCCAGCCGATCAACTACCCGACGGTGCCGCGCGGCACCGAGCGGCTGCGCATCACACCGACGCCGTTCCATTCCGACGCGCTGATCGCCGAACTGCAGGACGCGCTGGTCGAGACCTGGGACGCGCTCGGCATTCCTTACGGGTCAGCGGGACGGCCAGCCGTCGCGAAAAGCGACCGCATTATTCCGCTTCTGGTGCCGAAGTCAGGCGGCTAAGGCCGCCACCTGTTCAAACAGTGTTCATCCAGCTTGCCAGCCGGTTTGCCGCTTCCTCGAGCTGATCGAGGCGGCGGTGGAAGCACAGCCGCAGGAACGCTTCGCCACCGGGGCCGAAGGCGGTGCCGGGCGCCAGGCCAACATTGGCCTTGTCGACGATTTCGAAAGCGGCTGCCCGCGAATCCGTGATGCCGTCGACGGTGAAGAATAGGTAGAAGGCGCCCTGAGGCACGGTGAAGCGCGCCTTGCCGGTTTCGCCGAGAATGCCGCAGACCAGGTCGCGGGCTTTCCTCGCCCGCTCCACCTGTTCGGCGACGAAGGCATCGCCCTCGTCGAGCGCCGCGACCGCGCCGCGCTGCATGAACTGCGCGACGCCCGAGTTCGAATACTGGATCAGGTTCTCGAACACCTGCTGCAGGCTTGGATGGGTCTTGATCCAGCCGACGCGCCAGCCGGTCATGGCCCAGTTCTTGGAAAAACTGTTGACGAACAGGATGCGGTCTTCCGCCTGCGCGATGTCGAGGAAGGATGGCGCACGGCCATGACCATAGTGGAACAGCGAATAGATCTCGTCGGCGATGATCCACAGACCCCTGGCGCGGGCGAGATCCAGGATTGCCCGCAGGGTCTCATGGTCGGCGGTCCAGCCGGTCGGATTGGACGGCGTGTTGATGAACAGCGCCTTCGTGCGCGGCGTGACCGCCGCCGCGATCTTCTCGACGTCGCAGGACCAGCCATTTCCGGAATGGTCGAGCGTGACCGCCACCGGCACGGCACCCGCGATCGCGGCGGCGGCGTCGAAATTCGGCCAGGCGGGCGACAGGTAGATCACTTCGTCGCCAGCTCCCGCAAGCGCATCGAGCGCCAGCTGGATGGCATGCATGCCTGAGCCGGTGACGATGAATTGCTCCTCGGGGAAGGTCGTGGCGAAATGCCTGGAATAGTAGCGGGCCAGCGCTTGCCTGAGATCGGGGATGCCCCTCTGCCAGGTGTAGAACGTCTCGCCGCCGGCCAGCGCTTTCGACGCGGCATCGGTGATGAAGGCAGGCGTCGGCAGGTCGCCCTCGCCGGCCCAGAGCGGGATCAGGCCTTCGCGCAATCTGCCGTAGTTGACGACGGCGACGATACCGCTTTCAGGCGCGGCCAGGGCCTCGGGGCGCAGGGTCTGGATCAGGGTCATTGGGCAGGTCCGTTGTCTCGGGCGTTCGTAAGCGCTGCTTACCAGATACGAAAACAGAAAACCCCGGCCGCGAACGACCGGGGTCTTGGTCCAGAAGAACTCTATCCGTCTACCGCCGGGCCAGCAGATCGCGGATTTCGGTCAAAAGCTGTACATCGGCCGGCGGAGGAGCTGCCGCTGCTGCCGGCTTTTCCTTTTCCAGGCGCCTGCGCAGATTGTTCACTGCCTTGACCATCAGAAAGATGACAAAGGCTATGATCAAAAAATTCAGCGCCACGGTGATGAAGCTGCCGTAGGCAAAGACGGCGCCTTGCTTGCGTGCATCTTCCAGGTTGGTGGCGGTCACGTTGTGCGAGAGGCCAATGAAGTAGTTGTTAAAATCGACCCCTCCGAGAGCGCCGATAAAAGGCATGATGACGTCGTCGACCAGCGAAGTGACGATCTTGCCGAAGGCAGCGCCGATGATGACGCCGACGGCCAAGTCCATCACGTTGCCCTTGGAAATGAATTCCTGGAATTCTTTCAGCATTCGACCCTCCTTATCATGGCGGGCCGCACAGCCGTCCCATCCCCGCGGCACCGACCCGGCGACACCATAACAAAAACCTTGGGTTGCACCATCGGCGAAAAAATAAAACAACTGCTTTCTCCTTACCTGGGGGCGGCCGCCGGAAATCATCGCCCGCATGCGCCGAAAGCCGCGATGGACTTGGCGCCCAAGCTGTGATTGCGTCTGACCCGGCCAGGTGAAAATCGGCACAGGGAGGATCTTGCCGGCGTGCAGGGCTTGTTCATCGTCATCATCGCGATCGCCTATGTGACGCTGCTGTTCGCCATCGCCAGCCTGGGCGACCGCCGCTCGGCCTTGTCAGGCCCCGGTCGGGCGCGGCCCTTCATCTATGCGCTCAGCCTTGCCATTTACTGCACGTCCTGGACCTTCTTCGGCTCGGTCGGCCTTTCCTCCGAACGCGGCCTCGAATTCCTCGGCATCTATACCGGCCCGGTGCTGGTGTTCGTGTTCGGCTTTCCCTTGCTCAACCGCATCGTGCGGCTTGCCAAGACCGAGAAGATCACCTCGGTCGCCGACTTCCTCGGCGCGCGTTACGGCAAGAGTTTCACCGTGGCCGCGATCGCCACGCTGATCGCCACGATCGGCGCCGTGCCCTATATCGCGCTGCAATTGAAGGCGATCTCCGGCTCGGTCAGCCTGATGGTCGAGCATTATACGGGCTCGCCGCCCTCCTTCGATCCCTTCGTCAGCGACATCTCGCTGGTCGTCGCCATGCTGCTTGCGCTGTTTGCGGTCCTGTTCGGCACACGCCATGCCGACGCCACCGAACACCAGGACGGGCTGGTGCTGGCGGTGGCGGTCGAGACCGTGGTCAAGCTTGCCGCCTTCCTGGCCATCGGCCTGATGGTCATCTTCCTGATCTTCGGCGGCCCCGGCGACATGTTCGACCGGCTGGCCGAGAATGGCCAGGTGCGGCAGGCAATGGGCTATTCGACGTCGCTCGCCACCTGGCTGGTGCTGACATGTCTCAGCGGTTTCGCCATCATTCTCCTGCCGCGGCAGTTCTACGTCACCATCGTCGAGAACCGCAGCGAGGCCGAACTGCGCACCGCGACATGGGTGTTCCCGCTCTATCTGGTGGCGATCAACCTGTTCGTGCTGCCGATCGCCTTTGCCGGCCTGACGCTGGTCGGCACAAGGACGAGCAGCGATCTTTATGTGCTGTCGCTGCCGCTGTTCAGCGGCCACGATTTCCTGGCCATGGCCGCCTTCATCGGCGGCCTGTCGGCGGCAACCGCCATGGTCATCGTCGAGAGCGTGGCGCTGTCGATCATGATCTCCAACGACCTGATCATCCCGCTGTTCGTGCGCCGGCTGTTGCGCACGACCACCTCCGAGAACGAGGATTGGTCGACGCTCATCCTCAATGTGCGGCGTGGAGCGATCTTCATCCTTCTGTTCATCGCCTTTCTCTACTATCGCGAGAGCACCAACAGCGCCCGGCTGTCGTCGATCGGCCTGATGTCCTTCGCGGCGATCGGGCAATTCGCGCCGGCCCTGATCGGCGGATTGATCTGGCGCGGCGCCAACGGCCGGGGCGCGGCACTCGGCATGGTCGCCGGCATCCTGGTCTGGGGCTACACGCTGCTGGTGCCGTCGCTCGTCGCGCAAGATGCCGGCATCATCGTGCATGGACTGTTCGGCTTCGAGGCGTTGCGGCCGCAGGCACTGTTCGGCACCGTCGCCGAACCGCTGAACCACGGCGTGCTGTGGAGCCTGTCGGTCAATGCGCTGTTCTTCGTCTTCGGGTCGCTATCGCGCGCGTCGGTGCCGCTGGAGCGCATCCAGGCATCGATCTTCGTGCCGCGCGAAGCCGGCCCGATGCCGAGCCTGCGCCGCTTCCGCACCGCCATCACCGTCAACGACCTCAAGGATACGATCGCACGTTATCTCGGTGTCGAACGCACCGAGCGGTCCTTTCAATCCTTCGAGAAGAGCAACGGCACCTCGCTGCACGGCAACGAGCAGGCCAGCATGGACGTCATCCGCTTTTCCGAGCAGCTGTTGGCAAGCGCCGTCGGCTCTTCCTCGGCGCGTCTGATCCTGTCGCTGCTGTTTCGCCGCCACGACCGCGAATCCCGCGACGCCTTCCGCCTGCTCGACGACGCCACGGAAGCGCTGCAGCACAACCGCGACCTGCTGCAGATCGCGCTCGACCAGATGGAGCAAGGCATCACCGTCTTCGACCGCGATTTCCGGCTGATCTGCTGGAACCGCCAATACCGGGCGCTGTTCGATCTGCCCGACGAGATGGGCCAGGTCGGCGTTTCGCTCGACCAGATCCTTCGCCATCTTGCCGAGCGCGGCGACATTCCCGCCGACCAGCGCGTGACGATGCTCAACCGGCTGACCAGCTTCGTCAGCCCGTGGCAGATGGAGTTGAAGACCAGCGGCCGCATCGTGGAACTGCGCTCCAACCCGATGCCCGACGGCGGCATCGTCGCCACCTATGCCGACATCTCGGGGCGCGTCGAGCAGGACCTGGCGTTGAAGCGCGCCAATGAATCGCTGGAGCAGCGCGTCAAGACCCGCACCGTCGAACTGACTAGGGTCAACGAGGAATTGGCGCAGGCACAGATGCTCGCCGAGGAGGCCAATCTCGGCAAGACACGCTTCCTTGCCGCCGCCGGTCACGACATCCTGCAACCCTTGAATGCCGCCCGGCTCTATTGTTCCTCGCTGATCGAGAAGGCCGGCAAGGGTCCAGCAGGCAAGGCGGCCATCAACATCGAATCCTCGCTGGAATCGGTCGAGACCATTCTCGGCGCCGTGCTTGACATCTCGCGCCTCGATGCCGGCGCCATGAAACCGGATGACACCGCCTTCACCCTGGATGGCCTGCTGCGCCAGATCGGCAATGATTTTCGGCCACTGGCCGCGGAGAAAAAGCTTGGCCTGACGATCATGCCGTCGTCGCTGACGGTGATGACGGACCGTAACCTGTTGCGCCGCCTGATCCAGAATCTTGTCTCCAACGCCATCAAATACACCCGCCAGGGCCGCATCCTTGTCGGTGTGCGGCGCCGTGGCGATCTGGCCGAGATCCAGGTGATCGATACCGGTATCGGCATCGCAGGTGACAAGCTCAACACTGTTTTCCACGAGTTCACCCGGCTGGACGAAGGCGCACGCGAAGCCGAAGGTCTTGGTCTCGGCCTCTCCATCGTCGACCGCATCGCCAGGGTGTTGCGGCTCGAGATCCGCATCTTCTCCAACCCCGGCAAGGGCACGCGCTTTTCCGTCATCCTGCCGGTGGCGGCCGCGCAGGAGCCGCGACGCGAGGTCGAGACCAGGGCGCCGGCCCGCGCGGCGGCTTCGCTGTCCGGGCTGCATGTGCTGTGCATCGACAACGACATCCGTATCCTCGAAGGCATGCGGCTGCTGCTCGAAGGCTGGGGCTGCAATGTCGCCACGGTGACCGGCTCGGGGGATCTCGACAGGGTCGCGGTCCAACGTCCCGACATCGTGCTTGCCGACTACCATCTCGACCGCGAAACCGGTCTCGACATTATCGTCCGGCTGCGGGCGACGCATGGTGACGACCTGCCGGCCGTGCTGGTCACGGCCGACCGCTCCAACGAGGTGCGAGCCGCCGCGGCAGGCCTCGATATCCCGATGATCAACAAGCCGCTGAAGCCGGCGGTCCTGCGTTCGATGATGGCCAGGTTCAGGCCGATGGTGCGGGCGGCGGAGTGACGTCGATGCGCCTGGATCAGGCCTGGTGCCCCAGGCTTTTGAGATAGGCGCAGAACATGTCGGCGAGTGCGTCGGAATAGGCTTCGATTTCCGCCGACGTTCGCGGCTTTTCCGAAAACTCCGCCCCCACCGAGCTCAGCGTCGTTTGGATCAGGTCGCCGGCCATGACGCACACGGCATCGGGCGCATCGGGCAGCGTCTCGCGCATGAATGACTGGACCGCGCGATTGGCCAGGGCCCTCGATTCGTCGGCCTCAGGCGCGTCCCGGTAGAGCGGAGCGGCATCGTTCAGGGCCCCGCGCACCGCCGCCTCCTCGCATTCCGAACGGATGAAGGCGTGCACCAGGGTGCGCGTCCGCTCAAGCGGCGGACTTTCGGCGTTCTCCAGGATGCCGCACAAGAGCTCCGTCGTCTGCCGCCATTCATCGCTCTGCAGCCGGAACAGCAGAGCCGTCTTGTTGGGGAAGTACTGGTAGAGCGAGCCGACGCTGACGCCGGCCTTTTCGGCCACGCGCGTGGTGGTGAAACGCCGGGCGCCTTCACTCGCCAGAACCTGAACAGCAGCCTCTAAAATCGCGGCGACGAGTTCCGTGGCGCGCGCCTGTTTGGGCTGTTTTCGGGTGGAAATTGAAGGTGTTGGGCGTTTGATCATGGCGGCACCCGGGAATGCGAATTGGAAACCTGAAGGATTATTCGTATTTTTCGAGACAACACAACGACGCATGCATTCCCGACTGGAGAACTGCCATGACCACGCTCACCGGAACCCCGCTGGCTCCCCTGCTCGCGCGCCTGTTCGAGGAAGCCAATGCCGCGACAAGCCCGGCCATGGCGCGATATTCGCATGAAGAGCGGGCCCGCCTGCTCAACAGCAAGACCGAATATCGTGAGTTCTATGGCAGCATGAAGGATCTCTGGCTCGCGGTTTCGCCGGAAACCGGCACATTGCTCTACATGCTGGCGCGCAGCACGGGCGCGCGCATCATCGTCGAATTCGGCACCTCGTTCGGCATCTCGACGCTCTATCTCGCCGCCGCGCTGCGGGACAATGGCGGCGGCCGTCTGATCACGACCGAGTTCGAGAGTTCCAAGGTGATGCGGGCCAAGGCCAATCTCAGGGAAGGCGGCCTCATCGACCTGGTCGAAATCCGCGAGGGTGACGCGCTGGAGACGCTGAGCGCCGACTTGCCCGAGACGATCGACCTGCTGCTGCTCGACGGCGCCAAGGCGCTCTATCCGGAGATTCTTGGTTTGGTCGAGAGCCGGTTGAGGCCCGGCGCTTTGGTCATCGCCGACAACGCCGATTTCGCTCCCGACTATCTCGAGCGCGTGCGCTTGCCGGCGGGAGGCTACATGTCGACGCCGTTCGGCGACGAGGTGGAGTTGTCTATGCGGCTCGGCTGAGCACTCCGGCACAGAAACGATCAGATCAGCATGCTGCTCCTCGAGCGGCCGTACGCGTTAACGTCAGACAACGCGCAATCCGGCCCTTCGGGCCTCCGACGCGTAGGTGACATCATCATGACCACAATTCCCTCCTGGCGCGGGCTGCCGCGCCCGGCGACGCTTGGACTTTTTCTGTTCTTCTGCGCCGGTTTCGCCGACGGCGCGCTGGTGCCTTTCTTTCCACTCTGGGCAAGCAGCGAAGCCGGCATCCCTGTCGGCGCGATCGGCCTGCTGTTCGGCTGCTATGCCGGCGGCGAGCTGCTGGCGGCGCCGCTCATCGGCGGCATCGCCGACCGCATCGGCCGGCGGCCGGTGCTGATTGCCTCGTCGCTCGGCGTCGGTGCCGGCTTTCTGGCCCTGTTCTTCGCACACGGCGTCGTCGCCACCGCGCTCGTGCTGCTTTTGACCGGCATCTGCGAATCGGTGCTTCACCCGACAATACTGACCGCGATCGCCGATGTGACAGAGCCGTCCGCGCATCCGCGCTGGTTCAGCATGGCACGGGTGAGTTCGAGCGCGGGACAGATACTCGGGCCGGCCTGTGGTGCCTTGCTTGCGCTTATGTCGCTGCGCAGCGTGTTTCTCCCCGGCGGCACGATGCTTGTGCTGGGCGGGATCGTGATGCTGCTGGCCCTGGACGAAACGATCAGCGCCGGCCGCGCCACCGGCGACGGCGATGAAGAGTACGAGGAGGAAGAAGGCTTGTCCGCGCTGCTGTCGGCGTTCCGCGACGGCCGGTTGGCGAAGCTCCTGCTCTGGGTCGTCCTGTTCGAGGTCGCCGGCAACTGGATCGAGGCGGTTATCCCGCTCTATGCGCATGACGCCGGCACGCTGACACCATCCGGCATCGGCGCGCTGTTCGCCTACGCGGCCGCCCTGACGGTCGGCCTGCAGATGCTGGTAAGCCGCATGGTCGAGGCACGGTCCGCCTTGTGGCTGACGGTCGGTGCCGGCCTGGCAACGATACTCGCCTTCGCCCTGCTGGCCGCCTCGCCTGCAATGTTGGCGCTGATCGGCGCGGTCAGCCTGTGCTCGATCGCCCAGATGCTGGTCGGCCCGCTGGTGCCGACCGCCGTCAATGCGCTGGCGCCTCAGGCACGACGGGCTTCCTACATGGCGGCCTCGTCGGTGGCGGTCGACCTCAAGGATTCGCTCGGCCCTTCCATTGGCACGGCGCTTTACGCACTGGCGCCGCGCCTGCCATGGATCGCCGGCATTCCGCTGGTGGCGATCGCCTCGCTCGGTCTTGGCGCCGCGATCGGCCGCGCACGGCGGCCTTCAAACGATTCCAAATCGAAACCGAGCGCCAGACCGGAAGCGGTCAATCCACCGGAGTTGCCTGTACCATGGTCGCCAAATCCGGCAACCGAATAGTCACGACCCGCTGCAGCCGGCACTCAGCCCGCCGGTTGCAGCGGGTCGCTGCCGATCTTGGACAGCAGGATCACCGCCTGGGTGCGGCTGTCGACGCCGAGTTTTTGCAATATGGCCGAGACATGCGCCTTGATCGTCGCCTCGGAAACGCCGAGCTCATAAGCGATCTGCTTGTTGAGCAGGCCTTCAGCCAGCATGCCGAGCACGCGGGTCTGCTGCGGGGTCAACGCCTGCAGCCGTTTGATCAGGTCCGATATTTCGGGATCGCGTTCGACACCGAGATCGACGCCGACGGGTGCCGCGATATCGCCGGCAAGCACCGACTGCACGGCGCCGCGGATCTCCTCCATGCTGGCCGACTTGGAGATGAAACCGGAGGCGCCGAGATCGAGAGCGCGCCGGATGGTCGCTGGATCGTCATGCGCAGACACCACGACCAGCGGCACCGCCGGATGGATGCCGCGCAGGGAGATCAGGCCGGAGAGGCCGCTGGCGCCAGGCATCGACAGGTCCAGCAGCACGAGATCGACATCTTCGTTGGCAACGACCAGCGCCTTGGCGCTTTCGAAATCGCCCGCCTCATGAATGGCGGTGACATTGCCGATGCCGGCAAGCGCCTCGCGCAGGGCGCCGCGAAACAGCGGGTGGTCGTCGGCGATGACGAAAGTATAGCCTGACGGCAAGATGTCCCTCCCCGAATCCCCGATTTACTGCTTTTTGCGGGATCAGTCGGACGATTATGAGGGGCCGCGCGCTGTTTTCAAGCGGCAAAGCCAGCGCGCCGCGTTTTCCCTCGTCACTAGCGCTCAGGTCTTCTGCGAGTTGAGCTGGGCGCCGCCGCTATCCTTGTCCATATCCCTGACGATGCCCATGAAGCTCTTCAGGAAGCGCTCCATATAGCTCATCGTCGTGTTGAAATCCTCCTCGCTCGGCAGTTTCGATTCGAGGCGGGCGGAGAGCGAATTCTCCAGCCTGGTGACGCGCTCGTCCATCGCCTTCATCGAGGTCTGCAGGCGATCGACCTCATCCTGGTAAGCGGCGCGTTCATCGGCCGCCATCTTGCAGACGAGCTGGCCCGAATGCTCCTCGCAGATCGACATCGCGCCGGTCTGCGTATCCATGCGGACATAGCCGTTATCAGACTTTTCTAGCCGGTAGCGGTCGGCTTCTTCCGAATAAGCTGAGGCCGCGACCAGTGAAACGAGCGCGGCGGGGATCAAGATGTGCTGCAGACGCATGTTGTCCTCCATGGCCAAAGCCTGAAATATCGCATGTTTGCGCCGGAAATGGGGAAGACCCTTGGCGTGGCCTTCCCCGCGCGACTGGTTCGGATTATAGCGCAACCATGTCACAGATTATCTACAAGATAACTCCGCAAGCGCTTTGGCGCGAGGCCGAAGCCAATGGCCGCTTCACCGGAGCGCCAATCGACGTCGCCGACGGCTTCATCCATTTTTCGACGGCAGCGCAGGTTGCGGAAACCGCGGCAAAGCATTTTTCCGGCCAGATCGACCTTCTGCTGGTCGCCATCGACGGGATCGGCCTGGGCGATGCGCTGAAATACGAAGTCTCGCGCGGCGGCGCGCTGTTTCCGCATCTCTACGGCGTGCTCGACCTGAAAGCCGTGCTGTGGATCAAGCCGCTGCCGCTCGGTGCCGACGGTACTCACCAATTCCCGCCCCTGGAGGGGCAATGAGCGTGCTCGACCGGATCGGCCAGAAGCTGCTGTTCACCTTTGATCCGGAAACCGCGCACGGCCTGTCGATCGCGGCGCTGCGCTGCGGCCTGCCGGTTGGCGCGCGGACGGTACGCGATACAAGGCTGAAGGTCAGCCTTTGCGGTCTCGATTTCCCGAACCCACTTGGCATGGCGGCTGGCTACGACAAGAACGCCGAAGTACCCGATGCGCTGCTTGGCCTCGGTTTCGGCTTCGCCGAGGTCGGTACCATCACGCCCCTGCCGCAATCCGGCAACCCGAAGCCACGCATCTTCCGGCTGACATCGGATGAAGCCGTCATCAACCGGCTGGGCTTCAACAATGAAGGCCACGCGGCGGCCGAAAAACGCCTTGCCGCGCGCAAGGGGCGCGGCGGCATCGTCGGCGTCAACATCGGCGCGAACAAGGACAGCGCCGACCGCGCCGGCGATTATGAACGCGGCGTCGCCCGCTTCGCGCCCCACGCCAGCTATCTCACCGTCAACATTTCCTCACCCAACACGCCTGGCCTGCGCACCATGCAGGCGCGCGAGCAACTCGGCGAACTCCTGTCGCGCGTCGTGGCCGCGCGTGCGGCGGCAATCGCGCAGCCGCCGATCTTTCTCAAGATCGCGCCAGACCTGGTCGAGGCCGAGTTGCAGGATATCGCCGCCGAAGTCATGGAAAAGCGGATCGACGGCGTCATCGTCTCCAACACCACCATTTCACGACCGGGTCTGCGAAGCGGTGACGTCGCGCGGGAGACAGGCGGGCTTTCGGGAAAACCACTGTTCGAGCGCTCGACCATCGTGCTGGCCAAGATGCGCAAGCTGCTCGGGCCCGAAATGGCCATCATCGGTGTCGGCGGTGTCGATTCAGCGGAGACGGCGCTGGAAAAGATCCGCGCCGGCGCGGATCTGGTGCAGCTCTACACCGGCATGATCTATGCCGGGCCGGCGCTGCCGGGACGGATCGTCGCGGGGATGGCCCGCTTTGCCGAGACAGAGAAACTCAGCTCGATGCGCGAGCTGCGCGACAGCCATCTCGACCGATGGGCGTCGAAGCCGCTCAGCTGAATGCGGTTTGCATCCGCAGCCGCAAGATCGTCAGCAGGCTCAATCCCCGCACCAGCAAGAAGACGTGCAAGGCCGCCCACAGGCCGTGATTGCCGAAGGCGGGCGCCAGCGTGATCAGCGCGGCGGCAAAGACGAGGAATGACAGGAGCATCATGTTGCGCATGTCGCGCGACCATGTCGCGCCGATGAAGACCCCGTCCATCTGGAAGGCAAGGACGCCGCTCAGCGCGGTGAACGCCGCCCAGGGCAGGTAGGTATCGGCTACGGCGCGGACATCCTGCGACGTCGTCACGACGGCGACCAGGTTGGTGCCGGCCATGAGCAGCACCAGCGTCGCGGCACCGGCCAGACCAAGGCCCCAGAGCAGGGTTAGCCGCACCGCCTGCCTGAAGGGCTGCTCGGTATGCGCGCCGACGGCGCGGCCGGCGAGTTGCTCGGCGGCGGTGGCGAAACCGTCGAGGAAATAGCCGGCGACGAGGAAGAAATTCATCAGCACCGCATTGGCGGCGAGCGTCACCGTTCCGAACTGCGCGCCTTGGCGGGTGAACAGCGCGAAGGCGGCGAGCAGCGAGAACGAACGGATCATGATGTCGCGGTTGAGCGACAGCATGCGCAGGAAGGCGCTCATGTCGAGCAGGCGGTGGCGAGGCAAGGGCGGGCTGGATCGGAACCGGCGCACCACGATCGCGAGGCCAAGCAGCATGGCGAGGAATTCGCCGGTGACGGTTGCCCAGGCGACGCCGGAAACGCCCCAGCCAAGTTCAAGGCCGAGCAGGAAGCAGAGCGCGATGTTGATGCCATTGAGCACCAGTTGCAGGACAAGCCCGAGCCCGCCCTCGCCGCGCCCGAGCACGTAACCGAGGACGGCGAAGTTGATCAGCGAGAACGGGGCGGCGAGCAGCCTGATCCTGATATAAACGGCCATCGCCTCGCTGACGCGTGGTCCGGCATCCATGAACCACTGGCCGCCGACGGCGATGAGCGGCGAAAGCGCCGCCAGCATGACGCCGGCAACGACCGCGATCAGCACGGCGCGCCAGAACACCGCCTGTTCCTCGAGGGCGTCTCCACGCCCGAAAGCCTGGGCGACGAGGCCGGTCGTGCCCGAACGCAGAAAATTGAAGGTGGTGAAAACGACGTCGAAAGCAAGCGCACCGGCCGCCAGGCCGCCAAGCAAGGCTGCATCGCCGAACTGGCCGACAACAGCCGTGTCGACCAGGCCGAGCAGCGGCGTCGTCAGATAGGCGAGCGTCATCGGCACGGCGATGGCAAGCACCGAGCGGTTGGTGACGGAAAAGGCTCTGGCGTCGGTTAGGATTTCACCCTTGTCCAAAGGATTCCTGCCTTGCTGATTGCGGCTTGATCGGAGAGCCGATGTGCCCCATTTTCCGTCCACCGCGCAATCATTCTTCCCGCGACGGCCAACCGAAATCCCGGTCTGGCGCGAAGCCGCCGGACCAGTCTCATGCCCCTGCAGATCGTCCATCACCCCGACTACGACGCCGGCTTCGCGACCGACCATCGCTTTCCGATGAGCAAGTATCCGCTGCTGATGGAGGCCTTGCGCGCACGCGGCCTGGCCGGACCCGGCGCGCTCAACACAGCCGAACCCGCGCCGGCGCCGTGGCTGAAGCTTGCCCATGCGGCCACCTATGTCGACCAGGTCGTCTCCTGCTCCGTGCCGGAAAAAATCGAACGCGAGATCGGCTTTCCGGTCGGCCCCCGTGTCTCGCTGCGCGCGCAGCTTGCCACCGGCGGCACGGTGCTGGCAGCCCGGCTCGCCTTGCGTCACGGCATTGCCTGCAACACCGCCGGCGGCAGCCATCATGCGCGACGCGCGCAAGGCGCCGGCTTCTGCACCTTCAACGACGTCGCCGTCGCCTCGCTGGTTCTGCTGGAAGAAGGTGCGGTGCAGAAGGTTCTGGTCGTCGATCTCGACGTGCATCAGGGCGACGGCACGGCGGATATCCTAGGCGGTGAGCCACGCGTGTTCACCTTCTCCATGCATGGCGAGCGGAACTACCCCACACGCAAGATCGCCTCGGACCTCGACGTCGCACTGCCCGACGGCACGGGCGACGCCGCTTATGTCGAAAGGCTTGATACCATCCTGCCGGAACTCTCCACCCGCGCCCATTGGGATATCGTCTTCTACAATGCAGGCGTCGACGTCCATGCCGGGGACCGGCTCGGCAGGCTGGCGCTTTCCGACAATGGGCTGCGCACCCGCGACGAGACGGTCATCGGCCATTTTCGGGCGCTCGGCATTCCTGTCTGCGGTGTTATCGGCGGCGGCTATTCCACCGATGTGCCGGCACTTGCCGCGCGCCACGCCATCCTGTTCGAGGCCGCTTCGAGCTACGCCTGAACGTCACTTCCGGTAGTTGGCGATCCTGAGCAGGATGAAGGCCGGCACGACGATCGCGGCGCCAAGCAGGATATAGCCGAGGAAGCGGTCGATGGCGTGGAAGCCGAGATTCCAGAGATCGATGAAGAATTTCCGGATGCCGTAGAACACATCCATGGGCGACCAGCCGAAGGCGTTCATGACCAGGCCGACGAGAAAGGATACCACCAGCAGCTTCAGGACAACCCTGAGCGGCGAGTCGCCGAGAAAGCGCGTCAGTGCGGACAAGGCCGTCTCCCGATTGAGATGCCCGGACTCATGGGCACGGCCCAGAGATACGTGCTTGGCGGCCATCCATCAAGCCAGCACGGTCTGTACGGGGAAACCGATAAGCCGCAGCCAGATGTTGAGCGCCATCGAAAGCCCGCTCGAGCATCTGACAGAGCGGCTTCCGAAAGCCCGAAAATCTTAAATATCGGTAAACAATTTCATTTTAATTTATTGAAAATAAAGCACAAAATCGTCATTTTCCAATTTTGCGCAATGTGCGTGCAATTTTCACTTGCGAGATACCAGGCGTCTTTCAGGTGACGGACCGCGCGGCGCTCTGCCCCTACCACAGCCGGCGAAAGCCGGTCCCCAGAACCGCGCAGCCATCCCTGAAAGACACCGATCGGAGCCTGCCGCCTCAACGGCCAGGGTCCTCAGCAATTAACCAGCGTATCGGGTGCCGGATGCGCGTTTGTGTTGGAGTAATGCAGTGTCCCCTCAAGCAAAGATCGTCCTGACGGCGAGTGCCCTCGCCCTGTGCCTTCTCGGGCCGGCGATGGCCGCCGACCTCTCGCCTGCCTACAACGATCCCCCCGCCTTCCAGTGGAGCGGCGCCTATGTCGGCGTCCATGGCGGCACGGCGTTCACGGGGATGCCGAACCCGTTCGCCGGTCGAAAAGGCTTCAGCGGCGGCGTCCAGGCCGGCTACAACCAACAGATGGGCCCGGCGGTCGTCGGCGCCGAGATCGAAGGTTCCTATCTGGGCGGCGCCGAACACGATGTCCGGGGCGGCAAGATCAAGGAAAAATGGCGCGGCGCGGCCAAGGCGAAGGCCGGCGTGAGCTTCGACCAGACGTTGCTGTTCGGAACCGGTGGCGTCGCCATGACCAGGTTCGACAAGGGCGACGGCGTGAGGAGCAGCGACGGATGGAAGGTCGGCTACCTCGTCGGCGCCGGCATCGAGCAGGGCTTCGCCGGCGGCCTGTTGGCCAAGGTCGAGTACGACTATGTCCGCACCCCCGGCGTTGAAACGACATCGGCCCTTGGCAGGTCCAAGGAGACGATCGGCAGTCATGAGCTGAAGGCTGGCCTCAACTACCGGTTCTAGATTCCAGAACAGCAAGTGGCCGAGCTTGATCGCGCGATGCCGCAACGGCATCGCGCGATCTTGTTGTTGATGCGTCGATGCCGGACACGGACGTCCCCTCGAGGCAAGGAACATTCCATGCTTTCGCAATGTCGATGTAATCTTCGCAATCTAGGTCCCCGGCGTGAATTTTCACCATGGGAATCAGCAATGTCCACGCATCGCCCCGGCCGACGGTCGTCCAAGCTATTGTTCATTGCGATCGCGGTCGCATTGGCGGGCTGCGCCTCCGACATCATGAAGAACTATGTCGGACAACCGGTCGAATCGGTCGTTCTGGATTACGGTCCGCCAACGGCGATCGTCGACCTCGGCCAGGGAGAGCGCGCCTATCAGTGGCGCAAGATATCCACGTCAGCGGTTTCCGGGACATCGAGTGGGGAGGTCCGCCAAACAAAACACGGAACCGTCTATGAAGAGACTGAAACGCCCGGCTATATCGAGCGTCAGGAATGCTTCTACACTTTTTATGCCCGAGCTTCCGGCGGCCGCTGGTTCATCACCAATTTCCGCCGGCCAAAGCTGGAATGCGAATGAACCGCCGCCCCGCAAATCCTGCGGCGGCGCGTGAAGGAGAACGCCAATGCGCGTCCTGCTGATCGAGGACGAACCGGAAATGGCGTCCGTGCTGAAGGCCGCCCTGGAGCGCCTGGACATCATCGTCGACCACGCCGCGACCCTGGCCGACGCGGAGGCGGTCGCTCGTCTGGGTCATCACGACGCCGTGGTGCTGGACCGCCGGCTGCCGGATGGCGACGGCCTCAGCCTGATCCCGCGCCTGCGCGCCTTGCATCTGGATGTGCCGGTGATCGCGCTGACGGCGATGAGCGGGTTGGAGGACCGGGTTGCCGGGCTCGATGCCGGCGCCGACGATTACATGGTCAAGCCTTCGCCACGGTGGAACTCGTCGCGCGGCTCCACGCCCTGCACCGCCGCTCGTTCACCTCGCGCGCCAACCAGACGATGGTCGGTCGCCTCACCTATGATTTCCGCCATCGCGAGGCGCTGGTCGAGGATCAGGCGCTCGATTTGCCGCGGCGTGAAAGGCTGGTGCTTGAAACACTCATCCGCCGGCCGGGCCGGACCATCATGCGCAGCGCTCTCGAGGAGGCCGTCTACGCCCTGGACGACGAGATCGGCTCGAATGCGCTCGACGCGCATGTCTCGCGGCTGCGCCGCAAACTCGACGATGTCGCCGCCGGCATCGAGATACGGGCGATCCGCAATCTTGGCTATCTCCTGCGGGCAGCCTCGTGAAGAAGGTGCGCGCGCGCTCGCTGCAATGGATCCTGGTCCGCCGGCTGATCCTGCTGCAGGCGGCGACGCTGCTCCTCTTCATCGTGCTGTGCGCGGCAGCCCTTTGGATCGCCAATCCGAGGCTGCTTATCGACAACGAGGCTGCCGTCGCGGCCGTCAAGGACGCCGTCGACCGCGACAAGGACGGCAGGCTGATTGTCCGTGAAACGGAAGACCTCGCCGCGTTTCGCCAGAGCTTCCCCAATGTCTGGTACGTCGTGCGCGATGACAGCGGGCAGAGCGTCCGTTCCGGCGCGATACCGGATGTCTACACCAAAGAGATCGGTGGCCTGCTCGGCCAGGCAGACCACGCCACGATCGGATTCTCCGACAAGGACATGCGGCCGGAAGCCTATATCGAGAACGCTTCGACCAAAGCCGGCGCGGTACAGATCATTGCCGCGACGCAGTCGTCGCGCCAGGAGACCGACGGGCTCGAGATCAACATTTCGGCCACGGTGGAGGTCGCCCGCTATCCGGACGGCAGCAGGAATTGGGAGCGCGCCCTGCCGGCGCTTGCGCTCGTCATCGCGATCCTGCTGCTGCCCATCGTCCTCGTCATGGGCGCCACCACGCTGGTGACGACGCCGGCCGTGGTCCGCCGCTCCTTTGCCGGCCTTGTCGAAACCGTCCGCCAGGCTGCCCGCATCGATATCGGTACCCGCGCGATGCAGTTGCCGGTCAAACACGTGCCGCAGGAAATCGCGCCTCTGGTGCATGCTTTCAACGAGGCTTTGGCCCGCCTCGCGCAGGGATACGACCGACACAACCGTTTCCTCACCGACGCGGCGCACGAATTACGCACGCCGATCGCCATCCTGCGCACACGCGCCGAGTTGCTGCGGCAGGAGCCGCAAAGCACGCGGCTGCTGCATGATATCGAGCGCCTGTCGCACCTCGCACAACAACTGCTCGACCATCAATTGCTCGACCGCCCATCCGACCAGCGCGAGATCGTCGATCTCGACGATCTCGTCAGCCGGGTGGCGGCCGACTTCGCGCCGCTCGCCATCGAGGCCGGCTACGACCTTGCCTTCGAGCCTTCGCCCGACAAGACACGCATCGAAGTCAACGTGCTGCAGATCGAGCGGGCGCTCGCCAACCTCGTGCGCAACGCCATCGAGCATGGCGGCGGCGCCGGTACCATCACGATTGCGATCGACAGGACGGGCGGCATCGAAGTGCGCGACGAAGGTCCCGGCATTCCCGTGGAAGAGCGCGAGAATGTCTTCGAGCCCTTCTATCGCCTGCAGCCGCAGTCGCGCGGGGCGGGGTTGGGGCTGAACCTCGCCCGACAGATCGCGCTGCTGCACGAGGGAACGATCCGGATCCTGGCGGGCTCATGGCGCGGTGCCCGCATCCGCATGGAACTGCCGGTTCGGTCGTGACCCAGGCCGTTGACGCAAAACGCGTGGCGGCCGCCAGCCAGTAGCCGCGCCGATCCCTGACTTATCTGTTTTCTAACCAATTGCCGCTATTGCCATTTCCAAAGCGGGAGCCAGGGCTTTGGTGGGAACGGGAAAAATCAGCGCGCATCGCGCACCCATGTTGTCGGTCGTCGTGCCTTGCTACAATGAACGCGACGGCGTGGCGGAGCTTCATCGACGCGTCAGCGCGGTATGCCTCGAGCAAGGCCTCCCCTACGAGGTCGTGCTCGTCATCGACGGGGCGACCGACGGCACCCGCCAGGCCATTTTCGAACTGGCCGAAAAGGACGACCATGTGGTCGCCATCGATCTTGCACGCAACTACGGCCACCAGATCGCCTTGAGCGCGGGGCTGGAATTCTGCCGCGGCCAGCGCATTCTCATTCTCGACGCCGATCTCCAGGATCCGCCCGAACTGCTGGGTGCGATGATGGCGAAGATGGATGAAGGCTTCGACGTCGTCTACGGCCAAAGGGTGAAACGGGACGGCGAGAGCTGGTTCAAGCTGGCTTCCGCCTCGATGTTCTACCGTCTGCTCGGCAGGATGGTCGATGTCGAGATCGCATCGGACTCCGGAGATTTCCGGTTGATGAGCCGCCGTGCGCTCGATCATCTGATTGCAATGCCCGAACGCTACAGGTTCATTCGCGGCATGGTGAGCTGGATCGGGCTGAGGCAGGTCGCCTTCCCTTATGAACGGCAACGGCGCTTTGCCGGAACCACCCACTACCCGCTGAAGAAAATGGTTCTTCTGGCGGTCGACGCGATGACCAGTTTTTCGATCGTGCCTTTGCGCTTTGCCTCGCTGCTGGGAATGATGTTCGGGCTGCTCGGTCTGGTCGTGCTTGGCTATACGCTGTTGGAATGGTCTGTCGGCAATGTTCTGCCCGGCTGGACGAGCCTTGCCGCGATCATGCTTATCCTGGGCAGCGTCCAGCTTCTGGTGCTGGGCATCTTCGGCGAATATCTCGGCCGTATGTACATGGAAACGAAGCGGCGGCCGCTCTATTTCGTCAACGAGATCGTCTCACGAAGCCAGGCAGCGGCTGAAGGCCAGGATTTGCCTGTCCACCGCCTCCAGGAGATGGCGAAAAGGGCCGCGCGTGGCTGAGGCGAAGGTCGACCGGATGCAACGGAACGGCATGGGCAGGATGTGCTCGCCCGGAGCCTTGACGTGAACCAGGCCGCCGCCATCGCGACCGCCACGCCGTCGCTCGGGGACGCGCAACGCATCAGGCTGATATTCTGCCTTCTCTGCGCTTGCGCCGTGGCCTATCTGCTCACGGCCTTTGCCGGCGCGATCCTGCAGGATCCCGACAATTGGTGGCAAGTGAAGGTCGGGCTGGATTTCCTGGAAAACCGGACGTTTCCAACCGTCGACCCCTATTCCCACACTTTTGCCGGCCAGCCCTGGATCGCCAAGGAATGGCTGGGGCAGGTCTTGCTGGCCCTTGCCTACCGCGCGGGTGGCTGGAATGGCGTCGTCACACTGATCATCGCCACGATCAGCCTGACGGTCTTCCTGATGGGATGGTTCCTCAGCGCATGGCTGAAGCCGATATTGGCGATAGCGCTGGCCCTCGCCGCGGCCCTCCTGATCGCCCCGATCTATACCGCGCGCCCCCATGTCTTCACCTTGCCGATCATCGTCGTCTGGACGGCAATGCTGTTTCGTGCCGCGCGAGAAGAGAGAGCCCCACCGCCGTGGCTGCTCGTGCTAGTCGTATTGTGGGCGAACCTGCATGCCACGTTTACCCTGAGCTTCATCATCGCGGCCTTTGCCGGGCTCGATCTGCTGGCGCGCGCGGGTCTGTCTAAACCCTCCCTCCTGGTAAAATGGGTCGCTTTCGGCCTGCTCTGTCCGTTGGTCAGCCTGCTGCACCCCTATGGCGTGAAAGCCATCCTGGCCACGCTCACCGTGGCCTATGGCAATGAGGCTGTTCCACTCATCCTGGAATGGAACCCGTTCAATGCCCAGGAGCAACTCTTCCAGGAAGCGGCGATGTTGTTGGCGATTTTCGGGCTGTTGGTGTCAAGGCCGCGGATCGGCTGGGCCAAGGCGTTGTTCATCGTCTTCACCTTGCATGTCTATCTCGCCCATCTGCGATTTGTATATCTGCCCTTCCTGCTGATTCCGTTGGTCATCGCGGTCGAGATCGCACAGCAATATCCTTCGCTCTCGACCACGGCCTGGCTGGCGGAGAAGCGCGACGGGCTGGAAAAACTCTTCGCCAGCCGGTTCTATGCCATCTGCGGCGCGATGGCTGTGTTGCTGGTCGGTGCGGTCTCGATCCTCGGCAGTGCCTACCAGGTCGCGCCGAGCCCGGCGACATCAGCCACCGGCGCCCTTGCTTTCGCGCGGGATCACCACCTGTCCGGCAATGTGCTGAATTCCTACAATTTCGGCGGCACGCTGATTTTCCACGACATCAAGACTTATATCGACGGCAGGACGGACCAGTTGTTCCTGGGCGGATTCACGAAAACGGATGATGCAACGGGGCACAGCGACGGAAAGCCGCAGCTCGAGGCCCAGTTGAAGAAATACGCCATCGGCTGGGCATTGCTTACAGCCGATGACACCCGAATCCCCTTCTTCAATGAACTGGGCTGGAAGCGGGCCTATGCGGACGATCATGCCGTGATCTACCTGCCCAGCACCTGAATCACCAATCCCACAAAACCGGCGTGGCAAGCGTTCGAAGGCCTGCTATTCGCCTTGACACGGATGTTGCACTGCAGCAAAGTTGTGCTGCATAGCACAGTCCGTGAGGCCTACGAGCCAAGGTTTTTCGCACAATGGGGATTGCCTTATGACGGGCATGTCAGGCGGCGCCGCACGGCCACCGCGGGTCACCGCGTACGGACCGGTCGAATGAATTACAGGCGCGACATCGATGGCCTGCGGGCCGTTGCAGTGCTCCCCGTGGTGCTTTTCCATTTCGGCGTATCCGCCATTCCCGGGGGCTTCACCGGCGTCGATATTTTCTTTGTGATATCGGGCTACCTGATCAGCGGCAGCCTGCTGGATGATCTCGAGCGCGGCCAGTTCTCGATCGGACGCTTCTACTGGCGTCGTGCGCGGCGCATCCTGCCGGCACTGACCTTCGTCATCCTGCTTGCCAGCATTGCGGCCTGGTTCATCCTGTTGCCGTCGGATCTGCACGAATTCAGCCTCAGCGTGATTGCGGCCTCGACCTTCTGGTCGAACATCTATTTCTGGAAGACGACGAACTATTTTTCGATCGACGCCGAACTGCGGCCGCTGCTGCACACATGGTCGCTTTCGGTCGAGGAGCAGTATTACATCTTCGCGCCGATCCTTGTGTATCTGATCTACCGGTATGCCTCGAAGCGCTGGTTGACGATACTTCTGCCGATCGCCATCGGCAGTTTTGCCCTGGCGGTCATGGCGACCACGATGGCGCCGACCGCCGGCTTCTACCTCTTGCCGACACGCGCCTGGGAGCTGGCGCTGGGCGCCATGCTGATGCTGAAGAAGCCGCCGCCACTTGCCAACCGGACGGCAACGGAACTGGTCGGCCTTGCAGGCTTTGCCCTGCTCGCATTTGGTTTCCTGACGATTTCGGAAAGCGATCCGTTTCCCGGCTACAATGCCCTGTTTCCCTGTATCGGAACGGCCTTGCTCATCTATGCGGGCCAGAATCACGCGGACCGGCCCGTGCCTGTTGCCACGCGTGTGCTTCAATTCGCTCCGATCGTCTGGGTCGGCCTCATCTCCTATTCGCTCTATCTTGTTCACTGGCCGATCAATTCCTTCGTCCATTATCTCTCGCTGAAAGCCATCTCGGTGCCGACGATCGTCGCGATGACGGTGGCCAGCTTCGCCCTGGCGACCTTCTCGTGGAAATATGTCGAGCAGCCTTTCCGGCAGAAGCGAACCTTCACCGCCCCGCTGCCGATCTTCGCCTTTTCGGCGACGGCGATCGCCCTGCTGTGCGTCGGCGGTCTGGCCGGTGTGCTCGGCGAGGGCTTTCCGCAGCGGTTCCCCGATTTCTCGACGCAACGGATCGTGGTGGACGACTGGCGCAATGGCGTCTGCTTCAACGAGGGTACGAGCCGGATCGAGAATTGGAACCTTGCCGACTGCACGCGCACGCATGGCTTTCCCACCAATGTGCTGCTGTGGGGCGATTCCTTCGCGGCTCACTACGTTTCGGGCCTTGAGGCCAACGCGCAGAAAATCCAGGCCAACGTCATCCAATATACCTATGCCGGCTGTCCACCCAACCTCAGTTATTTTTCCTACGCCAGGCCAACCTGCACCCGCTTCAACGAACGGGCGCTGTCGATCATCCGCGATGACAATATCCAGGCGGTGATCCTGAGCGGCCGATGGACGGACTACCAGGCCAGGGGCTTCGACGGACTGCAGACGACGATCGACCGGCTGCGCGACATGGGTGTCAAGGTCTATGTCATCGGCCAGTCTCCGGAGTTCATCGCCGACGTCCAGAAGGTCGCTTTCTTTGCTAAACACGAAGGCGCCGCGAACACATCCTGGCCGATGGCCATGGATCCCGATATCAACAAGCAGGTGCAGCTCTTCGCCAAGGGCGCGACCTTCATCGATCCACTTACCTATCTGTGCGACGCCATCGGCTGTTCCTATGAGGATGCCACCAGCAAGCAGTTTCTCTATTTCGACTACGGGCATTTCTCTTCCGCCGGCGCGACGCTGGCCATCTCGAAATACTGGCCAAGCTTCGCCGCCGGCGGCGAAGTCGCAAAGGCCAGGGAGCAGGCACCGACCGTCACCGGTGAGCTGGCGAAGCCCGCATTGTGAGACCGGTTTGCGATTGCCCGAAGCCATGCCGTCATGATAACGAGGCTGCAGCGCGGGTATGATGTAATGGTAGCCTGTCAGCTTCCCAAGCTGAACGCGCGGGTTCGATTCCCGCTACCCGCTCCACCCTGAAGCCAAGAGTCCGTTGGCCCAGGCCGAACCTGTCCACTTGGCAGCACTGTCGGTGAGCCTAGGCTTGGCCGATTCGCATCTGCTTCTTGAGGAGGAACCGGGCGAGGTTGTTGATATTCCGCGGCGCCACCTTCCTGGGCAGATGCGCCAGCAGGTCTTCTGATTTGACGTCGTTGCGGAACCGCTCCGCCCAATCTTCGGTGAGGTCGTCCCGCTGCAGCCGCAAATTCGTCTCGAACTCTCCGTCCGGCATTCCCACCGACAACTGCCGGGCCACCGACGCGACGTAAGGACGAGGATCCTCCAACAGATCCTCATAGAAAAAGTGATCGTAGTGCAGATCGGCCAACCGCAGGTAAGCCTCCCAGAAGGCATAGCTCTGCTCGATCAGGAAATAGGCCTGGCAGATACCTGCGAAGTCGTATTGCGGAACCATATCCGCGCCGTCCATCGTGCTTTTCCAATGGCCCGACGCCTTTGCCCGGCAATAGGAAATCGCTTGGCGAAGACGGTCCCGTCGCTCCAGCAGGACCAGACCCAGGTCATGGCGCCGGCCGCATTCCGCCAGGAAGTCGGCTCCGTATTTGGCCTGCGACCAATGAAGGTGCCGTGGAAACAGCTTCACGGCGAACGTGCCGTTTGCAGTCCCGCCGCGATCGATCACGGCGGACAGCAGATCATCGAAGGATTTCGGCTTGCACCCCAGATTGGCCGTGTCGAGCCACTCGGCCGACTTGCCGAACAATCCCGTGCTGTTTGTGAGGCTGCCAAGCCATTCGGAGCCGCTGCGGGCTTCGGTCAGTATCGCGACGCCCTTCATGCGTGCCGATGGTCCGCGGCCCGCGTCATGTCGATTGCAGAATGCCGTTCTTCTTGATGGTCCCCCGCCATGGTCAAAGCTCCGCTTAAACAGCGCCTCAACGGACAAAGGCCTCTATGGTTCCGTCGATTCGACCGTAGGCTAAGGCAAAATGCAGGCCCAAACACGTTACAGTTGGGTAATCAACGCCACGCCTTGGGCTCGAAGAGCCCTGAATATACGCGCAAAGGCCGGCCACGCTGTGGTGGCCGCCCTTTGGCGTCAGCCAGAAGCGATTACAGCCAGACGCCGAGCCAGACGCGCTCGCGCCAGCAGCGGACGCGGCGGCGGCCGTGGCGCCAGTAGCTGCGGCAAACTCGTCTCCAGCCGCGGCGGCGTCCACGGCGGCGACGCCGGTAGCCATCGGGACCATGATGTCTCCAGCGATGCCAACGGCGGTGGGAGACCTGCTCCAGTTCGACCTGGTCATCCTCTTCGAAGACAGCCGGATCCGGCTTGTCCAACTCATCGAGAATTCCATTGCCCTGGGGAACACCGGCAAGCGCGCGGCCGGGTCGGGCCACGCTTGCAAACGCAACCGCCCCCGCAACGCCAAGCATTCCAGTAAGAAACAACCGACGTTCCATAAAAACCTCCCGAGTTGTTAACCACCGACACCTCGTTCCCTCGCCCGAAACAGGCTCCAGCGCGCATGCCGATCGGTTTTGAACGCGCGGAGGTGGTTCTCGTTCCATCACCCCACTTCACGCAGGATGAAATCATGCAGCATCTTGGCCGCCGGCGACAGGACGCGATTCCTGACCGTGATCAGGCTGTAGGGCCTGACCTCGATGTCGAACTCGGTCTGGACGACGTCGATGGCGCCGGCAAGTCCGTCCGGGTTCTGGATGAACTTCGCCACCTGCACCGAGACCGGCGCTATGGCATCGGATTGCGCGACCATGACCAGCGTGAGCAGCAGCGAGCTGGTATTCAAGATCCGATCCGGCAGCGCGATGTTGCGGTTCAGGAAATTGCTCTCCATCGCCTGGCGCAATGGCGAACCGCCTGACTGGAAGACCCAGTCATAGGCAGCGGTGTCTTCCAGCCGCACTACATTACCCCTCGCGAGCGGGTGGCCGCGGCGCACGATCAGGCAGGCTTTCTCGACGCCGATCACGCGGGATTCGAACAGCCGCGGATTGAGGTCGTCGGGAATGCGGGCGATGATGAAGTCGTGGCGCGAGGCGATCAGCTCGCGGGCGAGCACATTGGAGGTTTCGACCTGCATGGTGATCTCGATGCGCGGGTAGATGCGGCGGATCTCGCGAATCGCCGGCACGGCCAATTCGATCGCTGGCGCGGTCACGGCGCCGAGGAACACCGAACCGCCCTTGCCGGCCTTGAGCTCGGCAATCTCGCGGTCGGCTTCGTGCATCTCGAGCAGGATCGAGCGGGCCCGCCTGGCGAGCGCCTGACCATAGGGGGTGAGGGTCACGCCGCGCGGCAGCCGTTCGCACAGCTTCACGTCGAGCACCGCCTCCATCTCGGCGATCATGCGCGAGGCGGCCGGCTGGGAGATGTTCATGACCTGGGCCGCGGCGCTCACCCGTCCGTGATCGTCGAGGGCGGCGATCATGCGCATGTGGCGCAAGCTCAAGCCACTGCGCAGGAGTGTCTCCCCATTGCCCGGGAGCTTCTCGTAACTTACGGGAATCGCATCGGGATCGCGCAATGCCGCCATGATCTTCCAGCCCTTCCGCCGGTTCCTTTCCGCATGCTAGATCATACCGGTTTCGGTATAGCAACCACCAAAGATCGCATTTGACAGTTATGGCAAAGCGACCCACCCTTCGCGCGTTCCGGGGTGCAAGGGCGGTAACGACCAAAATCGTATCGATTGAAACTGCATCGCGGAGCCGATTGGGAGGATACCGGAGATCGATAAAGCCGACAGCGGCGCGTTTGCGCTCCTGTCTGGCTGCGCGGCCCGCGAAGCCCCGAGGTGTCGCGTCCATCAACCAGGGAGAGTAAGTTGAAGATCATCAAAACGCTGGCCGCCGTCGCGGCCCTTGGCATCGCTGCCATGAGTTATCAGGCGCACGCGGCCGACAAGGGTCTTGTCGGCGTGCTGATGCCGACCAAGACCTCGCAGCGCTGGATCAATGACGGCGACGCCGTCAAATCCCAGCTCGAGGCTCTCGGCTACACTGTCGACCTGCAGTACGCGCAGGACGACATCCCCAACCAGCTCAGCCAGTTGGAAAATGAAATCACCAAGGGCCCGAAGGCGCTGATCATCGCCTCGATCGACGGCACCACCCTGTCGGATGCGCTGCAGAAGGCCAACGACGCGGGCGTCGTCGTCGTCGCCTATGACCGCCTGATCAAGAAGACCGCCAATGTCGACTATTACACCACTTTCGACAATTTCGGCGTCGGCGTGATCCAGGCGAATTCGCTGGTCAAGGGCCTCAAGGAGCGTTTCCCGAACACCAAGCCGTGGAACGTCGAACTGTTCGGCGGCTCGCCCGACGACAACAACGCCTTCTTCTTCTACAATGGCGCAATCTCCGTCCTGCAGCCGCTGATCGACGACGGCTCGATCAAGATCAAGTCCGGCCAGACCGGCATGGACAAGGTCGGCACGCTGCGCTGGCTCGCCGCCACCGCCCAGGCGCGCATGGACAACCTCCTGTCGGCCAACTACTCGGACGGCAGCCGCGTCGATGGCGTCCTGTCGCCCTATGACGGCCTGTCGCGCGGCATCACCGCCTCGCTGCGCGCTGTCGGTTATGGCACCGACGCACAGCCCTGGCCGATCGTGACCGGCCAGGATGCCGAGACCGCCTCGGTCAAGCTGATCATCTCGGGCGAGCAGTACTCGACCGTGTTCAAGGACACCCGCGAACTGGCCAAGGCCACGGTGCAGCTGGTCGACAAGGTGCTCTCGGGCGGCAAGCCGGAAGGCCTGGATGAAAAGACCTACAACAACGACGTCAAGGTCGTTCCCTCGATCCTGCTGACGCCGCATGAAGTCGACAAGTCGAACTACCAGGCGCTGGTCGTCGACTCCGGCTACATCAAGGCCGAAGACCTGAAGTAATTTCGGTTATAAAGTCAGGGGTCCTGCGCAACGCAGGGCCCCTTTTCGTTAAAAGCGACCCCGGTATGGGTTCTGCCGGCCTCCTAGGAGCTTGCCCTAATGACCTCGACGATTTTGGAGATGCGCGACATCACCAAGACGTTCCCCGGCGTGAAGGCGCTCTCGAACGTCAACCTCAGCGTAGAGGAAGGCGAGATCCACGCCGTGGTCGGCGAAAATGGCGCCGGCAAGTCGACGCTGATGAAGGTGCTGTCGGGCGTCTATCCCTCCGGCACCTATGATGGCCAGATCATTTTTCAGGGCCAGGAATGCCATTTCAAAGGCATCCATGACAGCGAACACAAGGGCATTGTCATCATCCACCAGGAACTTGCGCTGGTGCCGATGCTGTCGATCGCCGAGAACATTTTCCTCGGCAACGAGCACGCCAGCTACGGCGTCATCGACTGGGACGCCAACGAGGCACGCACGTCCGGGCTTTTGAAGAAAGTCGGGCTCAAGGAAGACCCCAAGACGCTGATCACCCATATCGGCGTCGGCAAGCAGCAGCTGGTCGAGATCGCCAAGGCACTCAGCAAGGAAGTGAAGCTCCTGATCCTCGATGAGCCGACGGCATCGCTCAGCGAGAAGGACAGCCAGGCGCTGCTCGATCTTTTGCTTGAGTTCAAGCGGCAGGGCATGACCTCGATCCTGATCTCCCACAAGCTCAACGAGGTGAACCGCGTCGCCGACAAGGTGACGGTGATCCGCGACGGGCGCACGATCGAGACATTGCCGAGGAAGGACATCAGCGAGGACCGGATCATCACCTCCATGGTCGGCCGGTCCCTCGACGATCGCTACCCGCCGCGCGAGCCTCATATCGGCGACGTCATTTTCGAGGTCAAGGACTGGTCCGTCTACCACCCGATCCATGCCGAACGGCAAGTGATCAAGAGCATCGACCTCAAGGTGCGCAAGGGCGAAGTTGTCGGCATCGCCGGGCTGATGGGCGCCGGCCGCACCGAATTCGCCATGAGCCTGTTCGGTCGCTCCTATGGCCGGCGCATCAGCGGCGAGGTGCTGCTCAACGGCAAGCCCGTGGACCTTTCGACAGTGGGCAAGGCGGTGCAGAACGGCATCGCCTACGTCACCGAAGACCGCAAAACCTATGGGCTGAACCTCATTGACCACATCAAGCACAATGTGACATTGGCCAACCTCGCCGGCGTTTCCAATGGCGGCGTCATCGACGATATGCACGAAATGAGCGTCGCCAACGATTATCGCAAAAAGACCAATATCCGCGCATCCAGCGTCTATCAACTGACCGGCAATCTCTCGGGCGGCAACCAGCAGAAGGTGGTGCTATCGAAATGGCTGTTCGCCGACCCGGAAGTTCTGATCCTCGACGAGCCGACGCGCGGCATTGACGTCGGTGCCAAGTACGAAATCTATACAATCATCGCTCGCCTCGCCGCCGAGGGCAAGGCGATCATCGTCATCTCATCGGAAATGCCGGAACTGCTCGGCATCTCCGACAGAATATATGTCATGAACGAAGGGCGCATCGTTGGCGAGATGGCGGCAAGCGACGCCAGCCAGGAAAAAATCATGCGCGCCATTGTTCGCGGAGAAGGAAAAGCATCATGAGCACAGACAGCGCTCCCGCGCCGCAAAGCGGCACCGCCGAGGACGTCAAGCAGGGTCCTCGCATCGCCGTCTCGGCGCTGACGACGAACCTGCGCGAATACGGCCTGATCATCGCGCTGATCGTCATCATGCTGTTCTTCCAGTACACGACGTCGGGAACGCTGTTCAAACCAGTCAACCTCAGCAACCTGGTGCAGCAGAACTCGTTCATCATCGTCATGGCGCTCGGCATGCTGCTGGTCATCGTCGCCGGCTATATCGATCTCAGCGTAGGCTCGGTCGCCGGCTTCATCGGCGCACTTGCCGCCATGATGATGGTGATCTGGCCTCTTGGCATGTTCAGCAATCCGCTCGTTGTCTCGATCGTCTGCCTGATCGTCGGTGGGTTGATCGGTGGCGCGCAAGGCTACTGGATCGCCTATCACCGCATACCAAGCTTCATCGTGACGCTCGCCGGCATGCTGATCTTTCGCGGCATCTGCCAGGCGCTGCTTGGCGGCGGCTCCTCGGTCGGTCCGCTGCCCGACAGTTTCAAGGCACTGAGTTCCGGCTTCATCCCGGACGTGATCGGCCCGCTGACGCTGATCCCACCGACGGTGAATGCCGCCGGCAAGACCATTTTGGGTAGCGGGCTCACGCTGCACATGACGACGATCGTGCTGGGCGTGATCGCGGTGCTCGCCTACGCCTATTTCGGCTTCAGGGCGCGGCGCAAGCGCGAACGCCACGGCTATGAGGCCGAACCTTTCGCGCTGTTCGTCATCAAGATCCTGGTAGGCAGCGCGCTGGCGCTGTTCCTGGTCTTCCAGTTCGCGACCTATCGGGGCCTGCCGATCGTGCTGCTGGTGATGGGCGTGCTGATTTCATTGTTCGTCTTCGTCACCAAGCGCATGACCATCGGCCGCCGCATCTACGCCATGGGCGGCAACGCCAAGGCGGCGCAACTGTCGGGCATCAACACCGAGCGGCTGACGCTCCTGGTGTTCGTCAATATGGGCGTGCTGTCGGCTCTCGGCGGCCTCATCATCGCCGCGCGTCTCGGCCAGGCCGTGCCGGCCGCGGGCCTCGGCAGCGAGCTCGACGTTATTGCGGCCGTCTTCATCGGCGGCGCCTCGGCGATGGGCGGCGTCGGCCAGGTCATTGGCGCTGTGGTCGGCGGCTTCATCATGGGCGTGATGAACAACGGCATGTCGATCATGGGCGTCAATGTCGACTGGCAGCAGGTGGTCAAGGGACTGGTCCTGCTCGGGGCCGTCATCTTCGACGTCTACAACAAGAACAAGGCTTAAGGGCTGGGGCGAGGACTAGGAGGCATACGGGTTCTAGATCGCGAAGCTGCCGGCGGCCCGTCGGCACCAAGAAGTCCGGGGAAGGACCAGGTTCGCGAACGCAATCCGGACGAACGTTTCAACCGTGGCGCGTTCCCGCGCCGCGCCGGTCAGGGTTTGCCCATTGGCAGCCGGATACAGATAAATGAGAGAGGACTGATCATGCTGATCTCGCAGATTCTCGACGACGCCGAGACGATCCGTGTCGTTGCCCGCAGCGGCGGGAAGACCCGGATCATCAACGGCGCGCGCAGCGTCTATTCGCTGGCGATGGAGGCCGCCCGCACCGGCGTCGGCCTGACGGCCCTGATCGAACGCAAGGGACTTGGCGAGACGGTCGATCTCGACGCCGCCTACAAGCGGGGGCGCCTCCTGTCGCCGATCAATCACCCCGACCCGGCGCATCTGCATCTGACCGGCACGGGGTTGACGCATCTCGGTTCGGCCGCGACGCGCGATTCCATGCACAAGAAGCTCAGCACCGACGGCGAGGAGCAACTCACCGATTCCATGAAGATGTTCCGCATGGGACTGGAAGGCGGCAAGCCCGCGAAAGGCCAGATCGGCGTGCAGCCGGAATGGTTCTACAAGGGCAACGGTACCATGGCGGTCGCGCCTGGTGCCGCGCTCATGTCACCGGCCTTTGCCAAGGATGCCGGCGAAGAACCAGAGATCGCCGGGATCTATGTCATCGGCGATGACGGCGCGCCATTCCGTGTCGGCTTCACGCTGTCGAACGAATTCTCGGACCATGTGACGGAGCGCGTGAACTATCTGTTCCTCGCCCACTCCAAGCTGCGCAATGCCTCGTTCGGGCCCGAAATTCTGATCGGCGACCTGCCTTCGGACATCCGCGGCACGTCACGCATCGTGCGCGACGGCAGGACAATGTGGGAGAAGCCGTTCCTGTCGGGCGAAGCGAACATGTCGCACACCATCGCCAATCTCGAGCACCACCATTTCAAATATTCGGCGTTCCGCCAGCCGGGAGACGTGCATGTGCATATGTTCGGAACGGCCACGCTGTCCTTCGCCGACGGCGTCACGACCGAAGCCGGCGACGTGTTCGAGATCGAAGCCGGGGATTTCGGCCTGCCGCTGCGCAACCCGCTGGAAATCGAAAAGCCGGTGAAGGTGGCGGTGAAGGCGCTGTGAAGCGCCAGAAGTAAAGGACGTCATCTATGGTCCTATGACAGGCTTTGACATATGGTCCCAAGTTATTTGCCAGGCGCCATACGAACCTTTGGCTTCGCGCTCTTGCTCGCGGACGCGTCCTCCGTGGCTTATGGAGCCGCGCAGTGCAGTCCCAAATCCTATGGCGAAGCACTCGGACTTATGAAGAACCGGCTTCTAACGTCCGGGTACGCAAGCCCTCAGGTCGAATTTCTGATGCAAAACGCCGACCGGCGAATGTCCACGCTTGGCGGTGCGAAACTGAACGAAGCGGCCAAACCATGCGGGATAGACTCAGCCCGAGCCCATGTCCTCGGCTGCCTGGACAAAGTCCTGTTCCCCTTGCAAGGATCAAAGGCTTCGCTTGACGCTGCAAGGCAGACACGCAGCTGGGGTAAAACGCAACTCGCACGGCGCGAACTGCTGTTCATCGGCAGCTTCAATGCGTGTCTCGGCATTGCGAAAAAGCGCATGTTTCACGGCTAGTCGAACGTCAAACGGATGCTGAAGTCGTCGAGCCTACGGGGTCGGCTAACGTTCTGCATGGCCTCATGGCGCCAGGATCAGCGCGGGCGGAAATGCTTGGACAGCTTCAGGCCTTGTGCCTGGTAGTTCGAGCCCAGGTCGGTCCCGTAAAGCGCCTGCGGGCGCTTTAGCATGTGTTCGTAGACCAGCCGGCCGACGATCTGGCCATGATCGAGGATGAACGGCACTTCGTGGCTACGCACTTCGAGCACCGCGCGGCTGCCGGTGCCGCCGGCCGCCGAATGGCCGAACCCCGGATCGAAAAACCCGGCATAGTGGACACGGAACTCGCCGACAAGCGGATCGAAGGGCGTCATCTCGGCGGCGTAGAGCGGCGGCACATGCACCGCCTCCTGGCTGACGAGGATGTAGAACTCGTCAGGATCGAGCACCAGTTCGCCGGCGCCGCTCTTGTGGATCGGCTCCCAGAAGTCGAGGACATCCTGGGCGGCACGCTTGTCGACATCGATGAGGCCAGTGTGGTGCTTGCCGCGATAGCCGACCAGCCCATCCTTGTCGCCATTGAGATCGATCGACAGCGCGATGCCGCCGCCAGAAATGTTCGGCGGCTCGGTGGCGACCAGCATCTCGGCGCGGTGCAATTCATGCAGTTCGGCTTCCGAAAGCAGCGCGTTGCCGGTGCGAAAGCGGATTTGAGACAGGCGCGAACCGGTGCGCGCAACGATCGGGAAGGTGCGCGGGCTGACTTCGAGATAGAGCGGACCGTTGTAGCCGGCGGCGATCTTGTCGAACTCGTGGCCACGGTCGGTCATGACGCGGGTGAAGATGTCGAGGCGACCGGTCGAGCTCTTTGGATTGGCCGAGGCCGAAATGTCAGCCGGCAGGGCCAGGCTTTCGAGCAGCGGCACAATATAGACGCAGCCGGTTTCGAGAACCGCGCCTTCGGCCAGATTGATCTCGTGCAGTTGCAGCCGATCAAGTTTTTCCGAGACCTTGTGGTTGGGACCGGGCAAGAACGAGGCCCGCACCCGCCAGGCCTTTTCGCCCAATCTGAGATCAAGACTAGCCGGCTGGATCTGGTCGGCATCGAGCGCACGCGGCGACTTCAGCGCGCCGGACTGGAACAGCGCCGAAATGTCCTGATCGGGAAGAATGCCTGTCTGCCGCAAAGTCTGGCTCCGCCCCAAGACTGGTCTCCTTTGTTGCAGGTTCTTGCCGCAAAACCGCTGGGCACTTGGCGGAACCTGCCTTGGTACAAACCTCTTAATGAAGCCGGCAATTGACGCAAGCGTGGCGCGGGTCTAAAGGGTCGTTATCCCGTGGTGATTTGGCCGGTCGGCTTGCAGCCACGTTAAACAAGTCGCTAAAGGACCGTCGGGCCGCAAGGCCGTATGGACCGGTTGCGACTTTTTCGCGGCCGGTTTTTTTTGTGTTTGGATAGGACGATGACGAGCAAGACGCGCAACTGGAAACCTCAGACGGCACTCGTGCATGGCGGAACCCTGCGTTCCGGCTTCGGCGAAACCTCCGAGGCGATTTATCTGACCCAGGGCTATGTCTACAAGACCGCCCAAGCGGCGGAAGCCCGCTTCAAGGGCGAAGAGCCTGGCTTCATCTATTCGCGTTACGCCAACCCGACCGTCGACATGTTCGAAAAGCGCATGTGCGCGCTGGAAGGCGCCGAGGACGCGCGCGCCACGGCATCGGGCATGGCGGCGGTGACGGCGGCGCTGCTGTGCAGCGCCAAGGCCGGCGACCATATAGTGGCGGCGCGCGCGCTGTTCGGCTCCTGCCGCTGGGTGGTCGAGACGCTGGCGCCGCGCTATGGCATCGAGGCGACTTTGGTCGACGGCACCGACATTGCCAATTGGGAAAAGGCGGTCAGGCCGAACACCAAGCTGTTCTTCCTGGAAAGCCCGACCAATCCGACGCTGGAAGTCGTCGACATCGCGGCCGTTGCCTCGCTTGCCAACTCGATCGGCGCGCGGCTTGTCGTCGACAACGTCTTCGCCACGCCGCTGCAGCAGAAGCCGTTGCAGCTTGGCGCGCACATCGTCGTCTACTCGGCCACCAAGCACATTGACGGCCAGGGCCGCTGTCTGGGCGGTGTCATCCTGTCGGACAAGAAGTGGATCGACGAAAACCTGCACGACTATTTCCGCCACACCGGCCCCAGCCTGTCGCCGTTCAATGCCTGGACCTTGCTGAAGGGCCTCGAGACGCTGCCGGTGCGCGTGCGCCAGCAGACGGAAAGTGCTGGCAGGATCGCCGACTTCCTGGCCGAGCAGCCGCAGATCGCTCGCGTCATCTATCCCGGCCGCGCCGACCACCCGCAGGCTGATATCGTCAAGAAGCAGATGTCGGGCGGTTCGACTCTGATCTGCCTCGACGTCAAGGGTGGCAAGCCGGCGGCCTTCGCCCTGCAGAACGCCCTCGACATCGTGCTGATCTCGAACAATCTCGGCGATGCCAAGAGCCTGATCACCCATCCGGCGACGACGACGCACAAGAATTTGAGCGACGAGACCCGCGCCGAACTCGGCATCGGGCCTGGCACGCTCAGGCTGTCTGTCGGCCTGGAGGACGCCGACGACCTGCTGGAAGACATCGCGCAGGCGTTGCAGGCAGCCAGATAAGCTGCTTAGGAGCGTCGTCCGCGGCGATCAGGCGCGCGACGGCGTCTCCTCCAATTCGGCCGCCTTGGTGCGGATGGTCATGGCATTGCCACGCCAGTCGACGGCGCCGCCGAGCCAGCCGCGCGCCCAGATGGACGGGAGCATCACGTCCCGCGCGATCATCGCCGCGACCATGCGCGGCGACAGATGCCAGCCCTTGGACAAGGCCAGCGCGCATTCCGGAAGGTAGAAGGCCGCCAACACGGCAATCGCGGTTGCCCAGAGGCTGACGCCCGCGCTCGCCGCCGCAACCAGCGCGAGCGCGAGAGGCACCGCTGCGCCGGTCAGGATTTCCGGCGCGAAGAACCGCGGAAAGGTGACGCGGCGCAGGCGCGCCCAGCGGGCCTGGCGCGACCAAATCTCGCCAACGGTACGCTGGCCGAGCGGCTGCTCGAAGGGCGCCGCAACGAGATTGACGCGCAGGCCGAGGCCGTTGACCAGCTTGGTGGCGGCGGCGTCCTCGGCGATCTCGGCAGCCAGCGCCCGAATGCCGCCATTGGCGTCCAGCATCGGCTTGTTCCACAGCATGCTCTTGCCCTGGGCAAAGCCGAGGCCGAGCGCCTCGCCGGCATACTGCCAGCGGGCCTGCAATGTGTTGAGGAAGGCGCATTCGACATCGGCCCAGAAACCCTCGGGTCGCGAGCCGATCGGCGTCGAGCAGACAAGGCCGGTGTCGGGCCGCCATGCCGCCATCATGTGCTCGACATAGTCCCTCGGCATCAAGACGTTGGAATCGGCGAGAATGACCCAGCTGTGGCGCGCCGCTTCCCAGCCCTTGACGCAATTGTTGAGCTTTGGATTGGCGCTGACACGGTCGTCACCGATCAGCAGCCGGGCCGGCACCTTGGAAAACCGGGCAATCGCCCTGTTTATCAGTTTGACCACCAGATCGTCGGCATGGGCGACGCAGAAGATCAGCTCATAACGTGGCCAGTCGAGCGCGAAGGCGCGTTCCAGCGTCTCATGCGTGAACGCCTCGACGCCACGCGACGGGACGACGATCGATACCGGTTGCGACTTGGCGGCGGGCGGGGCGATCGTGCCGCGCCGTTTCAGCCGTGAGGCGGCGAGCGAAATGCTGGCGGCGTTTGAAAGGATGAGAGCGGTCGAAAGCGAGGCGGCTATGAAGGTGAGTTCCATCGAGATCTGGTCACTCCGGAAAGGCCGCCCGCATCGTGGCCGTTTTCAACAGTTCGACAGAGCGCCGAGTCGCCCGGTTCGTGCACACCACCATTGTCGTGTGTCACTTAAATGACATTCTTTGCCGGCACCTGCGGTTCAAGGCTAGGCGCGACAAGACGCGCACGTTGACCTGCTCACCGGGAGCGTCGAAAATCGTCGGATTGTTTTGGAGCCGCTCATGTACCGCGCCGTGACGCGCAACATCGAAGTGCAGGTCAGGCCGTTCTATCTCGAGGACCGTTCGGATCCCTCGGAGAACCGCTATGTCTGGGGCTATCAGATAACGATCGACAACCAGTCGGACGAGTTCGTGCAGTTGTTGTCGCGCTACTGGCACATCACCGATGGTGCCGGCCGGGTCGAGGAAGTGCGCGGGCCGGGCGTTGTCGGCGACCAGCCGGAGCTCAATCCCGGCGACAGCTATCAATATACGTCCGGCTGCCCGCTCTCGACACCGTCCGGGATCATGGTCGGACGCTACACGATGCGCAACAAGCGCGGCGAGACGTTCGACATCGCAATCCCCGCCTTCTCGCTCGATCTGCCGGGGACAAGGCGCACGGTGAACTGAGCACCGGCGGTCGCGCTGCCCCTCATCCGCCCGTCGGGCACCTTCTCCCCGTGAACGGGGAGAAGGAAAGATAGCTCACTGAGCCGCAAATTCCGCCGGATCGAAGTCGTACTGCGTCGAGCAGAACTCGCAGGCGACGTGGATGCCGCCATCCTCGGTGCTGTCCTCGATCTCCTGCGCGGAGAAGCCCTCGAGGATGCCGCGGATCTTGTCCCGGGAGCATGAGCACTGATCGGCGACGGGAACGCCGCCGAAGACGCGCACGCCATGCTCGTGGAACAAGCGGTAGAGCAGCCGCTCGGCGCCGATGGTCGGGTCGATCAATTCGGTCGGCTCGATGGTGCCGAGCAAGGCCAGCAACTCCTGCCAGGAATTGTCCGTGGGATCATGGATCTCCTCGCGCGGATCGCCATCCCCACCCGGCAGATCCGGAATGCGCATGCGCTCGGGCGATTGCGGCAGGAACTGCGCCAGGATACCGCCGGCGCGCCACTGCTCGCGCGCACCGCCGACACCGGGCGTCAGCAGCTTGGCGACCGAGAGCCTGAGGTCGGTCGGGATCTGTTCCGACTGGCGGAAATAGGTGCGCGCCGCCTCTTCCAGCGTCTCGCCGTCGAGCTGGACGATGCCCTGATAGCGCTGCGTATGGGCGCCCTGGTCGATGGTCAGCGCCAGCACGCCGCTGCCAAGCAGCGTTTGCTGCGAGGTCTCGCCGGCCGCGATCAGTGCCTCCAGCCGGTCGGCGTCGAAACGCGCATAGGCGCGCAGCGCCGAGGGCGTGGAAAAGTCCGCGACCAGCATGTCGACGGGCCCATCGGTACGGGTCTGCAGGATGAACTTGCCTTCGAACTTGAGCGAGGTGCCGAGCAGCACCGTCAGCACACAGGCTTCCGCCAGCAGGCGGGCGACCGGCTCGGGATAGTCGTGGCGGCCAAGGATGGCGTCGAGCATCGGCCCGAGCTGGACCGTGCGGCCACGCACGTCGAGCGGACCGACTTCGAAGGGAACGACGTGATCGTCGCCGGCGTAGCCGAACTCGCCGAGTTTGGGGTGATGTTCAGTCACTTGATGGCTTTCCAACATGACAAAGCTCCAGGGCGCGGCCATGCGGCCCTGGTGGGCACATGCGTCCAAACGCGCTTGATTTGCGTGATGCGGCGCAGATAGGCATCGCGCCCTCGCAGATCAAGCGCCCAGACATTTCAGGCGCCCAGGCACTTCAGGCGCCCAAGAGACTTCAAGCGCCCAAGAAACTTCAAGCACCGAGGCACCAGGCGAGCACGGCCTTCTGGGCGTGGAGCCGGTTCTCGGCCTCGTCGAACACCACCGAATGCGGCCCGTCGATGACCTCGTCGGTCACCTCCTCGCCGCGATGGGCCGGCAGGCAATGCATGAACAGGGCATCGGGCTTTGCCCTGGCCATCAGCGCTGCGTTGACCTGATAGGGCGAGAAGACATTGTGGCCGCGAGCACGGTGTTCCTGGCCCATCGACACCCAGCAGTCGGTGACGATGCAGTCGGCCTGGTCGACGGCTTCCTCTGGCGAGCGGGTGAAATGCAGCTTGCCGCCATGCGCCTTGGACCAGTCGATATGCTTCTGCGCCGGTTCGCTGCCTTCGGGCACGGCGACGTTGAGATTGAAGCGGAACCGTGCCGAGGCCTCGAGCAGCGAGTGCAGCACATTGTTGCCGTCGCCGGTCCAGGCGATCGTCTTGCCAGCCACCGGCCCGCGATGCTCCTCGAAAGTCATGATGTCGGCCATCAGCTGGCAGGGATGGGTGTCGTCGGTCAGGCCGTTGATCACCGGAACGGTCGCGTTCTCGGTCAGCTCCAGCAGCCGCTCATGCGAGGTGGTGCGGATCATGATCGCATCGACGTAGCGCGACAGCACCTTGGCGGTATCGGCGATGGTCTCGGAGCGGCCTAGCTGCATCTCGGTGCCGGTCAACATGATGGTCTCGCCGCCAAGCTGGCGCATGCCGACGTCGAAAGAAACGCGCGTGCGCGTCGATGGTTTGTCGAAGATCATCGCCAGCACCTTGCCTTCGAGCGGCTTGGTCCGCTCACCGGCCTTGAGACGCGCCTTTCGCGTCACCGCGTCATCCAGCATGAAGCGCAAATCGCCTTCGGAAACGGTGGAAAGATCAGTGAAATGGCGGACTGACATCAGGAATGGTTCCGGATTACTTCGCGGCGGCGGAGGCCATGGCCTCCGACAGGCCCTTGGCGCCAGCGCGGATGCGGTTGAGCGCTTCGTGAATCTCGGCATCGGTGACGGTGAGCGGTGGCAGCAGGCGAATGACGTTGTCGCCGGCCGGAACGGCCAGCAAATGCTGGTCGCGCAGCGCCATGTTCACCTTGCCGTTGGGCATCGCGCATTTGAGGCCGAGCATCAGCCCGGTGCCCCTGATATCCTCGACAATTTCGGGGAATTCGTCAGCTATTGACGCAAGCCCCTGCTTCATCAGAAGCGCCTTGCGCTGGACATCCTCGAGAAAGCCATCTTCCAGCACCACGTCGAGCACGGCGTTGCCGACCGCCATTGCCAGCGGATTGCCGCCGAATGTGGTGCCGTGCACGCCGGCGGTCATGCCGACGGCCGCCTCGTCGGTGGCAAGGCAGGCGCCCATCGGAAAACCGCCGCCAATGCCCTTGGCGATTGCCATGATGTCGGGCGTCACACCCGACCACTCATGCGCGAACAGCTTGCCGGTACGGCCGATGCCGCACTGGACCTCGTCATAGATCAACAACAGGCCGTGCTGTTCGCAGAGCTGCCGCAGCCGCTTCAGCGACTGTGTCGGCACCGGACGGATACCGCCCTCGCCTTGCACCGGCTCGATCAGGATCGCGGCGGTCTCCGGCGTGATCGCCTTTTCAGCGGCGTCGATGTCGTCGAAACCGACCTGGTCGAAGCCTTCGACCTTGGGTCCGAAGCCTTCGAGGTATTTGTACTGGCCGCCAGCCGCGATGGTCGCCAGCGTGCGGCCATGGAAGGCGCCTTCGAAGGTGATGACGCGGAAGCGCTCGGGATGGCCCTTGACGAAGTGGTAGCGCCGCGCCGTCTTGATCGCGCATTCCAGCGCCTCGGCGCCGGAATTGGTGAAGAACACCTTGTCGGCGAAGGTGGCATCGGCCAGCCGCTCGCCAAGCCTGCTCTGCCCCGGGATTTCATAGAGATTGGAGACGTGCCAGAGTTTCGCCGCCTGTTCGGTGAGGGCCGCGACCAGATGCGGATGACCGTGGCCAAGCGAATTGACCGCGATACCGCCGGCGAAATCGAGATATCGCTCGCCCTTGTCGGTAACCAGCCATGTGCCTTCCCCATGGTCGAAGGCCAGGGGTGCGCGAGCAAAGGTCTCGTAAAGCGCCGAACCGCTCATTATATGCGTCTCCGGTACCGGAAAATCAAAAAAGCCGCCAAAGCGGCGGCCTTCTGCGGCTTATCGTGTTTTTCGGCCATGAAGTCAACGAAAACGTCGCGTAGTGGCGCGCGGCAAGCCCCCTGACGCGACGCCGGCTCATGAGCGACCGGGCAAGTTGGGGAAAACCGAAAAAACCGATTCGTGTTGCACTTGGGACTCTTGTCACCGAGTCAGCGCATAGAGTAGTTGTAGTCGAGAAATAACTAGATTTCGTGCGGCGGACCTAATCACCAGATATATGTGGTGTCTGCCCCAGCAGTTGTGCTGGGCCGGGAATGGATTCTGATTGCCGCACGCTTATGAGGAGCGCGGTCATGAACTGGACTGACGAGCGGGTAGAACTCTTGAGAAAACTGTGGTCGGAGGGTCTGAGCGCAAGCCAGATTGCTGCGCAGCTTGGAGGGGTCAGCCGCAACGCGGTCATCGGCAAGGTGCACCGGCTGAAGCTGTCGGGCCGTGGCCGCGCAACAGCCACGCCGGCACGCCAGAAAAAGGCATCGCAAGGCTCCTCCGTCCAGAAGTCGGTGGCGCGCGCCGCGAGCACGGCACGCCATGTCACGACTTCGATCGGCGCGACGGCCCTTCAGACGCAATTCGACGCCGAACCCGTGGCAAGGCACTACATCCGCCCGGTCGAGAACGTCGTGGTACCGATCTCACGGCATCTGCAGCTCGTCGAACTGACCGAGCGCACCTGCAAATGGCCGAACGGCGATCCGCTTTCGGAGGACTTCAATTTCTGCGGCAACGAAGCCGCCGAAACCGGTCCCTACTGCAAATACCATGCCCGCGTGGCGTTCCAGCCAGCGGCGGAGCGGCGGCGGAATCGCTGAGCGAATAGCGAATAGCGAATAGCGAATAGCGAATAGCGAATAGCGAATAGACAGTGATTGAGCTTCCGCGAGGGAGCAATGCAGTTTTTCCCCTATTCGCTACTCCCTATTCGCTATTCGCTCTTTTACAGCCACCCATTCTTCCTGAACCGCCAGTACAGGAAGCAGCAGATCAGCGCGATCATGGTCAGCACCATCGGGTAGCCATATTCCATCTTCAGCTCCGGCATGTCGGTAAAGTTCATGCCGTAGATGCCCGCGAAGGCGGTTGGCACCGCCAGGATGGCCGCCCAGGAGGCGAGTTTCTTGGAGATCGCCGTTTCCTGGCTTTGACCGACCAGAAGACTGGCCTCGAAGGCGAAGGCCAGCACCTCGCGCAGGCTGTCGATCTTCTCCTGGACGGTACGGATATGATCCGTCACGTCGCGGAACAGCGGGTGCATGGCCGAATGGATCTGTGGCAGCTCAGCGCTGGTCAGCCGGCGACAGACTTCCACCAGGGGCAATGCCGCGTTGCGCAGGCGCAGGAGGTCGCGGCGCAGCATGTAAAGCCGCTCGATATCGGGGCCGGTCATGGGCTTCAGCAGGACCTTGTCCTCGATCGCCTCGACCTCGTCCTCGATCTGCTCGAGCACGGGCATGTAGTTGTCGACGATGAAGTCGAGAATGGCGTAGAGGACGAAATCCTCGCCCTTGGCCAGCGAATGCGGGCAGCTTTCCCAGTGCTGGCGCACAGCGGCATAGGATGTCGAAGGGCCGTGCCTGACGCTGACGATGTAGCCTGAGCCTACAAACAGATGCGTCTCGCCGAAGGTGACGCGCCCTTCGATCAATTGCGCCGTGCGAGCGACGATGAACAGCGCATCGCCATATTGCTCGATCTTTGGCCGCTGGTGCGGGTGCTCGGCATCCTCGATCGCCAGCTCATGCAGATGAAACTGCGCCTTGACGCGCAACAGAAGTTCGCGGTCGGGTTCAAGCAGCCCGATCCAGACGACATGTCCCGATTTCTTGGCCCACTCGCCGGCTTCCTCGATGGGAATATCGGCGATGCGGTGCCCGGCGGTGTAGACACCGCAGGCGATGATGCCCGATGTCGGCGGCGAGGGCTTGAACTCCCGGACATATTCCATCGCGGCCTCCCGAAAGCGTTGCCTTCCCTAGGGAACCGGCAAGCTTATCTCGGGATAGTTTAGCGCAATATGATCAAGGGTTCGAGAGGACGTGCGTTCACTTCACCGGCAGCGCCGCGGGGAGGCCGATCTTGTCCGTCTTGTCGCTCTTCGGCCGCTCGGCCGGCATCTGGTCGCCGGTGACGATGTAGTAGATGGTCTCGGCGATGTTGGTGGCGTGATCGCCGATGCGCTCGATGTTCTTGGCGCAGAACAGCAGATGCGTACAGGGCGTGATGTTGCGCGGATCTTCCATCATGTAGGTCAGCAATTCGCGAAACAGCGACGTGTACATGGCATCGATCTGGTCGTCACGGTCGCGCACGAAGCCGATCTTGTCGACCGAACGCGACGCATAGACGTCGAGGACTTCCTTCAGCTGGGTCAGCGCCAGGTTGGCCAACGCCTCCAGGCCGCGGAAAAGGCTGGTCGGCTGACGGCCGTCGGTGACGGCGACCACCCGTTTGGCAACGTTCTTGCCGAGGTCGCCGACCCGCTCGAGGTCGGCCGAAATGCGGATGGCGCCGACGATCTCGCGCAGGTCCGTCGCCATCGGCTGGCGCTTGGCGATGATGATGATCGCCTTGTCGTCGATCTCACGCTGCCCCTCATCCAGCACGACGTCGTCGCGAATGACCTTCTGGGCCAATCCCGGATCGGCATTGACCAAGGCGGCGACCGCCTGCTCGACCATGCGCTCGGCATGGCCGCCCATTGCGGCGATGCGCTTGGAGAGATATTTCAGTTCCTCGTCAAAGGCGCTCATTGTGTGAACGGACTGCATGGACGAAATGCCTTCCCACGGGGTGTCTTGATCTTGAGTCGTTTCCTCGAATCCCCGCTGATACGCTAACCGGATGACAGAAAAAAGAAACGGTCCCGTGGAAAACTAGGGCAGTATCAGTGCGCCGGCAAATGGACCGAGAAGGCGGCGCCCTTGCCGACCTCGGACTTGATCGTCAGCCTGGCATTGTGACGCGTCAGGATGTGCTTGACGATCGACAAGCCAAGTCCCGTGCCTTTCTGGGTCCGGCTGGTCTCGACATCGATGCGATAGAAGCGCTCGGTGATGCGCGGGATATGCTCCTCGGGAATGCCGGGGCCAAAATCCCTGATCGTCACGTCGATGCCTGGTTCGGAACCATCATCGCCACGCGCGATCGACACCACGACGCGGCCGCCCGACCGGCCGTATTTGCAGGCATTTTCCAAAAGGTTCTCGAAGACCTGGAACAACTCGTCGCGATCACCCGGCACATCGAGCGGCCCCTCGGCGAAATCGCGTTCGATGGCGACATTGTTTTCCCGGGCGAGCGGTCCGAGCGAATCGATGACGCTGTCGACGGTCTGGCGCAGATCGACTTCGGTTCCCGGCTTCAGATAGGGCTTCATCTCCAGCCGCGACAGCGACAGGAGATCATCGATCAGTCGCGCCATGCGGCCGGTCTGGTTCTGCATGATCTGGAGGAACTGCTCGCGCGCCGCCGGATCGTTGCGGGCCGGTCCGCGCAGCGTTTCGATGAATCCAGCGATCGAGGCCAGCGGGGTGCGCAACTCGTGACTGGCATTGGCGATGAAGTCGGCGCGCATGCGGTCTATGCGCCGCGTCTCGCTCTGGTCCTTGAAGACCAGCACATAGAGGTCGGTGCCATGCCCGACCGAGGACGCGCTGACTCGGTAGGCTCGTTCGACGGGAAGTTTCTCGGTATAGTCGACAACATCCGAGGCGACGGTGCCCGACAGAACACTGTCCAGCAGAGCCTGCATTTCCGGCGCCCGGAATTTCAGCGGCAGCGATATGCCGGGCGCGATGCCGCCAAAGGCGGCAAAAGCGGCGGCGTTGGCGTGGACGATGGTGGCGGCCTGGTCGAAGATGATGAGCGGATCGGCGACGGCGGCCGCGAGATATTCGCCGGACAGGCGCTGCAAGCCCATCGCTTCGATTGCCCCGGCGCTCTCGGCGGAATGGCGCGCAGCTGTAACCGGCAATAGTGCCGCCGCCAGCAGCAGGAGCAGCGCCGGTACCAGCACGTAGGCGGAAATACCCGCGAAGCCATAGGCGATCAGGACTGCCACGACACCGGCCGCGAGCAGCCAGCGGCTGGTCCACAGCCGGGCGGCGATCGCTTGCCCCATGCCTTTCTGCTCCGCGCCCAGGTCAGTCATTCGCGCGCCCAGCCTCCACCGGTCACACGGCGGCGAAAACTTCCGCTGGACCGCAAATCAAAAGTGCTACAGCGTCCTTTGCGCGCCCAAATGGACACGCGGCGCTGTAGTGGCTCCCAATAGCATGAGTCCAGACACTTAAAAGGGTTCGTCTGCATGAATAAGGCCAAGGAAAATTCCACCACGCCAACTTCAGGTCCGCTGAAAATCCGGATCGGCGGCAAGGAACGGGAGTTCGATATCGAGAATCCCGAGCTTCCGGACTGGGTCGAGGAGAACAAGCTGACCGCGGGCGGGTATCCCTACGACAAGAAGATGAAAGCCGAGGAGTACGACGAGACGCTCGAGCAATTGCAGATCGAGCTGGTCAAAGCGCAGGCATGGCTGCAGGCGACCGGCAAGCGGGCGATGGCGCTGTTCGAGGGGCGTGACGCCGCCGGCAAGGGCGGCACGATCTTCGTGCTGCGCCAGTACCTCAACCCGCGCACGGCGCGCAACGTCGCGCTGACCAAGCCAACCCCGACGGAGCTGGGGCAATGGTATTATCAGCGCTATGCCGACCATTTCCCGACGTCGGGCGAATTCGTCACCTTCGACCGCTCATGGTACAACCGCGCCGGCGTCGAGCCGGTGATGGGTTTTTGCACCCCAGAACAGCACGAGAAGTTTCTCGACGAGACGCCGCATTTCGAACGAATGATCGTCAATGACGGCATCCATTTCTTCAAATTCTGGCTGAACATCGGCCAGGAGACGCAGCTCGAGCGCTTTCACGATCGCCGCTACAGCCCCCTCAAGAGCTGGAAGTTCTCGCCGATCGACATTGCCGGCATCACCAAGTGGGACGACTACACCAAGGCGCGCGACAGCATGTTCGAGCGCACCCACAAGGAGTTCGCGCCATGGATCATCGTGCGGGCCAACGACAAGCGACGAGCGCGGCTGGCAGTGATGCGTCGCATCCTCCTGTCGCTGCCCTATGAGGGGCGCGATCTCGATATCATCGGCAAGGAAGACAAGAAGATCATCGGCGAAGGGCCATCATTCCTGGGCAAGCAGGACTGATTTTTTTGGCGCCGCGCAGCCAAAGGCGGCGCGGCGCCATTGATGAGCGCCCTTGATCCGGCTCTACAGCATGTCGCGGCGAATGGGATTCGGCCGACCTGCTGTAAGCTTCTGATTTTATGCATGTCGTTATCCCGGAACCGAGGACACTTCCGGGCGACATGCATTAGGCCGCCAGGCGCGCGATCCGCTGCAACCGTCGCAGCGTGCCGTCGTCCTGCAGCGCCTGCTGGAACAGCGATATCTCCTCATCGATGCGCTCGCAAAGCGCGGCGGTGTTGCCCTTGAGCAGGCCGCGCGTCTGCAGCAACGCCGCAACCGGCTTTTTGGCGAGCTGCCTGGCCCGGCCGAGCGTCGCCTCCTCGACGCTGCCTTCCGGGACGATCTCGGCGACCAGGCCGAGCGCCCTGGCATCTTCGGCACGAAGCGTGTCGCCGAGGCAGAAGAAGCGGAAGGCACCGGCATAGCCGAGCTTCTGCGGCGCCAGGATGCTGGTCGCCGCGTCGGGCACCAGGCCGAAATCGACGAATGGCACCCGGAACGTGCTTTTTTCCGACGCGATCACCATGTCGCAATGGAAGAGGATGGTGCAGCCGACGCCGACGGCATCGCCGTCGACACAGGCCAGGATGGGCTTTGGAAACGTCGCCAGCATGCGGAACATGTCGGTGACGGCGGCGATCAGCTTCTGATGCTTGGTGGCATCCAGGAATTCGGAAAAGTCGCCGCCAAGACAGAAGCAGCCCGCCAGGCCGCGCAGCACGACGACCCGCACCTCGTCGTTCTCGGCGGCTTCATGAAACGTCCTGGCAAGGCTCTCATAGGCCCTCCTGTCGAGCACCGGCCGGCCGTCATTCGACGATACGGTGACGATCAGCGCATGGTTGCGCAGTTCGGGTTGCGGGTGCGCGTTCATGACGCCCTCCTTTGGCCGAACATGTCGGGATATCCCCTGGCCAGGACGGGTGCATGATGATTGCGGCGCGAACGCACCACGTCCAGCGTGTGCTCGTTGAAGGTGAGCAGCGTCGCCACGACCTGCTGGTTGCCATAGGTGCGCTGATAGCCCAGCGGCGTCGCCAGGAAGTGCAGTTGCAATGCGCGCAGCACCCACATCGGCTCGAACTCGATGATGACCTTGTCGACGCCGCGCTCGAGACCCCACTCGACGAAACCGGCTATCAATTCCGTGCCGACGGTCGAGACGCCGCGCCGGCCATCGCGAAAACCCGGAGCCACCGCATAGCGGGTCAACTCCCAGATGTTGGGGCCCGCCGGCGGCGTTCCTTCGGAGAGATCGGTCAACACCTCGGTCAGCAGATGCGGCCGTGTGGTCGGCAACATCCTCTGATAGCCCGCGACTTCATCGCCCCTGATGACGATCTGATGCACCGCCTCGTCATGATCGAACTGGTCGACCTCAAAACCGTCGGGGCGCCGCAGGTCCTCCCATCCCATTTCCTCGACGAATATCCGGTAGCGCAGCCGATGGACGGCCTCCCAGAGGTCGGGGCGTTCCATCAATTCCTTGGTCGAAAGACAAAAAAGCATTCCGTAGTCTCCTGTGGTTCAGGGGAAGATACGGCCGTGCTTCGATGCGAAAATTGCGTGATCACGTAGGCAAGAAGTTCTAGGCCTGCACGGCCGACCTAGCTAATGTATCCGCGCCTTATCGCCTCGGCGACTGCCTGCACCCGGTTGACGGCACCGAGTTTGCTTTTGGCGTTAAGAAGATGTTTCTCCGACGTGTGCTCGGAGATGCCGAGGATTTGCGAAATCTCCCATTCGGACTTGCCGACCGCGGCCCATTGCAGGCACTCGCGTTCGCGCGGCGTCAGTTCGATGTGATCGATGGTCGTGGCCGCCATGGTGTGAAGTTGCATGGCGCGGCCAATGGCATAGGTCGAGACCAGCGAGACCAGACCGAACTCGGCCGCCGACAGTTCCACGGCCTCGCCACCCAGCGACACCATGACGATTTCGCCATCGAGCGTGATCAGCGGGAAGGCCAGCCCGTCGCGCAGCTTGAAGGCGCCGGCGTCGCCCATCACTTCGCCACTGCTCTTGTCGATGCGAACGCCCTGGGCGGCTTCCCGCCACTGGAACGGCGCCTGCAGCTGTTTCATGTGACTGACGACGGGATCGTGATCGACATAGTTGCGCGTCACATAGCGCTCGAGCCATTCGACCGGCCAGTCGCAAAGCAGCACATGCTGCTTTTGCTGCACCGTCGGCGTGCCCGGCCGCGGAACGGTTCCGGCCATCAGCGCGGTCAGGCCGAACTCCGATGTTACGCCTAACAGTTTCTCGCAGACCGCGGCCGCCGTTGCGGCGTGCTGCAGCTGGTCCATGTATTCCAGCGTCCGATCGAACTGACTCATCGCAACATCAACCCCATGTTGCCTTATGCATTGAAGTCCATGGTCCACGCCATGCGGGCACTTCGCCACCGACCAGGAATTGCAAAGCGCCCGCTTCCGGTTGTGGTTCTCGACCCTGGTACCCCCACCAGGGCAGCCACCGCTGTTTGCAAACCCACCAAATCATATCCCGAAATCGAAGCGTTGAAATCAAAAAGCATTGTGCCTGTACCATTTTCATACCAAAACCGGCACGAGCACGGTGCGGGGAGTTCTATCGTGGCGTTCCAATGGAGGTTCCAGGTCCTGGCAGCGGCGCTCATCGCGGCACTGGTTTTGGTTCCCGGAGCGCGCGCGGCGGAGCCGCAGGTACCAGTGCTATGGGACGCCAAGGAGCGGCTGCCCAAGCCAGACCTTTCGGCACTGCCGCGGCTGCGGTTCCTGACGACCACGGATTTTCCACCTTTCAATTTCCTCGATGGTTCGGGAAAGCTGTCCGGTTTCCATATCGACCTGGCGCGGGCCATCTGCGCGGAACTCGATATCGTCGACAAGTGCCAGATCCAGGCCTTGCCCTGGGCGGAACTTCAAGGCGCGCTCGAGAAAGGCGAAGGCGAGGCGATCATCGCCGGCATTGCCGCAACGCCGCAGTCGCGACAGACATACGCCTTCTCGCGCGCCTACCTGCAATTCCCGGCACGCTTCATCATGCCGAAGAACAAGGCGCTGGCGGAACCGATCTTCGACAAATTGCACGGCAAGCGCGTCGGCGTGATATCAGGTTCGGCGCATGAACGCATGCTGCGCGACTATTTCGGCACGGTCCAGATCGTCCCCTTCGACAGACCGGAAGCCCTCTACGGCGACCTCAAGGCCGGCAAGATCGACGCCGCCTTCGGCGACGGCATGCGATTCGCCTTCTGGCTGGGCGGCTCCGATGCCGCCGGCTGCTGCCGCTTTGCCGGCGGCCCCTACCTGGCGCCCGAATATCTGGGCACCGGCATGGCCATCGCCACGCGGGCGGACAATCCGGCACTGGCCGCGGCACTCGACTACGCGTTGCAGGAGATATCGATGAAAGGCACCTTCGCCGAATTCTATCTGCGCTATTTCCCGGTCAGTTTCTTCTGATCCGGTCCGGTCAGTTTCTTCTGATCCGGTCCGGTTTCTTCTAAGCACAGCCGATATTCAGGTGACCTGAACCCCAACAGCCCTCGTTGAGGCCGATGTCAGGTGAGCGTGCGAAGCCTTGCCTTCGCCGCACGGCCGATCGCCGCGACGGTCAGCGTGTCGAGATCGAGCTGACGGCGGATCAGCTGCAGCACGCGCACCTCTTCCAGCCGCATCTCCAGATCGACAGCGGCGACCTCGAAGGCGGCTGCGTAGGCAGTGTCGCGCAACCGCTCCGGCAGCGCCTCCGCAACCTGGGTCAGGACACCTTCCAGCCCATCCTTCTCATGCAGCATCTTCTGGCAGGCCTGGGCCACGGCAACCAGCCGGTCCTGCCTGAAATCCTCGAACACCGGCCACGAGCGGACGACATCGCCGATCCTGGCCAGTTCGACGTCGGTCATGTCCCGGTCGGAGGCCGAAGTGATGACCATCAGATAGATCAGGGCTTCGTGCGGGGTGGGCGACGGCATTCTTTTGCTCCTTGAACGGGCTTCGAAGGTAGGAAGGTGAGCCCGAGGCCGCAAGGAAAAAGCGCCCCACGCGTTGACGCTCCGGCCACGCGCGCCTAGAGACCGGTTGAAAATTGACACTTGCAGCCAGAGCGGCGAATAATTTTGGAAAACAGGACCATGGCGGGATCAAACATCATCGATCTCAATCCCGAACTGCTGACGGCCGCGGTCGAGAGCAAGGCATGGCCGTTCGAGGAAGCCAAAAAGATCATCGAACGCTACAAGGGCGCCGACTTTCCAGAATCGATCCTGTTCGAAACCGGCTATGGACCGTCGGGCCTGCCGCATATCGGCACGTTCGGCGAAGTGGCGCGCACATCGATGGTGCGTCATGCGTTCCGCGTGCTGACGCAGGACAAGGTCGCGACCAAGCTGCTGTGTTTTTCGGACGACATGGACGGCATGCGCAAGATACCCGACAGCGTGCCGGATCGCGCAGCGCTGGAGCCGCATCTGCACAAGCCGCTGTCGTCGGTGCCCAATCCGTTTGAAGGCGACTATGCGAGCTTCGCCGATCACAACAATGCGATGCTCTGCCGCTTCCTCGACACGTTCGGCTTCGACTATGAATTCGCCAGCGCGACGCAGTACTACAAGGCCGGCCGTTTCGATGCGATGCTGTTGCGCGCCGCCGAACGCTACGACCAGATCATGGCGGTCATGCTGCCGACGCTTGGGCCGGAGCGGCAGGCGACCTACAGCCCCTTCCTGCCGATCTCGCCGAAGAGCGGGCGCGTGCTTTACGTTCCCATGAAGCATGTGGACGCCAAGGCCGGCACCATCACCTTCGACGATGAAGGCACCGAAACCACGCTGCCGGTCACCGGCGGCAGGGTGAAGCTGCAGTGGAAGCCGGATTTCGGCATGCGCTGGGCGGCCCTCGGCGTCGACTTCGAGATGTTCGGCAAGGATCACCAGACCAATGCGGTGGTCTATGACCGCATCTGCAACATCCTGGGCGGGCGGGCGCCGGAGCATTTCGTCTACGAGCTGTTCCTCGACGAGAACGGCCAGAAGATCTCCAAGTCGAAGGGCAATGGCCTGACGATCGACGAATGGCTGACCTATGCGCCGACCGAGAGCCTGGGGCTCTACATGTACCAGCGGCCGCGGCAGGCCAAGAAGCTCTATTTCGACGTCATCCCGCGGGCCGTGGACGAATATTACACCTTCCTCGCCGCATACCCGCGTCAGGACTGGAAGGAGCGGCTGGGCAACCCGGTCTGGCATATGCATGACGGCAATCCGCCCGCCATCGACATGCCGGTACCGTTCTCGTTGCTGCTCAACCTGGTCAGCGCCTCCAATGCGCAGAACAAGGACGTGCTGTGGGGCTTCATCTCGCGCCACGTGCAGGGCGTGACGCCTGCCACCCATCCCGAGCTCGACCGGCTGACGGGCTATGCGATCCGCTATTTCGACGATTTCGTGAAGCCGACGAAGACCTTTCGACCGGCCGACGAGGTCGAGCGCGAAGCGCTGCTGACTCTCGAAAAGGCTCTTGGCGACTTGCCGGCGGGCGCCAGCGGCGAGGCGATCCAGAACGCTTCGCTCAACGTGGCGCGCAAGATCGAACGCTACCAGGACCATTCCAAGCAGAGCCCTGAAGGCGGCCCCGGCGTTTCAGGCGTCTTCTTCCAGATGATCTATCAGGTGCTGATCGGCCAGGAACGCGGTCCACGCTTCGGATCCTTCGCCGCCCTCTACGGCGTCACCGAGACCCGCTCGCTCATTCAGAAGGCGTTGGCTGGTCAGCTGGCTTGAGGACGCCGCCGTCCTCTTCCAGGATCGAGCCCGGCGCCTGAGGCGCCGGGGCGGGTGCGGCCGGTGCCGCCGAGATGCCGGCAAGGTTCGGCGCCGATCCGAAAATGCCTTTCTTAGCGCTTTGTGCTTTGTCACCCGCTTCCACATAGGGCCCGCCCTTGGCGGCGCGCCCCCAGCCGTTTTCGACCAGCCATTGACCGACATCCTGCTTGCCGATCCGGCACTCCGCCGCGATCCGGTCGCGACCACCTTCCGGCGGCACCGTGCAGACCACGGCGCGACCGCGCAGGAAGGCGCGGAACGCCGTGCGGGCACGGACACCGCACGGCCAGGATTTGCCGTCGGTGGTGCAGATCTCGTCCTGCCCGACGACATCGATGCCGGAAACGGCGACCGAATAGCCTTTCGCCTCGATCAGGCCGGCGGCCGGGGCGACCGGCTGGAACAGCTTTGTGCCGTTCCAGTCGTCGGGCATCTTCGGCTTGGGCGGCACGGCGAGCGCCAGCTTGCTCAACGGCTCGCGCGGCTCGACCCGCTCGAGCTCTCCGGCGGGCAGTTCCGGCGGCGCGACGACCTGCGGATCGATCGCCCGCGAATGCGCCGCCGATTTTGGCGGCTGCGGAGCAGGTATGGCTGAGGTGGCAGGTTCTTCTGGTACCGTCCCGGTGTCAGCCCGCGGGATCGTATCGGCGCCGGGATCGATCTGATCCACCGCAACAGTGCTTGCGCTGCCTTTCAGCGTGCGTCCGCCGGCAACGACCAGCGCCGCCATTACCGGAACCATCAGAACCGCCAGGACAAGATGGGGAAGTCGCACCCGTTGCACCTATTGGCTTGCCCAGACGATCCGCGCCACCCATTCGACCTCGCGCATGGGGATGTCGCGATCCGGATGCTCCGGATTGAGCGAGACCAGCGCGATCGACTTGACGGTCTGGCGTTCGAGCACCTTGGCCATCACCTCGCCTGACGTGGTCTTGACGACGACGCGATCGCCCTTGCGGGTGGCGGCGCCCGGCTCGACGATGAGCACGTCGCCGTTGCGGTAGAGCGGCAGCATGGAATCCCCCTGCACCTGCAGCGCATAGGAACTCTCGGTCGATTGCGCAGGCAATTCGACGAGATCCCAGCCCTGCCCGGCGGGAAAGCCGGCATCGTCGAAGAAGCCGCCGGCGCCTGCCTGGGCAAAGCCGAGCAACGGCACGGCGCGCCGGCTGGCGGGCGATGCGCCCCGGCCTTCGATCAGTCCCGTGAATTCGTCCAGCGAAGCGCCCGTGGCCTCGATGATCTTGGCCAGCGATTCGGTCGAAGGCCAGCGCGGCCGTCCGTCGGACGAGAGGCGTTTCGATTTGTTGAAGGCGGTCGAATCAAGTCCCGCGCGCCTTGCCAGACCCGAAGCCGAAAGCGAATAGCGCTCGGCAAGAGCATCGATGGCAGCCCAGACGCGGTCGTGCGAGAGCATGACGTGCTCTCCTTCGAAACAGGAAAAAATGCCTTGCCTGTCTATCCCGCGCCCAGTTGGTTGTCCACCGTTTCGATGACGGATCGCCGGCAGTGCGGCCGCTCGTGACAAAGGTCGTATCCTTATTGACCGCCGCGGGAGGATGGCCCTATGTTCAGCCTGCGGTGCAAGCCGCATCCGGGTCCGCGGGAAGGGTTGAACCCACTTGCCTTGATGAGCTTGTAGCCAAACCTTTGTGCTGCCGATTTGCGGACCTTCGGCACTTCACGCACGGAGGTTTTTATGAAAAAGCTCCCCAACCGGCCCAATCTCGATCTGTTGAAGAAGCAAGCAAAGGAATTGCTCGCGGACTACAAACGCGGCGATCCGGATGCGCTCGAGCGCCTTCGAAATGTCCTGCCGGCAGCCATGGGCAAGTCCGACCAGGCGATCAAGAGCCTCGCCTTGCGTCTTCATGATGCCCAGTCCTGCCTTGCGCGGGACTATGGGTTCCCGTCCTGGTCGGACATGAGCAGCTTCGTCGCGGCGCAGCGCGCTTACCGAACCGACCGTGCCGGCTCGATCCGCAATTGGGTGGGCCTCGTCTATGCCGGCGACATCAGCGGCGGTACGAACCGGGCAAGCCCGGCCGCCGCCGCGCGGATGGTCGAGGAGCATCCGGATCTCGTTGCAGGCGATCCTTATCTCGCCTGCGCTGTTGGCAATGAAGCCATCCTGCGCGGCTTCACGGAGCGGGACCCAGGATGGATCAATCGCCCGGGCGGTCCGCTCAACTTGCCGCCGCTGGTGGCGGTGGCGCATTCCAGTCTTCTCCGACTGCCACGCTTTCGCGAACCGCTTCATGCCTGTGCCGAGCTGCTGCTCGAAGCAGGTGCCGAACCAGACCAGGCCGTCGGCAGCCGATGGCCGCCGGCGTCCGTGGAAAAGCCCTCGGAACAGTTCCCGCTGTCCGCGCTCTACGGCGCTGCCGGCCAGAACTACGATCCCGTGCTGACAAAGCTGCTGCTCGACGCCGGCGCCAATCCGAACGACGGCGAGTCGCTTTATCACTCGCTCGAAAATCCGGACTGCACCCGGCTGCTGCTTGCCGCGGGCGCGCGCCTCACCGGCTCCAATGCGCTCTATCGCGTTCTTGACCTCGACAGCATCGAGGCGCTGCGCCTCCTGCTCGCGGCACCCGATGCCAATCCGAACGAAGGCACCACAAGCCAGCCGACATCCGACTGGGGCAGGCCGCTTTTGTGGGCGCTCCGGCGGCGGCGCTCTGCCGCCCACATCGAAGCGCTGCTTGCCGCCGGTGCCGATGCTGCGGTTCGCACGCCCGAAGGGGCGAGTGCCTATCTGGTCGCCCTGCATTTTGGGCTGACCGATGTCGCCGCGCTGCTGCGGCGATGGGCAGACAATGGACCGCTTCCCGATGACGAGCAGTTCATCGCCGCGTGTGCCGTGGGCGACGAGGCGACGGCTCGGCGGATAAAGGCCCGGCACCCGGACTTGCCCCACTCGCTGTCGGACATGCAGTTGCGCCTGCTGCCGGAGCTTGCCGCGCAAGGCTGCACCGAGGCGGTGAGAGCCATGGTCGATCTGGGTTGGCCGATCGCCGTGCGCGGCGGCGATTGGGATGCCCTCCGCGCTGAACCACGCCGTGTTTCGCGGCCACGCCGATCTCACCCGCTTCCTGCTCGAAAACGGCGCCAACTGGAAAGAACAGCATGGTTTCGGCGGCGACGTGCGCGGAACGCTCGGATGGGGTTCGGTTAATGAACCGGAGGCGAACGGCGACTGGCTTGGTTGCGCCGAGGCGCTCATGGCGCATGGGATGCCGAGCGGACGGCCGGACCCGAATGGCACGCGGAATGTCGTCTTCGAGGATCGTACGATGGTCTTTTCGGAGGAGGTGACAGATTTCCTGCTCGGTGCGGCGGCGTGACGAATACCGGCTTCGGAGCGCGATCAGGTTCGTTTGGCCTGATCGCGCAGGTTCCGGTGCGACGTCATGAAAATCCGTTCCGCCTGTGTCGGTGGCCGCGGGTTCACCGCAAGGCCAAGTGCGGCGACAACCTCGGCAATGTCGAGGAAGCGGCGCGCCTTGCGGTCATAGACGCCGGCCGTCGTCAGGATCAGGGCGGCGGTCTCGCCATTGTCGAGGACGAAGCGGTGCTTGCCGATGACCTGGGTGTCTTCCCAGGTCTCGATCGAGGACACCACTTCGAAGCGGCGCCACAGCCGTATCTCGCGGGCGTAAACGGCCTGCAGCCCGCCCATCATCGGCGCCCAGCCATTCTTCCTGGCCAGCGTGATGAGGCCGGCGCGGACGAACAGGTCGATGCGGCCAAGGTCGGCCAGCATCATGTAGCGCGCATTGTTGAGATGGATGTTGAAGTCGATGTCGGTCGGCAGGCAGCGAAAGGCCAGCCGGCCTTCGCCGCCCATCAGATAGGGACCACGCCTGCGCGCCGTGGCCAGCATGCGCGCCATGCGCGCCCAGACATACATGACGCTGTGTCAGGCTGCCTGCTTCACATCGCCCTTGGCATGGGGATCGAAGCGTTCGTAGAAGGTCTCACCTTTCTCGGCCATGTCGATCAGCAGCTTGGGCGCCTTGAACTCGGCGCCATACTTCTTCTGCAGGCCCTTGGCGATCTTGACGAATTGCTTGGTGCCGATCCCGTCAATGTAGGACAGCGCGCCACCGGTATAGGGCGCGAAGCCGAAGGCCAGGATCGACCCGACATCGGCCTCGCGCGGGTCGGTGACGATACCCTCTTCCATCACGCGTGCCGCTTCGAGCGCGATGGTGACCAGCAGGCGCTGCTGCAGCTCCTCATAGTCGACCTTCTCGGCCGCGAGCTGCGGATAGAGGTCCTTCAACCCCGGCCACAGCTTCTTCTTCGCGGGCTTGGCCGGATAGTCATAAAAACCCTTGCCGTTCTTGCGGCCGAGGCGGCCGTGGTCGTCGACCATGATGTTGATCAGCGCCATCTGCCTGGGGTCGACGGCCTTGTCGCCGAGATCCCTGATGGTCTGCTTCATGATCTTCTGGGCGAGGTCGATGGCCGTCTCGTCGGTCAGCGCCAAGGGACCGACCGGCATGCCGGCGGCCTTCGCCGCATTCTCGATCATCGGCGCGGGCACACCTTCGATTAGCATCTTGTAGGCTTCCGACATGTAGCGCAGCACGCAGCGGTTGACATAGAAGCCGCGCGTGTCGTTGACGACGATCGGCGTCTTCTTGATGGCGCGCACGAAGTCGATCGCGGTCGCCAGCGCCTTGTCGCCGGTCTTCTTGCCGAGGATGATCTCGACCAGCATCATCTTGTCGACCGGTGAGAAGAAGTGGATGCCGATGAAATTCTTCGGCCGCGCCGAATTCTTGGCCAGGCCGGTGATCGGAATGGTCGAGGTGTTGGAGGCAAAGATCGCCGACGACTTCAGCACGGCCTCCGCCTGTTCGGTGGCGTTCTTCTTGACGGCGGAATCCTCGAACACGGCTTCCACCACGAGATCGCAGCCGGCGAGGTCGGCATAGTCCGCCGTCGGCGTGATCAGCGACAGGAGCTTGTCCTTCTCCTCGGGCTTGGCGCGGCCCTTCTTGACCTGATCCGAGATCAGGCTGTCGGAATGCGCCTTGCCCTTTGCGGCCGCCTCCATATCCCGGTCGAGCAGCACCACCGGAATGCCGGCCTTGGCGGTGACATAGGCGATGCCCGCGCCCATGAAGCCGGCGCCGAGGATGCCGATCTTCTTGAACTTGGTATCCGGCACGCCGGCCGGGCGGCGCGCGCCCTTGTTCAGCTCCTGCAGCGACACGAACAGCGAGCGGATCATCGCCGCCGCCTCCTTGCTCTGCATGATCTCGGTGAAATAGCGCTGCTCGATCCTGAGCGCGGTGTCGAAGGGCACCAGCAGGCCCTCATAGACGCATTTCAGGATCGCAGCGGCGGCCGGGTAATTGCCATGGGTCTCGCGGCGCAGGATGGCGATGGCCGGCGGCCACAGATTGGCGCCGGCCGCCGAATAGATCGGCCCGCCGGGCAGCTTGAAACCCTTCTCGTCCCACGGCGCCACCGGCTTGAGGCCGTTCCTGATCATCGCCTTCGCGGTCTCGATCAGCTTCGCCGGTTCGGCGATCTCGTGGATCAGGCCCATCGCCTTCGCCTTCTGCGGCGACAGGGTCTGGCCGGAGGTCAGCATCTGCAACGCCTGTTGCTGGTCGGTCAGCCGCGGCACGCGCTGGGTGCCGCCGGCACCAGGGAAGATGCCGATCTTGACCTCGGGGAGCGCCATCTTCACCTTGTCGGAGTCCGCGGCGACGCGGCCATGGCAGGCGAGCGACATTTCGAAGGCGCCGCCCATGCAGGTGCCGTTGATTGCCGATACCCATGGCTTGCCGCAGGTTTCCAGCTTGCGGAACAGGCCGGTCATGATGCCGGCATTGTCGAACAGCGCCCTGGTCGCCTTTTCGACATCCCTGACCTTGTCAGTGGCGAAGCTGGTCAGCATCTTCTGCAGCAAGGTGATGTCGGCGCCACCGGAGAAAGTGTCCTTGCCGGAGGTGATCACCGCGCCTTTGATGGCGGCATCGCCAGCCACCTTGTCCACGATGGCGTTCAACTCGCGCATCACCTCTTCGGTGAAGACGTTCATCGAGCGGTCCGGGCTGTTCCAGGTGACCAGCGCGATGCCATCGGCGTCGATGTCGAGGGTGAAATTGGTGTAGCTCATCGTTCTCTCCCCGTCAGACGCGTTCGATGATGGTTGCGGTACCCATGCCGGCACCGATGCACAGTGTCACCAGCGCGGTGTTCAAGTCGCGGCGCTCGAGTTCGTCCAGCACCGTGCCGAAGATCATCGCGCCGGTGGCCCCGAGCGGATGGCCCATGGCGATGGCGCCGCCATTGACGTTGATTTTGTCGTGCGGGATCTCGAAAGCCTGCATGTAGCGCAGCACCACCGAGGCGAAGGCCTCGTTGAGCTCGAACAGGTCGATGTCCGACAGCTTCATCTTGGCACGCTTCAACAGTTTCTCGGTGACATCGACCGGGCCGGTCAGCATCAGCACCGGCTCGGAGCCGATGTTGGCGAAGGTGCGGATGCGGGCGCGGGGCTTGAGGCCCATCGCCTTACCGGCCTTCTTCGAGCCAAGCAGCACGGCCGCCGCGCCATCGACAATGCCGGACGAGTTGCCGGCGTGATGGACGTGGTTGACCTCCTCGACCTCGGGATGCTTCTGCACCGCCACCGCGTCGAAGCCGCCCATTTCGCCGGGCATGACAAAGGACGGATTGAGCGAGGCGAGCGACTGCATGTCGGTCGACGGCCGCATATGCTCGTCATGGTCGAGAATGGTGAGACCATTCTGGTCCTTGATCGGTATGACCGAGTTCTTGAAGCGGCCATCGGCCCAGGATCTTGCGGCGCGCTTCTGGCTCTCGACCGCGTAGGCGTCGACGTCGTCGCGCGAGAAGCCGTATTTGGTGGCGATCAGGTCGGCCGAAATGCCTTGCGGCACGAACCAGCCGGGCAGGCCGACCGAAGGATCCATGAACCAGGCGCCGCCGGACATGCCCATGCCGACGCGCGACATCGATTCGACGCCGCCGGCGATGACGATTTCATCGGCGCCCTGCGCGATCTTGGCGGCGCCGAAATTGATGGCGTCCAATCCGGAGGCGCAGAAGCGCGAGATCTGCATGCCGGGTGCCTTGGTGTCGTAACCGGCCTCGAAAGCGGCGGCACGCGGAATGACGGAACCCGCCTCGCCGACCGGGTCGACGCAGCCGAAGATGATGTCGTCGACCGTGCCGGTGTCCAGCCCGTTGCGGTCGCGCAGTGCCTCGAGCGTCCTGGCGGCGAGCCGCACCGCCGGCACCTCGTGCAGCGATCCGTCCTTCTTGCCCTTGCCGCGCGGCGTGCGAACGGCGTCATAGACATAAGCTTCGGCCATTTTCATGCTCCTTGGGTTCACTGAAGAGAGCTGCTCAGAGCGAGCGTCCGATCAGCAATTTCATGATCTCGTTGGTGCCGCCGTAGATGCGCTGGACGCGGGCGTCGCGGAACATGCGGGCGATCGGATATTCATTCATGTAGCCATAGCCGCCGTGCAATTGAAGGCATTCATCGACGACTTTGCCCTGCAGGTCGGAGAGCCAGTACTTGGCCATCGAGGCCGTTACCGGATCCAGCCCGCCATTGATGTGGCGGGTGACGCAGTCATTGTAGAAGACGCGGCCGATGGTAGCCTCCGTCTTCAATTCAGCCAGCTTGAACTGGGTGTTCTGGAAGTCGATGATCGCCTTGCCGAAGGCCCTGCGCTCCTTGACGTAGTCGATGGTCAGCGCCAGCGCCCGCTCGATCATGGCGATCGCCCCGGTGCCGATCTGCAGCCGCTCCTGCGGCAATTGCTGCATCAGCTGGACGAAGCCCTGTCCCTCTTCATGGCCTAGCAGGTTGGAGGTCGGCACACGCACGTCGTTGAAGAACAGCTCCGACGTGTCGTTGGCCTTCAGCCCGATCTTGTCGAGGTTGCGGCCGCGTTCGAACCCCTCGACTTCATCGGTCTCAATAACGATCAGCGAGGTGCCCTTGGCGCCCTTCTCCGGATCGGTCTTGGTGACGACGATGATGAAGTTCGCCAGCTGGCCGTTGGTGATGAAGGTCTTGGAGCCGTTGATCTTGTATTGGTTGCCGTCCTTCTCGGCACGGGTCTTGACACCCTGCAGGTCGGAACCAGCGCCAGGCTCGGTCATGGCAATGGCGCCGATCAGTTCGCCGGTGGCGAGCTTGGGCAGCCATTTCTTCTTCTGCTCCTCCGAACCGTAATGGAGGATGTAAGGGGCGACGATCGAATTGTGCAGGCCGATGCCGAAACCATCGACGCCGACGTGGCCGATCGCCTCGATGATGGCGCTCTCATGCGCGAAGGTGCCGCCCGAGCCGCCATATTCCTCCGGCATGGACGCGCAGAGCAGGCCGGCGGAACCTGCCTTCAGCCAGCTTTCGCGGTCGACCATCTCGTTCTTCTCGAACTCGTCGTAGCGCGGTGCGATCTCCTCCGACATGAAGCGGATAGCCATGTCGTAGAGCATGCCGACCTCGTCGGCCGCCCAGGCTGGCTTCGGCAAAGAGAGCACTTCGGCGGGATTTGTCGCCACGATTTCCTCCGCGTATCGACAGACAGAAAGGCTAGCGAGACCGAGTTTAGAACGCTTCCGCCGGCAGGGCCATCAGCGTATCGGCGCCGCTTGAAATCCGGGCGAGGTGCGCCGAGGTTTCCGGCATGATCCGTTCCATGAAGAAGCGCCCCGTCACGACCTTGTTGTCATAAAAGGATTGGGAACCGTTGGCGCCGGTCTTGCCCTGCGCCGCCTTGGCCATCTGCGCCCACATGTAGCCCAGCGCCACGAGGCCGAAGAGATGCATGTAGTCGGTCGAGGCCGCACCCGCATTGTCGGGCTTGGCCATGCCGTTCTGCAGCAGCCACATAGTCGCCGCCTGCAAATCGTTGAGGCCCTTCTTCAGACCCTTGGTGAAGGGCGCCATCTTCTCGTCCGTGCGGTTTTCCTCGCAGAATTCGCCGACCTCCTTGAAGAAGGCCTGTATGGCACGGCCGCCGTTCAAGCCGAGCTTGCGGCCGACGAGGTCGAGCGCCTGGATGCCGTTGGCGCCTTCATAGATCATGGCGATGCGGGCATCGCGCACGAACTGGCTCATGCCGTGCTCTTCGATGTAGCCATGGCCGCCGAACACCTGCTGCGCCATCACGGCGTGGTCGAACCCCTTGTCCGTGAGCACGCCCTTGACCACCGGCGTCATCAGGCCGGTGTAGTCGTCGGCCGCCTGGCGGTCCTTGTCGTCGGCGGAGCGGTGCGCGATGTCGGACTTGATCGCCGTCCACAGCGCCAGCGCGCGGCCGGCCTCGTTGAAAGCCTTCATGGTCATCAGCGAGCGGCGGATGTCGGGATGGACGATGATCGGGTCGGCCTTCTTCTCCGGCGCCTTAGGGCCCGACAGCGAGCGGCCCTGCAAACGGTCCTTGGCGTAGGCGACGGCGTTCTGGTAGGCGATCTCCGACAGCGACAGGCCCTGCAGGCCGACGCCGAGCCGCGCCTCGTTCATCATCGTGAACATCGCCTTCAGGCCGCCATTGGCCTCGCCCAGCAGCGTGCCTTCAGCCTCGTCATAGTTCATGACGCAGGTCGAATTGCCGTGGATGCCCATCTTCTCCTCGATGGAACCGCAGGAAACGGTGTTCCTTGTCTCCGGATTGCCCGACGCATCGAGCTTGAGCTTCGGCACGATGAACAGCGAGATTCCCTTGACGCCTTCGGGGGCGCCTTCGATACGGGCCAGCACCAGATGGACGATGTTGTCCGACATGTCGTGCTCACCGGCCGAGATGAAGATCTTCTGGCCCGAAATCTTGTAGGTGCCATCGCCGTTCGGCACTGCCTTGGTGCGCAGCAGGCCGAGATCAGTGCCGCAATGCGGCTCGGTCAGGTTCATGGTGCCGGTCCAGGTGCCCTCGACCATCCTGGGCAGCCAGGTCGCCTTCTGCTCGTCGGTGCCGTGGGTGATGATGGCCGCGATCGCACCCTGGGTAAGCCCGGGATACATCATCAGCGACATGTTGGCCGACACCATGTATTCGGCCACCGCCGTGTGCACGGCATAGGGCAGGCCCTGGCCGCCGAACTCGATCGGAGCCGCCAGACCCATCCAGCCACCTTCGCGATACTGGTAGAACGCTTCCTTGAAGCCCTTGGGCGTGGTCACCGAGGCGTCGTCGTGGCGCACGCAGCCTTCCATGTCGCCGACACGGTTGAGCGGATGCATGACGTTCTCGGCGAGCTTGGCCCCTTCGGCGAGAATTGCCTCCAGTACGTCGGGCGTTGCGTCGGCGAATCCGGCAAGGTTCGAATAGCGCTGATAGCCCAGCACCTCGTTGAGCACGAACAGCGTGTCCTGGACCGGGGCCCTGTAGATCGGCATGCTTTCCTCCACCATGCGGATAAAGGCCCCGAAATCAAGCCGTGCGCGGCAAGCGGGCCAATGTCGAAGTGGCAATAGCAAATATTGACGTTTGCGTAAACGTCAATATTTTCGATGCGACAAGATTCCGCCGCCACGCGCGCGGAGCCTAGCGTTGCGGCATTGCGCAAGCCAGCGCGAAACAGCAGGCCATGACAGCGAAAAGCCGCGCGGCATGGCCACGCGGCTTTGATGGTGAAGGTCCGACAGTGTCGGAGAGTGGCTTAGCTCGCGACGCTCGCCTGCGGCGTCGAACGCTCGGCCAACATCTGGCGCACCGCCGACATCGAGCCGCCGAGCTCATTGATGGCGTCGTCGATCAGTGCCCGCTGCTTCTGCAGGCGAGCGAGCTGCTTCTCCGACTTGTCCAGCGCCAGCCGCAACTGCTTGGTGTTGGAACCTTTCGGATCGTAGAGGTCCATCATCTGCTTGACGTCGCGCAGCGAGAACCCAACCTTGCGGCCGAGCAGGATCAGCTTCAGCCTGGCCTTGTCGCGGCGCGTATAGAGACGGGTCGAACCGTCGCGCTGCGGGTGGAGCAGGCCCTTGTCTTCGTAGAAACGCAGCGTGCGCAGCGTCACGCCATACTTTTTGGCCATTTCGCCGATGCGGGAGAGATCCTCGCCGACTTCGACGGATGCATTATTGGTATTGGCCGCGGTCTCGCCGGCCGAGATAAGTTTCATGGTCACTGGCTTCCCCGTCTGGTGGCGTCGCGGTCCCGGACCATGCGTCGCCTGACTGGAAGCGGGGGCGTGCTTCCAGCCGTGGTTTCAACAAACAAATCGCAAAACAGCACAGTTGATGCGCCATTTACGTTTACGTCAATTCTATACCGATAGCCGCCTCATGACGCAAGGGCGTTCTGAGAACGGTGCTTTATGCCGCACCGGAAATCGAGACCGCCAACTTCCTTGCAACTTCTTAAGCTTGGTTAACGCGTTGTTTACCACGTTGGGCGAAATGTGCGCATGTCGGCTATCCGTGGTTATCCTGTATCGAATTTTCACGGTTTTTCGGAGCGCGGGTGAAACCCGGGAAGCTTGTCTTCCACCGTGGCATGGAAGCGCGGTCGCCTCGTTCCGGCAGGGACTTGGGGAGCTGGTCGCAAGCCGGCCAATCTGAAAGACGGACGCACCGATGAACAGCAAGCGGTCCTACCTCGATACACTCAATGCCGGCAGGCAGCGCAAGCCGCAGACAACGCTCGAGCAGCTGAACCGCTCGCTGGAGACCCTGGAACAGCGCCTGGGGCAGACGCGTGAGGACGCGACGGCACGGCCCGTTCCTCGCCAATATGGCGCCGACCCGCGTTACCCCGCCGCGGAACCGCGTTATCCCGCCGGGCAGCCGACGGCCCAGCAGCGCTGGTATGAGGATCCGCAGCCGGCACCGCGTGCGCACAACCCTGCGCCCTCGCCTGCCTTCGACCAGAATTACCAGGCAATCGCGCGCGACATCGACCGCGTGCGCGGCCAGGAAGACAGCGTCGCGATGGTCGGCAAGATCGCGGGCGAGCTGCGCGGCATGCGCGAGGAACTGCGCCACCAGGTGACTTCAGGCCTGCAGCGCGAATTCGACGCGCTGCGCAAGGACATCGACCGCGCCTTCCAGGCGAACGCCAAGCCCGGCGCGACAGGCAAGGGCAGCGCCGAACTCGGCGTGGAATTCGAGCGGCTGTCCGGTGCCATCAAGTCGCTGTCGGAGAAGAGTGACGACAGGAGCGTCAACCTGCTGCGACTGGAGCTCGAGCAGGTCAAGGCCGCGCTCGAGACGCTGGCGCGCGAGGAGAGCGTGCAGAAGGTCGACCGCCGCTGGGACGATTTCGATCGCCGCTGGACGGCTTTCGAGGACCGCGTCGACGCCGACCAGCGCAAGCGCTCCGACGATCCCGCCCTTGCGGCCCTGACCGACCGGCTGGAGCAGATCAGCAACGCCGTCAACAACCTGCCGGAATCGCTATCGCTGCGTTCGCTGGAGGAAAAGGTCCGCACACTGGCTGGGGCGGTCGACCATTTCGCCAACCAGCAGGACAATCGCGGCGGCGGCACGCTGGCCATGATCGACGAGCGGCTGGACGAGATTTCCCGCGCCATCGTAGCCTCGACAGTCGCCGCACAGGCCAATTCAATCGACCACGAAGCCTTCGAGCGCATCGAGAAGCGAATCGACTCGCTCGCCCAGCAGATCGAGGAAGTGGCGCAGGACCGTCCCGGCAATGTCGTGATCGACCGGCTGAACACGCTGTCGAGCCGGGTCGATGACCTCGCCGGCCGCGCCAACCTGCCGGAGCAGGCGATGGAACGGCTCGCCAAGCAGATCGCGCTGATCGCAGACAAGATCGATCAGGCGCCGGCCATGCCCGACGCCGACTACATCTTCCACGGGCTTGAGCAGCGCTTCGACGTGCTGTCCGGCATGATGGAGCGTCGCCAGGGCGACGCCATCGAACAGGGCAACATGCTGTTTCGCGATCTCGAGCGCCGGCTGGACGAGGTTGCCGACCGGCTGGACCAGCGCAGCATGGCGCAGGTCGACAGCGCCGGCATCATGGACGCCATCGACGCCCGCTTCACCGCACTGGCCAAGCGCATGGAAACGCGCGCTCCCGATCCCGTCGGCGAGGCGGCGATCCGCGGGCTGGAAAGCCGGCTCGAGGACATTTCAAGCCGGCTGGACGCTTCGGCGGCTCAAGTGGCCGGCATCGATCCGGCGCTGATCCGCAGCCTGGAGGCGCAGGTCGCCGGCCTGTCGGCGCATCTTTCCAAGCCCAGCACGCCGCTGCCGGATTTCGAGGACATCAGCCCGCGCCTCAACGAAATCGAAAAGGCGCTGGCCGGGACCCGCGATTCCATCCTCGGCGCCGCACGCGAGGCGGCTGAGAACGCGGTGCGCTCGCTGGCCGGAACGAGCACCAATACAGCCGCGGTATCTGGCCTCGCCCAGGACCTGAAGACGCTGGAGACATTGACGCGGCGTTCCGACGAGCGCAATTCGCGCACCTTCGAGGCCATTCACGATACATTGCTCAAGATCGTCGACAGGCTGGGTTCGCTGGAAACCAGCGACCCGTCCGAAGCGGTAAGCGAACTCCTCGACGCGGCTCCGACCGAACCGAGCGGCTGGCGTGGCGCACGGCGGCCCAAGATGGCCGTGAACGCACCGTCGATGACAATGGACGAGCCGCAGCCGCTGACCGGCATGGCCGATCTGGACGCGCGTGCCGCGGCCATATTGCGCGCCGAGCCCGGCGAGCCGGCACTGCACGTTGAAACGGGCTTGTCTGCCCGGCCGGGCGCGCGCTCACCCGCGGAAGCAGCAGCCGCCGCCGCGATGGCCGCACTCGGTTCCGACGCCACCGCCGGAAAGGACCAGCCCGCTGGCCGCAGGTCGATGTTCGGCGGGCTGGCGCGCGCCTTCAAGGGCAAGAAGGCGGCGGATGTTCCGCCGCTGGCCGGCTCGGCGCCGAGCGCCGATATCCCGAGTGTCGATCTCGACGAGCCGCTCGACCCGAGAGTCGCCAACCGCCCGCTGGAGCCCGGCTCCGGCGCGCCCGACCTCAATGCCATCATGAAGCGCGTGCGCGACGAGCGCGGACAACCGGCAAAGCCCGGCGACAGCGACGCGGCGAAGTCGGATTTCATCGCCGCTGCCCGGCGCGCGGCGCAGGCGGCCGCGGCCGAAGCCGACGCCCTGAAGCGCCAGTCGACGATGAAAGGCCCGGTCAAGGCGCTCAGGATAGGCGATCTGCTCAAGGCGCGGCGCAAGCCGATCCTGATGGCTGCGGCAGCGATCATGCTGGCGCTTGCCGGCCTGCAGCTCGGCAAGGCGTTTCTTTCGGATCCCGCTCAGGTGGCAAATAACGACACGGCCCCGATCGTCGCCTCGCAGCCGGTGAAGACGGCATCTGTCGATACCGCCAGCCAGCCGAGGACCGAAGTCCAGCCGGCGGCGACAGACATCGCGCCGGCCCCTGCCGTCAGGCAGGCCGAACAATCCGCGCCGGCAAGCAAGGACGACATGACGGCGCAGACCGTCATGGCCATGCCGTCCGATACGGACGCGATGCCGGATACCGCATCCGCCGCCAGGCCCGCTCCGGCGCCGGTTGCGCCGGCCGTGGTTTCCGGCCCGAGCACAGCCGCTCCCGACGCGATGGCTTCGGCCGCGCCGGCGCCGGTTGCCCCGATGACCGCTGCTCCTACCATGACGGATCCGGCACCGGCCGCCATCGCCGGCGGTACTCAGGCGACGGATGCCGGTGCCCAACCGGCCCCTGCCGCGCCAGTCGCGACCGAGGCAACGGCCGACGACACGACTGGCACCGTTGCGCCCGTGGACAAGGCGGCGGCGACAGCCGCGACCAAGTTCGACATCCCGGCAGATGCCGGCCCGGCGGCCTTGCGTGACGCCGCCGCCGGTGGCGACGCCAAGGCACTGTTCGAGGTCGGCTCGCGCTACGCCGAGTCGCGCGGCGTCAAGGAAGACATGGCTGTGGCCGCCAGATGGTATGAGAAGTCGGCGGAACTCGGCTTCGCGCCGGCCGAATACCGCATTGGCAATTTCTACGAAAAGGGCATCGGCGTCGCGCGCGACATCAAGAAGTCGAAGACCTGGTACCAGCTCGCCGCCGCGCAGGGCAACGCCAGCGCCATGCACAACCTGGCGGTGCTGTTCGCCATGGCCGCCGATGGCGCGACCGACAATGAATCGGCAGCGCACTGGTTCCAGGAGGCCGCCGACCTCGGCGTCAAGGACAGCCAGTTCAATCTCGGCATCCTCGCCGCCAAGGGCGTCGGCATGAAGCAGAACCTGGAGGAATCCTACAAATGGTTCGCGCTGGTCGCCAAGACCGGCGACAAGGATGCCGCGGCCAAGCGCGACGAGATCGCCAATGCGCTGCGGCCCGAGCAGCTCGAGCGGGCGCGAGCAGCGACCGAATTGTGGAAGGCCAAGCCGCTCAACGCGGCGGCCAATTCGGTGGACATTCCTGAATCCTGGCAGGAAGGCACGCCGCAGACGACCGCCGGCATCGACATGAAGAAGGCGGTCAAGAACATCCAGCTCATCCTCAACAAGAACGGCTATGACGCCGGCGGTGCCGACGGCGTGATGGGCGGGAAGACCAAGAACGCGATCATCGCTTTCCAGACCGCCAACAAGCTGCCGGCGACCGGCGCGGTCGACGAGAAACTGGTCAAGGCATTGCTGGCGCGCAAATAACGGCAGAAGCGTCGTTTCCACGACGCCCTTGCCATATATTTGCCTGTTAACTGATTGAGTTGTCTTTTTGTTTCGGCGCGGTGGCGGGATTTGACCCCGCTGCCGCGTCGTCGCAAGAGAAAATTGGCTTTTCGATGCGATACTGTCCGCAACGGCTTTATTCGCCGACAGGCAAACTGATCGAGACTGACGGGTGGGCATCTATCTCCCGATCGCGGAAATTTCCGTCAACGTCTTCGTGCTGCTGGCCATGGGCGCCGCGGTGGGCTTCCTGTCGGGCATGTTCGGGGTGGGTGGCGGCTTCCTCATCACACCGCTCTTGATCTTCTACAACATCCCCCCGGCGATCGCGGTCGCCACCGGCGCCAACCAGGTCATCGCTTCTTCCGTCTCCGGCGTCCTTTCGCACATGAAGCGAGGCACACTCGACTTCAAGCTCGGCGGCGTGCTCCTGGCCGGCGGCATCGTCGGGTCCACCGCCGGCATCTACGTGTTCGGCTTCCTGCGCAGGCTCGGCCAGCTCGACCTGTTCATCTCGCTGCTCTACGTCGTGCTGCTCGGCACCGTCGGCGGGCTGATGCTGGTCGAAAGCATCAACGCGCTGCGCGCCACGCGCAGTGGGGCGGCACCAGTGCTGAAGAAATCCGGCCAGCACAACTGGATCCACCGCCTGCCGCTGAAGATGCGCTTCCGCGCGTCGAAACTGTTCGTCAGCGTCATTCCGGTGCTCGGGCTTGGCGCCGGCATCGGCTTCCTGTCGTCGATCATGGGCGTCGGCGGCGGCTTCATCATGGTTCCGGCGCTGATCTATCTGTTGAAAGTGCCGACCAACGTCGTCATCGGCACCTCGCTGTTCCAGATCATCTTCACCTCCGCCTACACGACGCTGGTTCACGCCACCACCAACCAGACCGTCGATGTGATGCTGGCCTTCCTCTTGATGGCCGGCGGCGTGGCCGGGGCACAATATGGCGCCAAGGCCGGCCAGCGGCTGCGCGGCGAGCAATTGAGAGCCCTGTTGGCGCTGCTGGTGCTGGCGGTGGCGATCCGGCTGGCTACCGATCTGTTCGCCACGCCACCCAACCTTTATTCGCTGTCCGGCGCGGGCCTCAACTGATGAATGGCCCGAAAGCGCTCGCAACCGTCGCTCTCCTGTCCCTGACCGCCGCCGCGCCGGCGAAGGCGCAAACGCCGGTGACGGAAGGCATCCAGATCGGTCTCTCCACCGACGCGGTGTCGATCACCGCCGGCTTTTCCGGCGCCGACCTGACCATTTTCGGTTCGCTGGAAAATCCCGACCCGCTGGTGGCACGCCAGGGCCGTTACGACGTCATCGTCGTGCTCGAAGGGCCGCCAAAGCCGGTGGTGGTGCGCCGCAAGGACCGGGTGCTGGGCGTCTGGGTCAATCTGGATTCCGAGACCTTCGAGAACGTGCCGGTGTCTTATTCTGTCGCGACGACGCGGCCGTTGCAGGACATCACCGAACCCAACAGCTACAAGCAACTGTCGCTCGGCGCCTCCAACCTTTACATGCAGCCCGCCGATGCCGGTGACAGTCCGGCGACGATCGAGGAGTTCACGGCGGCGCTGCGCGAGCGCAAGGCCGCCGCCGGCCTCTACAGCGAGAATGTCGGCGGCGTGCAATTCCTGTCGCAGAACCTGTTTCGCGCCACCGTCAGGCTGGCGCCTAATGTGTCGGTCGGCACGCACAAGGCGCGCGCGTTCCTGTTCAAGAGCGGCCTCTTCGTGAAGGAGAGTTCGGCGCAACTCGAAATCCGCAAATCGGGCTTCGAACAATCGATCTTCCGCGTCGCCCACGACTATTCGTTCCTCTACGGCGTATTCGCCATATCGCTGGCCATGGTGACGGGCTGGCTCGGCCGGCTGGTGTTCCGCAAAGATTGATGCTGCGGGAAAAGAGGGGTTCCCCTTTTCCACGCCATGCGATAAACCGCCGCCTCCCAGCCCAGGGGCAAACACGCACATACAATTCGCAAGAGCGGTCCGGGATGACAGCGCGATGCGCCGCCGCTGTTTTGCCGCCGTGAAACAATGACAGGAGGCTGCAATGCATCAGGCATTCGGCGGCATCGACTTCGGCACGTCCAATTCCACGGTGGGCGTGATCCGGAACGGCAAGGCGCGGCTGGTCCCGCTGGAGGGCGAACAACCCACTCTGCCAAGCGCCGTGTTCTTCAACTTCGAGGACGGCCACACCTATTTCGGCCGTCGCGCGATCGGCGATTATACCGACAGCATCGAAGGCCGCCTGATGCGCTCGTTGAAGAGCGTGCTCGGCAGTTCGCTCGCCCACGAGAAGACGCGTATCAAGGCGCGCCAGATCGGCTTCATCGACATTATCGGCCTGTTCATCGGTCATCTGAGGACGCGACTGGAGGCGGACGCCGGCGGCGTGGTGGAGAGCGTGGTGCTCGGCCGCCCGGTGCAGTTCGTCGATGACGATGCGCAAGCCGACGCGGAGGCGCAAGGCGAGCTCGAGAAGGCTGCCCGTGCCCAGGGCTTCAAGCATATCGCCTTCCAGTTCGAGCCGATCGCGGCGGCGCTCGACTACGAGCAGAAGGTGACGCGCGAGGAACTGGCGCTGATCATCGACATGGGCGGCGGCACGTCGGACTTCTCGATCGTGCGGGTCTCGCCGGAGCGCTCGCGATCGACCGACCGCAAGGACGACATCCTGGCCAGCCGCGGCATCCATATCGGCGGCACCGATTTCGACCGGCTGCTGAGCATCGCCCATGTCATGCCGCAGCTCGGCTATCTCTCCGCGACCAAGGACGGCAAGCGCAATCTGCCGGCCAGCTACTTCATCGATCTCGCCACATGGCAGCGCATCAACCTGGTCTACACCGCCAAGGCGATGACGCATCTGCGCCAGATCCGCTACGAGGCCGTACGCGCCGACCTGGTCGACCGTTTCATCCACATCGTCGAGCACCGCTACGGGCACGCTCTGGCGGCACTGGTCGAGAAAGCCAAGATAGAGCTGACCGACAGGTCATCGGCGGACGTGGCGGTGAAGCTGCCGGACCTGGCATTCGCCGCCGGGATCACGCGCGAGGGGCTGGAGGCCACGATCGCCCGTGATATCGAGCGGGTCACCGAGACGGTGGCGCAGACCATCCGCGACGCCGGAGTCAAGCCGTCCGACATCACCGCGGTGTTCCTGACCGGCGGATCGACGGCGATTCCGCTGGCAAGGCGGGAGATCCTGTCGCTGGTGCCGCAGGCTTCCGTCATCGACGGCGATATGTTCGGATCGGTCGGGCTTGGCCTGGCGCTCGACGCGCAGCGGAAGTTCGGCTGATCCTATCCTGACCCGTTCATGTCCTCGGCCAGATGCGCCTTCAGCGCCATCTGCGCCAGGCTTGCCTGGCGGTCGCGATGGGTGATCATGGCGAAGTCGCGCTTCGGCAATTCGATCGGCACGGCTCTCAGGCTCCCCTCGGCGACCGCGCGCCCGACGACGAGCTCCGAAATGATGGTCGCGCCGGCGCCGGCCTCGACGGCCTGACGAACCGCCTCGTTGCTGGGCAGCACCAGGAATATCCTGAGGTCGGCAAGCGAAATCCCCTCGCGGCGCGCCAGATCCTCCAGCACCTCGCGCGTGCCGGAGCCGCCCTCGCGGATGATCCAGCGCAGGCCGGTGATGTCGGGGCGGCCCGGCGCGATTTCGGCGATCTTGGGATGAGAGCTGGCAACGACCAGCATCAGCCGGTCGGTATCGACCTTGGCGCGGCGCAATATGTCGGATTCGGTGCGCCCTTCGACCAGGCCGAGATCGGCAGTTCCATCGAGCACGCTGGCCTCGACCTGCCTTGTGTTGCCGATGGTGACGCTAAGCCTGACGGCCGGATGCGCCTCGTGGAAGGAGGCCAGCCGGCGCGGCAGCCAATAGCTGGCGATGGTCAGGCTGGCGGCGATGGAGAGGGTGCCGGCGACCGTCTGCGAAACATGTTCCAGCACATTGCGGGCGGCGGCGGCCCGCTCCAGCACGGCCTTGGCCTCGGGCAGGAACCGGTGGCCGGTCTGGGCCAGTTCGATGTTGCGGCCGACACGATTGAACAGATGGACGCCGTGCTGCTCTTCCAGCGCGCGAATAGCCGCCGACGCGGCCGATTGGGAGATGCCCAGGAGTTCGGCCGCCTTGGTCATGTGGCCGCGCTCGGCGACGGCGACGAAAATGCGCAACTGATCCAGGGTCATGCGCGCATTAAGAACCAATATCGATCGAATTTACAAGAACAACTGATTAGACGGATCGATAGCTTTATTCTACTTTTTCGGAAGAAGTTAGAAAAAATTCGCCAGTGGATCGCGAAGGATAAAATGATCGGGCGGTTCAGATCCCTGCTTGCGCATTGGACCCGCGGCATCCGACGGCGGTTGGCCGGTGATCGATACCACCCGGAAGAGCATTACATGCGCGGCCCCGGGCCGAAGACGCGAGCCAAATCCGCCGGCCGCGCGAGCAGCATGGGATGATGATGCGAGGACCGCCGCGCGGCGCCAATTCAGCCCCTTCGCAACGCCAGCTTGCCGACACGCGGGCGCCCGATGAGGGCGATGGCGTCGACACCTCGCCTGACGTTTCCGACAGCATCGCCAAGACGACCTGCTACATGTGTGCCTGCCGCTGCGGCATCGACGTGCATATCAAGGACGGCAAGATCCGCTACATCAACGGCAACAAGGATCATCCGGTCAATCGCGGCGTGATCTGCGGCAAGGGCAGCTCCGGCATCATGCAGCACTACAGCCCGGCCCGGCTGAAGAAGCCCTTGCTGCGCACCGGCCCGCGCGGCTCGGGCGAGTTCCGCGAGATCGAGTGGGAGGAAGCCTTCTCGATCGCCACTGAAAGGCTGTCGAATATCCGCCGGACCGATCCTAAAAAACTCGCCTTCTTCACCGGGCGTGACCAGTCGCAATCGTTGACAGGCTGGTGGGCGAGCCAGTTCGGCACGCCTAACTTCGCAGCCCATGGCGGCTTTTGTTCGGTGAACATGGCGGCCGGAGGCCTTTACACGATCGGCGGCTCGTTCTGGGAGTTCGGCGAGCCCGATTGGGACAGCACGAAATACTTCATGCTGTTCGGCGTCGCCGAGGACCATGACTCCAACCCGATCAAGATCGGGCTGGGCAAGCTCAAGGCGCGCGGCGCCAAGGTGGTTTCGATCAATCCGTGCCGGACCGGCTACAATGCGATCGCCGATGACTGGATCGGCATCCGGCCCGGCACCGACGGCCTGTTCGTGTTCGCGCTGATCCACGAATTGTTGAAGGCGGGCCGCGTCGATCTCGATTATCTGCTCCGCTACACCAACGCGCATGTCCTGGTTATCCAGGAGCCTGGCGCGGCCGATGACGGGCTGTTCGTGCGCGACAGCGACGGCAATCCGCTGGCATGGGACAGAGTGGCGAAGCGTCCTGTGAGCGCTACCGATGCCGACACCAAACCGGCACTGACCGGCAGCTGCGATGTCGATGGCCGCCGCTGCGTTCCGGTGTTCCAGCTCATTGCGGACCGCTATCTCGACGAGAGCTACGCGCCCGATGCGGTCGCGGAGCGTTGCGGCATCTCCGCCGGAACGATCCGCCGAATCGCCGCCGAACTGGCCCACGTCGCCTTCGAACAGGCAATCGAACTGCCGGTCGCGTGGACGGACTGGGCGGGGCGCCGGCATGAGACGATCAAGGGACGGCCGGTTTCGATGCACGCGATGCGCGGCATCTCGGCCCATTCCAACGGCTTTCATACCTGCCGCGCCATCCACCTGCTGCAGGTTCTGCTGGGTACGGTGGACGTGCCGGGCGGCTTCCGCTTCAAGCCGCCCTACCCCAGATCCGCCCCGCCGGGCCCGAAGCCCTGCGGCAAGGACGTGAGGCCGATGACGCCGCTCGACGGCATGCCGCTCGGTTTCGTCTGCGGACCCGATGATCTGCTGGTCGACGAAGCGGGCACGCCGCTGCGCATCGACAAGGCCTATTCCTGGGATTCGCCGCTTGCAGCGCACGGTTTGATGCACACCGTCATCCGCAACGCCTGGGCGGGCGATCCGTACAAGATCGACACGCTGATGATGTATATGTCGAACATGGCCTGGAATTCCTCGATGAACACGGTCGAGACCATGGCCATGCTCACGGACCATGATGAAGCGGGCAATTACAGGATCCCCTTCATCATCTATTCCGACGCCTACTACTCCGAGACCGTGCCGTTCGCGGACCTCGTCCTGCCCGACACCACCTATCTCGAGCGTCATGACTGCATCAGCCTGCTCGACCGCCCGATCAGCCATGCCGACGGACCGGGCGACGCCATCCGCCATCCGGTCGTCGAGCCCGACCGCGACGTCAGACCGTTCCAGTCGGTGCTGATCGAACTCGGCGCACGGCTTGGCTTACCCGGCTTCGTCGATGACGACGGCTCGGCGACGTACCGCGACTACGCCGACTACATCGTCAATCATGAACGCACGCCCGGCATCGGCCCGCTCGCTGGCTGGCGCGGCAAGGATGAAACCTCGATCGGCATGGGCGAAGTCAACCCCAACCAGTTGCAACGCTATATCGATAATGGCGGTTTCTGGCACCACGACTTCGCCGATGACCAGCGCTACTACAAGATGGCCAACCGCTCCTATCTGGATTTCGCGGTGCAACTGGGCTTCATCCCCAAGGCCGAGCCGATCGTCTTCCAGCTCTATTCCGAACCGATGCAACGTTTTCGGCTGGCCGCGCGCGGACATGGCCTGGTGGTGCCGCCGCAGACGCAGCGCGAGCGCGTCGAGACCTATATGGATCCGCTGCCGTTCTGGTACATACCCTTCGAGGAAGCGGCCGTCGACCTTGGAAAATATCCGCTGCACGCGCTGACGCAGCGGCCGATGCACATGTACCATTCCTGGGGTTCGCAAAACGCGTGGTTGCGGCAGATCACCAGCCAGAACCGGCTGTTCGTACATCACCGGACCGCAGCCGCCCTCGGCCTCGCCGACGACGACTGGGTGTGGATCGAGAGCATCAACGGCAAGGTGAAGGGGCAGATCAAGTTGGTCGACGGGGTGAACGAAAGCACGGTCTGGACCTGGAACGCGATCGGCAAAAGGCGCGGCAGCTGGGGGCTGAAGGACGATGCCGCCGAGAGCAATCGCGGCTTCCTGCTCAACCACATCATCGGTGACCAGACTTCTGCTGACGCCAGCGGCAAACGCTATTCGAATTCCGATCCGGTCACGGGACAAGCTGCGTGGTTCGATCTGCGCGTGCGCATCGTCAAATGCGCGGCTGAAGAGGCCGGCTTCACCGAACCGCAATTCGAGCGTTTTCACCAGCCACCGCACTTCGAGCCCTCGCCGGACAAGCTCACTTTCGGCGCCGGGTTCCGGCAGGCAAGAGAGGCGGCCGAATGACCTGTCTTCCAAATCCAGGCGGCAAGAAGCTTGGCCTCGTCATCGACCTCGACACCTGTGTCGGTTGCCAGGCCTGCGTCACCGCCTGCAAGGAGTGGAACACCGGCGGCCACATGGCGCCGCTGACCGACATCGACCCTTATGGCGGCAATGTCGACGGGGTCTGGTTCAACCGCGTGCACAGTTACGAGCACATCACCGAGATGGGGGGGCGCACGGTGAACTTCCCGCGCTCCTGCCTGCATTGCGAGACGCCGGCCTGCGTCACCGTCTGCCCGACGGGCGCCTCCTACAAGCGGGCCTCCGATGGCATCGTACTGATCGACGAGGACAAGTGCATCGGCTGCAAATTGTGCAGCTGGGCCTGCCCCTATGGCGCGCGCGAGTTCGACACCGATGTCGGCGTGATGAAGAAATGCACGCTCTGCGTCGACCGCATCTATAACGACAATCTTGCCGAAGGGGACCGCGTTCCGGCCTGCGTCGCCGCCTGCCCGACCAGCGCCCGGCATTTCGGCGACCTCGGCGATCCCCAATCCCCCGTTTCGCAACTGGTGGCGGAGCGGGGCGGTGTCGACCTTATGCCGGAACTCGGCTATCGCCCGACCAACAAATACCTGCCGCCGCGCGCTCACACACAACGCGCCGCATCGGTGGCCGCTCCCGCGCTGGAGCCGGTACGGGCCGAGGGCGGTTTCCTCGGCTGGGTCGATCGCATGCTTTCGAGCTGACCGTCCATGCATCCAGCCTTTTCGGTCGTCTTCTTCACCACCGCCACGGGTGCCGGCTATGGGCTGCTCGCGCTGCTCGGCGTGCTCGGCCCGCTCGGCTTCATCGCACCCGATTTCTGGCCGGGCTTCGTCGGCATGGGGCTGGCGCTCGGCCTGATCGCCGCCGGCCTGTTGTCGTCGACCGGCCATCTCGGCCGACCCGAACGTGCCTGGCGGGCGTTCTCGCAATGGCGCAGTTCATGGCTGTCACGCGAAGGGGTCGCCTCGGTCGCCACCTTCATTCCCGCAGGCCTTTTCGGGATCGGCTGGATCTTCCTTGGCCGCCTCGACGGCTGGGTAGCGGCCGCGGGCGTTCTGGCCACCGTCGGCGCCATAGCCACCGTCTGCATGACCGGCATGCTCTATGCCTCGCTGAAGCCGATTGCGCAGTGGCACAGCCCCTACACCTTGCCCGGCTATCTCATCTTCTCGGCGATGAGCGGCAGTGTGCTTGTGAACGCCCTGCTGCAAGGCTTTGCGCTCGGCTCAACGATCCCGCTTGCAGCTTCCGTACTGCTCACCCTGCTTGGCTGGGGCTGGAAGCTGGCGACCTGGCACCACAACGACCAGCTTGAAATCCAGACCAATGCCAACACCGCGACCGGGCTCGCCGGCGGCACTGTACGATCCCTGGAATGGCCGCATACCGAGGAAAACTACCTGCTCAAGGAAATGGGCTTCCGCATCGCGCGCAAGCACAGCGCGAAGCTGCGCCGGGTCACGCAGGCGCTGGCCTTCGGTTTGCCGATCCTGTTGCTGCTTGCCGCCTTCGCCTTGCCGTGGCCGTTTGCGGCGGTGTCGTCGGCGCTCGCCGCGATCGCCCAGTTCGCCGGCATGCTGGTCGAGCGCTGGCTGTTCTTCGCCGAAGCGAAGCACACGGTCATGCTCTATTACGGGCGATAGATCTCAGCCCGGCCTCAGCATCGAGCGCGAGATGGCGAAGATGCGCTCGCTACCAAGCATGTAGGCCATCAACGTTTCCGGCCGAAACAGGCCGGCATAGGCGCGATCAAGCACGTTGAGCGAGCCGGTATAGGCGCCGAAGGCCGGCATGATCATGCGGCCGCCGTCGCCGGCAAAGCAGCGCCGCCGCACCGAACGGCCTTGCTGCACGATGCGGGCGCAAGGATGAAGGTGGCCCGATATTTCGCCCTCGACCCGCACTTTCGATGGCTCATGCCGGAACAGCAGCGAGCCTATGGCCAGTTCCCGCACGGTCTCACCGGGCAGGTCCGCGGGCGCTTCCGGGTCGTGATTGCCGGCGACCCAGAACCAGTCACGGCCCGTCATCAGCGCTTCCAGCCGTTCGCGGAAGCTCGAATGCATGCGCTCGGCGCCGCCGCCGTCGTGAAAGGAGTCACCCAGGCTGATGACGATCGACGGCTGGTAGTCTGATATGATCGCCTGCAGCCGCAGCAGGGTCGCGCCGGTATCATAGGGTGGGATCAGCGTGCCGCGCCTTGCCAGCGACGACCCCTTCTCCAGATGCAGGTCCGATACTGTCAGCAGCCCGAGCTCGGGAAAATAGAGCACGCCGCGTGGATCGCAGACCGCGCGCTCGCCCGCGATGCCGACAAGGTCGGCCTCGGCGATCAGCGACGCGCGCGCCAGCGAAAAGTTCATTCGTCAACCATCCCGGGCCCCATGGCCTCTTCGACCAGCGTCGCCGCATCCATCAGCAGCGTTTCATCGGCCTCGCCGTTCACCGGCATCTTGCCGATCTCAAGCATGATCGGCACGGCCAGCGGCGAAATCTGTTCGAGCGCCTTATGCATGATTCTACCCTGGATGCGCGAGAGCATGTCGGCAAGTCTGCTGACATCGAGCAGGCCGGTCGCCGCATCGGCACGCGTCGCCTGAAGCAGGATGTGGTCCGGCTCATGGCTGCGCAGCACATCGTAGATCAGGTCGGTCGAAACGGTGACCTGGCGTCCGCTCTTCTCCTGGCCGGGGTGGCGTTTTTCGATCAGACCCGAGATCAGCGCGCAATTGCGGAAAGTGCGCTTGAGAAGCCAGCTGTCGGCCAGCCAGGCTTCGAGATCGTCGCCCAGCATATCCTGGTCGAACAGTGCGCCGAGTGAAGGCTTCCTGGCTTTGAACATGGCGCCCATGTCGCCCAGCGACCATATGGCGAGCGCATAGTCGGTGGCGACAAAGCCGAGCGGCCTGGCGCCCGCCCTGTCGAGGCGACGGGTGAGCAGCATGCCAAGCGTCTGGTGCGCCAGCCTGCCCTCGAAGGGATAGGCGACCAGATAATGGCGGTTGCCGCGTGGAAAGGTCTCGATCAGCAAATCGTCGCGCTTGGGCAGCATCGATTTGTCCGACTGGAATCGCAGCCAGTCGGCCACTTGCTCCGGCAGCTTCTTCCAGCGCTGCGGATCGTCCAGCATGATGCGGACCTGCTCGGCCAGATAGGTCGAGAGCGGGAACTTGCCGCCGCCATAATAGGGCACCTTGGCGTCGCTGCCGGGCGCGTTCGAGACGAAGCATTCATTTTCGCGGATGCCTTCGAAGCGCAGCACCTTGCCGGCGAACATGAAGGTATCGCCATGCGTCAAGGTTTCGAGGAACGCCTCCTCGATCTTGCCGAGCACGCGGCCGCCGTGCGACGCCGAGCCTTTGCTGCCGGCCTTGACGTAACGCACGTTGAGCGCGGGCACCTCGATGATGGTGCCGACATTCAGCCTGTATTGCTGGGCGACGCGCGGATTGGATACACGCCACAGCCCATCCTTGTTCAGGCGGATGCGGGCGTAGCGCTCGTAGTTCTTCAGCGCATAGCCACCGGTGGCGACGAAATCGATGACGCGGTCGAATGTCGGACGATCGAGGCTTGAATAGGGTGCCGCCGTTCGCACTTCTTCATACAGGTCATCGGCGCGGAACGGTGCGCCGCAAGCGCAACCGAGCACATGCTGCGCCAGCACGTCGAGCCCGCCATCGACCAGCGGCGGCGTATCCTGCGCGCCGAGATAATTGGCGTCGAGTGCGGCCCGGCATTCCAGCACCTCGAAACGGTTGGCGGGAATCAGGATCGCCTTCGACGGCTCATCCATGCGGTGGTTGGCACGGCCGATGCGCTGCGCCAGCCGGCTGGCGCCCTTCGGAGCACCGACATGCACGACCAGATCGACATCGCCCCAGTCGATGCCGAGATCGAGCGTCGAGGTGGCGACGATGGCGCGCAGCGCGTTCTCGCCCATCGCCTTCTCGACGCGCCGGCGCTGGGCGACGTCGAGCGAGCCATGATGCAGGGCGATCGGCAAGGTGTCCTCGTTGACGCGCCACAACTCCTGGAACAGCAGCTCCGCCTGGCTGCGCGTGTTGACGAACAGCAAGGTCGTCTTGTGGCGCTTGACCTCGCGGTAGATTTCCGGCGTGGCGTAGCGCGCCGAGTGCCCCGCCCACGGCACGCGCTCCTCGGAATCCAGGATCGAGATTTCGGGCTTCGCACCGCCCGTCACAGTGATCAATTCCGCCATATCACCCGGCGGGTTCTGGCTGACCAGCCAGCGCCGCAATTCGTCCGGCTCGGCCACCGTCGCCGACAGGCCTATCGTCTGCAGGCCAGGGACGAAGCTGCGCAGCCGCGCCAGCCCAAGCGCCAGCAGATGGCCGCGCTTGGACGTCACCAGTGAATGCAACTCGTCGAGCACGACATAGCGCAGGTCCTCGAAGAAGCGCCTCGCATCACCTGCCGCGATCAGCAGCGCCAGTTGCTCCGGCGTGGTGAGCAGGATATCGGGCGGCGCAAGCTTCTGGCGCTGGCGCTTGTGGGCGGGGGTGTCGCCGGTGCGCGTTTCGATGGTGACGGGCAGACCGATCTCCTCGACCGGCTTGCCGAGATTGCGCTCGATGTCGACGGCCAATGCCTTAAGCGGCGAGATGTACAGCGTGTGGATGCCGCGCCGCGCCTGGCCTGGTTTTCGCCTCGGCCTGACGGCCAGTTCGGTCAGCGACGGCAGGAAGCCGGCCAGCGTCTTGCCGGCGCCGGTCGGCGCGATCAACAGCACCGATTGCCCGGCTTGGGCCTTCGCCAGGAGTTCGACCTGATGCGCGCGCGGCGACCAGCCTTTCTCGCCGAACCATTTTACGAATGGCTCGGGCAAGACGACGGCGGCATTCTGGTCGGCGAGGCGCGGCAGCTCGGTCACCCGCCAGAGGTAGCGCGGCGGCGCGCAATCGCCAAGCAGAATCGGAACAAAAGGGGATCGAAAGCCTTACGGCCGCCGGAACCCTGTCGGCGCCCCATAGAGATAACCGATGCGGGCGATGGCTTCCTTCAGCCCTTCGCGCGACACCAGCATGGTGTGGCCGTTGGCGTGGATCATGGTCTCGGCGTCGGTCATGATGGCGACATGGCCTTTCCAGAACACAAGGTCGCCACGTCGCAGCCCCGAACGATCGGGGCCGGGCTGAAGCGGCTCGCCGACCGAATTGGCCTGCATGTCGGAATCGCGAAGCACCTCCCTGCCGGCCATGCGCATCGCCAGTTGCACCAGGCCGGAGCAATCGATGCCGAAGCCGGAAACACCGCCCCAGAGATAGGGCGTGCCGAGAAACGTCTCGGCCACGGACACATAGTCGCCGGCCACTTCGCCGATCGGGCGCAGATGGCCAGCGATCACGGCTTCACCGGAGGGCAGCAGTGCATAGTGCGTGCCGCGCGTTTCGGCGGCACCCGTCACGGTTACCGTCGATCCCATCGACAATTGCCCGGCAATCGGAAAGCGCAGATCGGGACCGGGATATAGGAACGTGCGCGGCACCGAGACGATATGGGTGGGCGCATGGTCCCGCTCGCCCAACATGGCGTCGGCTACATAGCCGACATAGCCGTCTCGCTCTGCCTGGATCCAGGCCCAACCTTCTCTATCCTCGAAAACCAGGACATCGTCGCCGAACAGAGCTTGCGTGTTGACGCCCGAATCCAGCGTCGGCGCCTTGCGGATATCTGCCACCGGGACCGAAATCCGCGCCGGCCGACCCGCTACGAAACGGTCGGCAGCGACCTCACCTTTCAACCTGGCATCGGCGAGATCGGAGCGGAAAGCGTGCAGGCGGGGGTCGTGGGCGGTCAAATCGGCAATCCAGTTAGATAGGAAAATTGTTCAGATCGGCAGGTCGTGTGCCTTGGCAATGATACCATCGCCGAAGCGCTCGACAAAGAGCGCACCCTCGACCGTGCGCTTGATCAGGACATTGCGCTTGTCGAGTTCGTCGCGATGGCGCGACACCAGTTTTAGCGCGCCCATCGTGTCGAGCGCACGCGTGATGACCGGCTTGGTGACGTTGAGACGGGCGGCAAGCCCGCGCACGGTGTGCGGCGGCGGATCGAGATAGATGGTGAACAGGATCGCCGTCTGCCGCATGGTGAGATCAGGCGCATCCTCGCGCACCTGCGACAGCATCACTTGCTGCCACAGTCGCAAGGCCTGGCTCGGGCGCATCGCAATCGACATCGTGCCAGCATGACGGCAAATTGTTTCGGTTCCGTTTCAGTTTCTGCAAGTTGCCGGCTCTGCTTGCGCATCAGCCATAGCGCGTCGAGATGATCCGCTCCAACGCGCGGATGCCTTGCGCCTCGCCACCGGAAGGGCCGTACGGGCGATCGGCGGGGTTCCATGCGAAGATGTCGAAGTGGGCCCAGCTTGCCGACTTCTCGACAAAGCGCTTGAGGAACAGCGCGGCCGTGATCGACCCGGCGAAACCGTCCGTGGTGACGTTGTTGATGTCGGCGATCTTCGACGACAGTCTCGCGTCGTAGGGCCGCCACAGCGGCATGCGCCACAGCGGATCCTCGACCGCGATGGAGGCGGCCGCAAGCTCCGCGGCAAACGCCTCGTCATCGGTGTAGAAGGGCGGCAGGTCGGGACCCAGCGCGACGCGGGCTGCTCCGGTCAGGGTCGCCATGTCGACCAGGAGCTGCGGTTCCTCTTCGTCGGCAAGCGCCAGCGCATCGCCCAGCACCAGCCTTCCTTCCGCGTCCGTATTGCCGATCTCGACTGATATGCCCTTGCGGCTGGCCAGCACGTCACCCGGGCGGAAGGCGTTGCCGGCAATCGAATTCTCGACCGCGGGGATCAGCACCCGCAGCCGCACCTTGAGCCCAGCCGCCATGATCATCGAGGCCAGGCCCAGCACATTGGCCGCGCCGCCCATGTCCTTCTTCATCAACAGCATGCCCGAGGACGGCTTGATGTCGAGGCCGCCCGTGTCGAAGCAGACACCCTTGCCGACCAGGGTCACCTTCGGCGCGCCTTGCTGCCCCCATGTTAAGTCGATCAGGCGCGGCGCATCGGACGATGCACGGCCGACGGCGTGGATCATCGGGAAATTCTGTGTGAGCAGGTCGTCGCCCTTGATGACGGAGACTTCGGCCTTGTGGGTCCCAGCCAGGACCCGCACTGCCCTCTCCAGATCGTCCGGCCCCATATCGTTGGTCGGTGTGTTGACGAGGTCACGCGTCAGGAAAACGCCGTCGGCGATGCGGCGAACGCGCTGCGCATTGACGCCGGCCGGCAATTCGAAGCGCAGCGCCTTGCCCGGCTTCTTGCCATAGCGGGTAAAGACATAGCCGCCGAGCGCCAGCGCGATCGCCGCCAATTCAGGCTCGGCCGGCGCCGAGGCGAAGTGCCAGTCGCCTTCCGGCAGGGTTTTCGACAGCGCGCCCAGACCGAGCGCGCCCTCACCGTCGCCAAGACCGAACATGGCGCCCGCGAGTGCGCCGTTCTCGCCGGGCACGGCCAGCGTCCTGCCGGCCTCGCCGGAAAAGCCGTTTGCCTTGGCCCAAGCGACAATAGACGGCGACAGACCGGCCGCGTCCAGGCCGTCCCTAGCGACCAGATGGATCGGCAGCGGGTTCTTCAGCTTGTTCTCGACCAGTTCCACGGACATCAGACGTTTCTCCTGCCGAACTCGCCCGAGTCGGCGTTTCTTAACCCTCCGTTAGGGTTAACAGAATATTTCTGCTGGAGGGAAGATGGCCACGCAATGGCCACGCGCATGAATGGAGGCCCAGGTGCCGATGCCGACCAACCGCACGATAAACATCCAGGGAAAGCGGCTCATCACCACGGCATTCATGTTGGCGCTCGCGGCAGGTGTCGCGGGATGCGCAACCGACAAGTTCACCACCGGCTCGATCGGACGCACCAGCGGAAAGCCGCTGGAGACGATGTCGGCGGGAGAATTGCACAATGCCACGTCCGCTCTTGGCCAGTCCTATGCGAGGAACCCCACCGACAAGCGAATCGCCACCAATTTCGCGGCGGCGCTGCAAATGGATGGGGATGCCGACCAGTCGCTCGCCGTGATGCGCAAGCTGGCGATCGCCTATCCCAAGGACCGCGACGTACTCGCCGCCTATGGCAAGGCGCTGGCCGCCAACGGCCAGTTCGAGGCGGCGCTCGATGCGGTGCGCCGCGCACAGACGCCGGAATATCCCGACTGGAGGCTGGTGTCGGCGGAGGCGGCCATCCTCGATCAGACCGGTCAGAAGGACGAGGCGCGCCAACTCTACCGCAAGGCCCTCGAACTCAAGCCGAACGAGCCCTCGATCCTTTCCAATCTCGGCATGTCCTATGTGCTGGAAGGGGATCTGCGCACCGCCGAGACCTATATGCGGTCGGCCGCCCAGCAGTCGAACGCCGACAGCCGGGTGCGCCAGAACCTGGCGCTCGTTGTCGGCCTGCAGGGTCGTTTCGACGAAGCCGAGAAGATCGCCTCGCAGGAACTTTCCCCCGAACAGGCACAGGCCAACGTCGCCTATCTCAGGCAGATGCTGGCCCAGCAGAACGCCTGGAGCCAGCTCAAGGACCAGGACAAGGCGAAACCGGCGAAAACCGCCACCAACTGATCGCCGCGGGCTTACCGCAAATCGTAAAAGCCGCGCTCGATTGCAGCGCGGCTTTTGTTTTCGCAGACGGATTCTGCGTTGGTTACTGGCTGGTCGACGCGGCCGCCCCGGGATGATCGCCGAAGATACCGCGCTGGCTGACCTGGATGCCCGCCGGCCCCAGGATGATGGCAAACAGCACCGGCAGGAAGAACAAGATCATCGGCACGGTGAGTTTGGGCGGCAGGGCGGCCGCCTTTTTCTCGGCGGCGTTCATGCGCATGTCGCGGCTTTCGGCGGCGAGCACGCGCAGCGCGTGCGCTACCGGCGTACCGTAGCGTTCGGCCTGGACAAGCGCCTGCGACACAGACTTGACCGATTCCAGCCCCGTGCGGCTGGCCAGGTTCTCGTAAGCCTGCTTGCGCTCCTGCAGATAGGAGAGTTCGGCGTTGGTCAGGATGAATTCTTCCGCCAAGGCCACCGACTGCGCGCCGATCTCGTCGGCGACCTTGCGCAGCGCGGCTTCCACCGACATGCCGGACTCCACGCAGATGAGCATCAGGTCGAGCGCATCCGGCCACGCCATCTGGATCGACTGCTTGCGCTTGGTCGCGCGATTGTTGACGTAGAGGACCGGCGCGTAGAAGCCGCCATAGGCAACCAGGACGCAAACGAACAGCCGGACCACCAATGGCTTATCGGGCAATCCTCCGAGCACGAAAATATAGAACAGACCGAGCGCGAAGCCGACAAAAGGAAGCACCAGGCGGAAGAACAGAAAACGCGTTAGCGGATTCTGCCCGCGAAAGCCGGCAACCTTGAGCTTTTGCAAGGTGGCCTCGTCGGCCAACGCACGCCGCAGATCGAGCCGGTCGACAATGTTGCGCATGCCGATCGACTGTTCCTCGCGCAGACCCTTGCGGCGGCGATCGGCCTCTGTCGCAAGCCGCGCGCGCTGCTTGGCGCGAAGCTCATCACGCTCCAGCGCGACCGATTTCATGCGCGCCTTGAGCTGGTTTCCGCCAAGCGCAGGGAGCAGCGTAAAGACGGTTGCGAACACGGCGATAGCGACCAGCAGCGCAATCAGGAAGCTGGGATCCGTCAGTGATTTGATGGCTTGTTCGGTCATGCCGCGGCCCTAGACTTCAAAGTTCATCATCTTGCGCATCACGAAGATGCCGATCGACATCCAGACGGCGGCGAAACCGAGTATCAAATGGCCGACGCTGGTCGTGAACAGCGGCATCAAATAGTTGGGACTGGAGAGATAGACGAGAAAGGCGACGATGAAAGGCAAGGCGCCGATGATGGCGGCGGATGCTTTCGCTTCCATCGACAGTGCCGCGACCTTGGCCTTCATCTTCTTGCGGTCGCGCAACACGCGCGAGAGGTTACCCAGCGCCTCGGAGAGATTGCCACCGGCCTGCGACTGGATCTGGATGACGATGCCGAAGAAACTCGCCTCGGTGCACGGCATGGTTTCGGGCATGCGCAAGGTCGCGTCGGGGATCGACAGGCCCATCTGCTGCGAATCGACTATCCGGCGAAACTCGGCCTTCACGGGTTCAGGCGATTCATTGGCGATCAGGCGTATGGCGTCGTTCAGCGGCAGGCCGGACTTGACCGCCCGCACGATGATGTCGAGCGCGTTTGGAAATTCGTTGAGGAATGACTTGACGCGGCGGGTACGACGAAAGGAGACGAACCAACGCGGCAGGCCGAGCGCTCCGGCGAGCAGCACACCGGGCAAGACAATCATCGGCGCTCCGGCCATGAACGCGACGATTGTCAGCGCGAGGCCGAATATGGCCGAATAGATATAGAAACGCTCGATCGGCACCTTCATCCCAGCTTGGCGAAGCTGGGCTTTCAGCGGCGGCTTCTTGACGGCGGTATCCTTGGTCTTCTGCTTCTCGTCGAGTTCCTTCAGGGAATCCTGCACCGATTTGCGGCGCTTGGCCGCGTCCGCCGCGCGGTCACGGGTCGCCTTGACGACAGAACGGTCCGTCTCGGCGGCCTTGATCGTTTCAAGCCGCTTTCCGGCCTGTTTCTCATTGCTGATCTGGGTGAACAGGAATGCATAGGCGACCGCGCCGGCGCTGAAGCCGGCGAGCACGACAAACGCCAATACGGTGCCGTCAATTCCAAACATCGACCAGAACCTTCACGCCTGCGTATGCGTCAGTCAGCACGTTTCTCCATAGCCTCGAGCGCTGTGGCGAGACGCTGCTCCTCGCCATAGTATCGAGCCCGCTCCCAGAAATGGGGGCGGCCGATGCCGGTCGAGACGTGTTCACCCAGCAGCCTGCCGTTGGCGTCCTCGCCCTTGATGTTGTAGAGGACAATATCCTGCGTGATGATGACGTCGCCCTCCATCCCGATCACTTCGGTGATGTGGGTGATGCGGCGCGATCCATCGCGCAGGCGCGCCGCCTGGATGATCACGTCGATGGAGCCGACGACGATTTCGCGCACGGTTTTCTGCGGCAGCGAATAGCCGCCCATGGCGATCATGGACTCGATACGGTTCAGGCATTCGCGCGGGCTGTTGGAGTGGATCGTTCCCATCGAGCCGTCATGGCCGGTATTCATCGCCTGCAGGAGGTCGAAGACCTCGGGTCCGCGCACTTCGCCGACGATGATGCGTTCGGGACGCATGCGCAGGCAGTTCTTGACCAGGTCGCGCATCGTCACCTCGCCCTCGCCCTCAAGGTTGGGCGGACGCGTTTCCAGGCGCACGACATGCGGCTGCTGCAGTTGCAGTTCGGCCGAGTCCTCGCAGGTGATGACGCGCTCATCACGGTCGATATAGTTGGTCAGGCAGTTGAGCAATGTCGTCTTGCCGGAGCCGGTGCCGCCCGAGATGACGATGTTGCAGCGGACACGGCCGATGATCTTGAGAACTTCGGCCCCTTGCGGAGAGATGGCGCCGAACTTGACCAGTTGGTCGAGCGTCAGCTTGTCCTTCTTGAATTTGCGGATGGTGAGCGCGGTGCCGTCGATGGCCAGCGGCGGCGCAATGACGTTGACGCGCGACCCGTCGGGAAGACGGGCGTCGCAAATCGGGCTGGATTCGTCGACGCGCCGGCCGACCTGGCTGACGATGCGCTGGCAGATGTTGAGCAGCTGCTGGTTGTCGCGGAAGCGGATGTTGGTCTGTTCGACCTTGCCGTTGACTTCGATGTAGACGTTCTTGGACCCGTTGACCATGATGTCGGCGATGTCGTCGCGCGCGAGCAACGGCTCGAGCGGCCCGTAGCCGAGCACGTCATTGCAGATGTCCTCGAGCAGTTCTTCCTGCTCAGCGATCGACATCGCGAAGTTCTTGATCGCGATGATATCGTTGACGATGTCGCGGATTTCCTCGCGGGCGCTTTCGGGATCGAGCTTGGCGAGTTGCGACAGGTCGATCGTATCGATGAGGGCCGAGAAAACCTGGCTCTTGGTATCGTAGTAGGTTTCGCTCTTTTCGCGGCCTTTCCTCGGTTCCGGCGCCATCGGCGGCGCCTCGACCGCGCGCCTGGCCGGTGGCGCGACAGGCGCGCTCGGCTGAGGCGTGGCCGCGGGCCGGGCAAGAACCGCGGTGTCCGCCGAGACCGCGGCGGCCGGCGCGACCGGTGCCGGCTGGCGAAATTCCGGCGTGAACCGATTGCCGTCGTCGTTGCCTCTTTTACCGAACATGACCGACTACCGACCCCATTGCATCACTTCTTGTTGCGCGAGAGCTTGCCGAGCAGACTGCCCAGGCCAGCCTTCTTTTTCGCCCTGATTTCGCTGCGGCCGGTCAGCACATGAGCAATCTCGTTGATGGTGGCCACAACCGGGTTCTTGGCATCCATCTCGCCCAGCATGCGTCCGTTGTTTGCGGCATTGCCGAACAGCAAGGGATCAAAGCCGATGACCGACATCGGTGTCAGGCCGAGCGGCTCGGCGAAATCGGATGGCGATATCTCCGGCCGCTTGGGCACGCCGGCCTGGTTGATGATCAATTTCGGCGGCGGATCGTTCGGGCGAAGCCGCTTCAACATGTCGACCAGGTTCTTGGTGTTGCGCAGATTGGCCAGTTCCGGCGTTGCCGTGATGACGATCTCGTCGGCCTTGACCAGCGTGTTCTTGGCCCATCCCGTCCATACATGGGGAACGTCGAGCACAAGGATCGGCACGCTGCGCTGCGCGGTATCGACAAGTTGCGCGAAGGCATCGGGATCGAAGTCGTAGACGCGTTCCAGCGTCGAGGGCGCCGCGAGCAGCGACAGATGCTCGGCGCATTGGGTCAGCAGCCGGTCGAGATAGACTTCGTCGACGCGCTCGGGCGAGAACACGGCCTCGGCGATGCCCTGGGCCGGATCCTGATCGAAATTGATGTTGGCGGTGCCGAAGGCGAGATCGAGGTCGGCCACAACGACCTCGGATTTGAACAGGGAGGACATTGCCCAAGCAACATTGTGGGCGATCGTGGAAGAGCCGACGCCGCCCTTGGCGCCGACGAAGGCGACCGAGCGGCCAAGCGGTTCAGCTTCCGGATCGACGAAGATCGACGACACGACGCTGACGACGTCGGCCATCGACACCGGCGCGATGACGTATTCGGAGATGCCGGAGCGGATGAGTTCGCGATAGAGACCAACATCATTGTAGTGACCGATCACCACCACTTTCGAGGATGGATCGCAGTATTCCGAGAGCTGGGCGAGTTGCTCCAGCAGTTGCTTGGGTTCGCTGCGCGATTCCAGCAGGATCAGGTTCGGTGTCGGCGCCGACTGGTAGAACTCGATGGCGGTGGGAACGCCGCCCATATGGACCTTGAGGTGCGCCTTGGTCATGCGGCGGTCCTCGCCGGCGCGCTGCACCGGATTGGCAACGCCCTCCGTCTCGCAGAATGCCTGGATCGAAATACGCGGAACCGGCCGCAACGCCTGCATCGCGGCGACGTCCTGCGGCGAGGTGTCACCGGCCTCCACGGTGGCGTCATAGGCAAGGTTGCTCATGGTCATGCTCTTTCCGTGGCCTGTTCGTGGCGTCGCTTCTTTCCGAGGCGGCTTAGTAAGTCACTTCCGAGTTGCCGAGTAGTTCCTCCGAAATGCCCCTGTCTTGGTAGACACCGATGGCTTTGCTGCGATTTGCCGCATCAATGGTGGTAGACTTGCGCGGCCCGAGAAGATCGCCTGGATTGGCCATCTGGGCGGCAAGATTGTTCTGATAGGAGCAGCCGAAATCGGCGTAGTGCTTGTTCTCCGACGTTTCCACCAGGTCGGCGGGCCAACGTCCGCATTTGTCGGTCTGTGCCCTCACCGCGATGTAGGAGACACGAACCGGGGCTGATGCCTCGCTCGATCCAGCCTGATAGGAGACCACGACGATCCGGTCGCGCTTGATCCCCGCGGCGACCGCGAGCCGGGCGAAATCGTGGCCGGCCGCCGCCGCGGCGACTTCGTTGGCCGATCCGCTTGGAATCTGGATCGTCAATGCCGGAGCGGCACTCTTGTCATAGCCGTCGAGGAAACCCAGGAGCGTGTCGCGCTGCGAGCCGGTCATGCCGCGGTCGCCGGCGCCGACAGGAAGATCGATCTTCTGGTTCTTCTCCGCGATGACGATCGGATGATTGGTGCGATAGTCGTCGGGAATGGCGCCGACGGTAATGCTGTCGCGGTGGGCACAACCGGCCAGCAGAGCCGATACCGCCACCGCCATGATCGGAAGGGCTCGCAGGCTTATCCGAGAACGGCCGGAGCGCATCGCCATGGTCCTTGCCTTCAATGCTGACTGAGACATGTCTGCTTTCCCGTTCACTTGTAGATGAAGCCGACAACGCCGTGATAGCGGCCATTGGGCCTGTCGGTCTGCATGGTGCCGTAGACGCGATTGACACGCCCAAGGAACATGCCGGCCCCGTCGCCCGGAGGGTTGAAATTGTCGTCCGGCTTGGCGAGATCGTTGCGTGCCACGGGTTTCACCAGATAGGGCGTGATGATGATGACGAGCTCGGTCTCGTTGCGCACGAAATCCCTGCTGCGGAAGAGCGCGCCGAGCACAGGAATCTTTGTCAGTCCAGGCAAGCCGTTGACGGCCTGCCTGACATCGTCGCGAACCAGGCCGGCGATCATCATGGAGCCGCCCGAGGGCAGTTCGACGGTCGTATCGGCAAGACGCTTGCGCAGTGACAAGGCATTCATGCCGATACTCCGATTGTCCGTGGATGCCGAGACGGACCCCTCGGTTGTCGGCTCGGAAACCGAAGTCCTGACTTTCAGGCTTATCCGGCCGGGCGATAAAACCACCGGCTGAAATTCCAATCCGATTCCGTACTCGATCTTATCGACGGAATAGTTCTTCAAGCCGGTCTGGTTGTCTTGCGATACATTCGCGGAGACGCTGGTCACCATGTTGTATTCGCCACCCACCTTGAACGTCGCCTTCTCACCAGATACGGCGGTCAGGGTCGGTTCGGCCAACGTCTTCATGACCCCCGACTGCTCCATGGCGTTTATATATGCCTGGAGTGCGGAGGAGCCGATGCTTAGGCCCGCGTTCGACAACGGCTTTCCGAGACCAGTGAAAGGGTCGCTGAGCGCGCCATAGCTGATGCCGTTGCTGCCGCCGCTGCCGACCATATTGACACCGAGCTGCTTCATCACGGAGCGGCTGACTTCGGCGACCGTCACCTTCAGCGTGACCTGATCGTCTCCGATGATCTGCAGCAGATTGACGATTTGGCTGGTGCGGCGCTCCTGGTCCGGGTTGTTGATGTCGACACCGCTCTGGGCCGAGCCGCCGGCGGCGGTCTGCGAATATTGTCCCGTCGTCGCTTCACCGCCGGACACAAACATATTTGCCAGCTGTTCGGCACGCTTGGCATCCAAGGGGGTGTCCACGGTGCCGGTCAGAACCACGTTGTCGTTGAGCAGTTCCACCTTGACGGCCGAGGTCGGAATGAAGCGCCTGATATAGTCCTCCAGGCCAGCGACGTCGCGCTCGATGGCCAGGTCCAAGCTGGCGATCTGTTCGCCGTTCGGCCCAAAGACGAAGATGTTGGTTTCGCCGACCGCCTTGCCGAAGAGGTAGATGCGCCTTGCGGTGCGGGTCACCGCATCGGCGACAGAGGGATTGGCGACAAGAATGTCGTAGGCATCGCTCGGCAGGTCTATGACCACCGACTTGTTGAGGCCAAGCTTGACGCGCTGGGTGGCTGTCGTGGCCGACACTTGCGTGCTCTTCGCCTCGACGCCCTGCACATTCGCTCCGACGAGCAAAAGGCCGAGTGCCGTGGCGACGATTGCCGGCAGTTTAGCGCTTAGCCTCATTTCCTTGCCCCTACTTCGGAGACTTCGCCCGACTTGATCAGCCTCACCGTTCCCCGGCGGCCATTGCCGGAAACGAGATAGTCGGCCTCGCCCACATTCTTTTCCTGGGTGTCCGTGATCGCCCGCAGCGCCAGCGTCAGGCGATCCGCCATCTGTTGGGCGACGGTGATGATCTCCGCCTGTTTGGGTGTCAGCTCCAGCGTGGCGGTCTGGCCCACCCTGGTCTTCTTGCCTTCCTCGTCTTCCTGGATGGTCTGGTCGATTGCCAGGACGCGGATATTCTTCAGGATGGTCTCGGTGCTGAATCCGGCCCCGGTGTTGGCATCGGCCCTGCGGGTCATGATGACGTCGACGAAATCGTTGGGAAGGATGAAGCCGCCGGCCGAAGTGTCCGCCGATATTGTCGTTGCGACCGCCCGCATGCCGGACGGCAGAATGGACGACATGAAGCTTTGTCCCTCGCCGATCAGCTTGGAGCGCCGCACGGGCTCGCCAGCATACATCGGCACACGGGCAATCGACCCTTTCAGCTTCTCCAGGGCATCGGGAGCTGTGGCCTTGGTGATGAAATTCGCGTTGATGCCGTCAGCAGGCCAGGATTGCCAGCCTATGTTGTTCTCGAGCGCGTTGCCCGTTGCGACATCGCCCGAGAGCACAAGCACGTCCTGCAGCGCCACCGCGGGGGCCTGGGGGCCAGAATCGACAACGACCTGAGGCGGCGGAGCCACCATGTTTTTCGCGACATAGCCAGCACCGCCCGCCGCGGCCACCGCCACGCTCAGAATAATCAATCGGGATGCTGGCATCTGTCCGAACCCTCGCCCTTGGCAAACCACCTGGCCAAGCCGGACTTTGCAGCGGCAATCGTCAAAACAAGGTTAATGCAATGCTTACGATCGTGATTAATTTAAGGTTTATACAAATTAGAATAGATCGCGCCGTGAGGCGCGGAAATGTTGGGCCGCCGCTCCGCAAAGCCGGCGTGCAAGGCATGTCGGCCGACGAAAATTTAATGAATTCAGCTCGCCAGCCTTGCCAGCGCCCAAACCATCAAGGGAGAATCGGGATAGGTCAGCAGGCCACCCAGGCCGAGCGCGATCCCGTAGGGAACACCGGCTGACTCTTCCGCAAAATGACGCAGGAATGGATTGCGTCCGGTGAACATCGCCAGAGGCGATTTCCGGTAAAACAGGATCGCGATTGTCAGAAGGCCGCCGATGATTGTCGAAGCGACAAGATATTCGACGAGATGGACGTTGAGCCCCATCCACACGGCCGTGGCGGCCAGCAGCTTGGCATCGCCACCGCCCATGCCACCCAAGGCGAACAGACCGAATGTCACGGCCAGGACAATGGCGCCGGCGGCGAAATGCCAGCCGTAAGCCGCCCATTCCATGCCCGTCAGCGGCGCCACCAGCGCGAAGACGACGACAAGCAGCACCGGCACGCGATTGGCGATGGTCATCGACAGCATGTCGGAGATCGCGGCAAACAGCATGCAGAACGGAAAGACGACGAAGATCAGGGCTTCAAGCATCGGGGCTATGCCTATTGTCGGATTCCACGGGGCTCAATCTAGGCATGTTCGATTAACGATTGATGAGGCTCGGAACGAAAAGACGACTGGTATTGGCAGCGGCATAGGACAAGGGCCGCAACGCGGCGGCCCTTGTCCAGAATGCAGTCTGGGTGTTCAGCAATACGACAGATCAGCTGCCGCTGCCTGCGGTGTTCATCGCGGTACCGATAGTGGTAAACTTGGCATTGATTGCATTGCCGAGGGCGCCGGCGCCGGTGATGATGGCGAGCGCGATGAGAGCGGCGATCAGACCATATTCGATGGCGGTCGCGCCGGATTCGTCCTTCACGAAACGTGCGATGAGATTAGACATTCGAGAGCTCCTACTCCACGTGTTACAGCACTTCCGTCAACTTCTGTGATGGTTGATCGGATGCTGCCAATCTAGGGAGAAGCTCTTTCAATCGGCTTAATAAACAGCCTTACCGATTCCTTTCCCGGCTCGAACCGAGTGCGTGGTTAACTCTACACTAAGCGCTGGCTAATATTCCGTTTCGCGGGTCAACGCCGTAAAAGGCAAGGGCTTGCGGAAGCTTGCGGGCCCTGCGCGCATCCGGCCATGCCGGTAGCCATGCCGACCGCCACATCCGGCGGCGGCAAGCCGACTTAACCGTTGGTTCACCAATCTCGTTCATGTTCCGTTGAACAGTCCGCTTGCGTGGAGCGCCTTGATGGCCGTGCCGAAATCCTCAATCCTGATTGCCGCGCTTCTTGTCGCCGCCAGCTTGATTACGACCGCCAGGGCTGGCGCCGACATCGAGGTCACCATGAATCAGGCTAAGATCGTGAAACTGTCGCGCCCCGCCGATACGATCGTCGTGGGTAACCCGGCAATCGCCGACGCTTCCGTCCAGGATGCCTCGACGATCGTGCTCACCGGCAAGGGTTTCGGTGTCACCAATCTCGTCGTTCTCGACCCGGACGGCAGCCCGATCGTCGACGCACAGGTTACCGTGGTCCGCCAGGCAGCCTCGTCGGTTCGCATTTACCGGCGCGCGGATGTCCAGACCATGTCGTGCACACCCTATTGCGAAAGCTCGTACAAGAGCGAGGCGGAGAAATCGTCCGAAGCCGAGATGAACCTCAGCAAATAGGCTGCACGGAGTGCGCCATGGCCCAGGTTACCGCCTGGTTAAAACGCCCGCGCCGACTTTAACGATCATTCAAACCGGACCTCAATCGGTTTGCGCTAGTAGACCTGTCAGCACCGTCCAGGGATGGCAGGAACATCGCATGAGCATGGAATTCAGCTCGACAGGTCAGCACAAGATGGAGCGCACCAGATCTTTCAGGCGCTTCGTGCGCGACCGGCGCGGCAGCACGGCGCTGGAGTTCGCGCTGCTTGCAATGCCGTTCGCACTCCTGGTGTTCGCCATCCTCGAAAGCTGCATCTCGTTTGCCAGCCAGGAGGTGATGGCCAACATCACGGACGATGTCGCACGCCGGCTGCGCACCGGCCAGTTGAGGGCCGCCGACATCGCCGGAGATAGTTTGAAGAACATGATCTGCGACAAGCTGGAAATCATCGTTTCCCAGGATTGTCCCAATCAGTTGAGCGTCGATCTTCGCCAGTACACGGCGTTCTCCGACGCGGCTTTGGCCGGCTTCAGGATTCAGGGCGGTGACATCAAGCTGACGAACAGCGGCGCCGATGTGCCCTTTGCCGTCACGGCGGGTGCGGCGGAATCAAAGAACATGCTGCGGGTCTTTTACAAATGGCCGATCATGACCGACCTGATGGCGCAGTCGATGGGGGGTAACAAAACCCTGCATTTCGCTTCAGTGACCTGGCAGAACGAGCCGTTCGACAATTGAGACTATCACGCAAGCACCAACAAGAAAAAAGGCAACGAGTATGATGCGTGCGGGGGCACATCTGGGAATTGCAGGGCTCTGGGGCAAATCGGTCCGGTTCTGGTCCAATCGCCGCGGCGTCGCGGCGGTCGAGTTCGCGCTTATCGCGCCTATCCTGCTGGTCATGTATTTCATGACCTTGGAGGCTTCGCAGGCCATAGAGACAAGCAAGAAGGTCAGCCGTGTCGGCAGCATGGTCGCCGATCTCGTGACGCAACAGCCGAGCATCGTCAAGGCGGAGCTCGATGCCATCATGAAGATCGGCAGCGTAACCCTTCAACCCTACAACCGCTCGACGCCGGACATCACCATCACGGCCATACAGGTCACCACCGATGCCACCCCGAAGGTGCTGGTGGTGTGGTCGCGCAAGGTGGTCAACGGTGTGAACGGCGTCGGAGCCACCGCCGGCACCGCGACCACGGTTCCGGCAACCCTCAAGGTCCCTGGCACGTTCCTCGTCCGCGTGGAAAGCAATCTGGGCTATTTGCCGATCATCGGCTGGACGACGGACAGCCAGCAGAAGCTTGGATTGACCCCGTCTCTCACCACGAAGATTCCGATGGGCGAAACCTATTATCTGCGCCCCCGCAGGAGCGTTACGATCCCTTGCGGCGACTGCTGAAGGACTTATCGCCGCCCACCATCGACCGACACCAGGCGCACAAAGGCCTCCGCCGTGGCATAATCTTTTGAAACCACGGGCATGAAGCCGCCGGCATGCTTCGATTCCAGAAGATCGTAGACATCCGGCGTCGTCGATTTGAGGTTGGTGAGGAACACGGTCAGCCGACGCTTGGCTTCCGGATCGAGATCGCTGCGCACCGCATGGGGACCGTATCTCAGCAGACCCGACGTCCACACAACCCGAAGGGCTGACGCCGAAAGCCCTGATGCCTCGAGCCTTGCCTGCGTGCCCCCTGACAGCCGCGGCTGGCCGTCGGCCGCTGCCTTCACCCAGCCGAACATGGCGTCGGCCTCGCCGTCGACGAGCATGGTTTCGGCCGCCGACGCCGAGGGGGCATGGACAAGAAACCGTGCATCTTCGGCGATCTCGACCTGTTCGGCAGCCAACCCCGCCAAGGGCAAAAGAGAACCGCCGACGCTATCCGGCGGCGGCATGGCGACCCGGTGGGTCTCCATATCGGCCAAGCCGCGCAGTTTGCCATCCCTGGTCAGCAGTACCGAGCGGATGCCGGCCACACCGTCGGAATCGACCGGAGCCACGAGCGGCTCGATGCATCCGCAGCGTTGCCGCGCCGTGGCGTAGGCGGTCGCCGAATAGATGGCGTATTCGATCCGTGCATTGGCCTGTCCCTCGATCAGTGCCGCATAATCGCGGGCAACGACGAACTCGACCTTCATGCCGAGCGCATTGGTAAAGGCTTGCGTCAACACCGTCAGCCCCGGAACGGTGTTGCCGGCGCCGGGCTCGGCGACGATGCCGATGCGAAATGTGCCTATATCATCGCGCCAGTCTGCCCACGCCGGTTCACACCAGAACGCGTTCACAGCCATGAAGGCGGTCCATGCCTTGAGCGCAGCCGACAGGACCGTCCCGCCTCTTGTTCCGTCCATGGATCCCTCGTCACAACACCTGATCGTTGTGTCTCGTTGCCAAGACCGCCAGGCACATTGGGGCGACATGGATCCCTAGCTTGTCCATGTCGTTATCCCCAAAACCGCTGCGTACTTTGGGCGACATGGATTCCTAGCTTATCCATGTCGTCATCCCAAAACCGCTGCGCACTTTTGGGCGACATGGACTTGACTATCGCGCCAAGCCGTTGCCGTTTGGTTTCCGAATTGCCAAGGCCGCCGCGGAACCCTATGTCTGGGTGTCCACACTGGCAACAAATGACCCGATGGCGCGTGCTTTCCTCTTCGTCCTGGATTCCTTCGGCATCGGCGGCGCGGCCGACGCTGAAAACTATGGCGATGCCGGCGCCAACACGCTGGCGCACATCGCCGAAGCCTGCGCCGAAGGGCGCGCGGATCGCGAAGGGCTTCGTCAGGGACCGCTGTTCGTCCCCAATATGGCATCGCTGGGACTTGGCAAGGCGGCCGAGACCGCGACAGGACTGGGGTTTACGCATTTCGGGACGGACCTGCTCGCCAATGCCTTCCATGGCGCGGCGCAAGAGATTTCGAGCGGCAAGGACACGCCTTCCGGCCATTGGGAGATCGCAGGCCTGCCGGTGCGCTTCGACTGGGGTTATTTCCCCGACACGGTTCCCGCCTTCCCGGCCGACCTGACCGAGGCGATCATCCGCGAGGGCAAGGTGCCCGGCATTCTCGGCAATTGCCATGCGCCAGGTACCGAGATCATCGAGCGGTTCGGCGAGGAACATATCCGCACCGGCAAGCCGATTTGCTACACGTCGGTCGATTCCGTCCTGCAGATCGCCGCGCATGAGGTCCATTTCGGCCTCGAGCGGCTCTATGAATTGTGTCAGGTGGCGCGCCGGCTGGTCGACCCGCTGAGGATCGGACGGGTGATCGCGCGCCCCTTCGTCGGCGAGACATCAGCCACGTTCGAGCGAACCTACAATCGCCACGACTACGCCGTGCCGCCACCCGAGCCGACATTGCTCGACCGGCTGACGGCGCGCGGCAGCCGCGTCATCGCCGTCGGCAAGATCGGCGACATCTTCGCCCATCGCGGGATCTCGCAAGTCCGCAAGGCCGCGGGCAACATGGCCATGTTCGACCAGGCGCTGGTCGCGATGGACGAGGCCACCGACGGCGACCTCGTCTTCGCCAATTTCGTCGATTTCGATACCGAATTCGGCCATCGCCGCGACGTCGCCGGTTATGCCGCCGCACTCGAGGCCTTCGACCGGAGACTGCCGGAGGCATTCGCGAAGCTGAAGCAGGGCGACCTTCTCATCCTGACCGCCGATCACGGCAACGATCCGACCTGGCACGGCACCGATCATACGCGTGAGCGCATTCCGGTCATCGGCACTGGACCCGGCCTCAAAGGCGGCGACATAGGGCTTAGGGCGACATTTGCCGATATCGGCGAGACCGTTGCCGAACATCTCGCGCTGACGCGCGGCCGCAACGGCATTTCCTTTTATGCCTCGATTGGCGGCCATGCCTGAACTACCCGAAGTCGAAACGGTCCGGCGCGGTCTGCAGCCGGTCCTGGAAGGTGCCCAACTGGCCGAGGTCGAGATGAGACGGCCCGACCTGCGGTTCCCCTTCCCCGAACGGTTTTCGGAGCGGCTGACCGGCAGGACGATCACGGCGCTTGGGCGGCGGGCCAAATATCTGACCATGCATATGCTGGGCGGTCCGGTGCTGATCTGCCATCTCGGCATGTCCGGCTCCTTTCGCATCGAGACCGGCGACGCCGGCGAGACACCTGGCGTGTTCCACCATGAGCGCTCGAAGAGCGCGGCGCACGATCATGTCGTGTTCCATGTCGTTTCCGCGGCCGGCGGGCGGTCACGTGTGATCTTCAACGATCCGCGCCGCTTCGGTTTCATGCTGTTTGCGCAAGAGCCGCCGGAGACGCATCCGATGCTCGCCGGACTGGGCGTCGAACCGACCGGCAATGCGCTGGACGGCGTTCTGCTTGCCTCGTTGCTGAAAGGCCGCAGATCGCCGCTCAAGACAGCACTTCTCGACCAAAGGCTGATCGCCGGCTTAGGCAATATATATGTCTCGGAGGCGCTCTGGCGCGCCGGCCTGTCACCGCTACGTGAGGCGGGCACCATCGCAAGGCCAGGCAAGAAGGCCAGGGAACAAAGCGAACGCCTCGCCGAGGCGATCCGCTCGGTCATATCAGATGCCATCGCGGCCGGCGGGTCTTCACTGCGCGACTATATGCACACCGATGGATCGCTGGGTTATTTCCAGCATTCCTTCGCCGTCTACGACCGCGAGGGTGAGCCTTGCCCCAAGCCTGGCTGCGGCGGCCATGTCGAACGTATCGTGCAGAGCGGACGCTCGACCTTCTATTGCCGGACCTGTCAGACGTGAGCTAGACCGGTGTCGAGCAAGGAGGAACAGCCAATGGCCTATGAGACGATCATCACCGAGAGGCGCGGTAAGGTCGGACTGATCACGCTGAACCGGCCAAAGGCGCTCAACGCGTTGAATTCCCAGATCCTCGCCGAACTCGTCGCAGCCGTGAACGTTTTCTGCGCCGATCCCGGCATCGGCGCCATGGTTGTTACCGGCTCCGACAAGGCCTTTGCCGCGGGTGCCGACATCAAGGAAATGCAGGCAATCTCCTATGCGGATGCCTACAGCCAGGACTTCTTCGTCGGCTGGGAAGAGTTCACGCGGGCGCGAAAGCCGATCATCGCGGCGGTGGCCGGCTATGCGCTCGGTGGCGGGTGCGAACTGGCGATGATGTGCGATTTCATCATTGCCGCCGACACGGCGAAATTCGGCCAGCCGGAGATCACGCTCGGTGTCATTCCCGGCATGGGCGGGTCGCAACGCCTGACCCGGTTCGTCGGTAAATCGAAAGCGATGGACATGTGCCTGACCGGGCGGATGATGGATGCCGCCGAGGCCGAACGTTCGGGCCTTGTGTCGCGGGTCGTTCCGGCCGGCGAGCTGGTCGAGGAGGCCGTCAAGGCGGCGGCCAAAATAGCCGATTTCTCGCTGCCGTCGGTGATGATGGCCAAGGAAGCCGTCAACCGGGCCTATGAGACGACGCTTGCCGAGGGATTGCGCTTCGAACGCCGCCTGTTCCATTCGCTTTTCGCGCTCGAAGACCAGAAGGAAGGCATGGCGGCGTTCACCGAAAAACGGAAGCCCAATTTCACCAACCGGTAGGGCGTCGCAGGCCGGCGACCGAAACCCGTGGCATTGGCCAAAAAGAACGCCAGGCGGCGTTGACGCGCCGGAAAAGCTGAACTATAAGCCGCACCAACCGAGGCGGCCCCGTGGCTGCCCGTTTGTTTTTTGCGCCCTGCGGCACGCCGCGTGCGCCGACCAGATCAGAAGAGAGGCATCATGGCCAACACATCCTCGGCCAAAAAGGCAACGCGCAAGATCGCCCGCCGCGCGGCGATCAATAAGAACCGCCGCTCGCGCGTCCGCACCTACGTCCGCCAGGTCGAGGAGGCACTCGCCTCGGGCGACAAGGCCGCCGCACAGGCCGCCTTCAAGGCTGCCGAGCCGGAATTGATGCGCGCCGCGACCAAGGGCGTGATCCACAAGAACACGGCATCCCGCAAGGTGTCGCGCCTCGCCCAGCGCCTCAAGGTGCTGTCGGCCTGACATCGCCTTCTCAGGACGATCTTCTTCGAACCCGGCCGATCGCGCCGGGTTTTTTCGTTTGCCGGCAAGTACTTAAAAAGAATAGCCGGAAACAACTGCAAATGCAGAGTCCACAGTTTGAAATGGTTTGCCGGCACATTCATGCCCACTGATGATCGGAACGCTTGAAAAGCGTCGACTTAAAAAACCATGTCCATCAGAAATAACTGATACTTTTCCAATAGTTAGCGACGGTCATCCACAGCTTGTCCACAACGCGCCGAAGGGACGGGAGGACAACTGGCTGTCAAGTGAATTATTTCAGAAAATTTCGCGCCGGTCCGGCTTTTTCATATTCGTCGGAAAAGGGTTTGAATCACAATGGCTTTGTCAAAATACAGCACTGCGGCATGGCGCTCCAACCCGCCCGAGGTAACCAGATTCCTTAAAAATCCGTTAGACGTGGCCTTGCCCTATCCACAGCGATTTCGGTAATGTCGATCTATCGAAAGAGACGGGCCTCTGGCCCTTAACCAGTCTGACGCGGCCAGCTTAAATTGGCGGGATTTGCGACGCGGATCAAGTCCGCGGACGGGGATGGTTTGCTCTTTTTCGATACGGTAGGGGACTGGCGTAACTAGACATGGCAGGTAGGACGGCGCGCCGGCGCTCTTTCGCCGGACGGTGTTGTATTGCCCTGACATACCCAACGCGGGCTGGCTTCCATGAGCCGGCACCGGTTCCCTTGGATGGTGGGCGACGTTCATTGCCGGCGGCGGCAACGGGCATCGTAGCGAAGACACGGTCGCTGGAAAAAGGATGCAGGAGGCGCATCCCCAGCGAAAAACAGGTACAGAAAGGCAAGGAACTCGATCATGCAGAGCGGCATCGAAAGGGAGCTTACGGGCGACCTCCCATTTCCTGGAACTTTGATCGGAGCAAACGAGATGGCGGTCTCCAGCGACGCGGAACAGAAGTTCGACCGGGTCAAGGCCCAGTTGAAGGCGCGCTTGGGAACCGAAGTCTATTCCAGCTGGTTCGGCCGCATGAAAGTCGCGGAAGCTTCCAAGGGCATTGTCCGCATCTCTGTGCCCACCGCGTTCCTGCGCTCGTGGATCAACGGCCACTATCACGATCTCATTTCCGAGCTGTGGAAGCACGAGGATCCCGAGCTTCTCAAGATCGAGATCGTCGTGCGCACCGCGACCCGTCAGGGGCGCAGCCAGCCCGAACCGGAATTGGCGCCGGCGCGCAAGATGACGCGGCAGACGCAGACGGCGCTGGCCGCCGGCACGGTCAGCCCAGGCAGGGTGGAGCGGTCTCCCGTGCCGCGTCCGGGCGTGCCGGTCGAGAGCGAGTTCCGCCACAATGTGCTGGGATCACCGCTTGATCCACGTTACACGTTCGGCTCCTTCATCGAAGGGCCCTCGAACCGCGTCGCCTTCGCCGCCGCCAAGGCCGTGGCGGAATCTCAGTCGAGCGCGGTGCGCTTCAATCCGCTTTTCCTGCATGCCACCGTCGGGCTCGGCAAGACGCACCTCTTGCAAGCCATCGCCGCGGAATCGCTGAAGCAGAACCCGAAGTCGCGCGTCGTCTATCTCACCGCCGAGTATTTCATGTGGCGCTTCGCCACGGCGATCCGCGACAACAACGCATTGACGCTCAAGGAGCAGCTGCGCGACATCGACCTCCTGATCATCGACGACATGCAGTTCCTGCAGGGCAAGTCGATCCAGCATGAATTCTGCCATCTGATCAACATGCTGCTCGACAGCGCCAAGCAGGTCGTCGTCGCGGCCGACCGGCCACCGTCGGAGTTGGAATCGCTCGAGCCGCGGGTCCGTTCGCGCCTCAATGGCGGCGTCGCGCTCGAAATGTCGGCACCCGATTTCGCCATGCGACTCGGCATGCTCAAATTGCGCCTGGCCACAGCCAGGATCGACGATGCATCGCTCGACATTTCCGAAGAGATCCTCAACCACGTTGCCCGCACCGTGACCGGCAGCGGACGTGAACTGGAAGGCGCCTTCAACCAGCTCTTGTTTCGCCAGTCGTTCGAGCCGCAGATCACCATCGACCGCATCGACGAGATCCTCGGCCATATCTATCGCACAGGCGAGCCGAAGAGGGTCCGCATCGAGGACATCCAGCGCATCGTCGCGCGCCACTACAACGTCTCGAAGACGGAATTGCTGTCCAACCGGCGCACGCGCACCATCGTCAAGCCGCGGCAGGTCGCCATGTACCTGTCGAAGGTGATGACGCCGCGCTCGCTGCCGGAGATCGGGCGGCGTTTCGGCGGCCGCGACCACACGACGGTGCTGCACGCCGTGCGCAAGATCGAGGACCTGTCCGGCAATGACAACACGCTGGCGCAGGAACTGGAATTGCTGAGAAGGCTGATCAACGACCAGGCCTGACCGGCCAGAACGGCCCGCTTGCAGGGTTGGCCAGCTTTATCCCCAGAAAGCCCGCGTAACCGGCCCGAACCGGTGGCGCGGGCTTGCGCTCACTGGTTTTTTCCTGTCAGTTTGCGTAGATTCTGAAGCCTGTTCAGACCTTTTGCGGGGCGCCGGTAGCCGGAGACCCGTTCATTCATTCAAGCGAGCCTGTTTCGTCATGCGTGTTATCCTGGAACGGTCAAATCTCCTGAAGTCGCTCAACCACGTCCACCGCGTGGTCGAACGGCGCAACACCATACCGATCCTGTCCAACGTGCTGCTCAGCGCCGAAGGCGCCAGCCTCGAAATGAAGGCCACCGATCTCGACCTGGAGGTGACGGAAGCGACGCCCGCCAAGGTCGAGCGCGGCGGCGCGACGACCGTCCCGGCGCACTTGCTCTATGACATCGTGCGCAAGCTTTCAGACGGCGCCGAGGTGATGCTGAAGACGGATGAGGACGGCAACGCCATGACGGTTACGTCGGGCCGCTCCAGCTTCCGCCTGCAGTGCCTGCCGCAATCCGACTTCCCCGAGCTTTCGGCGGGATCCTTCTCGCATATTTTCCGTCTCGATGCGGTGGCGTTGAAGGGCCTGATCGAGAAGACGCAGTTCGCCATCTCCACCGAGGAGACGCGCTACTATCTCAATGGTATCTACCTGCACACGCATGAAGTCGGTGGCAAGCTGAAGCTGCGCTCGGTGGCAACCGACGGCCACCGCCTGGCGCGCGCCGAGATCGACGCGCCGGCGGGTTCGGAGGGCATGCCGGGCATCATCATTCCGCGCAAGACGGTGAGTGAGTTGCAGAAGCTGGTCGACGATCCGGATGTCGCCGTGACCACCGAACTGTCCGACACCAAGATCCGCTTCACCATCGGCAGCGTCGTCCTGACCTCGAAGCTGATCGACGGCACCTTCCCGGACTATCAGCGGGTCATTCCGACCGGCAACGACAAGAAGCTGATCCTCGACCGCCAGAGCTTCGCTGCCGCGGTCGACCGCGTCTCGACCATCTCTTCCGAACGCGGCCGCGCGGTGAAGCTCTCGATCAGCGAAGGCCAGGTGACGCTTGCCGTCAACAATCCGGATTCAGGCAGCGCCACGGAAGAACTGGCTGCAGACTATTCGTCCGACCCGATCGAAATCGGTTTCAATGCGAAATATCTGCTCGATGTCGCCGCGCAGCTGACCGGCACGGAAGCCAAATTCATGCTGGCCGATGCCGGTTCGCCAACGCTGATCCACGACATGGCCGACGAGACCGCGCTTTACGTGCTGATGCCGATGCGGGTATAGCCGGCGTCGCCTGACGATACGGCCGGCGGCGGACATTGGTTGCGGTGACTTCCACAGGCGGATAGCGGTTGCCGGCACAAACCCACATAAGTAAGCTTACGCTTACCAATTTTCGCAACTACGCAAGCCTGGCGATAGATTTTGCTCCGGGCGCCGTGGTCTTTTCCGGCGACAATGGTGCCGGCAAGACCAATCTCCTCGAAGCGATCTCCTTTTTGACCCCGGGGCGCGGCTTGCGCCGCGCGCCTTACGGAGATGTGGCCCGTGAGGGTGGCGATGGCGGCTTTGCCCTGCATGCCCGGCTCGATGGACCTGACGGCGAGATCGAGATCGGCACCGGCATTTCCGGAGGCGACACGGCGGAGAGCGGCAGGCGGGTGCGTATAAACGGAGCCGCCGCCCGGGCCGAGGACATGCTGGAGTGGCTGCGGGTCGTGTGGCTGACGCCGGCGATGGATTCGTTGTTCACCGGACCGGCCGCGGATCGCCGGCGCTTTCTCGACCGACTGGTGCTGGCGATCGATCCCGGACACGGCCAGCGTGCGCTCGACTACGAGAAGGCGATGCGGGGCCGTAACCGTTTGCTGACGGAAGGCTCACGCGATGCCGGCTGGTTCGAGGCGATAGAGACGCAGATGGCGGAGACCGGCGTGGCGATCGCCGCGGCGCGCGCCGAAATGGTGCGGCTGCTGGCCGCCATGATCGGCAGGCTGCCCGACACGGGGCCGTTTCCGCAGGCTGATATCGGCCTTTCGGGTGACCTGGAGGCCGAGATTGCCAATGCACCGGCGGTCGATGTCGAGGAGCGGTTCCGGCGGGCGCTTGCCGATGGCCGAGACCGTGACCGTGCCGCCGGACGCACCCTCGAAGGCCCGCACCGCTCGGACCTCGTGGTCCGGCACCGGCCCAAGGCCATGCCGGCCGAACTTTGCTCGACCGGCGAACAGAAGGCACTGCTGGTCGGTGTCGTGCTGTCGCATGCCCGGCTGACCGGCGAAATGTCCGGCCTGACGCCGATCCTTTTGCTCGACGAGATCGCGGCGCACCTCGATGCCGGACGGCGCGCGGCACTGTTCTCGATCCTGGAGGAACTGAACTGCCAGGCTTTCATGACGGGAACCGATGCGGCGCTGTTTTCCAGCCTGCATGGCCGCGCGCAGTTCCTGACGGTCGACCATGGCACGGTTGGGCCAACCGAAGACCCCTGACAAGGTTTTTCGGCCGCTATATGGTCCTGATATGACCACTGCGCTCACCGCCGACGAGATCGAACGTTATGCCCGCCACATCGTGCTGCCGGAGGTCGGCGGCGCGGGCCAGCAGAAGCTCAAGCAGGCGCGGGTCCTGGTGATCGGCGCCGGCGGGCTCGGTGCGCCGGTGCTTGAATATCTCGCCGCGGCCGGCGTCGGCACGCTCGGCGTGATCGACGACGACACAGTTTCGCTCTCCAACCTGCAACGCCAGGTCATCCATGGCACCGATACGATCGGCATGCTGAAAACCCAGAGCGCCGAGGCGGCGATCGCCCGTATCAATCCCAACATATCAGTCGAAACGCACACGTTCCGGCTGACCGCGGAGAACGCCCCTGCCCTCGTCGCCAAGTACGATATCGTCGTCGATGGGTCCGATAATTTCGAGACGCGTTATGTGGTGGCCGATGCCTGCGCGGCCGAAGGGAAGCCGCTTGTGCATGCGGCCGTCGGACGTTTCGACGGCTCGGTGACCGTGCTGAAGCCTTTCGAAAACGGCAGCGACGGCAAGCCAAACCCGAGCTATCGGGATCTGTTTCCCGAAGCCCCGCCGCCGGGCCTGATGCCGTCCTGTGCGGAGGCCGGGGTGCTCGGCGCACTGACCGGGGTCATCGGCACGCTGCAGGCGATGGAGGCGATCAAGCTGGTGACCGGCATAGGCGAGCCGCTGATCGGCAGGCTGCTGCTCTATGATGCGCTGGCCGCGCGCTTCGAGACGATCCGCTACAAGAGACGCTGATCTTGGAACAATCCCGTATTTCGATCACGCAGATCCCGGCCGATTTCTGCCGCTGGGGTGATGTGCTTGCCCTCATCATGCGTGCCTTCGCCTTCATGGAAGGCATCATCGACCCGCCGTCGTCGGCTCACCTGCTCACAGTCGATGCGCTACGCGCCAAGGCCCTGTGGGAGACGGGCTTTCTGGCACTCGACGGCGACGACAGAATCGTGGGCTGCGTTTTTGCTCTTGAAAGGGCTGACGGTCTTTATATCGGCAAGCTCGCCGTCGCCCCGGACCGCCAGGGGCAAGGCATTGGCCGGCGGCTGATGCAAGCGGTCGAGGACCTGGCCCGCAGCCGCGGCAAGTCCGCCATCGAGCTCGAGACGAGGATCGAGCTCACCGCAAATCATGCCGCCTTTGCCCGGCTCGGCTTTCGCGAGACCGAACGGACGGCGCATGACGGCTATGACAGGTCGACGTCCATCACCATGCGCAAAACGATCTCATAAAACGGCGAGCCTACGCCTGGACGGTTTTCAGGTTCTGAGCGGCAGCACGCGGTCCGGCGGGCGATGGCCATCGACGAAGGCGCGGATATTGATGATGACCTTCTCGCCCATGTCGATACGGCCCTCGAGCGTGGCCGAGCCCATATGCGGCAGAAGCACGACCTTGTTCCTGGCGGCGAGCTTCAAGAGCTTGCCGTTCAGGGCCGGCTCGTGCTCGTAAACGTCGAGGCCGGCGCCGGCGATCTTGCCATCCTGGATCAGCTTGACCAGCGCTTCTTCGTCGATGATGTCGCCGCGGGCGGTGTTGACGATGTAGGCGGTGGGCTGCAGCAACGCCAGCCGCCGTGCCGACAGAAGATGGAAGGTCGCCGGCGTCGACGGACAGTTGACCGAGATGATGTCCATGCGGGCGAGCATCTGGTCGAGACTCTCCCAATAGGTCGCCTCCAGTCCATCTTCGACCGCCGGCAGCACGCGATGCCGGTTGTGATAGTGGATGGACAAGCCGAAAGCCTTGGCCCGTTTGGCAACGGCGGTGCCGATGCGGCCCATGCCGACAATGCCGAGCCGTTTCCCCCAGATGCGCCGGCCAAGCATCCAGGTCGGCGACCAGCCGGCCCATTTCTTGTCGCCGGTAAGCACGCTGGCGCCTTCCGCCAGCCGGCGCGGTACGGCCAGCATCAGCGCCATGGTCATGTCGGCGGTATCTTCGGTGAGCACATTGGGCGTGTTGGTGACGGTGATGCCTCTCTTGGCCGCCGCCGTCACGTCGATCTTGTCGACGCCATTGCCGAAATTGGCGATCAGCTTGAGGTTGTCGCCGGCCTGGGCGATCAGCGCGGCATCGATCTGGTCGGTCACGGTCGGTACCAGCACGTCGGCTTCCTTGACCGCAGCGACCAGTTCCGGCTGCGTCATCGGCCTGTCCTCGACATTCAGCCTTGCGTCGAACAGTTCGCGCATGCGGGTCTCGACCGGGTCGGGCAGCTTTCGCGTGATGACCACGAGAGGCTTCTTTTTGCCTGGCATTGTTTCCCTCGTTGAGACCTCTTTAACCAAGACCGGCGAAACTGAAAGCTGGTCGCGGTAGCCGATTTACCCATGTAACAAGCGGTGCCGCCGAAGACAAAGAAAAAGGGGTGCCGCAGCCGTCGGGCCGGCGCCGAAAGGAACGAAAGTGTCTGGTTTCGCGTCGCTTCGCCTGGCCCTCAGCACAGCATTTCTCGGCGCTCTCCTCTATTCTCCGCTTGCCGGCGCGCAGAGCGCGGCCGCCCCAGCCCAGAGCGCCATCACGCTCGGACCGAGCGGGCTGCCGCTGCCGCGATTCGTCAGCCTGAAATCCGGCCGCGTCAACTCGCGCGTCGGCCCCGGCGCCAACTATTCCGTCGACTGGATGTATATGAAGGCTGGCCTGCCGATGGAGATCATCCAGGAGTTCGATACGTGGCGGCGGGTGCGCGACGCCGACGGCTCGGAAGGATGGATCAACCAGTCGCTGCTTTCGGGCCGGCGCACAGCGATCATCGCGCCCTGGCAGCGCGGCAAGGGCGGCCAGATCAATCTTCTGAAAGGTCCCGACAAGGATGCCAGGGTGGTGGCGATCGTCGAACCCGGCGTGATGGGCATGATCAAGTCCTGCGACGGCCAGTGGTGCGAAATGACGCTCGACGGCCACACCGGCTGGCTTGCCCAGTCGGTCGTCTGGGGTGCTTATCCGGGCGAGCGGGTCAAGGACTGAACGTCTCGCGTTTGCGCCCGATGGGGCCAAGATGGGTGTCCTGAAATCCTGTCGACAGCTTCAAGCCGTAGCCCAGTGCACGGTCGATCGCGATATGGGCGATCCAGATCAGTGCGATGGCGCTGCCGACCGCACTGCCTGCGAGATGCCCGGCAAGCAGCAGAAGCACCGGTACGATCAGGGTGTGCAAGGCGTTGTAGGCGATGGCGCCGATGCGCGGGCCACCGAGATAACCCAGCATCGAGAGGTCCGGCGCCAGGATGAGCAACGCGAAGAGCCACCAGGAGACACCTGTCGCGCCATAGAAGACGATTGCGGCAACCGCCGTGACAGCCCATTCGAGCCGGACTACCCAATCGAGGGGCTTCATCCCAGACCGATTATTCGGGCCAGACCGATTATTCGGGCCAGACCGATTATTCGGACCGGACCGACTATTCGAGCCTGACGGATTATTCCGGCCTGGCTGATTGTCCTGGCCCTGGCCAATTATTCCGGCCTCGCCGGTCATTCCGGACGCTTGGGACGCAGCCTCACCACGATATCGACATTGGCGATTTCCATGCCTTCGGGCGGGTCCGGCAGGTTGGTGACCGTGACCGGGCCGTTGGCGATGTCGAATATCCTGTTTTCGCCTTCGATATAGAAATGGTGGTGGTCGGAGGTATTGGTGTCGAAGTAGGTCTTGGAACCCTCGACGGCGAGGATGCGTAGCAGCCCCGCCTGGGTAAACTGGTGAAGCGCGTTGTAGACGGTGGCCAGCGACACCGGCACGCCGGCGGCCTGCGCCTCCTCGTGCAGTTCCTCAGCCGACAGATGGCGGTCGCCCTTGGCGAAAAGCAGGTCGGCCAGCGCAATGCGCTGACGCGTCGGCCTCAGGCCGGCTTCACGTACCCGCTTGTCCACAGCGACATTTTCCTTCCGGCAGCCCCGGTCCATCTGGTCGTCCAAACTCGCAGTCCCGCTTCAAGACATGCCCAGAATGGCAAAAAGATGAATGTCTGCCGAAACCGGACCCCTGTTGACATATATTCTGTCGCCCGAATGCGATCAATAGCGCGCATTGACCCGGGCGGACTGGCGGGTTAAGCGCAAACGCCGGTTTCCGGCCTGAAACAGATTGTGTTAGGACACCAACGACAAGGGCGCGCTACCGCCCGGACGATATGGGGATGAAATTGATGGCGGGTTCGAAATCCAGCTACGACTACGAAGAATTGCTGGCCTGCGCCCGCGGCGAGCTGTTCGGAGAGGGCAATGCCCAGCTGCCCTACCCGCCGATGCTGATGTTCGATCGTATCACCGAGGTCAGCGAGACCGGCGGCGCCTTCGACAAGGGTTTCATCCGTGCCGAATTCGATATCAAGCCGGACCTGTGGTTCTTTGCCTGCCATTTCATCGGCAATCCGATCATGCCTGGGTGTCTCGGCCTGGACGCCCTGTGGCAATTGACCGGCTTCTATCTCGGCTGGCTTGGCGAACCCGGCAGGGGAATGGCGCTGTCGACCGGAGAGGTCAAGTTCAAGGGCATGGTCACGCCATCGGTCAAGAAGGTCGAGTATGGCGTGGATTTCAAGCGTGTGATGCGCGGCCGGCTGGTGCTCGGCATCGCTGATGGCTGGATGAAGGCGGATGGCGAGCCCATATATGCGGCGACGGACCTGAAGGTCGGCCTGTCAAAGCAGTCGGCGGTCGCTTGACCGCAGCCCTGGCCCGCCCATTGGCCAGCATCCCTGGAAGGAGTTGCGAATGAGACGTGTCGTAGTCACAGGCCTCGGCATCGTGTCGTCGATCGGCAACAATGCCAACGAGGTGCAGACCTCGCTGCATGATGCCAGATCCGGCATCAGCTTTTCCGATTCCTTTGCCGAGCATGGCTTCCGCTGCCAGGTCTGGGGCGCGCCGACGCTCGACCCTTCCGCCATGATCGACCGCCGCGCGATGCGCTTCCTGAGCCAGGGCGCGGCCTGGAATCACGTCGCCATGGACCAGGCGATCGCGGATGCCGGTCTCGGCGAGAGCGATATCACCAATGAGCGCACCGGCATCGTCATGGGTTCGGGCGGCCCCTCCACCCGCACCATCGTCGAGGCGGCCGAAACCACGCTCAAGAACGGCAGCCCCAAGCGCATCGGTCCCTTCGCGGTGCCGAAGGCGATGTCGTCGACCGCGTCGGCGACGCTGGCCACGTGGTTCAAGATCCATGGCGTCAACTATTCGATCTCCTCGGCCTGCTCGACCTCGGCGCATTGCATCGGCAATGGTTACGAGCTGATCCAGTGGGGCAAGCAGGACATGGTCTTTGCCGGCGGCCACGAGGATCTTGACTGGACGATGTCGGACCTGTTCGACGCCATGGGCGCCATGTCGTCGAAGTTCAACGACAGGGCCTCGACCGCATCGCGCGCCTATGACGCCAATCGCGACGGCTTCGTCATTGCCGGCGGCGCCGGCGTGCTGGTGCTGGAAGAGTTGGAACATGCCAAGGCGCGCGGCGCCAAGATCTACGCAGAGATCGTCGGTTATGGCGCAACCTCGGACGGTTTCGACATGGTCGCGCCCTCGGGCGAAGGCGCGGTCCGCTGCATGCGCCAGGCGCTGGCGACGGTTTCCACGCCGGTCGACTACATCAACACCCACGGCACATCGACGCCGGTCGGGGATTCCAAGGAAATGGGCGCGATCCGTGAAGTGTTCGGCGAGAAGATGCCGTTCATCACGTCGACGAAATCGCTGACCGGCCATTCGCTGGGCGCGGCAGGCGTGCAGGAATCCATCTATTCGATCCTGATGATGCAAGGCGGCTTCATCGGCGAAAGCGCCCATATCGAGACGCTCGATCCGGAATTCGAGGGCATGCCGATCGTGCGCAAGCGCATCGACAACGCAGGGATCGACACCGTTCTGTCGAATTCCTTCGGTTTCGGCGGCACCAACGCAACGCTCGTTTTCCAGCGCTATTCCGCATAAGGCCAAGTTTTTTATATAAGGATTTGCCGGCCATGGACGGATTGATGAAGGGCAAGCGCGGGCTTGTCATGGGTGTCGCCAACGATCATTCGATTGCTTGGGGCATCGCCCGGAAATTGTCCGAACATGGGGCGGAACTCGCCTTCACCTACCAGGGCGAGGCTTTCGGCCGCCGCGTCAAGCCGCTCGCCGACAAGCTCGGCGCTTCGCTGGTCGTTCCCTGCGACGTCGAGGACAGCGCTTCGGTCGCCGCCACGTTCGAGACGCTCGGCAAGGCATGGGGCGGACTGGACTTCGTCGTCCATGCCATCGGCTTTTCAGACAAGAACGAATTGAAAGGCCTCTATGCCGACACCAGCCGGGACAATTTCGTCCGCACCATGGTGATCTCCTGCTATTCCTTCACCGAAGTGGCGCGCAACGCTGCGCCGCTGATGACTGCCGGCGGCTCGATGATCACGCTGACTTATGCCGGCTCGGTCCGCGTCATGCCGAACTACAATGTCATGGGGGTCGCCAAGGCTGGGCTCGAGGCCAGCGTGCGCTACCTCGCCAACGACTACGGCCCACGCGGCATCCGCGTCAACGGCATCTCGGCCGGTCCGGTGCGCACACTGGCCGGCGCCGGCATTTCTGACGCCCGCCACATGTTCTCCTACCAGCAGCGCAACTCGCCGTTGCGCCGGACCGTAACGATCGACGAGGTCGGCGGCTCCTCGCTCTATCTCCTGTCCGACCTTGCTTCCGGTGTCACCGGCGAAATCCACTATGTCGATTCCGGCTATCATATCGTCTCGATGCCGACACTCGATGAGTTGAAGCAGACGGATGGCGGGCGTGACTGAAGCGTCCCCAAGTTGGGTCCTTTGCCAGTAAAGAAAATAATCCTCTCCAGTAAAATTGGATTCATTCGCGGAAACTCATTTTAAGAGGATTTCCGCTATAGAGCTCCCCATCTGGGGACCTTTTCATGCCTGGCATCAGCAACCCGAAGCGAACACCCGTGTTCCGACTGCTCACGATAGCAAGTTCGGGCATTGGCAGTTTCGTCCTCGGCATCTGGGGCCTGAAGCACGGTCTCGGCGACGGGTTTGCCGGCATATCGGCTGATATGATGGTGTCGGTCATGGCCGCGCTTTGCGCGCTGGCGGCATCGGTGGCGGCAATGTCCTTCTTCGCCGGCATCGATGAATCGGCGGATTTCGTCTTCAACGAAACCCATTTCGACAAGCTGACCGGACTGCTGGCGCGCCCGGCCATGGTCGGCAAGATCGCCGAGGCGGCATGCGCGACAAGCCGCACCGGGGAACCGGTGTTCCTGATCGACATCGACATTGACCGGTTCAAGCAGATCAACGACGCTATCGGCTACACCCAGGGCGATGAACTGATCCGCGCCTTCACCAGGCGGCTGCACGACTGCGTGCCCGCGCGCGCCCTGATCGGCCGCATCGGGGCCGGCGAGTTCGCGGTGCTCATCCCGGACCATCTGATCCAGGGAACCCTGGAAAGCATGGTCGAGAGGCTCATCGACGAGATGATGGAGCCGTATGAACTCGGCAGCCACCAGCAATCGGTGAGCCTGTCGGTCGGCATCGTGGCGATGCCCAAGGACGGTATCGATCCGGTCCTTATCCTGCGGCGCTCCAACCTGGCGCTGCAGAATGCGCGTGCCAGAGGGGTTGGCAACTGGTCGGTCTTCGACAGCGAGATGGGACGCGTGGCCGATCATCGCCAATGGGTCGAATCCGAGCTGCATAGCGCCTTTGAACGCGGCGATTTCGACCTGCACTATCAGCCGCAGCTCGATCTCCCGACCGGCCGCATCGTCGGCTACGAGGCATTGATCCGCTGGAAGCATCCCGAACGCGGCATGATCCCGCCGATGGAGTTCATCCAGATCGCCGAGGAGACCGGCATGATCAACCCGATCGGCGAATGGGTTCTGCGCAAGGCCTGCAGCGATGCCCGCCATCTGCCTGACGACTGTTTCGTCGCCGTCAACATCTCGCCGGTCCAGTTCATGACCAAGGACTTCGTCGGCATTGTGCGCGACACGATGCGGGCCACCGGCATCAAGCCGTCACGGCTGGAACTGGAAGTCACCGAGACGGCGATGATGCAGGACCGCGACCGCGCGGCCATCATCTTGAAAGAACTTGCCGAGATGGGAATCTCGGTCGCCGTCGATGATTTCGGCACCGGCTATTCCAATCTCAGCTATCTGATCGACTTCTCGTTCGGCAAGCTGAAGATCGACCGTTCCTTCGTCAGCCGCATCGATACCGATGCCAGCTCCGGCGCGGTCGTGTCGACCATTGTCGGGTTGTCGCGGGCGCTCGGCGTCAGCATCATCGCCGAAGGCGTCGAGACCGAAAGCCAGGCGACGCTGCTGCGGGCCGCCGGCTGCGAGGTGGTGCAGGGCTACCTGTTCGGCCGGCCAGCACCGCTCAAGATTAGCGTTGGCGACGGGCATGTCGCCGACGACATGAGGCGCGTCGCCAACCTGCATTGAAGGCCACCGAAATCCGACGCCCTCGTCGCCTTGTTCAGATTTCGTGATGCCGGAGTATAAAATTCTATTGAAGCAATATCCCCTTCTTTACGGCTGTCTCGGCACAATGATGGTCTCCGTGCCAAGCGCGCTCTTGCTGCTTGCATTGGTTCGGCCCTGGGCTCGAAGCCTAGCCATATCGGATTTTTCGGCCGCGTACGCTGCAAGCCATGGTCCTGGGCTGCTCGTTCTCGGTGTCTTTGTCTCGCTTGCTTCACTTCGACCCCGTACCAGAAAAGCATGGGTAATTGGATTTGTCGGCTGTGCCTTGCTGAATGTGGTTTTGTGGGGAGGACTGGCGCTCGTCTCTCCTCCCCCTCCACCTGACGCGTGGGATCACTACATCGACCTTACGGGCGTGCTCGCAATAGCCGCCATTCCAAGCGTCGCAATTTCCGCTATAGCCGGCGTCTTCTTCAGCAAATTTGCAAATGACATCGGCTGATCAGGCAAGGCAGCGCCAGCCATCGCCAACGCGCTTCAGCGACGCGCGGCAAACACCTTGAACATGCCGTCGCGGGCAAGCTCCGCATGACCGGCAAAGGCGGCCGACAGCACCGGCTCGTAAGGAAGCTGCCGGTTGGCGACCATGAACAGGCGTCCACCGGGCTTCAGGGCCTTGGCTGCCGCGCGGATCATGCCGGCACCGATCTCCGGCTCCGCCGCACGGCTGCGATGGAAGGGCGGGTTCATGGCGATGACGTCGTAACGGCGCTCGACAGGCTCGGCGAGCAGATCCATCCAGAAGAAGCCCTGCGCCACGGTGTTGCCGAGATTGCCCCTGGCCGCCTCCAGCGCATCGAAATCGGCCTCGTAAAGATCGAGGGCCGACAAGCCCGGCGAGCGGGCGGCCATCTCCGCCGCCACATAGCCCCAGCCGGCGCAGAAATCGGCCGCACTGCCACGCAGATCGCCGGGCAAGTTCTCGACCAGCAGTTTTGAACCGGCATCGACACGATCGAAGGAGAACATGCCGGGCGCGGTGTGGAACCGCTCCCCAACCAGCAAGGCGGGATTGGCGGCGCGAAGCGCGGCGGCGGCTTGCGTGTCGGCCGGGCGGCGCAGCCAGAAGGCGATGCCGTGATATTTCGGCATGTGGCCATCAAGCGGCGCAAGATCGCCGACGCGCTTGCGCAGGCTGGCGATGCCATCCTCCTTGCCACCGGCAATGACGATCAATCCACCCTCGGCCACGCGCTCGAAAGCCTCGGCGATGCGCAGTTCGTTCTGACCGCGATGGCGGCCGGCGAGCACGAGCGCGGCATCAAAACGGTCGCCGGTCGATTGCGGCGTGACCGTGAAGCCCGCCGCCTGCAGCGCACGGAAATACGGCCGGAAGCCCTGTACGAGATTGAGCGTGGCCTCGAAAGCCGGCGGCAAGCGCAGGCCGGGTTCGGCGCCAATGAAGAGGATGTGCTCGCCCTTGCGCGGTGGGGAAACAGCCTCGGCATCGAACGGATGAAAAAGCGTCTTCAGCGCTTCAGCGGACATAGCCGTGCTCCATAAACAAAAACGGGCGCGACCTAAGCCGCGCCCGCCTCATTTGCCGTCAGATCGCTCAGGCGGCGTCTTCTTCGCCTTCTGTCTTCTTCTCGCGCGCGATTTCCTTGCCGGTGGCCTGGTCGACGACTTTCATCGACAGGCGGACCTTGCCGCGCTCGTCGAAGCCCATCAGCTTGACCCAGACCTTGTCGCCTTCCTTGACGACGTCCGAGGTCTTGGCGACCCGGTCGTTGGCAAGCTGCGAGATGTGGACGAGGCCGTCACGCGGACCGAAGAAGTTGACGAAGGCGCCGAAGTCGGCGGTCTTGACGACCGTGCCTTCGTAGATTTCGCCGACTTCCGGCTCGGCAACGATGGTGTGAATCCACTTCTTCGCCGCCTCGATCTCCTTGGCGTTCGAGGAAGCGATCTTGACCGTGCCGTCATCCTCGATGTTGATCTTGGCGCCGGTCTTCTCGACGATCTCGCGGATGACCTTGCCGCCCGAACCGATGACGTCGCGGATCTTGTCGGTCGGGATGTGCATGACCTCGATGCGCGGCGCGAACTCGCCGAGTTCGGGACGGGCGCCGGTCAGGGCATGAGCCATCTCGCCGAGGATATGCAGGCGGCCGTCCTTGGCCTGGCCGAGGGCGATCTTCATGATCTCTTCGGTGATGCCATCGATCTTGATGTCCATCTGCAGCGAGGTGATGCCGCCTTCGGTGCCGGCAACCTTGAAGTCCATGTCGCCGAGGTGATCCTCGTCGCCAAGGATGTCGGAGAGCACGGCGAAGCGCTCGCCTTCCTTGATCAGGCCCATGGCAATGCCGGCGACCGGCTTGGCCAGCGGCACGCCGGCATCCATCAGCGCCAGCGAGGTACCGCAGACGGTAGCCATCGACGACGAACCGTTGGACTCGGTGATCTCCGAGACGACGCGCAGCGTGTAGGGGAACTGGTCAGCGCTCGGCAGCATCGGACGGATAGCGCGCCAGGCGAGCTTGCCGTGACCGATTTCGCGGCGGCCGGGCGACCCCATGCGGCCGGTCTCACCGACTGAGTAGGGAGGGAAGTTGTAGTGAAGGAGGAACTTCTCCTTGTACATACCGGTCAAGGAATCGACATACTGCTCGTCCTCGCCGGTGCCGAGCGTGGCAACGACCAGCGCCTGGGTCTCGCCGCGGGTGAACAGCGCCGAGCCGTGGGTGCGCGGCAGGACGCCGACTTCGGAGACGATCTTGCGCACGGTCTTCAGGTCGCGGCCATCGATGCGCGAGCCGGTGTCGAGAATGTTCCAGCGCACGACCTTGGCCTGGAGCTCCTTGAACACCGAGCCGATCTGTTCGGAGGTGTACTTGGCGTCTTCGCCTTCGGCGGGGGCAAACGCTGCCTTGACCTTCGCCTTGACGGCGTCGACGGCGGCATAACGCTTCTGCTTGTCGACGTTCTTGTAGGCATCGCTGAGTTCGTCGCCGACGATCTTCAGCATCGCGGCCTCAAGCGCGGAATAATCCGGCGCGGTGAAGTCGCGCGGCTCCTTGGCGGCAACTTCGGCCAGCTTGATGATGGCGTCGATGACCGGCTGGAAACCCTTGTGGCCGAACATGACGGCGCCGAGCATCAGCTCTTCGCCAAGTTCCCTGGCTTCCGACTCGACCATCAGCACGGCGTCGGCGGTGCCGGCGACAACGAGGTCGAGCTTGGATTCCTGCATCTCGTCGACATGCGGGTTCAGCACATATTCGCCGTTGATGTAACCGACGCGGGCGCCGCCGACCGGGCCCATGAACGGAACGCCGGAGAGCGTCAGAGCGGCCGAGGTGGCAACGATCGACAGGATGTCCGGATCGTTTTCGAGATCATGCTGGACGACGGTGACGACGATCTGGGTGTCGTTCTTGTAGCCGGCGGCGAAGAGCGGGCGGATCGGGCGGTCGATGAGGCGGGAAACCAGCGTTTCCTTTTCGCTCGGACGGCCTTCGCGCTTGAAATAGCCGCCCGGGATCTTGCCGGCGGCATAGGTCTTTTCCTGGTAGTTGACGGTCAGCGGAAAGAAGTCGAGGCCGGGCTTCGGCTCCTTCATCGAAACGACGGTGGCGAGAACCTTGGTCTCGCCGTAGGTGGCGAGCACCGCGCCGTCAGCCTGGCGCGCGATCTTGCCGGTTTCGAGGATGAGCGGACGGCCGCCCCATTCGATTTCCACTTTATGGTGATTGAACATGTCTTGTCCTTAATAAGCGGAAAGGGGCGCGCCGTTTCACGGTGCGCGGATGCCCTTTCCCTGGCTTCCTTTCTCGGGCAGCCACGGGCAAGACAACGGGAAGCTCGGATGATTTAAGCGCGACGAGCGCGCACGAGCGTCCTGCAATCCTGCCCCATGACCGTCCATGGGCGGTTTCGAGTGGCCCTCTGCACGCTCGAAACCGGGTCTGGCCAGCCGATACGACTGGCAGAATGCGTGACCGGCGGACTTCCCTGGGAAAGTCCGCCGGTCAATTCGTCAACGGCGCAGACCGAGCTTCTCGATCAGTGTCTGATAGCGCGTGTCGTCCTTACGCTTGAGATAATCAAGCAGGCTGCGGCGCTGGGACACGAGAGCGAGCAGACCACGGCGGGAATGGTTATCCTTCTTGTGGTCCTTGAAATGGTCGGTCAGGTTCTTGATGCGCTCGGAAAGGATGGCTACCTGGACTTCCGGAGAACCGGTATCGCCCTTGGCGGTTGCGAATTCACCCATCAATTCCTGTTTGCGCTCGGCAGTAATCGACATCGTGTTTTTCCTTATCTGTTTGAGGAAACGGGTCGCCCACAGCCGGGATGTCGTCCAGCAGGGGCCGTGCATGCAAGGCGTCAAGGCGCTATGCTGCGGCGCATATAGTGCAATTTCCCGAAAAACACCAGCCCAATTCACAAGCCGGCTTTTGACGCTCAAATGGCAGGTTTAATCCCAGTCAAAGCCATTTCTTCCATTTGAAGAATGCAATCAGCCCGACAGCGACGGCAGCCATGAACAGAAGCGACAACGGATAGCCGTAGTACGCCTTCAGCTCCGGCATGTTCCATGGCGAGCTCGCGGGGTCGAAATTCATGCCCCAGATACCAACCAGGAAGGTGAGCGGCATGAAGATGACCGAGACGATGGTGAGATAGGAGATGACGTCGTTGGTGCGGGCCTGGCTCAGCGACAGGTGCATTTCGATCAGGCCGGTCAGCATGTCGCGCTGGGTCTCGACCAGTTCGATCAGCCTGAGCGAATGGTCGAGCGTGTCGTTGAGGAAGACCTTGGTCTCGGCTCCGACATAGGCCACGTCGTTACGGATCAGGGTGGCCAGCGCATCGCGCATGGGCCACAGCACGCCTTTCAGGACGTTGGCATCGCGCCGCAATTCGTGCAGCTGCCGCATCTGGTGCTTGTGCGTCGAATGCAACATCTGGTCCTCGATGCTGTCGACAAGGTCGCCGGCAGCCTCGATCGGCGGAAAATAGCTGTCGACGATGGCGTCGATCAGCGCGTAGGCGAGATAGTCGGCGCCGCGCGTGCGCAACCGGTTGGGCGCCGAACTCTCGATGCGCTTGCGCACCGGATTGAACGGATCGCCCTCGCGTTCCTGGAAGGTGACGACGAAGTTCTCGCCGAGGAAGAGAGCGATCTGTTCGTAGCGATGCGACGTGACATCGTCGATCATGCGCATGACGACGAAGGCGTGATCCTCGAAGAAGTCGACTTTCGGCCGCTGGCCGGTATTGACGACATCCTCCAGCGCCAGCGGATGCAGGCTGAAGATGCGACCGATCTCCTCGATCAACTGGATGTTGGCGAGGCCGGTGCAGTCGAGCCAGATGACCGGCCATTTCCGGCAATTGACCTCGACATCGTCGATGCTGGCATTCTCGATCGTCTTGAACTTCTGCGGCGAGATCAGGGTCAGCCGCAATTCGGAGCGCCGCGCGGCCGGATCGGCGATCAATGTGCCCGGCGAGGCGCCGACAGGCGGCCGCCTCGTCTTCACCGGCGCGCGCTTTTTGACCGTGTCAGCCTTTGCCATGGAAGCCCCCTGCCGCAATGTCATACCGACATTAGATGAGTGGCATCACCCGGCAAAGACCCGCTTGGGCTTGAACATGCCTTGCTCGATGGCGCCGATGGCGACCAGCTTGCCGCGTGACGTCGCGCAGGCCTCTTCCGCCTCCACCGGTGCGTCACGGCCGCGGATGATGACCGGATTGCCGAGGCGGATCTTTGTCGCCGCGTCATCGCTGATGGCGATCTGCGGCAGACAGTCGAGCGCCGCTGACGTGTCGACGAGAAGCCCGTCGATGGCGCCGAAGTCGATCGGCACTTCCACCGCGTCAGCAGGATCTGCTTCTGGGTCCGATTTGTCCTCGCCTTGCGCGCCGAAGCGGGCGGCCTCGAGTTCGGCGATGGTGACGAAGTCCTCCGGCGTGAACGGCTCAACCTCGACCCGGCGCAGCTCGCTGATATGGCCGAAGCAGCCGAGGTCGCGGCCCATGTCGCGGGCCAGCGAACGCACATACGTGCCCTTGCCGCATTCGACTTCGAAAATCGTCTGGTCCGGCTTGTGCTCGACAATATCGAGCCGGCCGATCTCGATCTCGCGCGCGGGTATGTCGACCGTCCCGCCTTCGCGGGCGAGGTCGTAGGCGCGCTCGCCCGCAATCTTGATGGCCGAGAATTGCGGCGGCGTCTGCATGATGACGCCGGTGTATTTCGGCAGCAGCGCCCGCACCTCGGCTTCCGCCGGACGCAGCTCGGAGCTCTTCGTCACCGGCCCTTCAAGATCGTCGGTGGAACGCTCATCGCCCCAGGCAACGGTGAAACGATAGACCTTGGCGCCGTCCTGCACGTAGGGCACGGTCTTGGTGGCTTCGCCGAGCGCGATCGGCAGCATGCCGGAGGCGAGAGGGTCGAGCGTGCCGGCATGGCCGGCCTTTTCGGCTTGGAACAGCCATTTGATCTTGGACACGGCCTCGGTCGAGCCCATGCCGACCGGCTTGTCCAGGACCACCCAGCCGGAGACCGGCCGGCCCTTTTTCTTGCCGCGACGCGCCATTATTCTTCTTCCTTATTGTCGTCGCTATCCAGATCGCGCGCCACTTCGGGCGATTTCAGCAGATCGTTGATCCTGGCGAAATTGTCGAAGGACGTATCCAGCCGGAAGCGGAATTCCGGCATGTACTTCATCTGCCTGAGCGCGCCGGAGACGCGGCCGCGCACGAACTTGGCATGCTTGTTCAGCGCCTCGATCACCGCGTCGGCGTCCTTGGCGCCGAGCGGAGAAACAAAGGCGGTGGCGATCTTGAGATCGGGCGACATGCGCACTTCGGAGACCGAAACAACCGAGTTTTCAATCAACGGGTCGATGATCTCGCCACGCTGCAAGGTTTCGGAGAGCGCATGGCGCACCTGCTCGCCGACGCGCAGCATGCGCTGGGATGGACTTGATGTCGTGGAACGGGGCATTTTTCTCAATCCTGAAAGCGTGCGGCGCGGGATGGGACCGTGCCGCATGTCTCAAACGGTCATTCTCAATAGCACTGAGGCGGCGGTCTTTCGACCACCGCCCGGTATCGACGAGCCACTCGAACTCAGAGTGTGCGGGTCACCATCTCGACGCGGAAGCACTCGATGACGTCGCCGACGCGCATGTCCTCGTAGTTCTGGAAGGCCATACCGCACTCCTGGCCGCCAGGGACTTCCGAAACCTCGTCCTTGAAACGCTTCAGGGTCTTCAGCGTGCCTTCGTGGATGACGACGTTGTCGCGGATCAGGCGTACGCCCGCGCCACGTTCCACCTTGCCTTCGGTGACACGGCAGCCGGCGATCTTGCCGACCTTGGTGATGTCGAAGATTTCGAGGATCTCGGCATTGCCGATGAAGGTCTCGCGACGCTCCGGCGACAACAGGCCCGACAGAGCCGCTTTCACATCATCCACAAGGTTGTAGATGATCGAGTAGTAGCGGATCTCGATGCCCGCGGCCGCGGCCGCGGCACGCGCCTGCACATTGGCGCGCACGTTGAAGCCGATGATCGCCGCACCCGACGTTTCCGCCAGCGAGACGTCGCTTTCGGTGATGGCGCCGGCGCCGGAATGGACGATGCGCGCACGCACTTCATCGGTGCCGAGCTTGTCCAGGGCAGCATTGATCGCTTCGATCGAACCCTGCACGTCGCCCTTGATGACCAGCGGGAATTCCTTCAACCCGCTCGTCTGCAGCTGCGACATCATCTGTTCGAGCGAGCCGCGCTGGCCGGCATGCCTGGCCACCGCCTTCTCGCGCGCCAGACGCTGGCGATATTCGGTGATCTCGCGGGCACGGGCTTCGTTGTTGACCACGGCGAAGCGGTCGCCGGCCTGCGGGGTTCCCTGAAGGCCGAGCACCTCGACCGGCATTGCCGGCGGCGCTTCCTTGATCTGATCGCCGCGATCGTTGACCAGCGCGCGCACGCGACCCCATTCGTTGCCGGCGACAAGGATGTCGCCCGGCATCAAGGTGCCGGTCTGCACCAGCACGGTAGCGACGGGACCACGGCCCTTGTCGAGCTGCGCTTCGATGACGACACCCTCGGCGGTGCGGTCGGGGTTGGCCTTGAGGTCGAGGATTTCGGCCTGCAGCAGGATCGCTTCGAGCAACTTGTCGAGATTGGTGCCCTTGGTCGCCGACACTTCGACGTCCAGCACTTCACCGCCCATCGATTCGACGAAGACTTCATGACGCAAGAGTTCCGAGCGCACTTTCTGCGGATCGGCATCATGCTTGTCGATCTTGTTGATCGCCACGATGATCGGAACGCCGGCAGCCTTGGCATGGCTGATCGATTCGATCGTCTGCGGCATGACGCTGTCGTCGGCCGCCACCACCAGGATGGCGATGTCGGTGGCCTGGGCGCCACGGGCGCGCATCGCCGTGAATGCGGCGTGGCCGGGCGTGTCGATGAAGGTGATCTTCTGACCGTTCTTCTCGACCTGATAGGCGCCGATATGCTGGGTGATGCCGCCGGCCTCGCCGGAAACGACATTGGCGTTGCGGATCGCATCGAGCAGCGACGTCTTGCCGTGGTCGACGTGGCCCATGATGGTGACGACCGGCGGACGAGACACGAGGTCTTCCGGACGATCGGCGATATTGAATAGGCCTTCCTCGATATCGGACTCGGCGACGCGGCGGACCGTGTGGCCGAATTCGGTGGCCACCAGCTCGGCCGTGTCGGCGTCGATGACGTCGCCCGGCTTCAGTATCTGGCCCTGCTTCATGAAGTACTTGACCAGGTCGACAGCACGCTCGGACATGCGCTGCGCCAATTCCTGGATGGTGATGGTTTCGGGCAGGATCACTTCGCGCATGACCTTCTCGCGCGGTTCATTGTGCATCGCGCGCTTGAATTTTTCCTGGCGGCGACGCATCGACGACAGCGAACGGGCCCGCGCATCCTCGTCGGACAACGCGGAATTCAGTGTCAGTTTGCCACGGCGGCGGTCTTCCTCGCTCTTGGTGGGCTTGGCCGGGCGTGCCACTTCGGGCGTGACCAGGCGGCGCACCGGTGCACCGGCGGTCGCCCGCTTCGGCTTGGCCCCTTCCTCCTCGTCGGCGGTCGCCAACTCAGCGGCTTGCGGTGCGCGGCGGCGTGCTTCTTCCTCGGCGCGACGGCGCGATTCGGCCTCGGTCTGCAACCGGGCCTCTTCCTCGGCCTGGCGGCGTGCGGAGTCCTCGCGTTCGCGCTTGCGGCGCTCTTCGTCCTCGGCGCGGCGCTTGGCCTCGTCGGCTGCGCGCTGACGGTCTTCGACCTCGCGGACCTTCGAGCCCTCGAGCGCCTTGCGGCGCGCTTCCATTTCGCTGCGCGACAGTTCGTTCAGCACCATGCCGCTGCGCTCGACCGGAGGCGGCGGCGGGGGCGGTGCCTTGGGCGCTTCCTGCACGACAGGTGCCGCCACGACTGCCGGCTTCGGCGTGAAGACGGGCGCAGGCGCAGGCGGAGCCGCAGCCGGCTCCGGCTTGTCGCCGGGCAGCGAGAACTTGCGCTTCTTGGTCTCGACCACGACCGACTTGGTACGGCCGTGCGAGAAGTTCTGGCGCACAGTGCCCTGTTCCATGCCGGGGCGCTTCAGCGTCAAGGTCTTCTTCGGTGTAACACTCAACGTCTTGTCGTCGCCCGATTTCGTATCGTTCATTCCATATCCTCTGCGGCATCATCTTCGTCAGCAACGGCCGCAAGCATTGCAAGATCGTCCGGGGTTCCGCCCCGATATCGGTCGAGCGCAACCATGCGCTTCTGGACCGCCTTACCCGCGTCTCCCGCGAGGACGGCAGCATGTATCACATTTGTACCCCCCAATGCCAAGCTCAACTCGACCTCGGAGAAAAGTTTGTAGGCAAGGATGGAAGGGCCGCCGATATGGACGGTCGCCCGCCGCGCCTGGCTGATCTTGCGCACGCCATCGTCGGACGCTTCGGTCGCGTGGAGCACGAAAAGCGCCAGCCCACCGCGCACCGCGCTCTCGACCTTGGTAGCACCGAGCGAAATCGCGCCTGCCTTGCGGGCAAGGCCCAGCATGCCCAGAGCGGATCTGGAGAGCAACCCGTCGACCATGCCACCGAGATCGGGCGGCACGACCACCTGTGCCTTAAAGGCGCGGGCAAAAAGGTTCTTGGCCGCCGCCTTCTCGATATGTAGGCGGTCGGCACTCACCCAGCAACCACGGCCGGGCAGATTTCTCTTGAGATCGGGAACGACGGCCGAATCCGGACCGACGACGAACCGGATCAGTTCATCCGGTTCGGCCTGTTTTCGGGTGACGATGCAGGTGCGATCGTTCATCTCGTCCAAGGGCGGGTTGTGTGCGATGCGGTTTCACCTCACGCACCAACGGCTTCGTCAGCCGTTTCTTCTTCGGCCGCAAGCTCGTCTTCGGTGATCCAGCCGGCCTTAAGGCGAGCGGCCAGAACCATCTGCTCGGCATCGGCGCGCGAAACGCCGTGATTGGCCAGCACGCCGGGATAGACCTTGGTCTCGCCGTCCTTGCGTTCCTTCCAGCCGGTGAGGTCGTCGGCGGCATAGCCAGCGAAATCCTCGATCGTCTTCACGCCGTCCTCGCCGAGCGTCACCATCATGGCGGTGGTGACGCCGGGGATTTCGCGCAGATCATCCGAAACGCCCAGCACCTTGCGCTTCTCGTCGTGCTCGGCCTCGATCTTCTCCAGATACTCGCGGGCGCGGGTCTGGATTTCAGAGGCGGTATCCTCATCGAAACCGTCGATCGAGGCGATCTCGCCGGCATCGACATAGGCGACTTCCTCGACGCTGGTGAAGCCTTCGGAAGCCAGCACCTGGCCGACCATCTCGTCGACATCGAGCGCTTCCATGAACAGTGCCGAGCGCTCGACGAATTCCTTCTGACGGCGCTCGGATTCCTCTGCCTCGGTCAGGATGTCGATGTCCCAGCCGGTGAGCTGCGAGGCAAGGCGCACGTTCTGGCCGCGGCGGCCGATGGCCAGCGACAGCTGATCGTCGGGAACCACCACTTCGATGCGCTCCGCATCCTCGTCGAGCACGACCTTGGCGACTTCCGCCGGCTGCAGTGCATTGACGATGAAGGAGGCGGCCGAAGGTGACCACGGAATGATGTCGATCTTCTCGCCCTGCAATTCGCCGACGACGGCTTGGACGCGGCTGCCGCGCATACCGACGCAGGCGCCGACCGGGTCGATCGAGCTATCACGCGAGATGACGGCGATCTTGGCGCGCGAGCCCGGGTCGCGGGCGACCGACTTGATCTCGATGATGCCGTCATAGATCTCCGGCACTTCCATGGTGAAGAGCTTGGCCATGAACTGCGGATGGGTGCGCGACAGGAATATCTGCGGGCCGCGCTGCTCGCGGCGCACGTCGTAGACATAGGCACGGACGCGATCGCCGTATTTGTAGTTTTCGCGTGGGATCAGCTCGTCGCGGCGGATGATCGCCTCGCCACGGCCGAGGTCGACGATGACGTTGCCGTACTCGACGCGCTTGACGGTGCCGTTGACGATCTCACCGATACGGTCCTTGTACTCATCATACTGGCGGTCGCGCTCGGCCTCGCGCACCTTCTGCACGATGACCTGCTTGGCCGACTGGGCGGCGATACGGCCGAAATCCATCGGCGGCAGCTGTTCGGCGATGAAATCGCCGAGCTGGGCATCGGGATTACGCTCACGGGCCGAGGAAATGGCGATCTGGGTAGCGTAGTCGTCCACTTTCTCGACCACTTCCATCAGCCGCTGCAGCTTCATCTCGCCGGTGTTCGGGTTGATGTCGGCGCGGATGTTGGTCTCCTGGCCATAACGCGAGCGTGCCGCCTTCTGGATCGCATCGGCCATGGCGGCGATGACGATCGACTTGTCGATCGACTTTTCACGCGCGACCGCATCGGCAATCTGCAGCAGTTCAAGTCTGTTGGCGCTTACAACCATGTTCTTTCTCCCGAGCCTGTTCGCCGGACCTTTGCGCCCGGCAGCTCAATCAAATTTCCTGTTCGTGTTCTTCCGTGGCGTCCAGTTCCGCACCCTCGGACACATCGTCGTCCGGTTCACCGCGGCGTCTCTTGGCTTCCTTGCGCGCCCTGTTGTCCTTCGACAACGCTTCGCGAATGAGGTCGTCGGTCAGGATCAGCCGGACATCGGCAATGGTGTCATAGGGCACGCGCACCGTCGGCTCCTCACCATAGGCCGCCTTGTCGCGCTCAATCAGCACGTCGTTCTCACCGGCCTCGGCGATCTTGCCCTTGAAACGCTTGCGGTCAGCGACGACGACCGATGTCTCCATCTTCACCAGATGACCGGTCCAGGTCACGAAATCCGATTTGCGCACCAAGGGCCGGTCGATGCCGGGCGAGGAAACTTCGAGATGATACGCCTTTTCGATCGGATCATCGACGTCGAGCGCCGGCGACACCGCGCGGCTGACCTCTTCGCAATCCTCGACGGTCATGGTGCCGTCCTCACGCTCGGCCATGATCTGCAGCGTCAGCCCGTTCTGGCCGGACAGATGCACGCGCACGAGGCGAAAACCGATGCCGCGCAGCACCGGCTGGACGATCAGCGCAATGCGCGCATCGATGCCGCTTTCGCGGATGATGCGGTCGTCACCTTCGCTTGCCGTTGCAGTCATCAATTGCCTGTTGTTCGTTTCGAACCTATCGGCAGGTAATAAAAAAGAGCGGGACCGGGTGGACCCACTCTTCGTCATCCCGACCAAGAATTTGAGGTCGATATAAACGATCCGGGCTGGTGTTTCAAGCCCGCAGTGCCGGCCTGTCGTAAGCACATGAGTTGTCCGGATTAGGTAGCACATGAGTTGTCCGGTTCTCATCCCCAGCCAATGGAGGCTGGGGATGGCACGGACAGCATGGCTACAGGGCCGGAGAATGCAGAAGTTAGGGATGTATTGAGCCGCTGGGATCGCGGCGATTTGTCGATGATCCCGGCTCCCGGCAAGTTGCCGCAGCCGTTGCCGGTCGGGCGGGCTTACGTCCTGATGAAGGTAAGATAGGCCGGCCGGCGACCCTCGCGAATGGCCTTGGCCTCATAGCGCGTGCCGGGCCAGCCCTCATAGCAGCGATGCCAGTCCGCCGCCTCATCCGCCTGCCATGCGAAGGCGCCATGCGCCCGGCAATGCAGCAAGGTCCAGTTCACATAGGTGTCGATATCCGACGCGAAGCGGAATTTCGAGCCCGGCTTCAGGACGCGCGCGAAACGGTCGAGATTGACCGGGCTGACGAAACGCCGCTTCCAGTGCTTCTTCTTCGGCCAGGGATCGGGATAGAGAAGGTCGATGCCGTCGAGCGAGGCCGGCGGCAGCCAGTCAAGCAACTGGGTGGCGTCGTCGTCGTAGACCCTGAGATTGGCCAGCGGCGCTGCCCGCACCGCCATCATCATCTTGGCCATGCCGTTGACGAAGGGTTCTACGCCGATGAAGCCGATCGTCGGCGCCTCGGTCGCGCGGTGCAGAAGATGTTCGCCGCCGCCAAAGCCGATCTCGAGCCGAACCGCCGAAACCGCGGTTTTGAACAAGGTTCGCAATTCCGACGGCGCTTCAGCCGTCAGATCGAGCCGGTAGGCGCCGAGGCCGCTTTCCAGCGCCGCCGCCTGCTGCGGGCGAACGGGCTTGCCGCGCCGACGGCCGAAGAAGGCTTCGGTCGTACGGCTTGGCCTGTCTTGCTGGCTCATCTGGGTCGCGTGGTCTGTCGTGGCGATCAGGCCGCGACAGCATCCTTGAGCGCCTTGGCGAGATCTGTCTTTTCCCAGGAGAAAGATCCGTCGCGGCCGGCCTTGCGGCCGAAATGGCCGTAAGACGACGTCTTGGCGTAGATCGGCTTGTTGAGATCGAGATGACGGCGAATGCCTGACGGCGACAGGTCCATCACGGTGCGCAGCGCGTCCTCGAGCTTTGCCTCATCGACCTTGCCGGTGCCATGCAGGTCGACATAGACCGACAGCGGCTGGGCGACGCCGATGGCATAGGAAAGCTGGATGGTGCAGCGGTCGGCGAGCTTCGCCGCCACGACGTTCTTGGCCAGGTAGCGCGCCGCATAGGCGGCCGACCGGTCGACCTTGGTGGTGTCCTTGCCGGAGAAGGCGCCGCCGCCATGGGGAGCCGCGCCGCCATAGGTGTCGACGATGATCTTGCGGCCGGTCAGGCCGGCATCGCCGTCCGGACCGCCAATGACGAACTTGCCGGTCGGGTTGATGTACCACATGCAGTCGTCAGCGATCTTGAGGTCACCCAATGCCTCGCGGATATAGGGTTCCACGACCTTGCGGACCTTCTTGGAATCCCAGCTCGAATCGAGATGCTGGGTCGACAGCACGATCTGCGTCGCCTCCGCGGCCTTGCCGTCGACATAGCGGACTGTGACCTGGCTCTTTGCATCCGGCCCGAGCTTGCCAGCCTCGCCGTTGTTTTCGTGACGGGCGGCGGCCAGAAGCTCAAGGATCTTGTGGCTGTAGTAGATCGGCGCCGGCATCAGGTCCGGCGTCTCGCGGCAGGCATAGCCGAACATGATGCCCTGGTCGCCGGCACCTTCCTCGCCCTGACGGTCGGCGGCGTTGTCCACGCCCTGGCCGATATCAGGCGACTGGCCATGCAGCAGGACCTCGATCTTGGCCGTCTTCCAGTGGAAGCCGGCCTGCTCGTAGCCGATCTCGCGGATCGCCTTGCGGGCGACGGATTTGAACTTCGCCGGATTGACGACCGGATGGCCCGCGGCGTCCTTGAGGACGTTGCCGGCCTTATCCTTCTTCAAGAGTGTCTCGGGAACGCGCACCTCGCCGGCGATGACGACACGGTTGGTGGTCGCGAGCGTCTCGCAGGCGACACGGACTTTCCACGGGTCCATGCCGGTCTTCTTGGCTTCACGATAGACCAGATCGACAATTTCGTCGGAGATCCTATCACAGACTTTGTCGGGATGGCCCTCGGCAACGGATTCCGAGGTAAAGAAGTAGTTCTGCCGCGTCACGGGTGTCCCCTCTTGAAAAACGATCGGCAGGCTGCCGATTTTGGCGCGCCACGTGTTAGCGGGGCGGAGCGCTGCTCGTCAAGCGTTGCCGCGGGTCTGGCCTGAATGTCGGAAGCGATATCTTGTGCCACCGGCGGTGCACGCCGCCGGTGCGAAGCGCACCGCCGATCAGTCGAGATCGCCCTCGGCGAGCGATTTCACCAGGTCTATGATCCTGCGGCGCACCTTGACGTCGGCGATCTTGACAAAGGCCCGGTTGAGCTGAAGCCCTTCGGGACTGCCGCAGAATTCGACGGCGAACGCCATCGAGCTATCCTCGGCAAAGCCGCGGTTGGCGGTCAACTCCTGGCCCGGCGCATCCTCGAAAAAGAAGGCGACGGGCACGCCGAGTATCGAAGCTATCGCCTGCAGCCGGCTGGCACCGACGCGATTAGTGCCCTTTTCATATTTCTGGATTTGCTGAAACGTGATGCCGAGATTCTCGCCCAGCTTTTCCTGGCTCATTCCGAGCATATTGCGGCGAAGCCGAACCCGACTTCCAACGTGAATATCGATGGGATTGGGTTTCTTCTTGTTTTCTTCTGTCATTTTTTCCTCGCCGAATTTTTTCGGCTTTGTGTTTTTTCCTGCCCAAACAAAGCCGGAGGCGACTGCCCCAACAGAACGATTCACCGGCTTCGAGAAATTTTCAGGCCGTACAGTATGAGTTTCTAATGTGCCAACTGTCAATTCACCCGTAGCTTTTGCCTTACGTTCAACAGCAGCCCCACCAGCGCAAACAGCAACATGATCAGCATTCCGTTAATGCGCCGCTGGTTGGGCGAAATCACCGTCTGTTCGGAAACGGGCACCTTCACATCGATGACCCCGCGCGCGTCGATCGCCAGCGCATCGACGACGCGGCCATGCGTGTCGACAACGGCCGAGATGCCGTTGTTGGCAGCACGCAACAAGGGCAATCCGTTCTCCACCGCGCGAATCTGGGCCTGCCTGAAATGCTGATACGGTCCCGGCGTGTCGCCGAACCACGCATCGTTGGTAACGTTCACAATAAGCTGCGCTGACGTAGCGTCAACTGCCACCAGATCGGGAAAGATCACCTCATAACAGATAAATGGCAGGGCACGAATGCCACCCGGCAGCGCGATGGGATGACGCTCGTTGCCGGCCGTGAACGTCAGCGGCCCGGCGACGAGCTGTTCGATGCCGAAACGGCCGAGCAGGTCGGCAAAAGGCAGGTACTCGCCGAACGGCACCAGATGGACCTTGTCCACGGCATCGGCGATTTCGCCCTTGTCGTTGATCGCCACAACGGAGTTGTAGTAGCGGCTGTCGGTGCTGGCTGCCGAGCCGCCCTCTTCACGCACGACGCCGGCGATCAGCATCTGGCCGTCGCCCAGCATGTCGCCCAGCGCCGTCAAGGCATCGGGGCGCTCGGTGAAAAGGAACGGCACCGAGGTTTCCGGCCAGAGAATCAGTTGCGGTTTTTCGTGACCTGGGTCCGGCGCTTTGGCGGACAGGCCCAGCAAGGTGGCGAAGATGCGGTCGCGCACCGAGGCGTCCCATTTTTCCGACAGGTCGACGGCCGGCTGGACGATGCGGACATTGAGACTGCGCGTCGCCGGCTTTTCGGGGGCCGTGAGCCTGACATAGCCAAAGCCGACATGGGCTGCGGCGAGTATGACAAACAGCGTGGCGCCCAGCCGAAGATGCCGGCGCGTCGCCAGCAGCGCCGGCAGTGCGAAAAGGAAGACCGCGAGCGCGTTCATGCCGATCATGCCGGTCACCGAGACGCTCTGCATCAAAATAGGTACAGGCATCGCCGCGTAGCCGACGGCATTCCAGGGAAAACCGGTGAACAGGAAGCCGCGCAGCCACTCCGCCAGCGCAAAACCGAAGGCAAGGCCGGCGATACGGCCGATATCGCTGCTCCACAGGAGCCGGGCGACCATCGTTGCGAAGCCATAGAAAAATGCGAGCGCGAAAGGAATGCCGACCACAGCGAAAGGAAGCGCCCAGGCAAAGTCGTCGGCCTCGACCAGCAGCGCCGAGCCGATCCACCAGAGGCCGGCGAGGAAATAGCCGAAGCCGAACCACCAGCCGACGGCGAAGGCCGGCCGCAGGCGCCGCAACAGGCTGCCGGAGGCTTCGCCGGTCGCGCCGTCGAGCAGCCAGACCAGCACCGGAAACGAAATGAAACAGGCGGCGAAGAAATCGTAAGGCGCCTGGCCCAGCACCGCCAGCACCCCGGCGAAAAAGGCCACCAGCGCGCGGCGCCAGCCCCAGAGCAGAATTATCCGACCGGCAAGGCGCACCATGAATACTTCCGAGTCGCTAGAATCAGGACGCAAGATTTATCAGGCCGCGGCCTGCAATCCAAACGCCGGCGCCATCACCCGGCTGCGCTCTACCGGTGCCAGCCTTCGATGCGCAAGCCACCCAACCGCTCGGCTTCTTCACGGGAAACAGAACGGATTGGTTGCGTGAACGTCCAGATATGGCCTTCAGGATCGCGCGCCCGATACTGGCGTTCGCCGTAGAACTGGTCCGCCGGCTCCTGGATTATGGCAGCACCGGCCGCGCGGGCCTGCTCGCAATGTGCATCCAGGCCGTCTCTCAGCCTGATATAGACCGACTGCGTGTTCTTGCCGCCGACCGATGCGGGGCTCGCGACGTGATCGGCCCATTCGGAATCGACGATGATGTAGCCATCCCCGAACCGCATCTCGGCATGGACCAGTTTTCCATCGGCATCGCTGACCACCATGCTGCGCTCGAACCCGAAGGCCGCTTCGAGCCAATCCAGCGCCGCACGCGGGTCGCGGTAGAATACGCCAGAACCGAGGACCGGATGCTTGAACGGGTCCTCGACCGTCATGGCGCGGCAGCTTTTCAGGCCTGTTCGGTGCGCGCCGTGGCGCGCCGGCGGCGCTCGCCCTTCTGGCTCTGCACGATGCGGACACGCTTGACGCGGCGCGGATCGGCGTCAAGCACATGGAACTCGAAGCCGGGAATGGCCTGCACCACCTCGCCGCGCGCCGGCACGCGGCCGAGCGTGTTGAAGATCATGCCGCCAATGGTGTCGACATATTCGCCATGTTCACCCGCGGCGAAATCCTCGCCGATCATCTTGGCGACCTCGTCGATCTCGGCCTTGCCGTCGACGATGAACACGCCGTCACCGGTCTGGGTGATCATCGGCTCGTCGTCGTCGTGCTCGTCCTCGATGTCGCCGACCACCATCTCGACGATGTCCTCGAGCGAGACGAGGCCGTCCGTGCCGCCATATTCATCGATGACCAGGGCCATTTGCGTGCGCGTCGTCTGCATGCGGCCCATCAGGTCGGAAGCAAGCATCGACGGCGGCACGAACAGGACCTGGCGGATCAGGTTGAGCTCCCCGATGGTGCGCGCGAGGTCGACCTGGGCAAGATCGAGAACCGTGGCGACGGGCGTTTTGCGGGTCGTGCGGCCTTTCCTGACGCGCGCAATCTTGGTGATATGGGCCAGCACGTCGCGGATATGGACCATGCCGCGCGGGTCGTCGAGCGTCTCGGAATAGACCGGCATGCGGGAATGGCCGGATTGCTCGAACATGCCAAGCAAGTCACCAAGCGTCGTGGCGATCTCAACCGCCTCGATATCGGCGCGCGGTACCATGACGTCCTCGACGCGCACTTCGCGCAGGCGCAGGATATTGTTGAGCATGGCACGTTCGCCAGGCGAGAAGGATTCGACATCGCTTGTCGTTTCGGCGAGCGCGCCGGCGATCTCCTCGCGCAAGCTGGTGCCGTTGCGTTGCCGGAACAGGCCCAGCACGCGGTTGAACAGGGAGGGACCGGCAGGCGACGGGCCGATGGCGGCGCTGCCGGTGTTGGCAACACCAGCGGTAACGGTACTGGGACTTGATCCCTCTTCCGACGTATCGGAAGCCTTGATCGCACTGCCGGCATCGGGGCGGGCGGCAGTCTCTGGTTTGTCGTTCATCGTCGTCCGGTCAATTGATCTTTTTAGTTACGCGTAGGGATCAGGAATGGCAAGCCTTGCAAGCGCGGCGCGCTCGATGGCTTCCATCTCCTCGGCCTCGGCGTCGGTCTCGTGATCATGACCCATGAGATGCAGCAGGCCATGGATGACGAGATGGCAGATATGGTTCTCCAGCGGCTTGTCTTCCAGTGCCGCCTCGCGCGCCACGGTTTCGGCGGCAAGCACGATGTCGCCGAGCATCGGCGGCAGCGGACCACTTTTCACATGCGGAAAAGCCGGGAAAGACAAGACGTTGGTGGGCTTGTCCTTGCCGCGCCAGTCCGCATTCAAGCTACGGATATGGGCATCGTCGGAAAAAACAATGCTGAGTTCGGAACGACCCGTCACACCGGTCTCGGCGAAGGCGGCGTCAACCGCGCGATCGACCAGCCGCGTCAGGCTTGCTTCATCGGGCCAGTCGCCCGCTTCAACCGACATATCGATCTCGACGGGAACCGGAAGGCTCCCGCCTCCGGATATGTTGTCCTCAGGCATGAGGCCGCATCGTCACATCAATTCTCGGCGCCAAGGCCACGCGCCAGCTTGGTGTCCCGGTCATAGGCCCTGACGATTTCCGCCACCAGCGGATGGCGAACGACGTCGACGTCGTTGAAGCGCACGGTTACCGCGCCTGCCACACCGTCGAGCACACGCAAGGCTTCGACCAGGCCTGATTTGGTGCTCGGGGGAAGATCGATCTGGGTGGGATCGCCGGTGACGATCATGCGCGAGTTCTCGCCGAGACGGGTGAGAAACATCTTCATCTGCATCGGCGTGGTGTTCTGCGCCTCGTCGAGAATGACGGCGGCGTGCGCCAGCGTACGGCCGCGCATGAAGGCAAGCGGCGCGATTTCGATCACTTCGGCGGCAATCGCACGCTCGACCTTGTCGGCCGGCATCATGTCGTAGAGCGCGTCATAGAGCGGGCGCAGATACGGATCGACCTTCTCCTTCATGTCGCCCGGCAGGAAACCCAGCCGTTCGCCGGCCTCGACGGCCGGTCGCGACAAAATGATGCGTTCGACCATGCCGCGCTCGAGCAGCATCGCCGCATGCGCCACCGCCAGATAGGTCTTGCCGGTGCCGGCCGGACCGATGCCGAACACCAGTTCGGACCGCTCCAGCGCCCGCATATAGGCGTCCTGGTTCAGCGAGCGGGCATAGATGGTCTTCTTGCGGGTAGCGATCTGGGCGGCGGAGACCTTGCCCTTGCGCTCCAATGTCGGCAGCGTGAGCTGATCATCGGCGGCGACAGCCATGCGAACGGCACCGTCGACATCGGACTGGCCGATATCGACACCCTTCTGCAGGATGCCGTAGAGATTGTCCAAGGCGCGGCGTGCCTGTTCGGCGGCAGAAGCGGACCCCTTGATGGTCAGCTGGTTGCCGCGCGAGCGGATGTCGACGCCGAGCTTCTGCTCCAGCCGGGCGAGGTTTTCATCGAACTGGCCGTAAAGGGCGCTGGCAAGCTTGTTGTTGTCGAAAGTCAGAACGATGTGCGCCATGTCAGAAGCCCCGGATGCCGGTACCGGGGGCAGATTCTTCAGCTCCGCTGCGCTCAACCGTCTCTCCTCATCTGCCGAGACCCTCAGGCCAATTCGGCGAACAGGCTGTTGTAGCCCGTCTTCGTGATTCGCACCTTGATAATGTCACCGATTTCGCCCGCCATTTCATCAACAATAACCGGCTGCAGCCAAGGCGAGCGACCAACCTTCTGGCCGGCCTGGCGGCCGGGCTTCTCGATCAATGTATCTATGGTGCTGCCGACCAAACTCAAGCCGAAATCCTGCTGTTGTTTCAACAGCAGTGCCTGCAGGCGCTGCAGGCGCTCATCCTTGACCGCTTCCGGCACGTGGTCGGGCATGTCGGCGCCCGGCGTGCCGGGGCGCGGCGAATATTTGAACGAGAAGGCCGAGGCGTAGTTCACCTGGCGCACCAGCTCCATCGTCGCCTCGAAATCGGTTTCCGTCTCGCCGGGGAAACCGACGATGAAGTCGCCCGACAGCGCGATATCGGGACGGGCAGCACGGATGCGGTCGAGCAGCGCCAGATAGTCCCGCGCAGTATGCCTGCGGTTCATCGCCTTCAGAATGCGATCCGAGCCGGATTGCACCGGCAGATGCAGATAGGGCATCAGCGACGGCAGGTCGCGATGGGCCGCGATCAGTTCGTCGTCCATGTCGCGCGGATGGCTGGTGGTATAGCGCAGCCGCGCCAGGCCGGGGATTTCAGACAACCTGAACAGCAGGCGGCCTAGACCCCATTCCTGACCGTTCTCGCCCTCGCCATGCCAGGCGTTGACGTTCTGGCCGAGCAGCGTCACCTCACGCACCCCGGCATCGGCCAGGCGCTCGGCCTCCGCGACGATCTGCGCCACCGGCCGCGACACTTCCGAACCTCTGGTATAAGGCACGACGCAGAAGGTGCAGAACTTGTCGCAACCTTCCTGGACGGTGAGGAAGGCGGTGACGCCGCGCTTGATCACCTCGGCACGCTTGGGCTGCGGCAGATGCTCGAATTTGTCCTCGATGGCGTATTCGGTCTCGACGATCTTCTCGCCGCCGCGAACCCGGGCCAGCACGTCGGGCAGACGGTGATAGGTCTGCGGCCCGATGACCAGGTCGACGGCCGGGGACCGGCGGATGATCTCGGCGCCCTCGGCCTGCGCCACGCAGCCGGCGACGCCGATCAGCATCTCGCGGCCGGCGCTGGCGCGCTCGGCCTTCATGTCACGGATGCGGCCAAGTTCCGAATAGACTTTTTCGGCGGCTTTTTCCCTGATATGGCAGGTGTTGAGCAGCACCAGATCGGCCTCGCCGATGGCATCGGTCGCGGTATAGCCGTCGGCGACCAGCGCATCGGTCATGCGCTGTGAATCATAGACGTTCATCTGGCAGCCATAGGTCTTGATGAAGACCTTTTTCGCTGCCGTGGTGCGCACCGCCGGCTGTCCGGCCACGGTGCCGATGTCGTCGCTTTCAATCGTGTTCAAGTCCATCCGGCGGCTTCTAACGCCTTTCCGTGACAAAAAACAGACGATTCTGGCATGCGTCAGCTGACGCATGCCGGCGGCTAACGGCTCGGGAGCGGATCGGCGAGGGCCGCCTGCATCATCTCGCGCACCCGGCCTTCCATCAGCTTGGCCGTTTCCTTGCGGTTGGAACCCTTGGCAAAGGCGATCGGTTCGCCAAAATGCACCTCCACGTCGAGGGCGCCCTCGGCCATCAGCACCTTGAGATGCGGCATCAGGTCCTCGTCGCCGATCCAGGCGGCGATCGGGCGGTGGCGGCGGCCGAGTGGCACGCCGTGCAGCCGCGTGTAGGCGATCGCCACCGGCTGGATGAACACTTCCTGCGCGGCACCTTCCGAGATCGCCATCGAGGCGGCGCCGAACAGCGTGCTCTTGAAGGGCAGGACGACATTGCCGTCACCGGTCGACCCCTCCGCGAACAGCACCATGGCATCGCCCTTGGCCATCCGATTGGCGATCTCGCTGGCCTGGTCGCCCGAGGAGCGCTTGCGCTCGCGCTCGATGAAGACGGTGCGCTGCAGCTTCGACAGCATGCCGATCAGCGGCCAGCCTTCCATGTCGGCCCTGGCGATGAACTTCACATCGGCAAAAGAGCCCAGCACCATGATGTCGGTCCAGGAAATGTGGTTGGAAGCCACCAGCAAGGGCCGCTTGGCCGACAGCGTTCCCCTGACATGAATGCGCATGCCGAGCGCCCGGATGATCAGCCGGTGCCAGATCTTGAGGACGAAGGCTTCCGGCCACCAGCCCGTCTTCATCGACAGGATCTGCAGCGGCACGAGAACCAGCGACCCGACGACGACAAGGCCCAGCGCCAGGAAAATCCTGATTTTTCCGATCATATGTCCTGGCCCTACCCGATCCCTCGCTAGCGAAGATCGCGGCGCATGACAAGCGCGCCGGTCGGCCCGCGATCAGGCGACTGGTAGTAATCCGGGCGCTTGCCGACTTCCCGAAAACCCAGCCGACGATAGAGGGCGATCGCGGCGGCATTGGTCTCATCGACCTCGAGGAACAGGGCTTCGGCACGCTGCGAATGCAGTTCGCGCAGCACCGCGTCCATCAACTGCCAGCCCAGGCCCTGGCGGCGATGCGATCGCGCCACCGCGACGGTCAGGATTTCACCCTCGCCCGCGGCCAGCCGGGCGAGGACGAAGCCAACAGGCGGCTTGTCGCCCTGCCCGGTTTCGCGCGCGGCATAGCCAAAGACGGTGTCCTGTTCGAGCAAGGCAGCGAACTCACCGTCGGTCCATGGGCGGACAAAGTCCTCGCGGTGCAGCACCGAGACAGCGGGACTGTCGGTGACCCTGAGCGGTTCGAGCGCGTAGTCGCGGCGACGCGATTGAAGAAAAGGTATACGCATCAATTCTCGTTTTCTCGCCTGACCATGATCTGTGGACAAACGGGACCGTTTGTCCGCGAAAACCGGCTTCCACTTTTCGGGATCATGGTCTTTGCCTCGAAAGTATAAATCCGGCCTGTGGCTTGGCATCGGCACCGCGCAGATAAAGCGGCTTCGGCCTTTCGCCCTGTCCCTTTGCGGCAGCCAGCCGGGCGTAGGTGAGGATGTCGGCGGTTGCTGTCCGAGGCCCGATGTCGAAGGGGCGGCCGGCCGCTTCAGCGATCAGCGTCGCTGCCGTACCGGCGAGCACCGCGGAATGCTCCGACGCCATGGCTACCGCGTTCGCAAGCGTGGTCACCGCCGGACCGTAAGTCAAAACTGACATTTCATCATAGAGCGCGGCATGGATTTCCTCGCGTCCGGCATCGAGCGCCGCCAGCACGGCACGGCCTGGAAATGCGGTGGCCGCCTCGGCGGCCAGCGCCTCGAGGGTCGTCACCCCGATTGCCGGCACCTTGAGCGCCAGCGCCAGGCCGCGCGCGGTCGACACACCGACGCGCAGGCCGGTGAAGGAGCCGGGGCCAACGGAAACGGCAATGGCGCCAAGGCCGGCGTAGTCGGTCGCACCGACCTTCAACGCTTCGGCGATGACGGCCATCAGGTGCTCGGCATGGCCTTTGCCCAGATCGAGCACCGAACGGCCGAGCTCCCGCCCGACCGCCGCGTCGTAGACACAGGCGGCGCAGAGGCTGGCGGCACAGTCGATGGCGAGAACTTTCATGAAACGACCCGTTCGAGAAACAATTCCCTGTGCCCGCCATGGCGCGCAACCGCAAGGGTATAGTGTACAATTTGTTAAGCGGCTTCGGTTTGGCCTGGCGGAAGAGCTTATGCCGCCTGCTCTATGCGCAGCATGTGGTTGTCCCAGACATAGTCCGGTTCCGACCGCGTCCCACCATTGCCCTCGATGATCTCGCCGGCACCCGTGGTGGCCATGAAGCCGGCCCCGTCGGGCGCCACGCCGCAGACCTCCACCAGTGCGCTGGAGGAGACGACCCGTTCGCTGCCCGCATCGATCACGACCAGTGAATTACCTTCCGGCGAGGAAACGGCGACGGTACCGGCAACAGGATTGGCGGCGACCGAGCCGATATAGTTGCGGAAACCGGACAGCACGTCCTGCGGCATGTCGAGCAGCCGCAACTCCTTGCCCCGCGCCGCCAGCCCAACCAGCAGCGGACGATCGGTGCCGGGGCCCCGGTACTGGCAACCGAACCAGACGGCGCCCGTCTGGTCGGTATCCATGTGGCGGATCGACAATTGGTGCAGTGCAGCCGGCAATTCATGCTTTTCGACCAGGTCGCCGGTGACGCGGTCGACAAGGACGTAGGAGGGTTTCATCGTCGCAATGTTGAGCTCGGCGCGGCCATAGTCGGGATGGGTCTCGATGCCGCCATTGGCGACTGCGATCGTCCTGCCGTCGCCCAGCAGCAGAAGTTCGTGGGGACCCATGCCGTAGGTCGGGAATTCGCCGATGCGACTGAATTTCGCCCGCGCATCGTAGACGCCGACCACGCCGGCCGCGTTGTCGAAATCGTTCTCGGTGGCGTAGAGCAACGCGCCGTCGGGCGAGAACACGCCGTGACCGAAGAAGTGCCGGCCGGTGATGCTGGCGATGGTTTGCGGAGCGTCGCGCCCCGTGTGATCGAAAACGACGGCGAAGGTGCCGGGCTGGCGGGCGAAGACCACCGATCGCTTCGATATGGGATCGAAGGTGACGTCATGGCCGCGATCGGGCAAGTCGATCGCATGCAGAAGCTTGCCGGCCTCGGACAGGACGGCAGCGCCAAAACTGCCGTCGCGCTTGACGAAGGCGGTGGCGAAGACCGCGTCAGCAGCAAGCGTGTTTGCCCAGGCTGAGGGCGTCACGGCGGCGGCGAAGCCGATGCCGGCGGCCCTCAAGAAATCGCGGCGGTCGATGAGCAATCTCTTCATGCTCAGTCCCCATCCAGCGACGAGAAGCCGGCGGTCAGGCCGAATTCGGCGGTCAGCCTGGTGCCGATCAAGGTCGACAGGCTGGAGGTGATCAGGGCGAAATGCTCGAGTTTTTCACGCAGCGCCGGATCGGCGAGCGCCTTGTCGATCGGGCCCTGGACGGCCTTGGCGGTCGCCACGCCGTTGACCAGTTGGATGTGGATCGATTCCGCCATCCAATGCGCATCCGGCGGCAGCGCGTCGCCAAGCTTCGACACCTGGAACAGCGCATCGACACCGGCCAGATTTCCAGCCAGCGCTTTGGTGGTGTTTTGTGAACGCCAGTAGATCGCCTGTTTTGGCTTGTCGGCGTTGGGTCCGGCGCCCAGAAAACCCTTCAGGCGCACATCGCGGACCATTTCCAGCTCGTTGATGAAGACGCCGACCAGTTCGGTGACCGCCTCGTTGCCATCACGATAGAGCGCATTTTGCGGCCCCGGATTGGCCCAGAGCGCGGCGAAACCGTCCGGTTTGTTCCAGGCCGCGCTGACGTCGGCGGCGATGATTTCGATGTTGCCGGCAACGGCCGCACCATAGGCGCAGCGATAGGGTTCGTCCTTGCCCGTCAAGACATCGGCGCCGTCGCCGTAAAGCACGAATTCCAGCGCGCCGAGCCCCTGCATGGCAACGCTCTTGCCGGCGAGCTGGACAGGGTCGGTGGCGGCTGGATCCTTGTCCGACAACGCCGCCTGAACCTGTTTCAGACCGATGCTCTTGCGGTCCGGCCAGAACAGCATGCGCTCCAGCCTGTTGTTCTCCTTGATCGGCCCAAAACCGATGATCTCGGCCGATGACCAGGCATGGATGGTGGCCGAAAATTCGGCCCGCGCCGCATCAAGCTCCCCTTGCGACGGCGCCTCGCAGAGCTTGTGCATCGCTTTCACGAGGGCTTCCGTATGCTGGTGCAGGTCCTCATAGGCCGGTCGGATAAAGCCGTCGATCGCGCGCTGGATGACGTCAGAGGCTTTCACCGCGGCCGATGCGGGCAAGGCCCCCAGCAGGGTCAATGGGAGAACGAGGACCAGCGCGAAACGCTTCGGCATCAAAGTGACTCCAGGAATTTGACCAATGCATCGCGCTCGGTGGCGCCGGTGGCGGCAAAGCGGTCGCGCGCCTTCTGCGCCTCGCCACCATGCCACAGGATAGCCTCGACCAAAGAGCGCGCACGGCCATCGTGCAGATAGAAGGAATTGCCGTTGACCGTTTCGGTGAGGCCGATGCCCCATAGCGGCGGGGTGCGCCACTCATTGCCGGTCGCCTCGCCCACGGCCTGGCCATCGGCAAGATCTGGCCCCATGTCGTGCAGCAGGAAATCGGAATAAGGCCAGATCAACTGGAACGCCTGCGCCTTGTCAGGCGCATCGCGACGGGTGACGAATTTCGGCGTGTGACAGGCAACGCAGCCGATTTCGTAAAAGACCTTCTTGCCGGCGAGCACATCAGGTGAGGCGAGGCCGCGCCGCGCCGGCACAGCCAGGTTCTGTGAATAGAAGGTGACGAGATCCATTACCGGCGCCGGCGCCTCGGCCGGGCCGAGGCGCGCCTGCACGCCGTTGGGCATTGCGAGGCATTTTTCCTGCGCGGCGGTGCAATCACCCCAGTGTTTCGGCTCTTCCGGCGTCGAGATGCCGATATCGCCGGCAAAGGCATCCGCGGCCTGCTGGCGGATCGACGCCGCCTGCGCCTTCCAGCCGAAACGGCCAAGCGTCAGCTCGCCGCTCAGGTCATCACGCACGATGTTCGGCTTGCCGGAGATGCCATCGCCGTCCCTGTCGTCCGGGTCGGCATGGGCCAGAATGTCGGCCGGCGCAATCTGTTCGATCAGGCCAAGGCCGATCATCGGCGGCGTCAGGCGCGGCGACAGCGTGGTGCGCGGATCGAGCGGTCCATAGGCAAGATCGTCGACCGCGTAGGTGGGTTTGCGCAGGGAAATGACGGTGCCGTCCGTCAGCTCCACCTTACGTTCTTTATAGTCGACACGCATCCTGCCTTCACCCTTGAGGCCAGGCACGGCCAGTTCCTGCAACTGCGTGCCATAGACCGGGTCCGGGAGATTGAGCAGCCTGCGGTCGGCGAGCGCCGCCTTCTCTTCCGCGCTGCTTGCGTCACGCGCCAGCCGCAGGAACATCGAGGTGGTGCCGGCATCGCCTTGCGGCGGTCGGCCGCGGCCATCCTTCAGATGGCAGTTCTGGCAGGCGCGTTCGTTGAACAGGGGCCCAAGCCCATCCGAGGCCTGCGTCGAGGATGGCGACGACACCCAGTTCTTGCGGAAAAGCGCGTTGCCGAGCTTGAAGGTGCCTTCTTCCTCGAAGCTGATGTTGGCCGAGGATTGCGAGAAGGAATCACGGCTGACGTCCTTCCGCGAGGTGCCGGCGCCACCTTGCATCAGTTCGAAAGGCTCGGGTTTGGAGAAATCCGTGGTCGGCCTGCTGACGGCGGTGACGCGCGCCTGATCCTTGGCAGTGAGATCGGTGCGCGTGGTGGCGAGGCCAGCCGGTTGAAGGTCGCCGGCGATCGCGGAGGATGTCAGCGCCAGCACGAGAATAAGGCCATGCCGACCAGCCGGTATGGCTGGCGTTTTCCGAAGGCGCAGCGGACCCTTGGCCCGCCGCAAGCGGCGCAGGACGTCTAAGAGGCGCCGCATTCCCGCATATCCTTAGTCCGCCTCGTCCGCCGATGCGGCGTTGAGCTGGCCGTACTTCTCCTCGCCGATCGAGGCCAGGAGGTCGAGCTGCGTCTCGAGGAAGTCGATGTGGCCTTCCTCGTCGGTCAGCAGTTCCTCGAACAGTTTCATCGATACGTAGTCGCCCGCTTCATCGCAGATTTCGCGCGAGCGCTTGTAGGCAGTGCGCGCGTCATATTCACCGGCAAGATCGGATTCGAGCACTTCCTTGACGTTCTGGCCGATGCGCAGCGGCGCCACGGACTGCAGGTTGGGATGGCCTTCAAGGAAGATGATGCGGGCCACGAGCTTGTCGGCGTGGTGCATCTCCTCGATCGATTCCGCACGCTCCTTCTTGGCCAGCTTGGCGTATCCCCAATCCTCGAGCAGACGGAAATGTACCCAATATTGGTTGACGGCGCCGAGTTCCAGAAAAAGAGCCTCGTTAAGCCGCTCGATGACCTGTGGTTCGCCTTTCATGGGTTCTGCTCCCGTATTGGACGCGCAGGCCTCTGACGCGATCCAGATGTGAAACGATGTCCACGCCGCTCGCCTGCGAGCGGGCGTGGTAGTTCTCGGTGACCCGAATGATCGTTTCGACCACATTTGGGAAGCAGCCGCAACACCGACCCCGTTTGTGCATGGCGTGATAGACTTTCGCCGGCACGATGAGTTGCCAGGGATCCTGATCCAGCAGGCCGATGATCGTCTGCTCGATCTCCTTCTCGGTGATGATGTTGCAATGGCAGATCAGCATTTCGTCGCTCTGGCTGACGGCGCCGGTGCGGCGCCGTTTGGCTTGGGGTAGGCCTACTTGAACACCTTGTCGGGTGCGTCGAGGCTGTCGGAACCTTCGAAGGCAATGGCGTTCAACTTCAACGAACCGACCGCGCGCTCGATCGACTTGGTCTGGTCGATCAACGCGTCGATAGCCGCCTGAACGGTGGCATTGCCCGCCGTGTTGCCTTCGGCGATCTGCTGGTCATAGGCCTCGCCGGCCTCGGCGCGCGCCTTGATCGCCTCCATCCTGGCGACGGTGACATCGAGTTTATCAGACAATTCCTTGTCGATCGCCCGATCGGCGACCTTGACCATATCGGACACCGAGGGACCTGAAACGACGGTGCCATCAAGCCTGGTATAGCTGGCGTGGTAAGCAGCGCGGATGCCGACCGCATCATAGAGATGCGAATTGTAGGTGTTGTCGGAGAAGCAGTCCTGCTCCTCTTCGGGATCGTGCAGCAGCAGGCCGAGCTTCATGCGTTCGCCCGCCAGTTCGCCGTAGGAGAGCGAGCCCATGCCCGTGAAGATGACCGAAATGGCGGTGTTCGGCTCGCCATCGAGCAGGTTCTTGCGCGCGGCGCCGTCTTCCTTCCAGTCGTCGACCATCTTCTGCAGGTCGGAGACCAGGAGGCCAGTCGCCGACTTCAGGTACTCTGCGCGGCGGTCGCAATTGCCGCCGGTGCAGTTCTTGAGATCGTAGTCTGTGTAGGGGCGCTCGCCGGCGCCCGGACCGGTGCCGTGCAGGTCCTGGCCCCAGAGCAGGAATTCGATCGCGTGATAGCCGGTGGCGACATTGGCTTCGACGCCGCCGGCCTGCTGCAGCGTGCCGGACAGGAATTCCGGCGAAAGCTTCGACGCATCGACCTTCTTGCCGTTGATCTCGATCTCCTTGTTGGCGATCACATTGGCGGTATAGAGCGAATTCGCATCGGACTCGGTGCCGTAGCTCTTGGCGACATAGTCGATCAGGCCTTCGTCCAGCGGCCAGGAATTCACCTCACCTTCCCAGTCATCGACAATCTTGTTGCCGAAGCGGTAGACCTCGGTCTGCTGGTAGGGCACGCGCGCCGCCTTCCAGGCGTCGCGGGCAGCATGGAGCGTTTCCGCCGACGGGTTGGCAAGCAGTGCGTCGACCGCCTTGTCGAGCGCCTGCGCCGTGGTCAGCGAATCCTCATATTTGGCAAGCCCGATATCTGCGTAAGTCTTGATGACCGCCTTCGCGTCAGTTTCCGCCCTGGCAGGCAGCACGAATACCGCTGCCGTCAGCAGCGCCGTGGCGCCGATCGCCGCCAGCCTGCCGCCATATCGTGCTGTCATTATCGCTCTCCAGTTCCTCGGAAATTTTCTAAGCGGCGCGCGCGCCAACCCGCGCCAGGCCACATTCATGCCATTGGGCGCAAGACATGCCGCGTGATCGCGCGGCTCGGGGAAGAAAGACACCAAAATGCCTCCAATCGAACGGGTTCAAGGCCCAGACATCAAAGGGATGCGCCAATGCGCGAGCCTCCTTAAAGCTTCGAGTCCGATGAAAGTCAATGGGAATTGCTGGAAAACCCAATCGAAACAATAGTTTAGAATTATTCTAAACTGCAATAGTCAACTTTATGCGCCGTTGCGCGGGCATTTGCACCGAACTGTACGATTGACAGTCGCCGTCCCGGGTGCGACCCGCAAACCCTCTCTTGCGGCGGCGCCAGACAATTGCCACTTGGCGGGACGTCCTAGGATCGAGCGGGATCGGAATGCGATGAAGAACGGCGTGGTCATTGTCGGTGCGGGTCATGCGGGCGTGCAGGCGGCCGCCAGTCTGCGCGAGGATGGCTATGACGGGCCGGTGATCCTGGTCGGCGACGAAAACGAACTGCCCTACCACAAGCCGCCGCTGTCGAAGACCTTCATCAAGGATGCCGGTGCCAAGCCTCAACCGCTTCGGGGCGAGACGTTCTACACCGGTAGCGCCATCGACTACCGACCGGGCATGCGGATCGAGCGCATCGATGCCGGCCGCCACAATCTCGACATTGCCGGCGGCGGCGCACTTGTCTTCGACCATCTGATCCTGGCGACCGGATCGCGCCCGCGCGCCCTGCCGCTGCCCGGCGCGGATCTATCCGGCGTGGTGTCGCTGCGCTCGCTGGCCGATGCGCGGCTGATCCGGGAGTTGAGCGCGCGGAGCGAAGACGTCGTTATCCTCGGCGGCGGCTTCATCGGGCTGGAGATCGCCGCGACGCTGCGGGCGGCCGGCCGCAGCGTGACGGTCGTCGAAGCCGTCGACCGGCTGCTCGGACGCGCCGTGGCGCCGATGGTGGCGAGCCATGTCCGGCAAAGGCTGGAAGCGACAGGCGTGCGCATCCTCACCGGAACCTCGATTTCAAGGCTCGAAGGCGAAAACGGCCATGTCACGGCCGCGATCACCTCGTCAGGCGAAAGGCTGCCGGCGCGCATGGTCGTGGTCGGCATCGGTGCCGTGCCGAATGTCGAACTGGCGCAAGCCGCGGGCCTTCATGTCGCCAACGGCATTCGCGTCGATCACCAGATGCGCAGCTCTGTGCCGGAGATTCTGGCCATCGGCGACGCCGCCTCCTACCGGCACTGGTTCACCGGCGACGACGTGCGGCTGGAATCGGTGCAGAACGCCACCGACCAGGCGCGGCTTGCCGCCCGGACAATTACCGGTCACACCGACGCCTACTCGGCGGTGCCATGGTTCTGGTCCGACATTGGCGACATGAAATTGCAGATGGTCGGCCTGACCGCCGGCGGCGACAACCATGTCGTTCTGGGCGACCTGCCCGACAACAAATTCTCGATCTACCACTATGCCGGTGACCGCCTGCTCGGCATCGAATCCGTCAACCGCCCCGGCGACCACATGCTTGGCCGCAAGATGCTCGGCGCCGGTTTCTCGCCGACACCGCAGATGGTGGCCGCAGGCCCGGACGAGCTGAAGGCGGCACTGGCGGCATTCCAGAACATGGAGCCAGCCAAGGCCCGTGCGTAGGATTGCCAATTTTTGTCATAGGCAATAAAATGCCGGAATGAGCACCATGAATATCTCGCTGCCGGACAGCTTGAAGCATTTTGTCGATCAGCAAGTGACGGACCGCGGCTATGGCTCAAGCAGCGAGTATGTGCGTGAATTGATCCGCCACGATCAGGATCGTCAGCTTCTGCGCGGTTTGCTCCTCGAAGGCGCGTCATCCGCACCAGGCGCTCCCATTGACGCTAACTATTTCGCCTTGCTGCGAAAACGAGCCCAAGGCCAATAAATTAGGTGGCCGCAAAGGCGATTGTTCCTCGAACCCTTGCACTGCGAGATATCGAGAACGCTGTTGATTATTATGCGCGCGAAGTTGGTTCTCATACAGCGTTGGGCTATGTCGACGATCTTCAAAACGCCTACAAACTGATCGCCGACCATCCGGCATCGGGCTCTTTGAGATATGGCTACGAAATCGGATTGCCTGGTCTTCGTAGTGTGCAACTCAAACGCTACCCATATCTGATCTTCTATCTTGAGCAGGCCGACCATATCGATGTGTGGCGAGTGCTACACGCCAAAATGGACATCCCAGCCTGATTGCAGAATCCGAGCTCCTGACGGCACCTTCACCAGCTTTGATGCAAGCCGTCAGGAGAAATGAGGCGCCGCCTTTTCAGGCGGCGCAGACTTCGCGGATCGAGCTTTCCAGAATGTCGAGCGCTTCGTTCATGACCTCGTCCTGGATGGTGATCGGCGCCAGGAAGCGGATGACGTTGCCATAGACGCCGCAGGTCAGCAGGATCAGGCCCTTGTCGAGCGCCTTCAAGCGGATCGCGTTGGCGATCTCGGCCGACGGCAGGCCTTTCTTGACGTCGTTGAACTCCACGGCGTTCATGAAGCCCAAACCCCTGATGTCGACAATCTCGGGCACGTCGTCACGGATCGACTGCAGACGCTGCTTCAGCCTCGCACCCAGCGTGTTGGCGCGGTCGCAGAGCTTTTCGTCCTCGATGACATCCAGAACCGCATGTGCCGCGGCGACGCCGATCGGGCTGCCGCCATAGGTGCCGCCGAGGCCGCCGGGAGCGGGCGCATCCATGATCTCGGCGCGGCCGGTTACCGCCGACAGCGGGAAGCCGCCGGCGAGGCTCTTGGCCATGGTGGTGATGTCGGCCGCCACCTCATGGTGGTCCATGGCGAACATCTTGCCGGTGCGGGCAAAGCCGGTCTGCACTTCGTCCGCGATCAAAAGCATGCCGTGCTGGTCGCAGAGCTTGCGCAGCGCCGTCAGCAGTTCACGCGGCGCGTCGTAGAAGCCGCCCTCGCCCTGAACCGGCTCGATGATGATCGCGGCGACGCGGGCCGGATCGACATCCGCCTTGAACAGCTTGTCGAGCGCGGCCAGCGAATCGGCGACCGAGACACCATGCAGTTGCACGGGGAACGGCACGTGGTAGACGTCTCCCGGCATGGCTCCGAAGCCAACCTTGTAGGGCACGACCTTGCCGGTCAGCGCCATGCCCATGAAGGTGCGGCCGTGAAAGCCGCCGCCGAAGGCGATGACGGCTTGGCGGCCGGTGGCATTGCGAGCGATCTTGATGGCATTCTCCACCGCCTCGGCGCCGGTGGTGACGAAGATGGTCTTCTTCTCGAACTTGCCGGGCAGCATGGCGTTCAGTCGTTCGGCCAGCCGAACATAGCTTTCATAAGGCACGACCTGGTGGCAGGTGTGGGTGAAGCGGTCGAGTTGGGCCTTGACCGCCTCGATCACCCTGGGATGGCGGTGGCCGGTGTTGACGACGGCGATGCCCGAGGAGAAGTCGATATAGCGGCGGCCCTCGACATCCCAGATTTCCGAATTTTCAGCCCGATCGGCGTAGATCTGCGTGGTCATGCCGACGCCGCGCGAGATCGACTGGTTCTTGCGTTCGGAAATGGCGGAGTTCTTCATGATATCCCTCACCGGGCCGGCGCCCGTTCTGTTTGATGTCGTTGAATTCCCCTTCTGGCCTTATTTCAGATTTTCCTCAAGTCGGCACCGTCACCGGGTCGATTGGGCCTGACTTAACCAGTCCGGCGATACACCGGTTTCCTTTTCTTCGGGATCGATTATCCTCCTGATATCCGCGAGGGGATCGCGATCAGCGACCGGCGCGCGACCGAGGGAACCATGAGCAGGAACGCGACATCGTCCATCTCGCCGCGATCCACCAAAACTCCCAGCCCTTTGTCTTGTCCAGCCGCTCAGATTCTCGCCTGCACGACCCTGGTGCTGCTCGCCGGTTGCCAGAAGGAGGAGGCGGCGGAAAAAAAGCTGCCGGTCATGGTGCGCACCGAAACGGTGGCGATGGCCGATTATGCGCCGAGAACCTCGCTGACCGGGGTGATCGCGGCGCGTACGTTGAACAATCTTTCATTCCGGGTTGGCGGACGCGTCGCGGAGCGATTTGTCGATGTCGGCCAGCATGTCGATCAGGGGACGGTGCTTGCCCGCATCGACCCGCAGGAGCAGGAATCCGATCTGCGTTCGGCGCAGGCCGATCTCGATGCCGCGCAGGCGCAATTGACACAGGCCGCGGCCACTTTCGAGCGGCAAAAGACGCTGCTTGCCCAGGGCTTCACCACCAGGCGCGACTATGACGTGGCCGACCAGACACTGAAGGTGGCGCAAGGCAGCGTCGATGCCGCGCGGAGCGCGCTCACCAATGCCCAGCAGAACCTGTCCTTCACCGAACTCAAGGCCGGTGCGGCCGGCGTGATCACCGCCCGGCAGGTCGAAACCGGCCAGGTGGTGCAGGCGGCGCAGACCGTCTTCACCGTCGCCGAGGATGGCGACCGCGACGCGGTGTTCAATGTGCAGGAGACGCTGGTCGCCAGGACGCCGGCCTCTCCGGCGGTGACGATCACGCTGTTGTCCGACCCGCAGGTCAGGGCAACAGGCAAGGTGCGCGAAATCTCGCCGGCGGTCGACCCGGCTTCAGGCTCGATAAGGGTCAAGGTCGCCATTCCCGACACGCCCGCCGGCATGCCGCTCGGGGCAGCCGTGATCGGCTCGGTCGGCGCCAAGCCGGCGAAGGCGATCCTGTTGCCTTGGCAGGCCCTGACATCCAGCGCCGGCAAGCCAGCGGTCTGGATCGTCGATCCCGCGTCCAAGGCAGTCGCGACGACGCCGGTGGAGGTGCTGGCGTTCGATTCGGGTACCGTCGTCATTGCCAAGGGACTGAACGAAGGCCAGAGCGTCGTTACATCAGGCGGGCAATTGCTCAGCCCCGGCCAGACGGTCGAGATATCGGGAGCGGCGCAATGAAGCGGCTGCTACCCGTCCTGCTTGGCCTTGCCGCGCTTGCCGCCTGTTCGAAATCGGACGAGAAGCCGCCGGAGATCGTCCGGCCGGTGCTGTCGGTGGTGGTCGAGCCGCGCACCACGCAAACCTTCGGTTTCGCCGGATCGGTCGAACCGCAGGTCAGCGCCGATCTTGCCTTCCGCCTGCTCGGTCGCGTCGTCTCGCGCGACGTCAAGGTCGGCGACATCGTCAGCAAGGGCGCGACGATCGCTGCACTCGACCCAACCGCGCTGGAGCTGGCTGTCCAGGCGGCCAAGGCCGAACTCTCCAATGCCGAGGCGCAATTCGCCAATGCCGCCGCCAGCGAGGAGCGCCAGCGCCAGTTGCTCACGTCCGCCAATACGTCGCAATCGGTCTTCGACGCCGCGCAGCAGGCACGCAAAGCCGCGGAAGCCAGTGTCGAGCGGGCCAAGGCTTCGCTGGCCAAATCCCAGGAGCAACTCGGCTATGCCAGGCTGTTCTCGGATTTCGATGGCGTCGTCACCGCCGTCGGTGCCGAGGTCGGCCAGACGGTCTCACCCGGGCAGACGGTGGTCACCGTGGCGCGCTCGGACCCGCGCGAGGCAGTCGTCGACATTCCCGACCAGTTGACCGGCGACCTAACGGCCGGCACGCCGTTCCATGTCATCCTGCAGTCGCTGCCGACAATCCAGACCGAGGCCAAGCTGCGCGAGATCGCGCCCCAGGCCGAGGGCTCGACCCGAACGCGCCGCGTCAAGCTGACGCTGACCGATCCGCCGCAGGCCTTCAGGCTCGGCTCGACGGTAACGGCGACCCGCATGACCAAGGTCGTACCAACGATCGAACTGCCCATCTCGGCCTTGCTCGACAAGAATGGTTCCGAAAAAGTGTGGATCGTCGACCCGCAGACCTCGAGCGTGAGCATGCGCGACATCAAGGTCGCGGCGAAGGCCGGCGGCACCTTCACGGTGGCCGAAGGGCTCGAGGCCGGGATGCGCGTCGTCACGGCGGGCGTCCACAACCTGAGCGAGGGCCAGAAGGTCAAAGTGCCCGAGGGAGGGGCCTCATGAAAGGCTTCAACCTCTCCGACTGGGCGCTCAACCACCGCTCGCTGGTCTGGTATTTCATGCTGGTCTTCGTGGTGGCCGGCGTGTTTTCCTATCTCAATCTCGGCCGCGAGGAAGATCCAGCCTTCACCATCAAGACGATGATCATCCAGGCCAACTGGCCGGGCGCATCGGTCAACGAGACGGTGCGGCAGGTGACCGACCGCATCGAGAAGAAGCTCGAGGAACTCGACAGCCTCGACTACACCAAATCGGTCACCACAGCCGGCCAGACTGTTATCTTCGTCAACCTGAAGGACACCACCAAGGCGCGCGACGTCGTGCCGAACTGGCTTCAGGTGCGCAACATGGTCAACGACATCAAGGCGCAATTTCCGCAAGGCGTGCAGGGCCCGTTCTTCAACGACCGCTTCGGCGATGTCTACGGCAACATCTATGCCTTCACCGCGGACGGGCTGACACAACGTCAATTGCGCGACTATGTGGAGGATATCAGGACAAAAATCCTGACCGTGCCCAATGCCGGCAAGGTCGATCTGGTCGGCGCGCAGGACGAGGCCATCTATCTCGAATTCTCGACGCGCCAGATAGCGGCGCTTGGCCTTAACCAGCAGCAAATCGTCGCCAGCCTGCAGGCGCAGAATGCGATCACGCCGTCCGGCGTGATCCAGTCCGGGCCGGAGCGCATCAGCGTGCGCGTCGGCGGCCAATTCGCTTCCGAGGAGAGCCTGCGCGCCATCAATCTGCGCGTCAACGATCGGTTCTTCCGGCTGAGCGACGTGGCGACGATCACACGCGGTTACGTCGACCCGCCGACGGCCTTGTTCCGCTTCAACGGCCAAAACGCGATCGGGCTTGCCATCGGCATGAAGCCCAATGCCAATCTGCTCAAATTCGGCGAGGCACTGCACGAGGAGATGAACAAAGTACTGGCCGACTTGCCGGTCGGCGTCGGCGTGCATCTGGTCGCCGACCAGCCTGTCATCGTCGAGGAGGCGGTCTCAGGTTTCACGCATGCGCTGTTCGAGGCGGTGGCCATCGTACTCGCGGTGTCGTTCATCAGCCTCGGCATGCGCGCCGGCTTCGTCGTGGCGCTGTCGATCCCGCTTGTGCTGGCCATCACCTTCACGGTCATGGAGTACCTGGGGATATCGCTGCAGCGCATTTCACTGGGCGCGCTGATCATCGCGCTCGGACTGCTGGTCGACGATGCGATGATCGCGGTCGAAATGATGGTGGCGCGGCTGGAGGTTGGTGACAATCTGCGCAAGGCGGCGACCTATGTCTACACCTCGACCGCCTTCCCGATGCTGACCGGCACGCTGGTGACGGTCGCAGGCTTCATTCCGATCGGGCTCAACTCGAGTGCTGCCGGCGAATACACCTTCACGCTGTTCGTCGTCATCGCCGTATCGCTGCTGGTGTCATGGATCGTGGCGGTGCTGTTCGCGCCGCTGCTCGGCGTCACCATCCTGCCGGCGACAATGAAGACCAAGCATCACGACCGGCCGGGCCGTTTCACGTCGCTGTTCCGGCGCGTGCTTGTCGGCTCGGTGCGCCGGCATTGGCTGACGATCATCGTGACCGTGCTTCTGTTCGCTGCCTCGATCGCCGGCTTCGGGTTCGTCCAGCAACAGTTCTTCCCGCCTTCCGACCGGCCGGAGCTGATCGTCGATTGGAACCTGCCACAGAACTCCTCGATTGCCGAAACGCGCGACCAGATGGAGCGCTTCGAACAGCGGGCGCTGGTCGGCAATCCCGACATCGACCACTTTTCCTCTTATATCGGTCAGGGCGCGGTGCGCTTCGTGCTGGCCTATGACGTGCAACCGGCCAATCCCTATTTCGGGCAGACGGTGATCGTCACCAAGAGCATCGAGGCCCGCAACCGGGTGAAGCCGGCGCTGGAGAAGCTGCTGCGCGCGGAGTTTGTCGGCACCGACGCCTTCGTCAAGCCGCTTGAGCTCGGCCCACCGGTTGGACGGCCTGTGCAGTACCGCGTCGGCGGCGCCGACATCCAGACGGTTCGAGAACTGGCTCACCAATTCGCCGGCGTGATCTCAGCCAATCCGAAGCTCGCAGCACCGACCTTCGACTGGAACGAACCGCAGCGTGTGCTGAGGGTCGACGTGCTGCAGGACAAGGCGCGCCAGCTCGGCATCACCTCGTCCGACATCGCCAGCACGCTGAACAGCACGGTGGGCGGCGCGACGATCACGCAGGTGCGTGACGCGACATACCTCATCAACGTCGTGGCACGTTCGCGCGAAGCCGAGCGCGGCTCGATCGAGACGCTGCAGAACATCCAGCTGCCGACCGGCAATGGCGAGGCGATCCCCCTCGCCGCGGTCGCCAATTTTCGCTACGATCTGGAGCAACCCACCGTCTGGCGGCGCGACCGCATCCCGACTATCACGGTGCGCGCCGGCTTGGTTGGCAACGTACTGCCGGCGACCGTCGTCAACGAGTTGAAGCCGTCGGTCGACGCCTTCATCGCCAAGCTGCCGCCTGGCTATTCGGTCGAGACCGCCGGCTCGGTCGAGGAAAGCGCCAAGAGCCAAGGACCAATCGCGGCCGTGGTGCCGCTGATGCTGTTCGTCATGGCGACCATCCTGATGGTGCAGTTGCAGAGCTTCCAGCGCCTGTTCCTGGTGGTGGCGGTGGCGCCGCTGGGCCTGATCGGCGTTGTGGCGGCCCTGGTGCCAAGCGGCGCGCCGCTCGGCTTCGTCGCCATCCTCGGCGTGCTGGCGCTGATCGGCATCCTGATCCGCAACTCGGTCATCCTGATCGTGCAGATCGAGGACCTTGTCGCCGAAGGCAGGGATCGCTGGGCCGCGGTCATCGAAGCGACAGAGCACCGCATGCGGCCGATCGCGCTGACCGCCGCCGCCGCCAGCCTGGCCCTGATCCCGATCGCCCGCGAAGTGTTCTGGGGGCCGATGGCCTACGCGATGATGGGCGGCATCATTGCGGGTACCGCAATCACGCTGCTGTTCCTGCCGGCGCTTTATGTGACGTGGTTCAGGATCAAGGAGCCGAAAGACGCGGCGGAAGGCGAAGCGCAGCAGGGTGAGGTCCTGCCGGAAAGCGGAACGGTCTGAGGCGGGAAATACACTTTGCGTCGGACAACTATCGTCAAACTTGCTCGGAGGCGGTTCTCACAAACCCGTCGCTCGCCCTGAGCAGGTTGCGCGTATAATCCTTCGTCACGCGGCGCTCGACGAGGTCGTTCGCCACCAGATTCTCCACCGCCTCGCCGCCCTGCATCACCATCAGCCGCTCGCACATGTGGGTGATGATGGCGAGGTCGTGGCTGACCATCAGGAAGGTCAGCTTGCGCCGCCGGCGGACTTCCTCCAGCAGGTTGAGCACTTCGGCCTGCACCGAGGCGTCGAGCGCCGAGGTCGGCTCGTCGAGCAGCAGGATCGAGGGCTCGAGGATGAGCGCGCGCGCGATCGCCACGCGCTGGCGCTGGCCGCCCGACAATTGGTGCGCGTAACGGAAGCGAAAACCGTTGCCGAGGCCGACCTCGTCGAGTGCGCGTTCAATCCGCCTTTCGCCATCGGCAAAGCCGTGGATGGCAAGCGGCTCCTGCAGCAGGCGGTCGACGGTCTGGCGCGGATGCAGCGAGCCATACGGATCCTGAAAAACCATCTGCACTTCGCGGTAAAAAGCCTTGTCGCGGCGCGTGCCGAGCGTCTTGCCGTTGACGGTGATGCTGCCCGAGGCGACCGGCGCAAGGCCGGCTATGGCTCGCAGCAATGTCGATTTGCCTGAGCCGGATTCACCGACCAGGCCGAAGGATTCACCCGGCTGCACATCAAGGCTGACGTCCTTCAACGCGCGGAAGCGGTCGAAGATCACCTCCAGCCTGTCGACGGCAATCGCGGAAGTCATGCCGCCCACTCCGGCTTGCGGTCGAGTACCGGCAGCGGGTGACGGTCGGCGCCGATCTTGGGCATGCAGTTGAGCAGGCCGCGCGTGTAGGGATGCTGCGCCCGGCTGAGTTCCGAAGCCTTGAGCTGCTCGACCACCTTGCCGGCATACATGACGATGACGCGGTCGCAGAAGGACGAGACCAGGCGCAGGTCGTGCGAGATGAAGATCAGCCCCATACCGCGCTCTGCGACCAGCCTGTCGAGAATGCCGAGCACGTCGAGCTGCACCGTGACGTCAAGCGCCGAGGTCGGCTCGTCGGCGATCATCATTTCCGGCCCGGCGATCAGCATCATGGCAATCATGGCGCGCTGGCCCATGCCGCCGGACACTTCGTGCGGATGCAGGTCGAAGACACGTTTGGGATCGCGGATCTGCACCGCCTCCAGCATGGCCAGCGCGCGCTCGCGCGCCTCGGCCTTACCGACCTTTTCATGGGTGCGCAAAGTCTCGACGATCTGGCGGCCGATGCTCATCACCGGGTCGAGGGAATATTTCGGATCCTGCAGGATCATGGCGATGCGGTTGCCGCGCAGCGCCCGGCGTTGGCGTGGCGAGACGCCGAGCAAGTCGATGCCGTCGAAGGTCAATTTGCTGGCCGATATCCGGGCCTGCGGGGGTGTCAGGCCCATGATGGCGCGACCCGTCTGCGACTTGCCCGAGCCGGACTCACCGACAATGCCGAGCCGCTCGCGGCCGAGCGAAAAGGAGACGCCGCGGACCGCCTCGATCATGCCGGTACGGGTCGGAAAGGTGACCCGCAGATCATCTACCTCAAGCAGTGTCTCCGTCTGGCCGCTCATTGGTCACCGCTCCGGGGGTCGAGTGCGTCGCGCAGGCCGTCGCCAAGCAGGTTGAAGCCGAGGCTGACGATGAGGATGGCGAAGCCCGGCGCACCGGCCACCCACCATTGGTCGAGGATGAAGCGGCGGCCCGAAGCGATCATCGTGCCCCATTCCGGCAGCGGCGGCTGCGCGCCAAGGCCGAGGAAGCCGAGGCCCGCGGCCGTCAGGATGATGCCGGCCATGTCGAGCGTCACGCGGACGATGAGCGAAGAGATGCAGAGCGGCATGATGTGGCGCAGCACGATGCGGAAAGGCGAGGCGCCCATCAGTTGCACTGCCTTGATGTAGTCCGAGTTGCGCACGGTCAGCGTTTCCGCACGCGCAATGCGCGCATAGGGCGGCCAGGAGGTGATGGCGATGGCGAGCACGGCGTTCTCGATGCCGGGGCCAAGGGCGGCGACGAAGGCCAGCGCCAGCACCAGCTTGGGGAAAGCGAGGAAGATGTCGGTGATGCGCATCAGGATGGCATCGGTCCAGCCGCCGGCATAGCCGGCGACGGTGCCGACCAGAAGACCGATGGGAGCCGCGATGATGGCGACCAGGATGACCACATAGAGGGTCCAACGCGAACCGTAGAGAATGCGCGAAAGGATGTCGCGGCCGAGGTCGTCGGTGCCGAACCAGTGTTGCGCACTCGGTGCCAGCAGCCGCGCGTTCTTCAGGTCACCGAAGGTCGGCGAATACGGCGCCAGCACACCGGCAAGGGCGGCGACGAGCAGCAGGGCGATGATGATCAGCAGACCGACAAAGGCCAGACGATTGGCGGAAAAGCGCCGCCACGCGACGTAGGCGCGGCCGAGCCTTGCCTGCATGCGCGATGCCGGCCGCTCCGACAGCAACCATGCGCGACGGGAGAAGGGGCGGGCGTCGGAGACGGTCATGACGATGCCCCTTGAAGCTGTCGACCCTTACTCCGGTCTGCTTCGCAGACCACCTCTCCCGGGTTCGACGGGGGAGAGGAAAGGCGCCAAGCATGCGATCGCCTTTTCCTCTCCCCCGGGCAGGGGGAGAGGTGGCCCGAAGGGCCGGAGTGAGGGTGACTGGCCGCAGCCAATCCCGAAATACCTCTACTCATCCTGTCTTGGTCCTCGGGTCGAGTACACGGTAGAGCAGGTCGGACAGAAGGTTGATGCCGATGAACACCGAGCCGATGACGATGGTACCGCCGAGCACCGCGTTCATGTCGGCGTTCTGCAGTGAGTTGGTGATGTAGAGGCCGATGCCCGGCCAAGAGAAGACGGTCTCGGTGAGTACCGAGCCCTCGAGCAGCCCGGCATAGGACAGCGCGATCACGGTCACCATCGGCACGGCGGCATTGCGCAACGCGTGGCCCCAGATGATGCGCGTTTCCGACAGGCCCTTGGCGCGCGCCGCGACGATATATTCCTGGGCGAGCTCATTGAGCATGAACGATCGCGTCATGCGGCTGATATAGGCGAGCGAGAAATAGCCGAGAAGCGAGGCCGGCAGGATGATGTGACGGAAGGCGTCGTAAAAGACGTCCCACTGTCCCTGCATCGCGGAATCGAGCAGGTAGAAACCGGTGATCGGCGTGAAAGTGTATTCGTAGACGATGTCGAGCCGTGCAGGGAAGGCCACCCACTGCAGCTTGGCGTAGAACAGCACCAAACCCAGCAGACCCAGCCAGAAGATGGGTACGGAATAGCCGATCAGCCCGATGACGCGCACGATCTGATCGATGAGACTGCCGCGTTTGACCGCGGCCAGCACCCCGAGCGGCACACCGAACAGCGCGCCGATCAGTGTCCCCAGCGTCGCCAGTTCCGTCGTCGCGGGAAGAGCGCGGCGGATGTCGGTCATGACAGGATTTGTGGTCAGCACCGAGATACCGAAATCGCCGCTCAGCGCGTGTTTCACATAGATATAGAACTGCTCGATCAACGGCAGGTCGAGGCCCATCTCGCGGCGCGTGCGCTCCACGACATTGGCGGGTGCCCGGTCGCCCAGAACAGCGAGCACCGGGTCGATCGGGATGACGCGGCCAATGAAGAAGGTGACAGCGAGAAGACCAAGATAGGTCGTCACCGCAATGACCAGGAAACGGCCGAGCGATGATGCAAGGGCGACGGCGCGGGCGCTGCCGCGCCCGCCCTCGTTTTCAATCGCGCTCATGCGGCGTGTCCGCGAACACTATTCCTTGGAAACCGGCCCGACGAAGTTGGTGTCGAAGCTCGGACCGAGCGCGAAGCCCTTGAGGTTCTTGCGCAGACCCGCGACTTCCAGCTGCTGGTGGATGATGACGAAGGGGCTAGTGTCGAGAATCTTTTTCTCAAGATCCTTGTACATATCGGCGCGCTTGCCCGAATCCTTTTCCAGGAGTGCCGCTTCCGTTTCCTTGGTCAGGTCCGGAATGTCCCAGCTATTGCGCCAGGCGAGCGTGTGGGACTTGCCTGCATCCGAATTGTCCGGGTTCGAGGCAAAGGTCTGCGCGTTGGAGTTTGGATCGAAATAGTCCTGGCCCCAATTGCCGATATAAATGTCGTGGTTGCGGGCGCGGTATTTGGTCAGCGTCTGCTTGCCGTCACCCGGAATGATCTCCAGCTTGATGCCAGCCTGGCCGAGCGTCTGCTGGATCGATTCCGCCATGCCGGTGGTCGGCTGGCCGGTGCGTACATCCATCGTGACGCTGAAGCCGTCGGGCAGGCCTGCCTTGGCCAGCAGTTCCTTGGCCTTGGCGACGTCGAGCTTGAACGGGTTTTCGTCCAGTTCGCCGAGCACGCCCTTGGGCAGGAAGGTCTGGTGGATTTCGCCAATGCCCTTGAGGATGGTCGAGCTCAAGGCATCATAGTCGACAAGGTATTTGAAGGCCTGACGGACCTCGGGTTTGGCGAGGTTCGGGTTCTTCTGGTTGAGGCTGATGTAGTAGACGGTGCCTTTCGGCGCGCTGGTGGTGGTGAGGTCGGCGTTCTTGGCGATGGCGTCGAGGTCATTCGGCTCGAGATTGCGGGCAACGTCGATGTCGCCGGCTTCAAGCGCCAGGCGCTGGGCCGAGCTTTCCTTCATGTTGCGGTAGATGACGCGGGCGAGCTTGGCCTTTTCGCCGTAATAATTGTCGTTGCGCTCCATGACGACCGCCTCGTTGGCACGCCATTCACGCAGCTTGTAGGCGCCCGAGCCGGCATAGCCTGTCTTCAGCCAGGCATTGCCGAAGTCATTATCCCATTTGTAGTCGGCGCTCGGCGTCACCGCCGCGACATGTTCTTTGACCAGCTTGGCGTCGACAACGGAGGCGACGGTGGCCGACAGGCAGTTCAGGACGAAACTTGGCGCGTAGGCCTTGTCGACGGTGAACTGGAAGGTGGTGTCGTCGACCGCCTTGGCCTTCTCGGTGACGTTGTCGCCGCTGATGCCGAACTGATCGATGATGAAGGCCGGGCTCTTGTCCAGCTTGACGGCACGCTCGAAAGACCAGGCGACGTCGGCGGCGGTGATCGGGTTGCCGGAAGCGAATTTCAGGCCCGGCTTGAGCTTGAACGTATAGGTCAGGCCATCGTCGGAGACGGTCCAGCTTTCCGCGAGATCGGGCTTGACCTTGGAGGTGTCGCTGAGGTCGAGGCGGACAAGAAGGTCATAGGTGTTGCCGGTGACTTCGGCGGTCGACAGCTCGAACGCCTCGCCCGGATCCATCGAGATGATGTCGTCGATGGCAAAACCTTCGACAAGCGTGTCGGCAGGGGTGACCGCGCCAGCCGGCGCGCCGGCCAGAAGCAGCGCCGACATGGCGGCGCCCGCAAGCAAGGTGCGGGATCGTAGAGCAAGCTTTTCCATCATCATGATGATTGTTCCCTGTTTTGTTGTTTGTTGACCTGAGTTCCCGGCTCAGGGTTGCGGTGTTCTTTCAAGGCTCGACGAGAGCCTCTGAGCCACCAACGTCGTGGTTTTTGTCCAGTTGGTCAATACCTTATCCGGCGACACCCGGCCCGGCAACGAGGATTTGCGAGACGGCCTCAGTGGAGCAGAATGCACGGCGGCGTGTCGACGCATGCGCCGGCCAAATGACGCCGCGGATCGTGAAAAATCTGCTAAAATTTCGAAGCTATTTCAGCGCGGCGACCAGACCGGCATCAGGAAAACAGGTGGCCACCTGACCATTCTTTTCCTGCCATCTGCCGATCGAGCGGCGGGTCTTGAAGCCGGGCAGGCCGTCGGCGCTGCCAACATCATAGCCCTTGGCTTCAAGGGTCCGCTGCAAGGCGGCGATGTCGGAGCGGTGGAGATCGCCGACCGGACCCCAGCCACCGGAAAAATTCTGATCGCCATGGGCAATGCGGTCGGCGCCGTGGCCGATGAACAGCGCGTAGAGGTCGCTGGTGTTGTATTCCTTCAGCACGTAGAAATTGGGGGTGGCGATAAAGGCCGGGCCGCTGCGCCCGGCCGGCATCAGCAGGAAGCCTTCCGTCTTCAGCTCGCTCGCCGGGAACGCTTTGCCGCCCACGCGCTTGATACCCATGGCGGCCCATTGCGAAATCTTTTTGCCCTGGTCCGGGCCTTCCAGCGAACAGGAGACGCTCTGAGGCACGGTCACCTCGAAACCCCAACCGCGTCCCCTCACCCAGCCATAATGGACAAGGTAATTTGCGATCGAGGCCAGCACGTCAGGCGTCGAATTCCAGATGTCGACGCGGCCGTCGCCGTCGAAATCGACGGCATGTTTCAGGAAAGAGGTCGGCATGAATTGCGGCTGGCCGAGCGCGCCGGCCCAGGACGATTTCATCGCGCCGACCGGGGCCAGCCCGCGTTCGACGATTTCCAGCGCCGCCAGCAGCTCGGTGCGGAAGAAATCCTTTTTCGTCGACATGAACGCCTTGGTGCCCAGCACCTCGAAGGCGTCGTAGGGCATCTTCGCCGCGCCGAATCCGGTCTCGCGGCCCCAGATCGCCAGAAGGATTTCACCCGGCACGCCGTAACGCTTTTCGATCGCGGCAAGCGTGCGGGCATTGGCGGCTTCGCGGGTGCGTCCACCCGATGTCACCGCACGAACCGTCTTCTCGGCAAAATAGGCGCCGGGCGAACCGAACTCGGCCTGGTGCTGTTTTTGCGGCGTCTTCGGCTTCTCGCCTGGCAAGACAAGGTCGGGAAGATCGAGATTGGGCTTGATGCCGTTGAAGGCGGCGTCGAAGGTGTTTTTGGAAATGCCGTTCGCCTTGGCGTCGGGCCAGAGGTCGGATTGGACCCAGGCGCGGAACTGGTCGTCGATCTTGGCGGCGGATGCGGGGATGGTGAGGAAGACGGCGAGGAGTGCGGCCAGAAAGAACACCAAGCTGCATTTGCGAATGCCGCGTTCTGTGGCGCCCCCCTCTGTCCTGCCGGACATCTCCCCCTCAAGGGGGGAGATTGGCAGTTTCGACCTTGCCGCCAATCTTGCAGTGTTGAAAATCAGCGACCGCAGCCAAATCTGGCGATCTCCCCACTTGAGGGGGAGATGTCCGGCAGGACAGAGGGGGGCGTGCACCACCCGCTTCGAATGATGCGTGACAATCATCGCGCGCATCCTCTCCGCCGATCTGGTCAAAACGCCGTCCGCGAGCGCAGCGCGGCGGCCAGCGTGCCTTCGTCGAGATAGTCGAGTTCACCGCCGACCGGCACGCCGTGCGCCAGACGCGTTATCTTGACCTCGAAGCCGGAGAGCTGATCGGTGAGGTAGTGCGCGGTGGTCTGGCCCTCGACCGTCGCGTTGACGGCGAGGATGACCTCCTTGACCTCGCCGCCGGCTATGCGGTCGACCAGCGAGCGGATGTTGAGCTGATCGGGGCCGATGCCGTCGAGCGGCGACAGCGTGCCGCCGAGCACGTGGTAGCGCACGTTCATCGCCGCCGCCCGCTCCAGCGCCCAGAGATCGGAGACGTCCTCGACGACGATCAGGGTGGCGGCATCGCGGCGAGGATCGGTGCAGATCATGCAGGGGTCCGAGGTGTCGACATTGCCGCAGGTCGAGCAGATGCGCACCTTGTCGGCGGCCTCGCCCATCGCGGCGGCGAGCGGCGACAAAAGCTGCTCCTTCTTCTTGATCAGGTGCAGCGCCGCGCGCCTGGCTGAACGGGGGCCAAGCCCCGGCACTTTGGCCAGAAGCTGGATCAGGCGTTCGATCTCGGGACCGGCGATTCGCTTGGACATCGCACTGATCTAGGATTTTTCAGAGCGGTTTGAAACATCCCTGTCGACGCACGGTCCGCCATGCTGCCATGCGAGAATCAGTTGGTTTCGAGCGGGCGACCCTGGCTGACGATCATCGCGCCTATGGCGTCGGTGTTCTCAGGCGTCGACTGGAATCCCATCGATGCTTCCTGCGGAGCGTCCTGGACCGAGGAGATGACCCTTTTGTTCAAGGTTCCGCTGTTCAAGGTTCCGCCAAAACGGGCGGCATCAGGCTCTTCCATCGGCTCCTGCATCGCAATTTCGATCGGCTTCGCCTGGACTCGCGCGGACTTTGCCGACGGCGCCGCGGATGCGGTCAGATAGGTCTGCTGCGCGGGGGCAGTGCGGGCGGGCGCCGGCTTGGCCGCCGGTTCCGCCGCTGCGGTCATGTAGACCTGTTCTGCCGGAGCATTGCGGGCAGTCGCCTTGGCCGGGCGCACCATCTCGACGGACGCGACACGCGTCGCGGGTACTCCCGGCAACGCGGCTGGCCGCTCGGCCGACGCAACCATCGGCTCATCCGGCAGCGGCTGCCAGTTGCGGCCGCGCTTTTCGTAGAAGGCATTGCCGCCGGCAACCATGGTGTAGTGCATGTTCTTGTAGGGGAAGCGCAGGCCGGCGGTGTGGAAATACATCGTGTTCTTGAGCTTGGCCTTGCGCTCGCCCTTGAGCACGGCGTCGGCGGCCTCCTCGACATCGGGCATTGCACGCGAGTTCATCGGCCTGGTCATGACGCCCGGCGCGAACTGCCCGGGCTCGCCCACCACCTGGCAGATGGTGCTGCCATGATTGCCCGAGCGCAGCCGGTTCATCACCACCGTGCCGACGGCGACCATGCCGTCGCGGCTCGACCGGTTGGATTCGAAGAACATCGCCCGTTCCAGGCATTCCCTGTCCTTGGGCGTATGGCTGTAGGCGCGCGAACTCAGGAAACTCGGCGTGATGGCGTCGGTCAGGCTGGCGACCGACATGCCGTGCGAGGTGGTCTGGCTGCAAGCGGCCAAGAAAAGGGGAGACGTGACGACGCCGAGCAATAGCGGCGTCTTCCATCGCGTGGCTATCAACAGGTAACCCTCTCACTTCAATGCCCGCCCCCAGGCTGCGGCAAGAATGAGACACTTTCGGGCAAAATGATGGCCAAAACGTTATTAACGGCGGACTGTTGCCGAATTGACACAAATCGAGGCTTTCCAGATGGATCGGGCCGTCGTTTCACACGGACGATGACCGCCTTTTCTTCGTTTTGCCGCAATTCCGCTGGGGTAAACGCCATGCGCTTTTGCCGGGAAGAGCGCGCCACGGCTTCCCATAATAGCCTATCGCCCGGCGGCGATTGCTGCCGGCCAACCGGGTTCGATCTCTTCGACCGTGTCTGAAAACAGGCCCCGCCTGAGAAACAGCGCCCGCGCCTCCCTGGCCGTCGGCGCGATCTTGCCCGGCCAGTCGCTGTCGATGAACTCGGCCTTGGTGAAATCAGGATTTGTTTCGGAGGCCGCCTCCAGGAACTCGGCGATTTCCAGCACGATGGCGCGTTCATCCTTCGAAAGCGCCGACGTGCCGGCCTCGATCGACGGGCGGTGCACGAAATCCTCGAAGAGATTGAAGTAGCCCTTGATGCCGACGAGATCGACCCCCGCATCGCAATCGGCGAGGATTTCCAGAATCTCGTAGATCCTGTTGCGGATACGCTGCTCGATCAGTCTTTCGGATGGCTCGCCGATCACGGGCGCACCGAACGCCTAGAAGGGCAGTTTCATTCCCGGCGGAATAGGCAGGCCGGCGGTCAACGCCTTGGTCTTTTCCTGCATGATCTGCTCGACCTTGGCCTTGGCGTCATTGTGCGCGGCAAGAATCAAATCCTCGAGGATTTCGACCTCGTCTTCCCTAAACAAAGACGGGTCGATCTTCAGCGACTTGATGTCGAACTTTCCGCTCAACGTGATGCTGACCAGGCCGCCGCCGGCCTGGCCGACGGCTTCGACCGTGGCGATCTCATCCTGCATGGCCTGGAACTTGGCCTGCATTTCCTTCGCCTTGCCCATCAGGCCGAGAAGATCTTTCATGGTCCGATCCTTTGCGGATTAGTGCTGGATATCAGGGTTCGTCGTCATCGGCCGGCGGCTCGACCGGCATTTCGGCGTCGGTCGCGTCGGCGTCCGGCGTATCGGGAATTCGCACATCGATGATCTTGGCGCCGGGAAAGCGGGCCAGGATGGCGGCCACGGTCGGGTCGTTCCTGGCGTCGAGGAAAGCGTTTTCACGCTTCGTCGATTCCATTTCGGCCAACGTCTGGCCGCCGTCTTCCTTCGACAGCGACACCAGCCAGCTGCGGCCGGTCCAGGCGCGCAGTTTCGTCGTCAGCTCGTTGAGCAGCATCTTGGGCGCGTCATCGGTCAGGCTGACGTCGATGCGGCCGGGTTCGATGTGCACCAAACGGATGCAGCGCTTGACCAGCACCTTGAAGGCGATGTCGCGCTGCGCGTCGGCGAGGGCAACGATGTCGGCCAGCGATTTCAGCGGTACGGCTTGCGTCTCCGGCGCAGGTTGCGGGGGCGCTACGAAGGCGGCCGGAGCGGGCGTGGCCTCGACCAGCCGCATGGTCTGCGCGCCGCCCGACCCGCCAGGCATGCGCGCCTGCGCCACGGCGCTGGCGCCATTGCCGCCTGCACCGCCATTGCCGGGGTTCACCGGCGCGCCGTTCGGGCGCGGCGCCGCGCCAGTCGTCGAAGCACCGCTCTCCAGCGATCTCAGCGCCTCGTCCAATGTCGGCAGGTCGGCGGCGTGCGCCAGCCGGATCAACACCATTTCGGCGGCACTGACCGGCCGGTTGGAGGACTGCACCTCGGGAATGCCCTTGAGCAGCATCTGCCAGGTCCGCGACAACACGCGGACCGACAGCGCCCTGGCGAAATCGGCGCCGCGCTGGCGCTCGTCCTGCGACAGCGAGGCATCGTCCATGGCGGTCGGCACGAAGCGCAAACGGGTGACGAGGTGGTTGAACTCGGCCAGATCGGTGAGCACGGCGGCCGGATCGGCACCGGTGTCGTATTGCGCGCGGAATTCGCCGAGTGCTGCCGCCACATCGCCCTTCATCACATATTCGAACAGATCGACGATGCGGGCACGGTCGGCGAGCCCCAGCATGGCGCGCACGGCCTCGGCGCTGACGGAGCCGGCGCCATGGGCGATCGCCTGGTCGAGAATGGAGAGCGAATCGCGGGCGGAACCTTCCGCGGCGCGCGCGATCATGGCCAGCGCGTCATCGTCGACTGAAATGCCTTCCTTGCCGGCGATCGAGGAGAGATGCGCGACCAGCGCGCCGGCGTCGATGCGCCGCAGGTCGAAACGCTGGCAGCGCGACAGGACGGTGATCGGAACCTTGCGGATCTCGGTGGTGGCGAAGATGAACTTGACGTGCGGCGGCGGTTCTTCCAGCGTCTTCAGCAGGCCGTTGAAGGCCTGCGTGGACAGCATGTGCACTTCGTCGATGATGTAGACCTTGTAGCGGGCCGAGACGGGCGCATAGCGCACGCGCTCGATGATGTCCCTGATGTCGTCGATACCGGTGTGCGAGGCGGCGTCCATCTCGATGACGTCGACATGGCGGCCTTCCATGATCGCCTGGCAATGCTCGCCAAGCACGGCGAGATCGACCGAGGGCTGGTCAACGGTGGCGGTTTTATAATTCAGGGCTCGCGCCAGTATGCGCGCCGTCGTGGTCTTGCCGACGCCACGCACGCCGGTCAGCATCCAGGCCTGGGCAATGCGGCCAGTGGCAAACGCGTTGGTGAGGGTGCGCACCATCGGCTCCTGGCCGACGAGCTCGGAGAAATTCGACGGACGGTATTTGCGCGCCAGCACGCGATAGGCAGCGGCCTTGCCCGTTACCAGACTGTCGGGCCCCGAATTTCCGGCTTCGCTCATTCGCCCGTTAAGCTCCAAAAGGCCGCCCAAGGGCGCCGATTCCTGCGCATAGTCTCGCCCGCGCTGCAATGCGTCGTCAATGTCGCGAGGAGGGCCGATGAGGTGGGAGGCTGGAACAATGACCCGTTCCGGGCTCGTTAGGGCTGCTTCCTTCCGGACCTGACCCGGTTGGCGAGTGGATCGTCCACCACCAACCTCCCGCTGTCCATATCGGCAATTGCGCGACGAAATGCAAGTGCGCAGGCAAATCGGCACCGCCAACCACGAGATTCGCTTGCAGCCCCGAAGCAGCCGCTTTAGCGTTCAAGGTTTGAGGAAGCCAAGAAAAGCAAGGGAAACGCCAATGCTGCCGGGCCTGAAGGCCGGATTCACGCTGGATGCCCGGCTGGAGGCTGACAGCGAGCAGTTGATGTGGCTTGGGCTGTGCGAATTGCGGGTGATGAACGACCGCCGCTGGCCATGGCTGCTCCTCGTGCCGCAGCGGCCGGGCGCGGAGGAGATCCACGACATGACGCCGCTCGACCAGGCGATGCTGACCTTCGAGACCAACATGGTGGCGCAGGCGCTGAAGAAGGCGAGCGGCTGCACCAAGATCAACACCGGCGCACTCGGCAACATCGTGCGCCAGCTGCATGTCCACATCATCGCACGGTCCGAGGGCGACCCCGGCTGGCCCGGCCCGGTGTGGGGACATGGCCTGCGCGTGCCCTATGAGCCTTCCGACCTGCGCCGGTTTGCCGAAACGATAAGGGCGGCGCTATAAGCCTTCCCCGTGTCCATCCCAAAGCACCAGAGTCCCTATGAGCTTCCGCCTGTTTGACGCGCCCCTGCGCGAGCCGAGCCAGTTCGTCGGCTTTGCCGGCAACACCATCGACCGGCAATCCGAGAACCGAGCCGACGATTCGGTCGAAAAGGCGCTGGCCGATCCGACGACACGGCTGCTTTTGATGAATGGCGGCCGGCTCCACCTGAAACTGGCGGATGGCGGTTTCGACCCTTGGTACCGCATCGCCGAGAGCGAGCCCTTCAGCCCTTCCTTCACCCAGGGCGTCCTGCTCGGGTTTTCCGAACAGGGGCCGGTGCTGGCGGTCCTGGCCGGCATCGATCCCGAACAGTTGCCCGAAACCGTCAAGGCGATCGATTACCGCTCGGTCTATATGCAAGGGCTGATCGACGAGGCCGCCGCCGGCGCGATGGCGCAAGGAGCGGCCCTGCTCGCCTGGCACGCCAGCCACCGCTTCTGCAGCAAATGCGGCACCGAATCGCAGATGCGGGCGGGTGGCTACAAACGCCATTGCCCCAATTGCGGCACCGAGCATTTTCCGCGCACCGACCCAGTGGCGATCATGCTGACGGCGACGCGGGAGAAATGCCTGCTCGGGCGCGGCCGGCATTTCGGGCCGGGCATGTATTCGGCGCTTGCCGGCTTCATCGAGCCCGGCGAGACGATCGAGGCGGCGGTGCGCCGCGAAACGCTGGAGGAGGCCGGGATACGGCTCGGCCGCGTCGTCTACCACGCCAGCCAACCCTGGCCGTTTCCCTATTCGCTGATGATCGGCTGCTTCGGCGAGCCGCTCAACGACGACATCCAGGCCGATCTCGACGAGTTGGAGGACTGCCGCTGGTTTTTGCGCGACGAGGTGCGCCTGATGCTGGACCGTGCGCATCCCGACGCCCTGGTCACGCCGCCGAAAGGCGCCATCGCGCATCACCTCATCCGCGCCTGGGTCGACAGCGAATTGTGAATATCGAAGTCATTGCAGGAGAGACAAATGATCCGTCACACCGTCGTCTTCACGCTGAAGCACCCGCCGCATTCGCTGGAGGAAAAGCGATTTCTCGTCGATGCAAGGAAAATCCTCTCGGCGATCCGGGGCGTCACGCATTTCGAGCAATTGCGGCAGATCAGCCCCAAGAACGATTATCGGTTCGGCTTCTCGATGGAGTTCGCCGACCAGGCCGCCTACACCAGGTACAACGACCATCCCGATCATGTCGCCTTCGTGCGCGACCGCTGGGTGCCGGAGGTCGAGACCTTCATGGAAATCGACTACGTGCCGCTGGGCTGGTAGCTCAATCCGCCACCTTCCACTGCTCGCGCGACTCGCTGGCCGGATAGACGCCGAGGATCCGCACTTCGCGCGAGAAGAAGCGAAGCTCGTCCAGCGCCAGCTTGACCAGCGGATCGTCTGGGTGGCCCTCGATGTCGGCATAGAACAGCGTCGCCGTGAAGGCGCCGAGCTGATAGCTCTCCAGCTTGGTCATGTTGATGCCGTTGGTGGCGAAGCCGCCCATGGCCTTGTAGAGCGCGGCCGGCACGTTGCGGACGCGGAAGATGAAGGTCGTCATCATCTTGACGTCCAGTGCCGGACGCTCTGCCCATTGCTTGTTCTTGGTCAGGACCACGAAGCGGGTGACGTTGCTGTCGGTGTCCTCGACATTCTCCTCGATGATATCGAGCCCGTAGAGCGTCGCGGCCAGCGCCGGGGCCAGCGCGGCCATGGTGCGGTCCTTGACTTCGGAGACCATCTTGGCGGCACCCGCCGTGTCCCCCGCGACTACTCCCTTCCAGCCGTTCTTGCGGATGTATTTGCGGCACTGGCCGAGGGCGTGGATGTGGGTGTGCACGGTCTTGATCTCGTCGCGCCTGACGCCCGGCAGCACCATCAGCTGGAAATGGATCGGCAGGAAATATTCGCCGACAATGTGCATCCTCGATTCCGGCAGAAGATGGTGGATGTCGGCAACGCGTCCGGCGATGGTGTTCTCGATCGGGATCATGGCGAGATCGGCCTTGCCAGTCTCGACGGCATTGAACGCGTCCTCGAAGGTCGGGCACGGCAACGGCTCCATCGAGGGATAGACGTTGCGGCAGGCGGTGTCGGAATTAGCGCCCGGCTCGCCCTGGAAGGATATTCTGTTGGTCTTTTCAGGCATGCGGATATCTCAGTTTGAAAGAATTTCCCTGGCGCGTTCCAGGTCATGCGGTGTGTCGACGCCAAGCGGCAGCGACTGCACGATCTCGGCGTCGATGCGCATACCGGCTTCCAGCGCCCGCAGTTGCTCCAGCCGCTCGCGGCGCTCCAGCGGCGACGGCCTCAGCGCGACGAAACGCTCGAGCGCGGCGCGGCGATAGGCGTAGAGGCCGACATGGTGATAAAGCGGCCCCTCGCCCCACGGCGCAGTAGCCCGGGTGAAGTAAAGCGCCCGCAACCGCGTGCCGGAGAGCGGCGAGCCGACGATCTTGACGACGTTGGAATTGGTCTTTTCCTCCTCGCGGACGATCTCGACGCCGAGCGTGGCGATATCGACCGTGGCGTCCTCGAACGGCCTGAGCGAGGCGGCGATGATGGCGGGATCGATGGTCGGCAGGTCGCCCTGCACATTGACGATCGTTTCGACCTTGCCCAGGGGATCAAGAGCAACCAACGCCTCGTGGATGCGATCCGAGCCGGACTCATGATCCATGCGCGTCATCACCGCCTCGAAACCATGCGCGCGCACCGCCTCGGCCACGCTTTGCGTGTCGGTCGCCACCACCACCCGGCCAAGGCCGGCCTCGGCCGCGCGGCGGGCGACATGCACGATCATCGGCGCGCCTGATATATCGGCCAGCGGCTTGCCCGGCAGGCGGGTCGAGGCCATGCGGGCCGGTATCAGGATCAAGGTGGACATCGGTCTGGCAGGCGTCCGAAACGAGGAGGGGAAAAGTGGCAAAAGGTCTCACTGGCAGCGCCCTTATAGGTGTTGCAACGCCCGAGCAAAAGACCTAGTTTCCGCCCGATTTGACCGGCTCTGGAGGGCAGGTCTCGATACCGACGGACGGAATGGACGGATCAGTCCGCCGGAAAAGGGAGCAAGGGGCGAATGGATTCCAACGAAGTCAACAAACTGCTCGCCGGATTGCTCGGAACTGTCTTCGTCGTTTTCTCGGTCGGCCTGGTGTCGGACGCGCTGTTTGCCTCGCCGGCGCCGGAAAAGCCCGGCTTCGCCATCGAGGCGACCGAACCTGCCGAAGGCGGCGCGGCTGCGCCGGCAGCGGCCGAAACGCCGATCGCCGACCTGCTGGCCAAGGCCAGCGTCGAACAGGGCGCTGCCATCTTCAAGAAATGCCAGGCCTGCCATTCCGGTGAAAAGGGCGGTCCCAATAAAGTCGGTCCCGATCTTTGGGACATCGTCGACCGTCCGGTCGCCTCTCACGAGGGCTTTGCCTATTCGGCCGGCATGAAGGAATATTCCAAGGGCGGCACCGAGAAGTGGACTTACGATAACATCAACCACTTCATCACCTCGCCGAAGAAGGACGTGAAGGGCACGGCGATGGGCTTTGCCGGCCTGCCGAAGGAAGAAGACCGCGCCAACGTCATCGCCTATCTGCGCACGCTGTCGGACAACCCCAAGCCGCTGCCGGCGCCGGGCGCCGCCGCGGACGCCGGCGCGCCGGCCAAGCCCGCCGATGGAGCCGCTCCGCCGAAACCGGCTGACGGCGCCGCACCGGCCAAACCCGCGGCTCCCGCCGCGCCTGCGCCGGCCGCACCGGCAAAATAACCGGAAATACCGTGGTCATCTTGAAAAAGCCGGGTTCTGCCCGGCTTTTTCGTTAGGGAAAAGCTCCGGTGCGGCGACAAAGCCGCGCATGGCGGTTTTCACGAGCGTCAAATCATCTAGATTGCGTCTGGATGATCCGCAGGCATGGCGAAGAGGATAGTGCATGACGGTTGGCCGAACGCTTCTCAAGTCGTTGTTGGCGGCGGCCCTGCTGGCGGCGGGGTTGCAGGCAACCCGGGCCGACGAGTGGCGGACCACCTCATCGCTGATCGGCGAATCCAAATACGGCGACAATTTCCAGCACTATGACTACGTCAATCCGAACGCGCCCAAGGGCGGCACGCTGAGTTCGGTGCTGCTTGGCACCTATGACAGCTTCAATCCCTATATCGTCCAGGGATCGCCGGCGGCGGGCCTCGTCGGATTCGGCGGCGGGCTGCTCTACGACACGCTGATGGAGCAGGCGACCGATGAGGGCAGCGTCAGCCATCCCCTGATCGCCGACGCCTACAAATACCCGGCCGACTATTCCTCGGCGACGTACCGGCTCGATCCGCGCGCCAAATGGCATGACGGCCAGCCGATCACCGTCGACGACGTGATCTGGTCGTTCAAGGTGCTGAAGGCGAACAGCCCGCAATACAGCCGCTATTTCGAGAACGTCACCGATGCGGTGGCAATCTCCGACCGCGAGGTCGAATTCCATTTCAACCAGAAGGGCAACCGCGAACTGCCCAAGATCATGGGCGACCTTGCCGTGCTGCCGAAACACTGGTGGGAAGGCACGGACGCCAGCGGCAAGAAGCGCGACGTCACCAGGCCGACGTTGGAAATCCCGCTCGGCTCGGCCGCCTACAAGATCGCCAGCTTCAAGTCGGGTTCGGAGATCGTCTGGCAGCGCGTACCGGACTACTGGGCGGCCAAGCTGCCGGTGAAGGTCGGCCGCGAGAATTTCGACACGCGCCGATACACCTACATCCTCGACGACAATGCCGCCTGGCTTGCCTTCACCAAGGGTGGGCTGGAAGACATCAACCGTGAATACAGTTCCCGCAAATGGGCGACGGCCTATAATTTCCCGGCCATCCAGGCCGGCGACGTCATCAAGAAGGACTTCCAGACCCACTCGCCACAGCCGATGCAGGGCTTTGCTCTCAACCAGAGGCGGCCGCTGTTCCAAGACCGGCTGGTCCGCGAAGCACTGACCATACCGTTCGATTTCGAAAGCATGAATCGTACGCTGTTCTTCGGTTTCAATACCCGAACATCAAGCTATTTCCAGGGTACCGAACTAGCATCCAGTGGATTGCCGCAGGGCAAGGAACTGGAAATCCTGGAAAAGTACCGCGACAAGCTGCCGCCGGAACTCTTCACCCAGGGATACAAGCTGCCTGTCTACGACTCTCCGCAAGCGGAGCGAAAGTACCTGAAGCAGGCCGTCGAACTCTTCGCCAAGGCCGGGTGGGTCATCAAGGGCGGCAAGATGGTCAACGCCAAGACAGGCGCACCGTTCAAGTTCGAGATCCTCGGCTGGAATGACACAGACCAGGTGATCGCCAGCCCCTATATAGCCAATCTGCGCAAGATCGGCGTCGACGCTACTCTGCGCATCATCGACCAGACGCAGTACATCAACCGCGTCAACAACTTTGATTTCGATGTCGTGACGGGTCTGTTCGGCCAGTCGGATTCGCCCGGCAACGAGCAGCGCGATTTCTGGAGTTCCAAGGCGGCCGATGCGCCTGGTTCGCGCAACCTGATGGGCATCAAGGATCCAATCGTCGACGCGCTGGTCGATCGCATCATCTTCGCCACCGATCGCGATGATCTCGTCGCCGCCACACACGCACTCGACCGCGTCCTGCTGTGGAACTTCTATGTGGTGCCGCAATATTACCGTTCCGCCGTCTGGCTGGCCTATTGGAACAAGTTCAAGTTCCCCGACAAGCAGCCTGCCTATGTGGGCGCCGATATCGATTCCTGGTGGGTCGATCTCGACAAGGAAAAAGCGCTGGCGGCCAAATACAAGGGCGGCAATTGATGGCGGCGCTGCCCCGCCGCGATTTCCTGGCTTTGGGCGGCGCCGCCGCTGCCGCGGCCTTGATACCGGGCAAAGCCTTCGCAAACATTGCAACCGACACCAAGCTGCACGGTCTGTCCGCCTTCGGCGATCTCAAATACAAGCCTGATTTCCCGCATTTCGACTATGTCAATCCGGACGCGCCCAAGGGCGGCCAGATGAATTTCGCGCCGCCCAACGCAACCCTCAACCAGAGCTTTCTGACTTTCAACACGCTGAATTTCCTGGTGTTGAAAGGGGAGGCGCCGCCGCGCGCCGAACTCTGCTTCGATTCCCTGATGACAAGCGCACTCGATGAGCCGGATGCGGTCTATGGCTTGCTTGCCGAGTCCGTCACGCTGTCGCAAGACCGCAACGGCTTCCGCTTCGCGCTTCGACCGCAAGCGCGTTTCCACGACGGCTCGCCGCTGACAGCCGCGGACGTCGCCTTCGCGCTGAAACTTTACAAGGACCAAGGCCACCCGAACCTTTCCAAGGCGCTGCGGCATATGACGGAAGCGGTCGCGGTCGATCCAGTCACCCTTGCCCTGACCTTCAATGGCGAACAGTCGGCGCAAAACATCCTGGCGGTCGTGGGAATGCCGATCGTGTCCAAGGCCTTTTATACGGCCAACAATTTCGATGCCTCGACGATGACACCGCCGCTTGGCTCGGGACCCTACAGAATTGGGCGCGTGGCGGCCGGGCAGACTGTCGAATATGACCGCGTGGCCGACTATTGGGGCCGCGATCTTCCGGTGAACCGCGGCCTGTACAATTTTGACCGTATCCGCATCGATTTCTATCTCGACCGGCAGGCGGCCTTCGAAGCGTTCAAGAAAGGCGACACGCATTTTCGCGAGGAATTCACCGCGCGTGTATGGGCGACCGGATACGACTTTCCAGCGTTGAAGGACGGCAAGGTCGTCAAACGGGAATTTCCCGGTGAAAAGACGCCGGACATGCAGGGCGTCGCTCTGAACCAGCGTCGTCCGCAATTCCGCGATGAACGGGTGCGACGGGCGATCGCCAGATGCTTCGATTTCGAATGGATGAAGCGGGCGCTGTTTTACGGCTCTTACGAACGCGCTCAATCGAATTTCGAACGGTCGAATTACAAGGCCGAAGGCCTGCCCTCGCCCGAGGAATTGGCCCTGCTGGAGCCGTTCAGGGCCGAGTTGCCGCCAGAGGTCTTCGGTGAAGCCGTAACGCAGCCTCTCTCCGACGGGTCGGGCCACGACCGCAAGCAGCTGGGCGAGGCTTCGCGATTGCTTGCGCAAGCCGGCTGGAAGCGTGCGGGCGGTTTTCTCGTCAACGACAAGGGTGAGCGGCTGCGGGTTGAAATGCTGGCGGAGGATGACGGCATCGTTCGCATCTACACCCCTTGGTCCGAGAATATGAAGGCGATCGGAATCGACGCATCGATCCGGCAAGTCGATTCAGCGCAATATGAACAGCGGCAGAGCGATTTCGACTTCGATCTCGACATGCTGCATTGGTCGATCGGAGCGACACCGACTGATGACGGGCTGGAAATGCTCTATGATTCCCGGATGGCTGATACACCGGGGCAGCGCAATTATCCGGGCACGAAAAGCAAGGCCATCGATGCGCTGATCGTGGCGGCCGGCAAGGCGCAAAGCCGCGCAGAACTCGTCACCGCGCTCAGGGCGCTCGACCGGGTCTTGCGCGCGCGGCTAGACTGGATTCCAACATACTATCTGGCGAATCACCGCGTCGCCTATTGGGACATGTTCGGCTTTGTCGAGCAAAAGCCCGATTTCGGCTTTCCGGTCGAGACGCTGTGGTGGTTCGATAAGGACAAGGCGGCAAAAATTGGCAAAGGCTGAGATGTTCGCACGAGCAGGACGCGAGGCCTGATGGGCGCCTATATACTGCGCCGTATCCTTCTGATGATCCCGACCCTGTTCGGCATCATGGCGATATCCTTCGCCGTCATCCAGTTCGCCCCTGGCGGCCCGGTCGAGCAGGTCATCGCCAAGCTGACCAACCAGGGCGGCAGCGACCGCCTCGGCGGTGGTGGCGGCGACGCGGGCGGCTCCAATTTCGATACGGCCGGCGATGTCGGTTCGAAATATCGCGGCGCCCAGGGTCTCGACCCCGAATTCATCAAGAAGCTGGAGAAGCAGTTCGGCTTCGACAAGCCGCCGCTCGAACGCTTCGGCATGATGCTGTGGAATTACGCCAGGTTCGATTTCGGCAACAGCTATTTCCGCGATATTTCCGTGCTCGACCTGATCCTTGAGAAGATGCCTGTGTCGATTTCGATCGGACTCTGGATTACGTTGTTGTCCTATCTGATCTCGATCCCGCTCGGCATCCGCAAGGCTGTGAAGGACGGCAGCCCCTTCGACGTCTGGACCAGCGGCGTCGTCATTGTCGGCTATGCCATTCCGGGCTTCCTGTTCGGCATCCTTTTGATGGTGCTGTTTGCCGGCGGCTCGTTCTGGGACTGGTTCCCGTTGCGCGGCATCGTTTCCGACAATTGGGACCAGTTGTCCTGGCCGGCCAGGATTGCCGATTATTTCTGGCACATGACCTTGCCGCTGACGGCGCTGGTGCTGTCGGCCTTCGCCACGACGACGCTTTTGACCAAGAACTCGTTCCTGGAGGAAATCCGCAAGCAGTATGTGGTGACGGCGCGCGCCAAGGGCCTGTCGGAACGGCAGGTGCTTTACGGGCACGTCTTCCGCAACGCCATGCTGATCGTCATCGCCGGCTTCCCGGGTGCCTTCATCTCGGCCTTCTTCACCGGCTCGCTGCTGATCGAGAACATCTTTTCCCTCGACGGGCTCGGCCTGCTCGGCTTCCGGTCGGTGGTCGAGCGCGACTATCCCGTGGTGTTCGCCAATCTCTATATCTTCTCGCTGCTTGGCCTGTTCGTCGGGCTGCTGTCCGACCTGATGTACACCTGGGTCGATCCGCGCATCGATTTCGAGCGGAGAGACGTCTGATGTCGGAGGCAAGCGTTACCGCCGGTGTCTTGCCGGAGCGGCTCCCACGGCCGTTCCTGTCGCCGCTCAACAAGCGTCGCCTGCAGAATTTCAAGGCCAACCGGCGCGGCTACTGGTCGCTGTGGATTTTCCTCGTCCTGTTCGTGCTGTCGCTGTTTGCCGAATTCATCGCCAACGACAAGCCGATCATCGCTTCCTACAAGGGCGAAATCCTTTTCCCGGTGATGGTCGCTTACCCCGAGGAAAAATTCGGCGGCTTCTATGCCGTCACCGACTATCGCGACCCGGTGATCCAGGACGAGATCAATGCCCATGGCTGGATGATCTGGCCGCCGATCCGCTATTCCTACCAGACCGTCAACAACGCCATTCCCGAAGCGGCACCCGCCAAGCCGTCGTGGGAATATGACGCCAAGACGCGCTGCAACCAATATCCGCAAGGAGCCGATGACCCGGCCTGCAATGTCGGTAACTGGAACTGGTTCGGCACCGACGACCAGGCGCGCGACGTGCTGGCGCGCGTCATCTACGGCTTCCGCATTTCGGTGCTGTTCGGCCTGATCCTGACCGCGGGCTCGGCGCTGATCGGCGTCGGCGCCGGTGCGTTGCAGGGCTATTTCGGCGGCTGGACCGATCTGCTGTTCCAACGCTTCATCGAGATCTGGTCGGCCATTCCCGTGCTTTATCTGCTGCTGATCGTCGCCGCCATCCTGCCGCCGGGCTTTTTCATCCTGCTTGGCCTGATGCTGCTGTTTTCCTGGGTGGCGCTGGTAGGCGTGGTGCGGGCGGAGTTCCTGCGCGCCCGCAACTTCGAATATGTCAACGCGGCGCGCGCGCTCGGCGTGCGCAACCGCACCATCATGTTACGGCACCTGCTGCCCAACGCGATGGTGGCGACATTGACCTTCCTGCCCTTTTTGCTGAGCGGCTCGATCTCGACGCTGACCTCGCTCGACTATCTCGGCTTCGGCCTGCCGCCCGGCTCCGCCTCGCTCGGCGAACTGCTCAAGCAGGCACAGCGCAACCTCAACGCGCCTTGGCTCGGCATATCCGGCTTCGTCGTCATCTCGCTGATGCTGTCGCTGCTGGTCTTTGTCGGCGAGGCGACGCGCGACGCCTTCGATCCGCGCAAGACGTTCAAATGAGCGAAGCCCCCTTGCTCAGCGTCCAGGACCTCAGCGTCGCCTTCAGCCAGGACGGCGGCCAGTCTGTCGCCGTCGACCATATCTCGTTCGACATCGCCAGGGGCGAGACGGTGGCGCTTGTCGGCGAATCCGGCTCCGGCAAATCGGTCTCGGCGCTGTCGGTGCTGAAGCTGCTGCCCTACCCCAGCGCCAGCCACCCATCGGGCAAGATCCTGTTCCAGGGCGCCGACCTGCTGGCCATGAGCGAGAAGCAATTGCGGCAGGTGCGCGGCAACAAGATCACCATGATCTTCCAGGAGCCGATGACCTCGCTCAATCCGTTGCACACGATCGAGCACCAGATCGTCGAGATCCTGAAGCTGCATCAAGGCATGAGCGACCGTCCGGCCAAGGCGCGCACGCTGGCCTTGCTGAAAGAGGTCGGCATCCGCGATCCGGAAAAACGGCTCGATGCCTATCCGCACCAGCTTTCGGGCGGCCAGCGCCAACGCGTCATGATCGCCATGGCGCTCGCCAACGAGCCGGAACTGTTGATCGCCGACGAGCCGACGACGGCGCTCGACGTCACTGTGCAGGCACAGATCCTCGAACTGCTCGCGGGCCTCAAAAGCCGCAAGGGCATGTCGATGCTGTTCATCACCCATGACCTCGGCATCGTACGCAAGATCGCCGATCGGGTCTGCGTGATGACCAAGGGCAAGATCGTCGAGACCGGACCGACCAAGGACATCTTCGCCAGCCCGCAGCACCCCTATACGCGTCATCTTCTGGCGGCCGAGCCGAAAGGCAAGCCACCAGCCGCCAATGCCGAAGCCAAGCCTGTCATGACCGGCAGGGACATCAAGGTCTGGTTTCCGATCAAGCAGGGCTTCTTCCGGCGCACTGTCGATCATGTGAAGGCGGTCGACGGCATCGACGTCACGGTGCGCGCCGGCCAGACGCTGGGCGTGGTCGGAGAATCCGGTTCCGGCAAGACCACGCTCGGCCTGGCGCTGGCGCGCATGATCTCGTCGACCGGAACCATCAAGTTCAACGGCCGCGACATCAACCAGCTCACCTTCAACGCCATGCGGCCGCTCAGGCGCGAACTGCAGATCGTCTTCCAGGACCCGTTCGGTTCGCTCAACCCGCGCATGTCGATCGCCGAGATCATCGAGGAAGGCCTGAAGATCCACGAGCCTAAGCTGTCGCCCGACGAGCGCGATGACAAGGTGGCCGCCGTGCTGAAGGAAGTCGGCCTCGACCCGGCGACCCGAAACCGCTATCCGCACGAATTTTCCGGTGGCCAGCGCCAACGTGTCGCCATCGCGCGCGCCATGGTGCTCAACCCGCGCTTCGTCATGCTGGACGAGCCGACATCGGCGCTCGACATGAGCGTGCAGGCGCAGGTCGTCGATCTCCTGCGCAATTTGCAGGCCAAGCACGACCTCGCCTATCTCTTCATCAGCCATGACCTCAAGGTCATCCGGGCGCTGGCCAACGACGTCATCGTCATGCGCAATGGCCAGATCGTCGAAGCCGGCCCTTCCGAACAGATTTTTGGAAATCCGCAAACCGACTATACTCGGGCGCTGATCTCGGCCGCCTTCAAGATCGAGACGGCGCCGACAGGCGTGGTCAGCGAGTGATCCGCATAAGGAAGGACTGAACGAACCGCGATGGAAAAAGGCCGCATCCTGCTTGCCGTCACCGGCTTTCATCCGCAGCGCTGGCGCGACCTGTTGTCGGCCGAGCGCGAGGTGGTGCTGGAGCCGGACGGCGCCAAGGATCCCTCGATCACCTATGCGGTGGTGTGGAAGCACAAGCCCAACCTGATGTCGTCGCTGCCCAATCTGCGCGCCATCTTCTCGATCGGCGCCGGCGTCGATCATATCTTCGCCGATCCCGGCCTGCCCGACGTGCCGATCGTCAAGGTCGTCGCCGACAACCTCACGCAGTACATGACCGAGTACGTCGTCTGGCGGGTGCTCGACCATCATCGGCAGGGCCTGCTCTACAGGTCGCAGCAGCTAAAGAAGATCTGGCACGAACCGCAACAGAGGCCGGCCGGCGACATTTCCGTCGGCATCATGGGTCTCGGCAGTCTCGGCCGGGCCGCGGCCTCGGTACTTCTGTCGCTCGGCTTCGCGGTCAATGGCTGGTCGCGCAGCGACCGGCCGATGAACGGGGTGGCAACCTATTCCGGCGAAGCAGGCCTGATCCCGTTCCTCAATGCCACCGACATTCTGGTGGTGCTTCTGCCGTTGACGCCGGATACGCAAGGCATCATCAATTACGGCGTGCTGAAGGAGTTGCGCAAGCGCAACGGACTTGGCGGCTCGGTGCTGATCAACGCCGGGCGTGGGCGCCTGCAGAAGGACGCCGACATCGTGCGGGCATTGGACGACGGTACGCTGAAGGAAGCGAGCCTCGACGTGTTCGAGGTCGAACCGCTGCCGAAGACCAGTCCGCTGTGGCGCCATCCGAAAGTGTTCGTGACGCCGCATGCCGCGGCGACCTCCGATCCCGTGCACCTGGCGCCGATCATGCTGCGCCAGATGGACGCTTTCGAGCGCGGCGAGAAGCTCGACAATCTGGTGGACCGCAAGGCGGGATATTAGCCAGACATCGTCATCACCTGGCCAAGTCCCAGTCCTGAAAACATTTCTTGATCGCCCGAACCGAAGACAGCTGCAGCTTCTGCAGGTCGATCTGCTCCAACATCGCCCTGTATCTCTGTCGGTTTTTCGGCGTGGCCACGGCGATGTGGTGGATCATGTCCCATTTGATGCTGTCGCGCCCGCCTTCCAAGCCACCGCGCCTCTCCCTCTCGAACAGGGTTCGCCTGAAATAGCGCAGCAGACTTGCCGAGGTGGAGATGTCCAGCAGGATCAATCCCGTCGCGCGCTGAAAGCGTTGCGGCATGCAGACCGAGTAGTTTCCGTCCATCACCCACCGCTCACCGGCGATCGCGGCGTCATGCAAGGCAATGAACTCGTCCCTCGGACGCTGCTCCCAATCCGTGTTGGGCAGATGAAAGAGCAGATCGAGATGGATGGGCGTCAGGCCACGCTTGCGCGCGATCGCGTCGGCAAGCGTCGACTTGCCGCTGTTGGACGGCCCCAAAATACAGATGCGGTCGCCGAGGTCCGAGAGGTTCACCGGATGGATCCTAGCAAGATGGACGATTGGTCATCAGCCGGGTAGAGCGAACTTCGTCTGCTTGTCCGGCTTGCCGCAGTCGCGGCGGCCGATGGACCGGTTCATGGCATCGATTTCGCCTGACGCCTTGTCGCTGTCGCGCTGGCCCTTGGAGCGCATGTCGGGCGTGAACGGGCCGAATCCCATGGCGGGATTGGAGAAGGTTGGCTTGGCGGTGGTCGGGAGATTATATTGCTGCGCCAATCCGTTGCGCTGCGCCAGCAACTGATCGCATGGCACGCTGTCATATTGCAGCGAGGATTCGATGTTGGCGTCCTGCCGCTCGGACGCTGAATTGCCGACGCAGCCGGCGGTTGCCAGGCAAGACGCCAAGATCATCATGTTCCAGCGCATCGAAGTGCTCCTCCTGGTATCCCGCCCTGATGCGACCAGATCGCAAATATCAGTCGCGCACGCAAATCGGACTTTTTCGCAGCAGTACCAGGGGCTGCCCTCATATGGCATGAGCTTTCCGTGCCACGACGGCCAGACCTTTGACGGGCTCGCGGCGATCCTGGCGGATGCTTGTTGGCTCCAACGCCACCATCGAGAGGCCGTTGGCCTCGAGGGTCCGCCTGACATAGCCCTCCGAATGGGCGTAGCGCCGCGACGGCTGCAGTGCCAAGTCGCCGCCGTCCGCCAGGCTCTCGACGGAAAAGGCAAACAGGCCGCCCTGGGCGAGCAGGCCGGCGACCGTTCCCACAAAACCTTCGAGCCCGCCGATGTAGATCAGCACATCGGCCGACGTCACCAGATCGGCCTTGTCGCCCGAATAGGAAAAGTCCTGCAAATCCGCTTTTGTCAGCGCGTCATAGATATTTTTTGCCCGCGCCTTCCTCAGCATCCTTGCCGAGATATCGACGCCCTCCAGCCGGTCGACGATCGGCCTCAGCCTCTCGCCCATCAGTCCGGTGCCGCAACCCAGGTCGAGCGCCACGCGGAAGCGGCCCGGCCTTGCCTTGCGGATGGCGGCGTCGAGCACCTCCGGCAGCCGGTACTCGAGCTTACCGACCAGCATCTCTTCGAACGTCTCGGCATAGTGGTCGAACAGCGTTTCGACAAAGGCGCTGGGCGGCGCCATCGAGGCCGGACCCTTGCCGATCAGATGCAGTTTGAGAGCCGCGCCCTGGCGATCGGCCGGATCGAGTTTCATCGACGTCGTCCAGGCTTGCGCCGCCAGGTCGAGCCTGCCTGATGCCTCCTGCATCTCGCCGAGCCGAAACCAGCCCATTGCCCATTGCGGCGCCAGTTCCAGCGCGCCGAGCAGCAACTCGGCCGCGGCAGTGTGATCACCGGAGGCAAAGAGCATTTCGGCATAATCTGCACGGCGATCGGCGTTCGGGTCGCCCGACGAGGTCTGAAGCGGTTTCATGATGATGGTTCCACCGGCAGGGTAGCCGGCCGCCCACCTCTGTAGAGCAAAGCATGCCGAAGCTGAACCGAATTGAGAAGGCTTTGCCCGGGAGTCAGCAGTCTCGGGCAACAGGCTTCCCGCGGCGGAATTATATCCTATCTTGGCATCATGCGCGCCAGCGACCTGCTTCATCCCCGGCCCGAAGGCCTCTACTGCCCGCCGGGCGATTTCTTCATCGATCCGGTGCGGCCGGTGAACCGGGCGCTGATCACGCACGGCCATTCCGACCATGCGCGTTCCGGCCACGGCTCGGTGCTTGCGACGCAGCAGACGCTCGACATCATGGGGCTGCGCTATGGCCAGGATTTTGCCGGGACCACGCAGGCAGCCATGCTCGGCGAGACGATTGCCATCGACGGCGTCGATGTCAGCTTTCATCCGGCCGGCCATGTGTTGGGTTCGGCGCAGATATCGGTCGAGCACCAGGGCAGGCGCATCGTCGCCTCCGGCGACTACAAGCGACAGAAGGATGCGACCTGCGCCCCGTTCGAGCCGATCGCCTGCGACGTCTTCATAACCGAGGCGACCTTCGGCCTGCCGGTGTTTCGCCATCCGCCCGACACGGAAGAGATCGCCCGCCTCTTGAAATCGGCGGCGCAATTCCCGGAGCGTTCGCATCTGGTCGGGGCCTACGCACTGGGCAAGGCGCAGCGGGTGATGCGGCTGCTGCGCGACGCCGGTTACGACAAGCCGCTCTACATCCATGGCGCGCTGGCCAAGCTCAGCGAATATTACCAGAGCCAGGGCATCGATCTCGGCGAACTCGAGCCGGCGACGGTGGAGAGCGGTGCCAAGCAGGATTTCGCCGGCGCCATCGTGGTCGGCCCGCCATCGGCCTTCGCCGACCGCTGGGCGCGGCGCTTTCCCGATCCGATCTCGTGCTTCGCGTCGGGCTGGATGCGCATCCGCCAGCGCGCCAGGCAAGGCGGCGTCGAGCTGCCGCTGATCATCTCGGACCATGCCGACTGGGACGAACTGATCATCACCATCAAGGAGACCGGCGCCGAGGAAATCTGGGTCACGCACGGCCGAGAGGAAGCGCTGGTGCGCTGGTGCGAATTGGAAGGCATCGCCGCACGGCCGCTGCATCTGGTGGGCTATGAGGACGAGGGCGATTGAGGATGACATCCATCGACGCCGCGCCCTACGGCGCCCCCCTCTGTCCTGCCGGACATCTCCCCGTCGAGTGGGGAGATTGGCAGTTTTGGCGGCTGCGCCCTTGCTTCTGCGTTAAGGATTGGCGAAAGCCGTCACAACATCCGATCTCCCCCCTGGAGGGGGAGATGTCCGGCAGGACAGAGAGGGGCACCTCGCGCAAACCTCTTCCCTTCGTGCGGTCCTCATCGCCATGAACCGCTTCGCCGAACTTCTCGACCGCCTGGTGCTGACGCCGTCGCGCAACGGCAAACTTACATTGCTGACCGATTATTTCCGCAGCGTCGAGGATCCCGATCGCGGCCTGGCGCTGGCGGCCATCACCGGCGATCTCAGGATTGCCGCGGTCAAGCCGGCCATGCTGCGCACGCTGGTCATCGAACGCATGGACCCGGTGCTGTTCGGCTATTCCTACGACTATGTCGGCGATCTCGCCGAGACGGTGTCGCTGGTCTGGCCGCAAGCCCCTGGCAGGATCGCGAACCGCGATCCGACGCTTGGCGAGGTGGTGGCCAAGCTGCAGGCGGCAAGCCGCTCCGACGGACCGAAGGTGCTGACGGGGCTGCTCGACAGCGCCGGCATCTCGGCACGCTTTGCCATCATCAAGCTGGTCACCGGCGGCCTGCGCATCGGTGTCTCGGCGCGGCTGGCCAAACAGGCGCTGGCCGATTTCGGTAAGGTCGACGTCGCCGAGATCGAGGAGCTCTGGCATGGGCTGTCGCCGCCCTACACGGCGCTGTTCGCCTGGCTGGAAGGCAAGGCCGAAAAACCGCGCAACACGGCGATGGCGCTGTTCCGCCCGGTCATGCTGTCGAATCCGATCGGCGACGGCGACCTCGAAAAGCTCGATCCGGTGGACTATGCGGCCGAGTGGAAATGGGACGGGATCCGCGTCCAGGCGGTGGCCGAAGGCGGCATCCGCAGGCTCTATTCGCGCACCGGCGACGACGTCTCGGGCGCCTTTCCAGATCTCGCCGACGCCATGCATTTTTCCGCGACGCTCGATGGCGAGTTGCTGGTCGGCGATCCGCGAGAAGCGACGGGAACCTTCTCGGACCTGCAGCAGCGGCTGAACCGCAAGACGGTGACGCCGAAGATGCAGCAGCAGTATCCGGCCTTCATGCGCTGTTACGATCTGCTGCAGATCGGCGCGGAGGATCTGCGCGGACTGTCCTTCCGCGAGCGGCGCGGTCGCCTCGAAGCCTTCATCGGGACGCTCGATCCCAGCCGCTTCGATCTCTCCCCCTTCGTCGAGTTCACGGACTGGCAGGCGCTCGAGGACCTGCGCCGTGCGCCGCCGCATCCGATCATCGAAGGCGTGATGCTGAAGCGCTGGGATTCGCCCTATGTCGCGGGCCGGCCGAAGGGTCCGTGGTTCAAATGGAAGCGCGATCCGCACACGGTGGACGCCGTGCTGATGTATGCCCAGCGCGGCCACGGCAAGCGCTCGAGCTTCTATTCCGACTATACATTCGGCGTCTGGTCCGGAGCCGAGGGCGCGGAGGAACTGGTGCCGGTCGGCAAGGCCTATTTCGGCTTCACCGACGAGGAACTGAGGCAGATCGATAAATATGTCCGCGACAACACCGTCGAGCGCTTTGGACCGGTGCGCTCGGTGCGCGCCGACCGCGACAATGGCCTGGTGCTGGAAGTCGCCTTCGAGGGGCTCAACCGCTCGACCCGGCACAAATCGGGCGTCGCCATGCGTTTCCCCAGGATTTCACGGCTGCGCTGGGACAAGCCGGCCAACGAGGCCGACCGCATAGAAACCCTGCAGGCGCTGCTCGACCGCTAGGAGCGGCCGATATGTCGGTCGCAACGGTTCAGGGTTCGATCGAGACGCGGATCTCGTAGACGTTGACCGCCTTGCCCTGTTTGTCGAAATCGGAATTGATGGCGATGGTTCCGGCTGAGCCGGGATGCTTGTCGGGGAACTTCAGGTCGAACAGATATTCGTTTTTCTGCTGGCCGACCGCGTAGCGCTTGCGGCCGCAGTCGCCGAGTTCGCCGAAATTGCAGTCGACCGAGATCTGCGTGTCCTTGCCGTCCTCGGCGCGGGCGATGATGTCGAACACGGCGTGCTTGCCGGCGAGTTTTTCCAGCACGCCCTGCCCGACGTCGAAGGCGATCGCCGAGCCGGAGGCGCCGGACTGGATGCGCAGGAACGGTCCGCTGTCGTCCTTCATCACCTCGGCCTTGGCGTCCGACGGGGCGGCGACATGGGTCGGGTCGGTCGGCGAAAACACATTGATCCAGTCGCGCGACTGATCCGCGGCACCGGGCTTTGCCGGTGCATTGGCGCCGTCGGCCGGGGTAAAATCGTCGTCCTCGACCGTCGGCGGCGCTTCCGGCGGCGCGGTATTGAGCTGCGCCGCCGTTTTGAACACACCGGTCTGCATGGCGAAGTACAGTCCGATACCAATCGCCGCGAGCAGCGTGACCGTGAAGAAAATGGCGGTCAGCGGCAGGCGCCGGCCGCGTATGCGCCGCTCATCGCGGTCGGGCGCCACTTCCGTCGCGGCTCCCGGCGCGGCGGGAGCCGACATGTCGATGGCTGGCGCGCTGGGAAGACTGGCGTCCGGCATGATGTCGGGAACCACCGGCAGCACGCGCGAGCGCGGCGCGTCGGATCCGGGCTGCACGGGGCCGTCGACGGCGACGGCGGGCGATGGCGCCCTCGGGCCGGCCTCGATCGCCGGCGCCGCGCCGCCCTCGGCCTCGCCTGCCGGCGTGTCGATCTGCGGGGCAACGCCGGGCACCGCCGGCAGATACTCGGATTCGATTTCGGTGATTTTCGCCTGGATAGCCTTGCGGCGCTTGATGGCGACTTCCACGGTCACGCCGGGATTGGCCTGGAGCGCACGGTCGAGCGCGGCGAAGGCCGCACGATAGACCCTCTCGCGGAACGCGCGGTCCTCGGCGTTGCCCTTTTCCAAGGCGTTCCGGATCGCTTTTTCGATCGCGTCCAAGCGAGGTCCCTCTGCAAATTGCCACAAGCTTTCATGATGGTTAGCGGCAGGCGACCAATCAATCAACGGGCGGGCAGCCGCATTCTGCCTCGACGGGCCGTTCAAAGTCCATCTTCGCGATGTTCCGGCAAACAAAATCGGAATCTGCCGGCGATTCCAGCATGCAGGGACGCCAGAACCCCGGTTTCGATCGCGGCGGGCCTCTTGCATGATTTGCCAAGTCGCATCTTGAATTCGCGGCCGGTTGAGTCTATCACCCAGCCCATCTTGGAGGCCTTGGCCTCCCGGGCCGCTTTAGCTCAGTTGGTAGAGCACATCATTCGTAATGATGGGGTCAGGTGTTCGAGTCACCTAAGCGGCACCAATTCCTCTTGTCCACCTGCATGCTGCAATCAGCACCTGCGTCACTGCCCGTGCAGTGGATCGCGACGCTGGCGAAGCATATCCGCCATTGTCGAGACCGGGGTTTGATGTGAAACTCGCGGTGTCAGCATGGGAGGTCCAAATGCCCAACACTTTCAAGACCGGAGACGTCGTCAAGCTGAGGTCGGGAGGCCCGAGGATGACGGTCAGCGACGGCGCCGCTTCCGGCATGTATCTCTGCCACTGGTTCAACCGCGAGGGCGATGTGTGGACCCCGCAACACGCGGGGTTCAAGCAGGAGCAACTGGTAGCCGCCGATCAATCGACGTAATTCCCGCTTTAGCCAAGGGATGGCCGGGCCGGGGCGAATCCAGACGCGCCGGACGAGGTGTTCTGCTGTTTCCGGGACCGCCACGGTCCGTCATCGCCGGCAAGCGGCGTGATCGACATTGGTGACCGACGGATTTTTATGATCACGACGTTTAACGGCTGAAGCGTGACCGTGGCATTGGGCCATGGCAATGCGCCAACCGGAGACGTGAAGCATGATACGCCGTTCGATCCTTGCCACTGCCTTGAGCGTGCTGACCACCGCGGCTCTGGCCCAGACAGCGACACAGCCACCGGCCGCGACGCCACCGGCCGCCGCGTCGCCCGCTGGCACATCGTCGGCTGGCACATCGTCGGCTGGCGCATCGTCGGCCGCCAAGTCCGACATCACACTGGCCAAGTTCCAGAAACGGCGGGAGAGGGCGATCATGGCCGCCGACACGGACGGCGACGGCAAGATCAGGCTGCTCGAATGGCAGGCCTTTCAGGCCAAACGCAACGTCAGGCGCGCCCCCGCCAAATCCTTCGCGCGCATCGATTCCAACCATGACGGCTTCATCGACCGGGCCGAGCTCGATGCGTTCTTCGCCAAGCGCTTTGCCAGGCTGGACAAGAATGGCGACGGCATTCTGACGGTCGACGAGAGGCCGAGCCACAAATCCGCTCCCAAGCCGGAGCAGTGATCAAGAGGCTATGACGTGTGATGGATATCGGGAGTGCGCCAGCCGATGAGCGCCGATCCGGACGAGGAGCTGGTTCGTCGGGTCGGTGCTGGCGATCCCGCGGCGGTGCAGGCGCTCGTCGCGCGCAAGCTGCCGCGCATCCTTTCGCTTGCCGTGCGCATGCTGGGCGATGCGGCGGAGGCCGAGGATGTCGCGCAGGAAACCTTCGTGCGCATCTGGCGTCATGCCTCGAAGTGGCGGCGTGGCAATGCACGCTTCGACACCTGGGTCCACCGCGTGACGCTCAACCTTTGCTACGACCGGCTGCGCCGGCGCCGCGAATGGGTGACCGACGAGATGCCGGACATTGTCGACCCCGCTCCGCTTCCCGATTCCCATCCTGGCGAAGAGGCGCATCGGGTCGAGCAGGCCTTGCAGGCAATCGCGCCACGCCAGCGCGAGGCGATCATCCTGGTCTACTATCAGGAGATGTCCAACATCGAGGCGGCCGCGACCCTGGAGATCAGTGTCGATGCCCTGGAGAGCCTGCTGTCGCGCGGCCGGCGGGCGCTGCAGGCGATGCTGGCCGGGGATGGCGGCCATGACTGAGAAAGGCGCGCGCCCGTATACTGTACGTTCAACCCGCCTTGCGGGCGTCCGGTTGGTCTGCGTTGTTTCCGACCCGCGTGGGCACGCGGCACCGAGGTGCAAGGGGAAAACAAATGGCTGAAGACATCGAAGACGGGCCGGCAATGGATGCCAAGCGTTTCGCGGCGCTGGCGGATGCCTATGGCGGCGATTTGCGCCGCTGGCCGGAAGCGGAACGCGAAGCCGCCAGAGCCTTCGTTTCAAGTGAAGCGGGCCAGGCCATTTCGCGACAGGCCGACACACTTGACGCCCTGCTTGACAGCTATAGCGTCCAGCATCCCGGCAAGGCGCTGCACGGCAGCATCCTGCGCGCAGCCGACCGGCACCTCGTCCAGCGCCGGCGTCATCGGTTCTGGTGGCTGGGTCTGGGACTCGCCGGCATTGGTCTGGCGGGCGCCGTCGCCGGGCTGGCGTTGGTGAGCGTCGTCACGCCGGAAGCCGGATCGGATCACTATGTGCTGGATGCCAATGTAACGGCGTTCGGCGATGCCGGGCCCGATGCCGAAAACGGCGAGGAGAGCCTATGAGCATGGGCCGCAACCTCATCATCGCATCGGTGGTGCTGAACGTCTTCCTGGCCGGGGCGCTTGCCGGCGGGGCCGTCTGGATAAGAAGCGGCAAGTCCGGCCAGGGCTATTCGCTGGAAGCCGCCGGCGGCCGGCTTCCAGACCAGGAGCGCATGCTGTTCCGCAAGGCACTGCGCGAAGTGCGGCGCGAATCCCGCCAGGTCATCCTCGATGGTCAGCAGGCCAGGCGCGAGGCAGCCGACCTGCTGCGCCAGCCGGTTGTCGACACGGCGGCCCTATCGGCTGCGCTGGAGCGGGCCCGCAACGCCGACATCGCCGTGCGCACGCGGCTTGAGCAGCGCATCATCGAATTCGCGGCGGCGGGTTCGGCCGCGGATCGCGCCGTGCTGGCGGAAGGGCTGGCCCGGCGGGCCGGGCCGCAGCCGAAGGCAGAGCCAAAAAAATCGCCATGACGACCGACGGAAAACGCCCGCAAGGCCGTTTAACCGGGAGAAGGGCAGACCTGCCGGACCAATCGGTGCGAACAGGTTTTTCATTCTCGGACAACATTCGGAGTAACATCATGAACCGCCTGACACAGTATGCGGCAGCAGCCGTCCTCGCCTTGACCGGAACCGCAGCAACCGTCGCGACCTCCGCCGCCATGCCGATGGTGGCGCAACCGGCCGCCCCGGCGCTGATCGAGCATGTGGCCTGGGGTTGCGGACCCGGCTGGCATCCCAATCCCTGGGGGCGCTGCGTTCCCAACCGTGTCGTGGTGTATCCGCGCTACCGCTATTGGCACGGCCCGGCTTACTACGGCTGGCATCCGCACCGCCACTGGCACCGCTGGAACCGCTGGTAAGCGCGTGGGAAGGGCCGGGCGGCACCCGCCTGCCCGGCCGCCTATCCCCGGTTCAAGCTGGGGAAACAGCCCAATCGGGCGTCGCGCACCTCGCATGAGATCCAACCATGGAGCGCTGACATGGCAGCCCAGGCTAAAGATTCCGCGCCGCCGGATCCCGCCCTGATCGCCTTCAACCGCTTTGGCCTCGGAGCCCGACCCGGCGACCGCGACAGGTTGGCGAACGACCCACGCGGCTATCTCAAGGCGGAACTGCGGCGGCCCGACGTCGCCATGATATCGCTCGACGACCCCACCTATGCCGATCTCAAGGGAAGCACGCCTGCCATCCAGGCCAGCATGGCGGCGAACCTCCAGCGCAAGCTGGACCGGGAGCGAATGGCGACAGAGCAGCCGGCAACGGGCACGCCAGCCTCGGCTTCGGCCATGCCGCCAGCCGCCGCACCGGGCATGTCGGCGCCCGCCGCCCCGGCCGCTGCCAAGGCCAAGCCCCCCGTGCCGCCCGTCGAGGCCATCTTGTTCCGGGCCGAGGCCCAGGCGCGCTTCGACAAGGCAATGCAGGCCGAGGCCGGCTTCGTCGAGCGCCTCGTCTATTTCTGGTCGAACCATTTCTGCGTCTCCGTGGCCAAGGCCAACATCGTGCGCGCCAGCGCCGGGGCCTTCGAACGGGAAGCCATCCGGCCCTTCGTGCTCGGCCGCTTCGCCGACATGCTCATGGCGGTGGAGCGGCATCCGGCCATGCTGTTCTATCTCGACAACCAGCAGTCGATCGGCCCGGGGTCCCGCGCCGGCAAGAACCGGCAGCGCGGGCTCAACGAGAATCTCGCCCGCGAGATCCTGGAACTGCACACGCTCGGTGTCGGCAGCGGCTATAGCCAGGCCGACGTCACCAGCTTCGCGCGCATCCTGACCGGCTGGACGATGGCCGGGCGGGAAGGACGGCTGGGCGAACCCGGCAGTTCCGTCTTCAACGCCAATGCGCACGAGCCGGGCGACGCGGTGCTGCTCGGCAAGACCTATCCGGCTGGCGGCATGGGCCAGGCCGAGGCCGCGCTCAATGACATCGCCCGTCATCCGGCGACCGCGCAACACATCGCCACGCAACTTGCCCGCCATTTCATAGCCGATGACCCGCCGCCAGCGGCGGTCGCCCGTCTCGCAAAGGTGTTCGTCAAGAACGACGGCAATCTCAGGGCACTGGCGGCGGCGCTCGTCGACCTGCCGGAGGCGTGGTCGACGCCCCTGGCCAAAATGCGCTCGCCCTTCGATTATGTCGCTGCCATCAGGCGGGCGGCCGGCCAGGGACCGAACGATCCCGGCCAGTCGCTCAACTGGCTCAACGCACTGGGTCAGCCGCTCTGGCAGCCGCCGGGACCGAACGGCTTTTCCGACCAAGCGGACAGCTGGGCATCGGCCGAGGGCATGAAGATCCGCCTCGACATCGCTTGGCAGGCCGCCAGGCAAGTGAAAGATATCGGCAATCCCAACGACATGCTCGACGCGATCATCGGGCCCTCCGCCTCGCCGGAGACGCGGCAGGCGGTCGCCCGCGCCGAGTCCAAGCAGCAAGGCCTGGCGCTGCTGCTGATGGCGCCCGAATTCCAGCGCCGATAGCTCGAGCGATAGGTCCGGCGCCGACAACTCCCATGGAGACCAAGTCATGAGCCTGCTGTGCGAAAGCCCTCACCCTTCCCGCCGCGCCGTGCTGATGACCGGCGGCGCGCTGTTTGCCTGGGCTTATCTGCCCCGCTTCGCCCGCGCCGCCGACAACCGCGACCCGCGCCTGATCGTCATCGTGCTGCGTGGCGCGCTGGACGGCCTGTCGGCGGTCGGTCCGGTCGGCGACCCCGACTATGCCGGCCTGCATGGCGACATCGCCCTGTCGCTTTCCGGTCCGCATGCGGCGCTGCCGCTCGATGCGTTCTTCGCGGTCAATCCGGCGATGCCGGTGTTTGCGCGCCTGTTCAAGGCAAGCCAGGCGGCGGTCGTGCATGCGGCGGCGACCGGCTATCGCGAGCGCTCGCATTTCGACGGACAGGATGTGCTGGAAAGCGGCTTTGCCGGCCCCGGCCATGTCGCCACCGGCTGGCTCAACCGGGCGCTGGAGAGCCTGCCGGCAGGCGACCGCGTGGCGACGCTTGGCGGCCTGGCCGTCGGACCATCGACGCCGCTGGTGATCCGTGGCGCGGCACCGGTGCTCGGCTGGGCGCCGCAATCGCTGCCAACGCCGGCAGGCGACCTCGCGACGCGGGTTCTCGATCTTTACCAGCACCGCGATCCGATGCTGGCGGTGGCGCTGCAGAAGGGCCTCGACGCCAACAAGATGGCGCTCGACGACCAGATCGGCGTCAAGGCGATGAAGCCTAGAGGCGGCCTAGACAGCGCCGCCGGCATGCGGCAGGCCGCGCAAGGTGCGGCCAGGCTGATCGCGGCCGATGACGGGCCACGCGTCGCGGCACTCGCCTTCGACGGCTGGGACACGCATGTCAACGAGGGTGGCGCGACCGGTCGGCTCGCCACTTTGCTCGGCGGCCTCGACGGGGCGTTCGAGGAATTCGAAAAAGGTCTCGGCGAACGCTGGAAGGATACGGCCATCGTCGCGATCACCGAATTCGGCCGCACGGCGCGGATCAACGGCACGGTCGGCACCGATCACGGCACCGGCACCGTGGTGCTGCTCGCCGGCGGCGCGATCAAGGGTGGGCGCGTCATCGCCGACTGGCCGGGGCTGAAGCCCGCGCAACTTTACCAGCAACGCGACCTTGCGCCGACCAGCGATGTCAGGGCGGTGCTGAAAGGCCTGCTCGCCGACCAGTTCGGACTTTCGGCCGCGGTGCTCGGCGAGAAGGTATTTCCGGACTCAGGTGCGGTGAAGCCGATGATGAACCTGATTGTCTGACGTCTGGCGACGCCGCGTTTTCTGCCGCGGCGCCGTCTCGCTCTTGCCGGTGATCAGGCGGCCTCGACCTTGGCGGGCGCGAAGTCTTCGCCGCGCACCAGCCTGGTCACGCCGACGAAATCGATCTTGCCCGAGCCAAGCACCGGCACATGCGCCACGACGCGCACCTCGGCCGGCACCATCAGGTCCATGGCGCCGTTTGCCTTGGCGAAGGCCAGAAACTCGGCGCGCGTCGCCTTTTCGGCTTCGGTGATGAGCACCAGCTTTTCGCCCTTGCGCAGGTCCGGCACGGTCGCGACCGCCGAGAGCGATCCTTTCCACAGCTCGCCCGCCAATGCTTCGACGGCAGCCAGCGAAATCATCTCGCCGCCGATCTTGGCGAAGCGCTTGGCGCGGCCGCGAATGCTGACGAAGCCCGCATCGTCGATGCTGACGATGTCGCCGGTGTCGTGCCAGCCGTCCTGCAGCGGCTCGAGCACACCAGGCTTTTCGGCCCTGAGATAGCCCGCCATGACGTTTGGGCCGCGCACGAACAGCCGTCCGCCACCTTCGACGCCGATCACCGGTTCCAGGCGGTACTCCATGCCGGGCATGATTTTTCCGACCGTGCCTGATTTGTTGTACATCGGCGTGTTGATGGAGATCACCGGCGCCGTCTCGGTAACGCCATAGCCTTCGAGAATGCGCAGGCCGAACTTCTCCATATAGGTTTCGCGGGTCGAGGCCTTGACCGGCTCGGCACCGGAAAAGCAATAGCGCACCGAGCGGAAATCATAGGGATGGGCGGTGCGCGCATAGCCGCTGAGGAAGGTGTCGGTGCCGAAGATGATCGTCGCGTTCGAGGCGTAGACCAGTTCCGGCACGATGCGGTAGTGCAGCGGCGAAGGGTAGAAATAGACGGGAACGCCGGACACCAGCGGCAGCACCGTGCCCGCCGTCAGACCGAACGAATGGAAGATCGGCAGTACGTTGAACACCTTGTCGCCCGAATGAAAATCGATGCGCGAGGCGGCCTGTGCGGCATTGGCCAGGATGTTGCGATGGGTTAGCACCACGCCCTTCGGCGTGCCTTCGGAGCCCGAGGTGAACAGGATCACGGCCGGGTCGGTGGCCTTGCGGGCAACCCTGGGCGTGGTCTTGCGCAACAGGCCAAGCAGCTTGTCCTTGAGGCCGATGCTTGCACGCAGATCATCGAGCCAGACGATTTTGACCGACCGGCCGACCTCCTCGACGATTGCGCCAAGCTTGGCCTGCTCGACAAAGGCCCGAGAGGTCAGGATGGTGGTTACCTGCGCCGCCTTGCAGGCGGACAGGATGTTGGTGGCACCGGCGGTGAAGTTGATCATCGCCGGGACCTTGCCGGCCGACATGACGCCGAGCAGCGCGGCACAGGCGCCATTGGCGTTGGGCAGCATGATGCCGAGCGTGTCCTGTCCGGCATAAAGCGTCTCGAACTTCTCGCCGAGCACCGCGACGCCAGTGAGCAGCTTGCCGTAGCTCAGCGAACCGGCGACCGGATCCTGCACGGCAAGTTGCTGCATGCCGCGCTCGGTCGCCGTCTCGATGATCCTTTCGAGCACGGTCTTGTCGATATGCTGGGTGCGGAAGACGAGGTCTGACATCACCTGGTAGAGCGCGGCACCGGCGGCGGCCCGGCGCTTGCGGCCTTTCAGATCGTTGTCGACCTTGAGCTTGACCGGCGGCAGTATGGTGACCCTGACCTTCGGGAACAGGCGGCGGCGCACGTGCTGCGCCGTCAGCCGCGAGAAGGGGCTTTTCTCCAGCCCCTCGATCCGGATCGGCACCACCATCGAGCCGGTCTTGTCGGCCACCATGGCGGCGCCGTCATAGACCTTCATCAGCCCGCCGGTGACGGTGATGCGGCCCTCGGGAAAGATGACCAGCGGATCGCCGTTCTGCACGATCTTGATCAGCGTGCGCGTCGACATCGGCTTGGCCGGATTGAGCGGCAGGGCGCGGGTCAATTTGAGGAACGGCTTCATCCACCATGCCTGCGCGATCGTGTAGTCGATGGCGAAGACCGGCTCTTCATCGGTCAGCGTCAGCGCCAGCGGGCCGTCGAGGAAGCTGACATGGTTGAGCGCCAGGATCGGCGCCGGACCTGCGGCCTTGAGGTTTTCCAGGCCCTCCACTTCCAGGCGATGGAAGGCACGGAAGAGAATGGAGACGAAGTCGCGGAAGGCGTTGGTCGGCAGATATTTCAACATCAGCCAGGCGGCCACGGCATTGAAGGCGGCAAGCCCGAACAGCACGCTGGCAATAGAGACGCCCGCGGCCTGAATGGCGGCGACGAGGATGCCGCCCATCGTCATGAAGCCGGCGTTGACGATGCTGACAGCGGCGACGACGCGGGCGCGGCGCGCCTCGGGCGACCAGGCCTGCACGGCGGCGAAGGTCGGCACCACCAGGAAGGCGCTGGAAATGGCCATGCCGGCAAGGTCGATCGCAACGCGGATCGTGTTTGGCCCTGCGAAGAAGAGGCCAAGGGTTTCGGCCTTGGGCGAAGGCTGCATGCTCCAGATCGTCCAGGCAAGGTGCAAGCCGAACAGTGCCAGCAGCGCCGTGCCGACCGGCGCCGGGAGCAGCACCATGCGGCCTTGCGACATCCAGGCGGCGATCGCCGAGCCGATGGCGATGGAGACGGCGAACACCGCGAGATAGGCGGTGACCGCGATCTCGTTGCCGCCGAGATGATCCTTGATCAGCGTGGGCAGGATCGAAAGCACGATGGCGCCGATCAGCCAGAACCACGAGGTCATCAATCCGGCGCGCCAGATGCGCGTGTCGGTGCGCAATTCGCTGACCTGCCGCCATGTCGAGCGGAAGATGTTCCAGTCGATGACAAGGTTCGGCGCGGCGGAGCCGGTCGAAGGGATGGAGCGGCTGACGGCCCAGCAGCCGACCGCCAGGATCATCATCATCGGGCCGAAGACGGCGACACCAATGCCGTCGGCGGAGACGACGCCGCCCACGATCGTGCCGCCAAGGATGGCGGCGAAGGTCGCCGACTCGATCCAGGCGTTGGCGCGGGGCAATTCCTTGCGCTCGAGATGATCCGGCAGGATGCCGTATTTGATCGGCCCAAACAGTGCCGAGATGACGCCGAACATCAGCAACGCGGTCATCAACACCGGGATCGACGAAAGCGCGATGCCGACGACCGCGACGGCGGCGGCGCCGATCTCGGCAAATTTCAGCCGGCGGGCGATGAGCGCCTTGTCGAAGCGGTCGGCAATCTCGCCGCCCAGCGCCGACAGCAGCAGGAACGGAGCCATGAACACGGCGCCAGCCAAGGTGACCAGCGACGCCGCCTGGTCGGCGGCGAGTGTGAAGAGGATCAGGAACACCAGCGTGTTCTTGAGGAAATTGTCGTTGAAGGCGGACAAGAACTGCGTCCAGAAAAGCGGCGCGAAGCGCCGCGAAAGCATGAGATGCGTGTTCATGGCGATTTCCCATTTGGCGGAACCACGCGGCGATGCTCCGGTGATCCCCGCGGGTTCATGCGCTGTTTCAATCGTTGTAATAACGTGAGCTGGTTAAACTTCTTACCGCGTCTGATCTTCGCAGCGATCACAAGTCCAGGCTCGTTTCGGCCAGCGGCCCTGCCCGGTGTCTATCGTGGAGCTGTTCAACATTGCGCTTCTCCCTATGAACAATGTTCATGGCGCCAACTTACCACAACGTGAACAATGTTCAAGCGTAAAAATGAACGACGTTCACAAGAGAGCGGATTGATGATCGAGGAGGTGCAACGGTGGCGGCCAGCCGTGTTGCCGTGGCCAGAGTCGCGAATGCGGTTGGTCGGCGCGATCGGCGGAGGTCACCCGCTGAAACTCAGATGATTGGAGATGACCCCAACGTCGCCACGGTCTTCAGCGCGCCGTCGAGCATGTCGCCCTTCTCGTCCTTCAGCGCCGCCTCGCGCAGGCGTCGGAGCCAGTCGGCGGCGTCGGCGCGGCCCTTGAGCAGGTCGAGAGCAGAGAGTACGCGGTCGAATTTCGACTGAGCGCGCACATGGGTGTCGCTGTAGCCCTTGATCAGCCGGCGGCAGTTGAGGATTTCGACGGCAACGGCGTAGTCGACCGGCACGTAGCCAAGCGCCAACGTATACCAACCTTCCAGATGCGCGGTCTCGACCTTGTGGCGCAGCAGGCCGCGGCGCCAGCGGCGCAGGCCGCCGATGAACCACAGGGCGGCAAAGCCGGCAAAGCTGTCGGTGCGGATGCGGCGGCCACGGTTGATGCGGCGGTCGAGAAAGCCGGCGAGCTTGGGCCGGTTCTCGATGTAGCTGCCGAGCCCCGCCGGCAGCGTGCCGCAGAACTCCTCGATGCGGGGATGGAAATACTCGGTCACTTGCAGGACCGAACCGTCCTTTACGCCAACCTCCTTGCGCACCCGCCTGTCGCGGGTCGAGCGCGTCTTCAGATCGGCGACGCGGATCATGTCGTCATAGCACATGGCATTGGCCAGATGCTTTGCGGCGGCGATGGACAGCGCATGGGCGTGGCCGGCGCTGTCCAGCGCGACGGCCTTATCCAGCCGGTCGAGATATTCGCGCCCATAGGTGATGTCCTGATAGTCGACGACCTTTCTCAGGCCGCGAAGCGCCATGTCGCGCACGGCCAGAGGCATCAGCTCGATGCGAGCGGCCAGCGCCTGCCATCCCTGGAGCAGATTTTGCGGACCGCTCACGCGACCGGTACCCTGGGCGGATTCGACAATCGCTGGCTCCGCCGGCTTCGACGAAGGTGTTGCCGCCAGGCCCCGCGCGCGATCGAACGCGGCGCTAAAGGCCGCGAGGCTAGCTTTGACGCCACGGCCGCCGGTGCCGATCGCCTGTTCATAACTTTCACGGGTAAACGGCAGTGCGTCGGAGCCGGCCAATGCGCCAAGCAGGCTGGCCGAGATCATCGACCCGTTGTCGGCGGCGATCTTTTCCATGTCGAAAGCGATGAAGCGCTTCGACGCGGCCTCAGCCGTTGCATGGACCTTGGACGACGAGGCGCGGCCGTCGCCCGGTTCGATCTTTTCCGACACGGCGGCGATGCGGTGCGAGGAGGCGATCAGCGTCGTGCGGTTGGGGGTGACGAAGCCCCTGATGATCGCACGGCCGGCTTCCATCAATTCGGCGGCGATCAAGATGTCGACATCGCCCTGCGAGGGCGACAGCGCGAACACCGGCAGCCGGCCGGTGTCGCGGGCCATTTCGATATAGTAGATGGTGGCGCCGGTGCGCTGGGCGACGCCGGCGACCGAGGTCGATTGCGCGACATAGCCATTGCGCTCGGCGACATCGGTGATCCAGTCGGCCAGCACGCCGCCGCCCTGGCCGCCAACGGCCAGCACTGCGAGCTTGATCACCGGCTCATCGGCAGCACCGGACCTGGGACGCAGGGAAGGAACAGGCTCAAGCATCGGCGAATATCAGGCGCCGGCTTTCGCGCCGCCTCTGCAGCAAGCCGATCGTCGCGCGGCGTGCCGCTTGCAGGAAGCGATCCCAGCGGCTTGGATTGTGCACGACATCGGCGCGGTAGAAGGAAGGGCACAGCACCGCGGCGTCCGCCACCTCGCCGCAATTGCCGCAGCCGACGCAGTTCTGGTCGATCGATGCGACCGGATCGTCGCGCAGCGGATCGTCGAGCGATTTGACCGACAGCGACGGGCAGCCGGACAGCCGCATGCAGGCGTGGTCGCCGGTGCAGATGTCCTCGTCGACGCCGAACTTCGGCTTGACGACCCTTGTCCCACCCTTGATCGCCTTGTCGACCAGCGGCTTTTCGCGGCGCTGGCGATTGAGCATGCACTCCGACGAGGCGACGATGACTTTTGGCCCCTTCTCGTCCGTCGTCAGCGCCTCGCGCAACGTGTCCTGCATCTTGCCGACATCGTAGGTGCGGTCGACATGGCGCAGCCATTTGACGCCCATGCCTTTCACCGCCTCGGTGATTGGATGCTTGGTCGACTTGGTCTTGTTGCCGGCGCGCGACGACAGGATGTCCTGGCCGCCGGTGGCGGCGGAGTAAAAATTATCGACGATGACGATGACGCCGTCATTCTTGTTGAACACCGCATTGCCGATCGAGGAGGTCAGGCCGTTGTGCCAGAAGCCGCCGTCGCCGACGAAGGAGATCGAGCGGCGCTTGGCGTCGGGCGAATTGAACGCCGAGGCCGAGGCGGGTCCCAGTCCGTAGCCCATTGTGGTGGCGCCGAGCTCGAAAGGCGGCATGATCGAGAACAGATGGCAGCCGATGTCGGAGGCGATGTGGTGCTTGCCGAGTTCCTGCTCGACCAGCTTGGTCGCGGCGAAGATCGGCCGCTCCGGGCAACCGATGCAGAAGCCCGGCGGCCGGCCCGGCACGACGTTGACCAGATCGGCCGTGTCGACGCCGTCGCCAACCTTATTGGGCGCGCGCACCTCGCCCGGCAAAAGATGCGGCGCCTCGGCGCGCAGGAAGGCACCGATGCCGTCGAGCATAACCTGGCCAGTATATTCGCCGGCCATCGGCAGATGCTCCTTGCCGACCAGCCTGGTGCCGCGCCCCGCCTTGTGCAGCATCGCGGCAAAAGCCTGTTCGATATAGTTGGGCTGGCCTTCCTCGACCACCAGCACCGCCTGCTTGCCCTCGCAGAAGGCGAGGAACTCGTCATCGACCAAGGGATAGACGGCGTTGAGCACGTAGAGCGGCACATCCGTGTCGCCATAGGTGTCGGCAAGGCCGAGCCGCTGCAGCGCACGGATGACCGAATTGTACATGCCGCCCTGCATGACGATGCCGACCGAGCCGTGGTCCGAGCCGAAGAACTCGTTGATCTTGTTCCTGGCGATGAAATCCACCGCCGCCGGCCAGCGCTTTTGCACCTTCTCCTTTTCGTGCAGGAAGGAGGCGGGCGGCAACACGATGCGTCCGGTGTCGCGGCGCGGCGCGTCGAGCGCATCGGCCACCGTCATCGGCGGACGCTTGTTGTCCTTGGCGATGAAATGGCCGTGCACGTGGCAGCAGCGGATGCGCACCTGTAGCATGACCGGCGTGTTGGAGATTTCCGACAGCTCGAAACCATCCTCCACCGCCTTGACGATGGATGGCAGGTTGGGGCGCGGGTCGAGCAGCCAGACCTGGCTTTTCATGGCGAAGGCATGGCTGCGCTCCTGCATGATGGAGGAGCCCTCGCCATAGTCCTCGCCGACGATGATCAGCGCGCCGCCGGTGACACCGCCGGACGCGAGATTGGCCAGCGCATCGGAAGCGACGTTCGTGCCGACGGTGGACTTGAAGGTCGCGGCACCACGGATCGGGTAGTGCACCGAGGCGGCGAGCATGGCTGTGGCGGTGGCTTCCGAGGCGCTGGCCTCGAAATGCACGCCGAGCTCGCCCAGAATGTCCTGCGCATCGGCCAAAACATCCATCAGATGGCTGATCGGCGCGCCCTGGTAGCCGCCGACATAGCCGACGCCGCATTGCAGCAGCGCCTTGGTGATGGCGAGGATGCCCTCGCCGGCAAATTCCTCGCCGGCGCCGAGCCTCAGCTTTTCGACTTCCTTGGCAAAAGACCGTTCAGCCATCTCTGCCTCCTTCCGTTGCCGCCGACAGCCGGCGGCGCGTACATCTAGATGTCGTGCTTGCGAATGTTCTTCAGCATCTTCAAAAGCGTCGCGATGAGTGCTGCATATTCGGCGTCATCGATATCGTCGAACATGGCCTCGAACGCATCGTGCATGGCCGGCCAGGCGCGAGTGAACTCGGCGCGGCCCTCGTCGGTCAGGAACACGTGGCGGATGCGGCTGTCGGTGACGCCCTGCTCGCGCCGCACGAACCCTTGCCCCTCCAGCGTGTCCAGCGTGCGGCTCAAGGTCGACTGCTCGATGACGGTATAGACCGAGAGGTCGTTGACGGTGACGCCGTCGGCGACCGACAGCACGGCGAGCGTGCGCACCTGCGAAATCGTCAGGCCCTGCTTGCGGAAATCATCACGCAGGGTGGCGTTGTAGCGGCCCATGATGCGGTTCATCAGATAGGGCGCGAATTGCTGCAGGCCGATCTGACCGAGGGTCGAAATGCGTTGGCGTTTTTCGGCGACCTTCTGTTCCATCACAGTTTCCCCGCCAGCAGGAAACCGGAGCCGCCGCCGAGTCCGGCACCGGGATGGGTCGAGGCACCGATATGGTAGAGGTTCTTGATGCCGGTCTGGTGATTGCGGCTGGTCTTGAACGGCCGCCACAGGAACGACTGGTCGATAACAGAGGAGCCGCCATAAGGGTCGCCGCCGACCAGGTTGATGTTCATCGTTTCGAGATCGGCCGGCGAATAGGCGCGGCGCGCGATGATGCTGTCCTTGAAGCCGTCGATATGGCTGGCGAGGATCGCTTCAACGCGATCGGCATAGGCCTCGCGCAGCGCCTCGGTCCATTGCCCGTCAGCCGGTGCCTGCAGCTTGCCGGCGGCGTCGCCCTTGATGTGGCGCGGCGCCTCGGGCAGTTGCAGCCACAGGATCGCCTTGCCTTCCGGACAGCGCGACGGGTCGAGCGCATGCGGCTGGCCGACACAGATGGTCGGCACCTCCGGCAGCATGCCGCGTGCCGCCTCGTTGCAGGCTTTCGAGACGCCATCCAATCCAGGCGTCAGATGCAGCAGCGCCACCTTGTCGAGGCCCTGGCCACGCCAGGACGGCGGCTTGTCGAGGGCGTAGTGGATCTGGAAATTGCCTTTGCCATAGCGGTATTTCCGCGTCGCTTCGACGTCGCCCTTCGGAGCATCCTTGCCGAGCAGGCGACCGTAAAGCTGCGTCGGCGTGACCGAGCAGATGACGCTCTTGGTGGCGTGAACCGTTTCGCCCGAGGCCAGCCGTACGCCTGTGGCGCGACCTCCGGCCAGGAGAATGGAGGCAACGTCCGCTTCGGTGGAAATGACGCCGCCGCGTTCCTTGATGAGCGCCTCGAAAGCCGCCAGCAGGTTCTGCGCCCCGCCCTTGACGATCGGCGCGCCGGCCGCCTCCAGCGCGAAGGCGATCACCTTGGCGATCTGGCCGGAAAAGGCGTCTTCGGGACCAAGCCCGGCATGCAGCACCCACGGCGCCCAGAGCGCGCGGACTGTCTCCGACTGATACGTGCCTTCCAGCCAGCTACGCGCCGGCACCAGGGCGTCGCCGAGAAAGGCGGCAAGCCCGCGCGGACCACGCCGCCAGGCATCGCCGGCCAGCAGCTTCGCGGTCGGGTACGACCACAGGCTACCACCCAGCAGGCCGAACAGCAGGCCGGCATTGCGCTCGATGCCGCCGACATCTTCCGCGTGGCGGTCGCCGTCGCCAGCAGCGATCCTGTTAAGCGCGGCGATGTTGGCGGCACGGTCGGTGGTGAGCACCGCGTGGCTGCCGTCCGGCCGCAGCACTCCGGTCGGCGTGCCGGTATGGCAGAATTCCAGCCCGTGCCGGGCGAGATCGGCGCCCAGTGCCGCGAATGCCGGCGAGGTGATGAACAGCACGAAGGTCGTTGCCATCACATCGTGGATGAAGCCGGGCGCGGTGATCTCCTCGGTGCGCATGCAGCCGCCGATGCGGTCGTTGCGCTCCAGCACGAGCACCTTGGCGCCCTTGCCGCCGAGCATCGCCGCGCAGACCAGCGCATTGATGCCGCTGCCGACGATGATGTGATCGGGGGCGTTCACCGGCGGGTGCTCCCGGTCGGGAGGTGGGGGTCAATTGCGCGGGGTAGCGTTCCTTGGCGCCCCCCTCTGTCCTGCCGGACATCTCCCCCTCTAGGGGGGAGATCGACCGTCGTAGCGGATTTCGCCAATCTCCTACGCAGAAGAAGTGAGTGGGGCGCCAGAACTGCCAATCTCCCCCCTAGAGGGGGAGATGTCCGGCAGGACAGAGGGGGGCGCCGTAGAGCGCCAGCGCCACGCGGCCGGCGCTCTCCCTTTGTTCCCTTTGTCACTACAACATCACCTGCAACAACCATGATCTTCTCCCGAAGACCGCCCTCGCCCTATTTGCCCGCAACCAGCGCCAGCGCGCGGATCGGGCTGCCGGTGCCGTGCTCGATCTTGAGCGGGGCCGCGATCAGGATCGCGCCTTTCGGCGGCAGCTGGTCGAGATTGCAGAGACTGGCGAGGCCGTAGCGGTTGGCCTTGTGCATCAGCGTGTGCGCCGGGAATGGCGGCTCCATGCCGCCGGCTTTGCCGGCATCGGTGCCGATGGTCTCCGAGCCCCAGCCCTTGATGTCCTTGCTGATCAGGAACTGGATGGCTTCCGCCGTCGGGCCGGGCGTGTGCGGGCCGGTTTCGTTGGCATTGAGGAATTCGGCTTCCGAGCCGTTGCGCTTATACCAGTCGGTGCGCATCACCACCCACTCGCCGGCGTTGATCGCGCCATGCTTGGCTTCCCAGGCCTTGATGTGGTCGACGGTGAGCAGGAAATCGTGATCGGCGGCGGCTTCCTTCGAACAGTCGATGACATTGACCGGCCCGATGAAATTCTGCGCCGGAATGGTGTCGGTGGCGCCGTCCGGATAATCCTTGCCGGAGATCCAATGCTGCGGGGCGTCGAAATGCGTGCCGGAATGCTCGCCAAGCTTCAGCCAGTTCCACGCCCACCACGGACCGTTCTTGTCATAGCGGGAGATCGAATGGATTTCGACCTTCGGCGTGTCGACCGCAAGTTCCGGCGGCAGCTTGATCAGCGGTGTGTCCGGCCCGAGCGGCGCTGTCAGGTCGACCACCTTGATGGCGCCGGAAAGGAGCTGGGCGGCGACTTCGCCGAGGAGTTTTTGGCTGTCCATGGTCTCTGTTCCCTCTTGTCTGACATGATCAAGGCTCGTCTCGGCCCTTAATATCCTACTAGACGAAAACATATGCATCTGCAATTATCTTTAAGCATAAAGGAAATGGGAACGGGGCGTGAGCGAGTTCGACGCCATCTTTGTCGGGGCGGGCCACAACACTCTGGCATGCGCCGCGCATCTGGCGCTCAAGGGCTGGAAAACCGGGGTTTTCGAACGCGGCGCAACAATCGGCGGCGCCGTCCAGACCCGCGAGTTCACCCTCCCCGGCTTCCGCCACGATTTCGGCGCGATGAATCTGAGCCTGTTCGCCGGCTCGGCGTTCCACCGGAAATATGCAAATGAATTGAAAGCGCAGGGGCTGGAGTTCGCCCCGGTCGCCGACTGTTTCGCCAGCACCTTTCCGGATGGACGCTGGTTCGGGGTCAGCAACGACCTGGAAAAGACCGCCGGCCACATGGCTGCCTTTTCGGCCGCCGATGCCGCGACATGGCGCAGGCTGGTTGCCGCCTTCCCGGCCGAAGCCGAGCATTTGTTCAAGCTGCTGGGATCGCCGATGAGCGCCCGGGCGCTTGCGGGCACCGCATGGAACCTGTGGCGCAAGAAGGGTGTTTCGGGCGCGCTCGACACCGGCCGGCTGCTGTTGACTTCGCCGCGTGCCTGGCTGGAGGAAAATTTCGAGTCTCCACACATCAGGGCGACGCTCGCCACCTGGGGCATGCATCTCGACTTCGCGCCCGACATCGCCGGCGGTGCCGTGTTTCCCTATCTGGAATCGATGGCCAACCAGAGTTTTGGCATGGTGCTGGGCAAGGGCGGCGCCGACACCATCATCCGGGCGATGGCCGGCATGGTGACATCCGCCGGCGGCAGGATCGTCACCGGCGCCGATGTCGCCGAGATCACGGTCTCCGGCGGCAAGGCGACAGGTGTGCGGCTTGTTTCCGGCGAAACGCATACGGCCACCAAGGCGGTGATTGCAGGGGTGGCGCCCAAGGCGCTGTCCGGCAAGCTGCTGCCCGGCGGTTCCGGCGACGCCGGCTTCGACACGGCGATGCAGAAGTTTCGACATGCGCCGGGCACGATGATGATCCACCTGGCGCTGGACGATTTGCCGGATTGGCGCGCCGGGGCAGAGTTGCGCCAGTTCGCCTATGTGCATCTGGCGCCGTCGCTCGACCAGATGTCGCGCACCTATCAACAGGCGGTGGCAGGCATGCTGCCGGACGAACCGGTGCTGGTCGTCGGCCAGCCGACCGCGGTCGATCCGTCGCGTGCACCCGCGGGCAAACATGTTCTGTGGGTGCAGGTGCGCATGCTGCCCGCCGAAATCGTGGGCGACGCCTCGGCCAAGATCGCGCCAGCGCATTGGGACGAGGTCAAGGATGCCTATGCCGACCGCGTGCTCGACATCATCGAAACCCACGCGCCTGGCCTGCGCGCAAAAATCCTCGATCGCGCGGTGTTTTCGCCCATCGATCTCGAGCGCGAGAACCCGAACCTCGTCGGTGGAGACCAGCTCTGCGGCAGCCATCATCTGGCGCAGAATTTCCTGTTCCGTCCGGCGCGCGGCTATGCCGGCTGGAACACGCCGGTAACCAATCTGCATCTCACCGGCGCCGCGACATGGCCCGGTGCCGGCACGGGTGCCGCCTCGGGCTTCATGCTCGCGCAACAGCTTGGCGGGAGATAGACGATTTCATGAGGGCGACGACAGGCAAGGCGCTGCTGCCGACGAAGCCGAATCAATGACCGGACGAAGCTGCGCGAAGACAAAACAACAAGGGGAACGACCATGACAATCAACAGACGCGAATTGCTTGGATATAGTGCCGCGGCACTTGGCGTGGCCGCCGTCGGCCTGCCGAAGATCGCCCAGGCTGCCGCCGGCGAACTGACCATCGCCTACAACGTCAACCTGCCGTCCTGGGATCCGACCACCGGACCGTCCGCCGTCAACCCGACCATCCAGGGCCTCTATCAGTCGGTGTTCGACCAGTTCATCCCGCAGAAGCCTGACCTGTCCTTCGCGCCTGGCCTTTTGACGGAATGGGGCTGGAACGAGGACCGCACCAAGATCATGATGACAGTGCGCGAAGGCGTGAAATGGCATGACGGCTCGCCGTTCACGCCGGAAGACGTCGTCTGGTCGCTGCAGCGGGCGGGCGACGAGAAGACCGGGAACCCGATCCAGTTCGTCTGGAAGAACGTCAGCAATTTCAAGATCGACGGCAACAAGATCACAGGCGACGTCGTCCAGTTCGACCCGGTTTATTTCAAATGGATGTCGTTCCTGACCGGCTACATCATGCCCAAAGCCTATTACGAGAAGGTCGGCGCCGAAGGTTTCGAGAAGGCGCCGATCGGCACCGGCCCTTATATGGTCGAGAAGTTCGAGCGCAACGCCTTCCTGCGGTTGAAAGCCAATCCGAACTATTGGGGTGGCAAGCCGGCCTTCGAGAATGTGACGATCAAGTTCGTCACCGATGCGGCGAGCCGCGTCGCCGAGATCGAATCCGGCTCCTCGCAGGTGACGCTCGAAATCCCCTACGAGGAGTATGACCGCCTGATCGCCAAGGAGGGGCTCGCCGGCTCGATCAAGAATGTTTCCGACATCGGCATGATCTTCTTCAACGACATCGAAGCAATGCTCGACAAGAACGTGCGCCAGGCAGCCGTCATGGCGGTCGACAAGGAGCTTCTGGTCAAGCGGCTGCTGCGCGGCTACGGCCAGCCGATCGCCACGCTGGAAACGCCGGAATATGCGGCCTTCGACGCCTCGATCAAGGTGGAGCACAATCCGGAGAAAGCCAAGGAACTGCTGGCCGCCTCAGGCTATTCGCCGGAAAAGCCGGTCAAGTTCACCATCCAGACGACCAAGGGCTTCAAGCCCAAGGATTATGAGATGATCCAGGCGATCGTCGGCATGTGGCGCAAGGTCGGCATCGAGGCGACGATCGAGGTCTACGAGATCGCCAAGCACTACGAGCTGCGCGCCGCCGACAAGCTCGCGCCCGCGGCCTTCTACAACTGGGGCAACGCCATTGGCGATCCGACCACTTCGACCGGCTTTGCCATGTATGGACCGAGCCCGCATTCGGTCTGGGACAGCCAGGACCTGATCGACATGATCAACCCGCTGTGGAGAGAGAAGGACGAGGCCAAGCGCATCGCCGGCTGGAAGGCGGTCGACAAATACATCGCCGAGCAGGCCTATGTGCTGCCGCTGATGCAGTACGCGCAGCCGATCGTGCATGCCAAGGGCGTCAACGTGGTGCAGCATATTTCAGGCGCGCTGCTGCCGGCCCTGATGACCCCGGCCTGAGACAGACGACAAGGAGCGCCGTCGCAAGACGGCGTGCAACTTACGCAGGCCCTCTCATCCGGCCCTTCGCGCCACCTTCCCCCTCGGAGAGAAGGTGGCCGCGAAGCGTCCGGATGATGGGGCTGCTCGTTAGAACACGCTAGGCCAACGCCAGAATGCTCCTGCAACGTTTCCTGATCCGTCTTGCGACTATGCTGATCACGCTGTTCGGCGTGGCCGTCGTCGTTTTCGTGGTCATCCGCGTCGCGCCCGGCGATCCGATCGCCATGATGCTGCCGCCCGGCGCCACCAATGACGACATCGCCCGGCTGCGCGCGCTCTACGGGCTCGACAAGACGATCGTACAGCAGTTCTTCATCTGGCTGTCCGGTGTCGCCAGGGGCGATTTCGGCACCTCGATCTCGCTGCGGCAAGACGTGCTCGGCCTCGTCTTCAATCGGCTGCCGGCGACGCTTGAGCTTGCCATCGTCGCGCTTGTCATGGCGGTGGCGATCGGTGGCACGACGGCGATACTCGGCGCCCGTGAACGCGGTACGGCGGTCGAAGCCGGCATCGACATCGCCAGCGGTGCAGCGCTCTCCATTCCCGATTTCCTCTGGGGCCTCGTGCTGATCCTGCTGTTCGGCGTGCTGGTGCCGATCTTCGACATTTCGGGCCGCGTGTCGCCGCAACTCGACCTGCCCTTCGTCACCCAGTTCTATTTCTTCGAGAGCCTGCTGCGGCTGCGCTTCGACCTGACCTGGGATCTCTTGAAGCACATGCTGATGCCGGCGATTGCCCTGGCGCTGCCGCTGGCGGCAATCATCTCGCAACTGTTGAAACAGTCGCTGAAGGAAGTGCTCGACCTCGACTATGTGGTGCTGGCGCGGGTCAAAGGGTTTTCGGAAACGCAGGTCATCCTGCGCGAGGCGCTGAAGAACGCCGCACTGCCGACGCTGACCCTGGTCGGCGTGCAATTCACCTTCCTCATCGGCGGCACGGTCATCGTCGAACGGCTGTTTTCCTATGAGGGCCTCGGCAACATGGCCATCGATGCCGTCATCAACCGCGACCTGCCGCTGATCCAGGGCATCGTGCTGGTCTTCGCGCTGCTGTTCGTGCTGATCAACCTCGCCGTCGACATGATGTATGCGCTGCTCAATCCGAGGCTGCGCCATGGATGAGGCACGCATCTCCCGGCGCGGATTGAGCCCGAGGCTGTGGCTCGCCGGCGGCTGGCTGCTGCTGGCACTGCTGGCGGCGATCTTCGCGCCGCTGGTGGCGCCGCAGGATCCGCTGGCGCAGGATTTAATGCTGGAGCGGTTGCCGCCGTTCTGGCTCGATGGTGCCGAGCCCGGCTATTGGCTCGGCACCGACAGCCTCGGCCGCGACCTGCTCTCGCGCCTGATTTTTGGTGGCCGCATCGCCTTCATCGTTGCTTTCGCGGCGGCGATCGCCGCCTGCGTCGTCGGCTCGACGCTTGGGCTGATCGCTGGCTATTTCGGCGGCTGGGCGGATCGCATCATCTCGCGCATCGTCGACGTCTGGATGGCCTTCCCGCCGGTGCTGTTCGCCATTCTGCTGGTTGCCGTGCTCGGCACCGGCTTAAGCTCCGTCATTCTCGCCATTGCGATCATCGACTGGACGCGCTTCTGCCGGGTGATCCGCGCCGAAGCCATGGGCCAGTCGCGCATGGACTATGTCGAGAATGCCCGCATCGCCGGGTATGGCCGCATCGGCATCATGCTGCGCGAGGTGCTGCCGAACGTCGTTCCCTCGATCGTGGCGCTGCTGTCGCTGGAGATGGGTATCGCCGTCATCGTCGAGGCGATCCTGTCCTTCGTCAATCTGTCGATCTCGACCGACGATCCGACCTGGGGCGGCATCATCGCCGAGGGCCGGCTCTCGATCCATCAGGCATGGTGGGTGCTGGTGTTCCCGCTGATCACGCTGATCCTCACCGTGCTGTCTTTCAGCCAGTTCGGCGAAGCGCTGAAAACGCGCTTCGATCCGGTGCTGCGATGAGCGCCTGTCTCGACATCGCCAATCTGAGCGCCGTGCTGGCCAACGGCCAGCGCGTGCTGCGCTCAGTTTCGCTTGCCGTGCAACCCGGCGAGGTGCGCGCGCTCGTCGGCGAAAGCGGCGCCGGCAAGACAATGATCGGCAAGGCGGTGCTCGGCGTGCTGCCATCGAGCGTGCGCATCGTCGAAGGCGATATGCGGCTCGAGGGCGAAGACCTCGGCAAACTCCAGCCCAGGGCGCGGCGCACGCTGATCGGCGCGCGCACGGCGCTGATCCCGCAGGATCCGCTGACCGCGCTCAACCCCTCGCGCCGCATCGGCCCGCAGATGACCGACCGGCTGGTGCGCATCCTCGGCTGGAGCGGCGACAAGGCCGACCGGCGTATCCGGCAATTGCTGGACGAGGTGCAGATCCGCGACCCCGACCGCGTGCTGAAGACTTATCCGCACGAACTGTCCGGTGGCATGCGCCAACGCGTGCTGATTGCCGCCGCATTCGCCGCCGAGCCACGGCTGATCGTCGCCGACGAGCCGACCACGGCGCTCGACGTCACCGTACAGAAGCAGATCCTTCGGCTGATCGGCGCGTTGCAGCGCGAGCACGGCACCGCGATCCTGTTCGTCACCCATGATCTCGGCGTCGTCGCCAAGATCAGCCAGAAAGTGTCGGTGCTCTATGCCGGCAAGGTGGTGGAAGAGGCCGAGACCGCAGCGCTGTTCGCGGCACCTCGGCACCCCTACACCCGGGCACTGATGGCTGCGACGCCGCGCTACACCGATCCCTTCGCTTCGTTGAGACCCGTGGACGAGACGGTGCTGGCCGGACTTGCCGCCGAGATCGCTTCCGCCGACCAGGCCTGGAGGCGCCCGCATGGCTGAGCCGCTGTTTTCCGTGCGCGGGCTGAAGGTTTCGCTGCCCGACATGACGCGCAAGCCGCTGATCGGCCGCGCACCGCTGGCCGAGATTCTGAAAGGCCTGGATTTCGACCTGCCCAGCGGCTCGGTGACCGGCATCGTCGGCGAATCCGGGTCCGGCAAATCGACGCTCGGCCGCGCGCTGGTGCGGCTGCTGGAGCCGAGCGCCGGCAGCATCCGTTTCGAGGGCCGCGATATCACCCATCTGCCGGAGGCGGCACTGCGGCCACTGCGCCGCGACCTGCAGATGATCTTCCAGGATCCGATGTCGTCGCTCAACCCGCGCCGCACCATTGCCAGCATCATCGCCGCACCGCTCAGGCAGAACGGGCTCGGCGACAATCTGAAATCCCGTGTCGCCGAGGCACTGCAACGCGTCGGCCTGCCGCAGAGCTTCGCCGGCCGCTATCGCCACCAGCTTTCGGGCGGCCAACGCCAGCGCGTCGGCATTGCGCGCGCGCTGGCGCTGTCGCCGAAATTCGTGCTGGCCGACGAGATCGTCTCCGGGCTCGACGTCTCGACGCAGGCCCAGATCCTCACCTTGCTGGAGAAGCTTGCCGCGGAGATGGGCCTGACGGTCGCCTTCATCAGCCACGATCTGTCGGTGATCCGGCGGCTCTGCCAACAGGTGATCGTCATGCGCGAAGGCATGATCGTCGAGGCGAGCGCCACCGACGCCTTGTTCGACAAGCCGCGGCAGGCCTACACACGCGACCTCATCGCAGCCATTCCGCTGCCCGAAATCGACGCGGGCTGGCTGGACATACCTTCCACAGGCAAGGCGCCGATATGAATGCGAACGCACGCCGAGAAGCGGGCCTCGGACGTGCGACTGGAAAATGACGAAGTCCCGCCAAATGGAGCAGGACTGACATGAAGACAACAATCGCAATTGCAACGCTCGCCGCTGCTATCCTTGGTAGTGCCGGCATGGCCTCGGCGGATTCGATCCCCGGCATGCACGGCCACGACCATACCGGCGTCACGGTTCCCGACATGAAGCAGGCGGTCGACTTCTTCACCGAGGTCGTCGGCTGCAAGAAGGCGATGTCGTTCGGACCGTTCGCCGACGACAAGGGCACCTTCATGCAAGACCTGCTCGGCGTCGATCCGAAAGCTGTCATCGAGCAGGTCACCATGGTCCGCTGCGGCTATGGATCGAACATCGAGCTGTTCAAATACACCGCGCCCGACCAGAAGGACCTGACACCGAAGAACAGCGACATTGGCGGCTTCCACATCGCCTTCTATGTCGATGATGTCGCCGCCGCGAAAGCCTATCTCGATGGCAAGAGCGTCAAGACAAGGATGGGGCCGCTGCCGGTCAAGGAAGGGCCCGCCGCTGGCCAGACCATCCTCTATTTCCAGGCACCTTGGGGCCTGCAATTGGAAGCGATCAGTTATCCCTCTGGCATGGCTTATGAGAAGACAGCCGAGACCGTGCTGTGGAGCCCGAAGAATCCGGAGAAATGATCTCTCGCGGCGCGCTTGCAGGACGTCACGGCAAGCGCGCCACCCAGGCCTGCATGATCATTTCGACATAAAACTTTAAGCTTGAAATATCTTACCTCCGGCGCGATACTGAGGCATAGCCAGCGAAGAGGAGATCGCACGGATGAAGGTTGCGGTTCTCGGCGGCGGACCAGCCGGCCTCTACTTTGCCATTTCGATGAAGCTGAGGGACGCCGCGCACGACGTGACGGTTTTCGAGCGCAATCGGGCCGACGACACGTTCGGCTGGGGCGTCGTGCTGTCGGCCGAGACGCTCGATAATCTTGCGAAGAACGATCCTGTCAGCGCCGTCTGGATCAAGAAGCACTTTGCCTATTGGGATGACATCGCCGTCATTCATGACGGCGTGCGCACGGTCTCATCAGGCCACGGCTTCTGCGGCATCGGCCGCAAGCGACTGTTGATCCTGCTGCAGCGCCGCGCGCGCGAACTCGGCGTCAAGCTGATGTTCGAAACCGACATCGCCGACCCAAAACCCTATATGGAGACGCACGACCTGGTCGTCGCCGCCGACGGGTTGAACTCCAGGGCGCGCAACAGCTTCGTCGATATCTTCAAGCCCGACATCGACACGCGCAAATGCAAGTTCGTCTGGCTCGGCACCAACCAGAAATTCGACGACGCCTTCACCTTCATCTTCGAGAAGACCGAGCATGGCTGGGTGTGGGCGCACGCCTACCAGTTCGACAGCGATACCGCGACCTTCATCGTCGAATGCAGCGAACAGACCTGGGCCGCCTTCGGCTTCGGCGCGATGTCGCAGCAGGCGTCCATCGCGGTGTGCGAGCGCATCTTTGCCAGGCATCTTGGCGGCCACGCGCTGATGACCAACGCCAACCATATCAGGGGCTCGGCCTGGATCAATTTTCCGCGCGTGCTGTGCGAGCGCTGGTCCTACAAGAATCTGGCGCTGATGGGCGACGCCGCGGCCTCGGCGCATTTCTCGATCGGCTCCGGCACCAAACTCGCCTTGGAAAGCGCGGTGGCGCTGGCCGACTATGTCGAGACCGAACCGGACCTCGAGGCCGCCTTCCGCAAATATGAAGACGCCCGCCGCACCGAAGTGCTGAAGCTGCAGTCGGCGGCGCGCAATTCTCTGGAATGGTTCGAGGAGGTCGAGCGCTATCTCGGCCTCGATCCGGTGCAGTTCAACTATTCGCTTTTGACGCGTTCGCAACGCATCAGCCACGAGAATCTGCGGTTGCGCGATGCCGAGTGGCTGGGCGGCGCGGAAGAGTGGTTCCAGCGGCAGGCCGGTGCCGGCGGCAACAGGCTGCGCCGGGCGCCGATGTTCGCGCCCTTCAAGCTGCGCGACATGGTCCTCAACAACCGCGTCGTCGTTTCGCCGATGGCGCAGTACAAGGCCGTTGACGGCCGCCCGACCGACTGGCATTTCACGCATTATGCCGAGCGCGCCAAGGGCGGCGCCGGGCTCGTCTATATCGAGATGACCTGCGTCAGCCCGGAAGGACGCATCACGCCCGGCTGTCCCGGCTTCTACGCGCCCGAACATGAGGTGGCGTGGAGGCGACTGGTCGATTTCGTCCATACCGAAACCGAGGCGAAGATCTGCGCCCAGATCGGCCATTCCGGCGCCAAGGGTTCGACCCGCGTCGGCTGGGAAGGCACCGACGTGCCGCTGGCCTCGGGCAACTGGCCTGTCATGGCGGCATCGGCCGTCGCGTGGTCGCCTGAGAACCAGGTGCCGAAGGCGATGGACCGCGCCGACATGGACTTGGTGCGCGATCAATTCGTGGCCTCGGCGGAAATGGCCGATCGCTGCGGCTTCGATATGCTCGAGATCCACGCCGCGCACGGCTATCTCCTGTCGTCGTTCATCACGCCGGTCACCAATCAGCGCACGGACGCCTATGGCGGCTCACTGGAAAACCGCATGCGTTATCCCCTGGAAATCTTCCACGCGGTGCGCGCCGCCTGGCCGGCGGAAAAACCGATCTCGATGCGCATTTCAGCCAATGACTGGGTCGGTATCGAAGGCGTGACGCCGGCAGACGCCGTCGAGATCGCGCGGATGCTGCATGAGGCCGGCGTCGATATATGCGATGTTTCGGCCGGCCAGACGTCGGTTGCCGCCAAGCCGGTCTATGGACGCATGTTCCAGACGCCGTTCTCCGACCGTATCCGCAACGAAGTCGGCATGGCGACGATGGCGGTCGGCAACATCTACGAGCCCGACCATGTCAATTCGATCCTGATGGCCGGCCGCGCCGATCTGGTGGCGCTGGCACGGCCGCATCTCGCCGATCCCTACTGGATGCTGCATGCGGCGGTGACGCTCGGCGACCGTGGCGTCAAATGGCCGGATCCTTATCTGCCCGGGCGCGACCAGCTCTACCGGCTGGCCGAGCGCGACGCCGCTGCGGGGCTGAAAGTATGACGGCCGCGACAACGATTCCCGGCAAGCACGCGCTGGTCACCGGCGGCGGATCCGGCGTCGGCCGGGCCATCGCGCTCACTTTGTCCGAGGCTGGTATCGACGTGACCATATGTGGGCGCCGCGAAGCTGAGCTCACCAAGGTTGCCGGCGAAAACGGCCGCATCCATAGCATCGTCGCAGATGTCACGAGCGAGGCGGCGATGGCGGCGCTTTACGAGATGGCGGAGGCCGCGCGCGGACCGTTCGACATCGTCGTCGCCAATGCCGGCATGGCCGGCAGCACGCCGGCGCACAAGACCGCCGTGGCCGACTGGCAGCGGACGCTCGACGTCAATCTGACCGGGGCCTTCCTGACGGTGAGGCCGGCGCTGGCCGGCATGGCCGCGCGCAAGGCAGGCCGCATCGTCTTCATCGCCTCGACCGCCGGATTGAAAGGCTACCCCTATGTCGCGCCTTATGTGGCGGCCAAGCATGGCGTCGTCGGCCTGATGAGGGCGCTGGCCGCGGAGACGGCGAGATCCGGCGTCACCGTCAATGCGGTGTGTCCGGGCTTCGTCGAGACCGACATGTTGGAGGAATCCATCCAGCGCATCGTCGAAAAGACCGGCCGCTCGGCTGGCGAGGCGCGAGCCAGCCTCGTCTCGACCAACCCGCAAGGCCGCTTCATCCAGCCGCAAGAAATTGCCGAAGCCGTGCTGTGGTTATGTGGCGACGCGGCGGCGTCGATCACCGGACAGGCGATTTCGATCTCGGGAGGTGAAACATGGTAGCCGGCCCCCTGCCCGTGCCACCGGGACCCGGCAAGGACCGGCTGCGTCTTTGGATAAGGCTGCTGCGGGCTTCACGCACGATCGAGGCCGAATTGCGCGAGCGCCTGAAGAAGGAATTCGACACGACGCTGCCGCGTTTCGACGTGATGGCAGCGCTTTACCGGGCGCCGGAAGGCATGCTGATGAGCGACCTGTCGCGCTTCCTGCTGGTGTCCAACGGCAATGTCACCGGCATTGTCGACCGGCTGGTGTCGGAAGGACTTGTCGCCCGGGCCCGCCGCAATGGCGACCGCCGCACCTCGATGGTGCGGTTGACCGAGGAAGGCACGAAGTCCTTTGCCACCATCGCCGCGGCGCATGAGGGCTGGATCGGCGAATTGCTGGGCAAGGTCAGCGAGGAGGATGCGCACCGGCTGACCGGCATGCTGACCTCGTTCCGCAGCAACTGGGAGGGACGCGAATGACTGCAATGGCCGGCCTCAAGCCGAAGCATTTCCTGTGGGAAGTCGAGGGTCGGATCGCCAGGGTCCGGCTCGACCGGCCGGAGCGCAAGAACCCGCTGACCTTCGACAGCTATGCCGAGCTGCGCGACACGTTCCGCGATCTCGTCTATGCCGAGGACGTCGACGCCGTGGTGTTCCTCTCCAATGGCGGCAATTTCTGCTCCGGCGGCGATGTCCACGACATCATCGGTCCGCTGGTCAAGATGGACATGAAGCAGCTCTTGGCCTTCACCCGCATGACCGGCGATTTCGTCAAGGCAATGCTCAACTGCGGCAAGCCGATCATCGCGGCGGTCGACGGCGTGGCGGTCGGCGCCGGCGCCATCATCGCCATGAGCGCCGACATCCGCATCGCCACGCCGGAAGCCAAGACGGCCTTCCTGTTCACCCGCGTCGGCCTTGCTGGCTGCGACATGGGCGCCTGCGCGATCCTGCCGCGCATCATCGGCCAGGGCCGCGCCGCCGAACTGCTTTACACCGGCCGAACCATGACGGCTACGGAAGGCGAGCGCTGGGGGTTCTACAACAGGCTGGTCGATGCGGCGGCTCTGGAGGCCGACGCGCTGGAGATGGCGGCCCGCATCGTCTCCGGCCCGACCTTCGCCCACGGCATCACCAAGACGCAGCTCAACCAGGAATGGTCGATGGGCCTCGACCAGGCGATCGAGGCCGAGGCGCAGGCGCAGGCGATCTGCATGCAGACGCGCGATTTCGAGCGGGCGTACCTGGCTTTCGTCGCCAAGGAAAAGCCGGTGTTCGAGGGGAATTGAGGATGATCGGTTTGCGCCCAGGCACCCCCCTCTGGCCTGCCGGCCATCTCCCCCGCAAGGGGGGAGATCAGCTGATTGCGTCGCTTTCGCCAATCGCCAGCGTTGCAAGATGGGCGGGAAGATTGAAGCTGCCAATCTCCCCCCTTGCGGGGGAGATGCCCGGCAGGGCAGAGGGGGGTGCGACGGATCGCGACCAAGATCAAGGGCGCATCCATGCCTGACCGTTCCTTCCTCAAGTGGCCGTTCTTCGAAGACCGCCATCGCGAGCTCGCCGAGCACCTGGACACCTGGTGCGCCGAAAACCTTCCCGTCGATCATCATGACGTCGACGCCGCCTGCCGCGAGCTGGTGGCGAAGCTCGGCAAGGATGGCTGGCTGAAGCCGACGGCGCTCGACACCGGCAATCCGGGACCGCTCGACGTACGCATCTTGTGCATCACGCGCGAGACGCTGGCGCGCCACGATGGGTTGGCCGACTTCGCCTTTGCCATGCAGGGGCTGGGCACCGGTGCACTCAGCCTGTTCGGGACGCCTGACCAGCAGCAATGGCTTTCGAAGACCCGCGCCGGCAAGGCGATCTCCGCCTTCGCTTTGTCGGAACCGCGCTCTGGCTCGGATGTCGCCAATACCGAAATGACGGCGACCAGCGATGGCGACGGCTACGTTCTCACGGGCGAAAAAACCTGGATCTCCAATGGCGGCATCGCCGACCTCTATGTCGTCTTTGCCCGCACCGGAGAAGCACCGGGTGCCAAGGGGCTTTCCGCCTTCCTGGTGCCGGGCGACGCCAAGGGGCTCGGTATTGCCGAACGTCTCGAAGTGATCGCGCCACATCCGCTGGCGCGGCTTTCGTTCGACCAGGTCCGGCTGCCTGCCTCGGCGCTGATCGGCAAGCCGGGCGACGGCTTCCGCATCGCCATGTCGGTGCTCGACGTGTTCCGCTCGACGGTCGGCGCGGCAGCGCTCGGCTTTGCCCGCCGCGCGCTCGATGAAAGCATCAAGCGCGTGGCCGAGCGCAAACTGTTCGGCGCGCCGATGGCCGAGTTGCAGATGGTGCAGGGCCATATCGCCGACATGGCGCTCGACGTCGATGCCGCGGCCCTTCTGGTCTATCGCGCCGCCTGGACTAAGGACATGGGTGCGGCGCGGGTGACGCGCGAGGCGGCGATGGCCAAGCTGTTCGCCACCGACAAGGCGCAGGAGGTGATCGACAAAGCGGTGCAACTGCATGGCGGCGACGGTGTCCGCAAAGGCCACATCGTCGAGAGCCTGTACCGCGAAATCCGCGCGCTGCGCATCTATGAGGGCGCATCGGACGTGCAGAAGGTGGTGATCGCGCGGCAAGTGATGGGCGCGGCCTGAACAGGTCGTGACCACGGACTGGATTGTTTTCGACGCGGATATTGCGGACCCGATATTGGATAGGCGGAGAGACGACATGCACGAGATCCTGCAGCCGGAAGGCTGGGCAAAACCGGTCGGCTACGCCAACGGCGTGGCGGCGCGCGGCAGGCTCGTCTTCGTCGGCGGACAGGTCGGCTGGAACGGGCAATGCCAGTTCGAGACCGACGATTTCGCCGGCCAGGTGCGGCAGACGCTCCAGAACATCGTCGCGGTGCTGGCCGAGGCCGGCGCGGAGCCACGTCACATCACCTCGATGACCTGGTATTTCACCGACAAGGTCGAATATCTCGGTAACCTCAAGGGGATCGGCGAGGCTTATCGCGAGGTGATCGGCCGGCATTTTCCGGCGATGGCCGCCATGCAGGTGGTGGCGCTGGTGGAGGACCGCGCCAAGGTGGAGATCCAGGCGACCGCCGTCGTTCCGGAATAAAGAATTCGTCTCTCCGGAATATTTTATTCGCGAAGCCCAGCCTGCCTCAGCAACGGCAGCACGTGGTCGCAAAAATAGGGCAATTCCCTGGTGTAGTTGACGAAGGATAGCGCAATGCCCTGGTAGCCGTGCGCGGCAATGGCGGCCATCTCGGCGGCAATCGTCTGCGGTGTTCCAACCAGCGGATAGGTGCCGGCGCCGCCGGCGAAACGCTGGCGATAGCGCTCATAGGCATGCGGGTCGTGCGACCGCGAGAATTCCTTCTTGCCGGCCATATGCGCATCGACCGCCTCGTGATCGGCCTGATCGACGGCATAGCGCGTGTAGTAAGCCTGCGCCTCTTCCATGGTCGGGCGGCAGACGACATGGGCCACGGTATAGACGCCGACCTCCCGGCCCACCTTGTCGGCCCGCTCGCCGATGTCGGCGACATGCTTGCCGGCATCGCCCATCTCGGAAAAGGTCGTGAACAGATAATCGCATCTGGCGGCGGCGAAGTCGCGGCCCGGGCCACCGAAAGCGGCGTTCATGGTCACCGGGCGCGGAACCTGCAGGCTGGCCGGCCGGCTGACCGCCTCCTTGAGGTGATAATAGGTGCCTTCATAGTCGAGCGGCTCCGCGGATGCGTAGAGCTTCTCCAGAATTTCAATCCATTCGGCCGCCTGGTCGTAACCCTTCTCGACCAGCGGCGTGCCAAACATGCCGAATTCCTTCGGGTTCCAGCCGCAGACGATGTTGAGGCCGGCACGGCCTTGGCTGATGTGGTCGACCGTCGCCAGCGCCTTGGCGGCATAGAGCGGGTGCACAAGCGGCACGTGCACGGTCATGAACAGGCCGATCCGGTCGGTGGCCACGCTGAGCGCCGCCGCCCAGGTGAAGGTCTCGAACGACCGCTCGCGCACCTTGTTGCGGCCGCCAAAGCCGCGCCAGCGGGCGATCGGCAGCAGAAACTCCAGCCCGGCGCGGTCGGCGATCTGGGCTGCCGTCAGATTGTCCTGCCAGCTCGCCGTCCAGCGTTCCGGCACATCCGATATGGCAAGGCCACCGTCGGCGTTGGTCGAGAAGACGCCAAGCTTCAGTTTGTTGGAGCCGTGCAACGGATGTGCTTTGTTCATGTCGCGACCTCCCGGCGAAGATCGCACGCTACGGCTCCGCGAAAATATTTCAAGCATGAAATAGCTTCGCCTGGCACTGGTTTGCCGATATGAAATCTGGCGGGATGAGAAAAGGGATAGGCATGAGCGAGTTCCGCCAGAAATGCATCGGCAAGAGCAGTCTCGTCGGCTCCTTCGCCGCCATTCCTCACCCCGTCGCAGTCGAGGTGATGGCGTTGGCTGGCCTCGACTTCCTCTGCATCGACTGGGAGCATGCCCAGATCTCGCGCGAGATGATCGAGAGCATGGTACGCGCCGCCGATGTGCATCGCGTGCCGGCGATGGTGCGCGTTCCCGGCCATGCGCCCGAAGCCATCCAGGCGGCCTTGGACAGCGGCGCACAAGGTGTGCTGGTGCCACGTGTCTCGACACCGGCACAGGCGGCAATGGCGGTGAAAGCGTCGCGCTATCCGCCACGAGGCGAGCGCGGTGTCGGACCCGGCCGCGCGGCCGGCTATGGCTATCGCATTCCCGAATACCTGGCTGGCGCCAATGAGCGGACCGTCGTCGCGATCCAGGTCGAAACCGTAGAAGGGTTGGCCAACGTCGACGCGATCGCCGCAGTGGAGGGCGTCGACATGGTCTTCGTCGGACCCGGCGATCTCTCCGTGTCGATCGACGCGATCGGACCGAAGGGCGCAGACAAGCTCGCGGATGCAATCCGCAGGATCATCGGCGTGACGATCGCGCACGACAAGACCTCCGGCATATTTTGCGCCAGCCCGCAGACCGTCGGCCAATGGGCAGCCGTCGGCGCCAGCTTTTTCGTGCTTGCCAGCGACACGATGTTTCTCGGTGCGGGCGCCGCGGCCAATCATGCCGCCGCCCGGGCCGAACTGGCGCGGGAAGACCCGCGCTAGCGCCTAGCCGAGCAGCAGCCGAGCAACTTTTTTAAGCTTAAAACTTTTGCCTTGAAAAGCGCGGCACTTTGGATAAGCATTCAAGATCAATCGCGGCCGTAGGGCTGGAGGGTTTTCCGGGCAATTCATCATTCTGCTCCGGGTAGGAGGGGTTTCAGTCCTTGTCGTTTGTGCTGCCCCAGTCATCGTCCAGCGCGCGCTATGCTTGCGCTGCATGCGCCCAGAACCCGCACACCGGGGCCATCGCCAACCTTGCCGCGCGCGTGAACACGCATGCGATCGCGACCAGATCGCGTCCGCGCTCGAGCGCATGGTCGCCACCATAAATTGACGCCCCGCTGGGAGGCGGGACGGCAAGAAACCGTGCGGGGCAGCCCGCCCGATCAACAACCAGAGGGAACACCCCAGAGGGACCACCAATGAACCTGACCCGTCGCAATCTCATCCTTTTCGCCGCGGCGATCGGCATCGCCGCCGGACCGGCAACCGCCTATGCCGCCGATGTGCTCAATGTCGGCGCCTACCCGACCAATCCGCCCTTCGAATACAAGAACGAGAGCGGCACGTTCGAGGGTTTTGAGGTCGACATCGTCAACGAGGCGGCCAAGCGCGTCGGCATGACAACGGACATCGCCGATCTCGGCTTCCAGGCGCTGTTCGCCGCGACCACGTCGAAGCGCATCGACGTCGCCATCTCCTCGATCACGATCACGCCGGAGCGGCTGAAGTCGCAGTCCTTCACCCAGCCCTACTATGATTCCGACATGGGCATCGCCACCAAGACCGACAGCGCGGTCAACACCGAGGCCAACCTCAAGGGCAAGATCGTAGGCGTGCTCTCGGGCTCGACCGGCGAGACCTGGGTCAAGGCGCACCAGGATGCCGACGGCTTCAGCGACGTGAAGGGCTATGACACGCAGCAGAACCTGCTGCTCGACCTCAGCGCCGGCCGTATCGACGCCGCCGTCAGCGACATTCCCGGCATGGAATATTCCTTCACCAAGATGAAGGACCTGAAGGTCAAGCAGCGCATCAAGACCGGCGAGCAATACGGCCTGATGATGACCAAGGATCATCCGCTGCTCGGCAAGCTCAACGACGCGCTGACGGCGATGAAGAAGGACGGCACGCTGGCCGCGATCCACAAGAAGTGGTTCGGCAGCGACGCCCCGGCCGATTCCTCGACCGTCAAGGAAATGCCGCTGCCCAAGGCCTGAGCGTCGGCCGACAGGACGAAAGGCGTGCCGGCTACAAAGGGGTCGGCACGTCCCGTTTTCACGCATAGCCTTCCCGGGACCAGCATCCGTTCGGCAAAGCCGATCTTGATATTCCGGGTCGGGCCCTGGCGTCAGATGACGCAACACCGTTCGGGAATGCCCTGATGTCGCTGATCGACACTTTCTTCAACGCCGACGTCATCGCGTCGAGCCTGCCGGCGCTGCTGCGCGGCTTCCTGAACACGCTGCTGCTCGGCCTGCTCAGTATCGGCATCGGCATTCCCATCGGCCTGGTGATCAGCCTTTTGCGGCTCTATGCGCCGAAGCCGCTGCGCTGGCTGGCGGTCGGCTACACCGACATCTTCCGCGCCTTGCCGGTTCTCGTCGTGCTGATCCTGATCTACTACGCGCTGCCGTTCCTCGGCATTCGCCTGTCGTCCTGGGCGTCGGCGGTGACCGCGTTCGCCATCATCATGTCGGCCTATTCGGCCGAAGTGTTCCGCTCCGGCATAGAGAGCATTCCGCGCGGCCAGTTCGAGGCGTCGCAGGCGCTTGGCCTGCCGTTCCTTTTGACCTTACGCAAGGTGGTGCTACCGCAGGCGGTGCGCGTCGTCATCCCGCCGATGACCAGCAACTGCGTCTCGATGTTCAAGGACACTTCGCTGGCCTCTACCGTAGCCCTGCCGGAACTGCTGAAGGAAGCGACCAACGCACAGTCGCTCTACGCCAACCCCTCGCCGCTGATCGGCGCGGCACTGGTCTATCTCATCTTCCTTTGGCCGATGGTTCGTCTCGTCAGCCTGCTTGAAGCCCGCTTCAAGGACGAGAAAGCCCGCTAGAGCGGTTCAGTGTTTGTTGGAATCCCCGAACCGCTCCAACTCTTTGTTTTCACGCAATTCCGGACGGAAAACCACTACGCACTTTTCCTGGAATTGCTCTAGCCACTCACCACAAGCACTTCGCAGGAGATATTCTTGAGCAATCCCCAGGCCACCGGCGGCTTCCCAGTCGACACCATTCGCGCCATGTTCCCTGCCCTGCAGCGGGCCGGCGATTTCATCTTCATGGACAATGCCGCCGGGGCGCAGATCCCGCAGAGCGTGCTCGACGCGGTGACCAACCACCTGGTCTCGCACAATGTCCAGCGCGGCGGCCGCTATGGCCGCAGCGTCACCGTCGACCAGTCGGTCGCCGACGCTCGGACAAGCGTCGCCTTGCTGATCAATGCCTACATCCCGGCGGAAATCTGCTTCGGCATGAACGCCACCTCCTTCATCCGTCTGGTCAGCCTCGGCATCGGCCAGATGCTGCAAGAGCGCGATGAGATCGTCATCACCGACATGGACCATGATGCCAACATCGCCACCTGGCTGGCGCTGGAATCAGCCGGCGCCAAATTCAAGTGGTGGCGGATGCGCGAGGACGGAAACCTGCATATCGACGATTTGCGTCCGCTGGTGTCCGACCGCACCCGTCTTGTCGCCTGCACGGTCACCGCACACTCGATCGGTTCGATCGTCGACGTCGCGTCCGTCGCGAAAATCGCGCATGCCGCCGGTGGCGAAGTGTTTCTCGACTGCGTGCATTACGGACCGCACGGACTGATCGACGTGCAAGCCTGGGACTGCGACTACCTCGTCTGCTCCGGCTACAAGAACTTTTCGCCACATATGGGCTTCCTGTGGGGCCGCTTCGAAACGCTGAAACGCTTGCCGACCTTCCGCGAGGATTTCATCCCGGACGAGCCGCCCTACAAGGTTGAGGCTGGCACCTTCATCTATGAGAACGTGTCGGGCATGGATGCCGCCGTACAGTATCTGGAATTGATCGGCCGCAATCTCGCGCCGTCCAACAACCGCTCGCGGCGCGAGAACATCGTCGCCGGCATGGGCGCCATCCGCGACTATGAGCTGGTGCTGGGGCGCGAGATGATGGGCGTGCTGAAGGGTTGCGGCGCAACCATCTACGGCGTCGCCGACGACGCCCGCATCAACGAGCGCGTACCGACCTTCTGCTTCAACATCGGCAAGCTGTCGCCACAAAGGATCGTCGAGGAAATGGCAGAGATGCAGATCGGCATCCGCGATGGCCACATGTACGCACCGCGGCTGATGAAGCGGCTCAACCTGTCGATGGACAGCGGCGCCATCCGCGCCTCGCTGGTGCACTACAACACGGTCGAGGAGATCCAAAAGTTCGGCGAGGCGCTGCGGGCAATCATTGCGAAGTTGTCGTGATCTCGGACCCTGGTCGGAACCTTTCCGTGGGAGTCGCGGCTACCTCGAGGTCGTCATCCTATGGCGAAGCAAGGAGCGAAGCGACGCGGCGCAGACCATAGGATGACGAAGAGACGTCAGGCAGCCTTCTTCTTCGCCAACCGCGCTTTAATGCTGGCGACATCGGCGCGCGGCGTGGCGGCGAACAGCGTCCTGGTGTAGCTGTGCTTGGGATCGGCAAAGACCTCGTCGCGCGAGCCGTATTCGACGGCCTCGCCGAAATACATCACCATCACATCGTCGGCGATGTAGCGCACCACCGAAAGGTCGTGGCTGATGAAGACATAGGTCAGCTGGAATTCATCCTGCAGGTCGGCGAGCAGGTTGAGCACCTGCGCCTGCACCGACAGGTCGAGTGCGGAGACCGGCTCGTCCAGCACCAGCAGGCTGGGGTTCAGCATCAGCGCGCGGGCGATGGCGATGCGCTGGCGCTGGCCGCCCGAGAACATGTGCGGATAGCGGTTGTAGTGCTCGTGACCGAGGCCGACCTTCTTCAGCATTTTCATGGCGAGGTCGCGCCGCTCGGCGGCCGATCTGTCGGTGTTGATCAGCAGCGGTTCGCCCAACACGTCACCGATCTTCTGGCGCGGATTGAGCGATCCGTAAGGGTTCTGGAAGACGATCTGCACCTTGCGGCGCATCTCCTTCGTCAGTCCGCCCTTGGCGATGTCGACCTTGTTGCCGTCGATGAACAATTCGCCTGACGTCGCCGGATCGATCAAGGTGATGATGCGGGCGAGCGTGGACTTGCCACAGCCGCTTTCGCCGACGATGGCCAGCGTCTTGCCCTTATCCACCGTGAACGAGACGCCCTTGACCGCATGCACCGTGCGCGGCCCGGTGAACAGGCCGCCGCCGATATGGTAGTCGCGAACGATGTTCTTGCCTTCGAGGACCGTGGTGCTCATGCGGAGGCTCCCGCTGCCGAGGGAGCTGGCTCGAACAGCATGTCGGAAACGGTCGGCAGCCGGTCGCCGACGGCGTTTTCCGGCAATGCCGACAGCAGCGCGCGCGTGTAATTGCTCTTCGGCGATTCAAACAGCGACAGCACGTCGGCCTCTTCCATCTTGCGGCCCTTGTACTGGACGATGACGCGATCGGCGGTCTCGGCCACCACGCCCATATTGTGAGTGATCATGATCAGGCCCATGCCGTATTTGGCCTGCAGCGAGACGAGCAGATCGAGGATCTGCTTCTGGATGGTGACGTCGAGCGCGGTCGTCGGCTCGTCGGCGATCAAAAGCTTGGGATTGCAGGCAATGGCGATGGCGATCATGACGCGCTGGCACTGGCCGCCGGACATCTGGTGCGGAAACGAGCTCAGCCGTTCTTCCGGATCGGCAATGCCGACCAGCTTCATCAGCTCGACGGCGCGGGCCCTGCGCTGAGCGCGGTCCATGCCCATGTGGAAGCGCAGCACTTCCTCGATCTGGAAGCCGACCGTGAAGCACGGGTTGAGGCTGGCGACCGGCTCCTGGAAGATCATCGAGATGTCCTTGCCGACGATCTTGCGGCGCTCGGACGGGCTGAGTTTCAACAGGTCGACGCCGTCGAAGGCCATGCGGTCGGCCTTAACCGTCGCGGTGTTGGGCAACAGCCCCATGACCGCCAGCATCGACACCGACTTGCCGGAGCCGGACTCGCCGACGATGGCCAGCACCTCGCGCGGCTCGACCGAAAGATCGATACCTTGCACGGCCATGAACGGTCCGGCGGCGGTGTCGAAGGAAACGGTAAGGTTCTTGATCTCAAGCAGGGACATGCTCACGACCTCTTCAGCTTGGGGTCGAGGGCGTCGCGCAGGCCGTCGCCGATCAGGTTGATGGCAAAGACGGTGATCAGGATGGCGAGGCCGGGAAAGGTCACCACCCACCATGCGCGCAGGATGAACTCGCGCGCTTCGGCGAGCATCGTGCCCCATTCAGGTGTCGGCGGCTGCGCGCCCATGCCGAGGAAGCCGAGTGCGGCCGCCTCGAGGATGGCGTTGGAGAAGGACAGCGTCGCCTGCACGATCAGAGGGGCGATGCAGTTGGGCAGGATGGTGACCAGCATCAGCCTGAGATGGCTGGCGCCGGCGACCTTGGCCGAGACGACATATTCGCGGGTCTTCTCCGCCATCACAGCGGCGCGGGTCAGCCGGGCGAAGTGTGGCTGCAGCACGAAGGCGATGGCGATCATGGCGTTGACAAGGCCAGGGCCGAGCACCGCGACCAGCACCAGTGCCAGCAGCAGCGACGGGAAGGCCAGGATGATGTCCATTATGCGCATGATCAGCGTGTCGACCCAGCCACGGCAGTAGCCGGCGAGCAGGCCGAGGATGACGCCGGAGATCAGCGCCGTGGTGACGACGACGAAGCCGATGGCGAGCGAGAAGCGCGAGCCATAGATCAGGCGCGAAAGCATATCGCGGCCTACAGCGTCGGTGCCGAGCAGGAACTGCGCGTTGCCGCCCGTCTGCCAGGCCGGGGGCGTCAGGAAGAAGTCGCGGAACTGATCGTCCGGCGAATGCGGGGCGAGCAGAGGCGCGAAGATGGCGATCAGGATCAGCAGGGCGAAGACGAAGAGACCGATCACCGCGCCCTTGTTGATCGAGAAATAGTGCCAGAATTCGCCGAACATCTGCAGCCGCGCGTCCTGCGGCTTGACGACGGTCGCGGCTTCGATGGCGGCTGGGCCTTCATTGGTCATGTCAATTCGCCCGGATACGCGGGTTGATGACGGCATAGAGCACGTCGACGATAAGGTTCACCGACATGACGATCAGCGCGATCAAAAGCAACCCGCCCTGCACGGTGAAATAGTCGCGCTTGGAAATGGCGTCGATCATCCACTTGCCGATGCCTGGCCAAGAAAAGATGCTCTCGGTCAGGATGGCGCCGGTGAGCAGCGTGCCGACCTGCAGGCCGATGGTGGTGACGACCGGGATCAGCGCATTTCGGAAGGCATGCAGACCGATGACACGGCGCGGCGCCAAGCCCTTGGCGCGCGCGGTGCGTACATAATCCTCGCCCAGCACTTCGAGCATGGCCGAGCGCGTCTGCCTGGCGATGACCGCCAGCGGAATGGTGCCGAGCACGATGGTGGGCAGAATAAGGTGCGACACCGCCGAGCGAAAGGCGCCCTTCTGGCCCGAGATGAGGGAATCGATGGTCATGAAGCCGGTCACCGGCTTGAAGAAGTAGAGAAGGTCGATGCGGCCCGAGACCGGTGTCCAGTGCAGCGTACCGGAGAAGACGATAATCAGCAGCAGGCCCCACCAGAAGATCGGCATGGAATAGCCGGCGAGCGCGGTGCCCATGGTCAGCTGGTCGAACCAGGAGCCGCGGCGGATGGCGGCGAAAATGCCGAAGGCGACACCGAAGATGATGGCGAAGATCATGGCGAAGATGGCGAGTTCGACCGTCGCCGGGAACCGCACCAGGAAATCCTTGAGCACCGGTGTCTTGGTGGAAAACGAGGTGCCGAAATCGCCGCTGAGGATGTTGGTCAGATAGGTCAGATACTGTTGCCAGATCGGCAGGTCGAAACCGAACTGATGCATCAGCGCCGTGTGGCGTTCGGGCGACAGGCCACGTTCGCCCGCAAGCACCAGCACCGGATCACCGGGCAGGATGCGCACGAAGCCGAAAGCGAGGATGGTTATCCCGATGAAGGTCGGGATGATGAGGGCGAGCTTGCCGAGGATATAACGCAGCATGGCGGGCGAGGTGGGGCGGCGCCCTGTGGCGCCGCCCCGTTTCGCGAACCTTATTCGGCGATATCGACGCCGTCAAAGCGATGGATGCCTAGCGGATCCATCGCAAAGCCGGAGACTGTCTTCTGCATCGGCATGAACACCTTGGAGTGGGCGAGCGTCGCCCACGGTGCCTGCTCCTTGAAGATGACCTGTGCCTGTTCGTAGAGCTTGGTGCGCTCGGCCTGATCGGAAACGGTCTTGGCCTTGTTGATGAGCGCATCGAAGTCCTTGTTGCACCATTCCGCGCGGTTGTTCGAACCGACGGAAGCGCAGCTCAGGAGCACGCCGAGGAAGTTGTCCGGATCGCCGTTGTCGCCGGTCCAGCCGACGATGACGGCGCCGTCGTGGTCGACCGCCGAAGCGCGCTTGAGGTATTCACCCCAATCATAGCTGACGATGTTGACGGTGACGCCGACCTTGGCGAAGTCGGCCTGGATCAGCTCGGCGGTGCGGCGCGCGTTCGGCATGTACGGGCGCGACACGGGCATGGCCCAGACGTTCATCTTGAGGTCCTTGACGCCGGCCTCTTCAAGCATCTTCTTGGCCGCCTCCGGATCGTACGGATCGTCCTTCACGTCCTTGTTGTAGGACCACATGGTTGGCGGGATCGGGTTGATCGCCACCTGGCCGGCGCCCTGGAACACGGCGTCGATAATGGCCTTCTTGTTGATGGCCATGTTGAGCGCCTTGCGGACGCGCACGTCGTCGAACGGCTTCTGCTGGGTGTTGTACATCAGCGCGCCGACGTTGAGGCCTTCCTGCTCCGCGACCGTCAGGTTCGCATCAGCCTGCAGGCCGGCGATGTCGGCCGGTGCCGGATATGACATGATGTTGCATTCGCCGGCCTTCAGCTTTTGCGCGCGCACGGCCGGATCGGTGGTGATGGCGAAGACCAGATCGTCGATCTTCTGCTTGCCGCCCCAATAGTCCGGGTTGGCCTTGTAGCGGATGGCGGCGTCGGTCTGGTAGTCGACGAAGATGAACGGGCCGGTGCCGACCGGCTTCTGGTTGAACAGTTCAGGCGTCTTATCGGCCTGCAGCTTGTCGGCATATTCCTTCGAGACGATCGAGGCGAAATCCATGCCCAGCGTCGGAATGAAGGTGATCGCCGGCTCCTTGAGGGTGAACTTCACCGTCAGGTCGTCGACCTTCTCGACCTTGGTGATGTTGTCGCCGAATTGGTCATTGTAATACTGGTAGGCGATGCCCGGTATGTACTGGAACCAGGGGCCGTTCTTGTCGACCTGGCGCTCGAACGAAAACACCACGTCGTCGGCGTTCAGGTCGCGCGTCGGGGTGAAGTAGTCGGTGGGCGCGAACTTGACGCCCTTGCGCAGCTTGAAAGTATATTCCTTGCCGTCGTCGGAAATCGCCCAGCTGTCAGCCAGGCCGGGCGAGACCGAGGTCTTGCCGTGATCGAATTCGACGAGGCGGTTGAAGACGGTACGCGAGGACGCATCGAACGTCTGTCCCGCAGTGTACGGCGCCGGATCGAAACCTTCTGGCGACGCCTCCGCGCAATAGACCAGAGTTTTCGCGTTGGCCACGCCGCCCAGGACGCTTGCAGCCAGCAACGCGGCTGCAAAAGTCAATTTCTTCTTCATTGAGCACTCCCTGATGTTCTTCCAAGCCCCTCTATCAGGCTCGCGAAGCGCGCATATAAGCACCGTTTTTCCGGCTTTGGAACACCCCGTTTGCTTACCCCGCGGGAAGCAGGAAAAAAATCCGCGTTTTTGCTAAATGGCAGAAAAAATTAGCAGTTTTTTCCATTCACGATATTATTAACGACCGCATTTTTTTATTGATCCGACGTCCGGCGACAAGGGTGCCGCGCGCCGTCTTCATCCGGGCATCGATGCGGAAAAATGCCGGTTCCAAGTACAGCCGGCGGGAACGATTTCCGACGGCAAATCTTTCGGGGTCTTGCCGCAAGGGCAAGACTTGCACCGCCGCCGATAGAGGCAATACATAGGTGCACATGCTGGCGGCAGCGGAGGACGTCTCCATCAATCCGGAGGCGGCGCGGCACGGGCCAACGAGAAACAGACGACCAGGGTTGTCGAGGAGGAACGGGTGGCAAAAGCATCGAAGGCGCCAGTGAAGGCGTCGGCCAAGGCGGTCTCGAACCCAGCGGCCGGTGGGCAAGGCAAAGCCGCAGCCGCGAAAGCGGCGGCCAAACCCGCCAAGAGCCCCCCCACGGCGGAAGCAGCGGCCACTGCCAGTACCGGCAAGAAGCCGGCGACGAAAGCCGCGCCGGCAAAGGCATCCGCGACCAAGGCCGGACCGGGCAAGGCCGGAACGACGAAGAGTTCGCCACCAGCGAAGGCTGCACCTGTCTCGAAACCGGCGACCGCGGCCAGCCAGCGGCTGCCGAAGGCGCTCACCGAACTCGCCGCCGGCCTGCCGCAAAAGCCATGGCTCAACAGCTATCCCAAGAACATGCCGGCCGAGATCGGCGCCCTTCCCTACAGTTCCATCGGCGACTTCCTGGTTGGCGCCTGCAAGCAGTTCGCCGGTCAGCCGGCTTTCACTTGCATGGGCAAGTCCATTACCTACGCTGAACTCGAACAGCTATCGGCGGCCTTCGGTGCCTATCTGCAGTCCACCGGATTGCAGAAGGGCGCGCGCGTCGCCCTGATGATGCCGAATGTGCTGCAGTATCCCGTGGCGATGATGGCGGTCGCCCGCGCCGGCTTCACGGTGGTGAACGTCAATCCGCTCTACACGCCGCGCGAACTGGAGCATCAGCTCAAGGATTCCGGGGCGCAGGCCATCGTCATCCTCGAAAACTTCGCCAGCACCTTGCAGGCGGTCGTCGCCAGGACCTCGGTCAAGCATGTCATGGTCGCCGCCATGGGCGACCTGCTCGGCGGCCTGAAGGGCTCGATCGTCAATCTGGTCGTGCGCCGCGTCAAGAAAATGGTGCCGGCCTGGTCATTGCCCGGCCATGTCAAGTTCAATGCCGCCCTGAAGGCTGGCCGCGGCATGGCCTTCAAGCCGGCCACGGTGGCCGCCAGTGACGTCGCCTTCCTGCAATATACCGGCGGCACCACCGGAATCTCGAAAGGCGCGACCCTCTCGCACAGCAATGTACTGGCCAATGTCGCGCAGAATGCGCTGTGGCTGCAGGACGCCTACACCGTCAAGCCAAAGCCGGCGCATCTCAACCTCGTCTGCGCATTGCCGCTCTACCATATCTTCGCGCTGACGGTGAATGCGCTGATGGGCATGCAAATGGGCGGCCAGAACATACTGATCCCCAATCCGCGCGACATTCCCGGCTTCGTCAAGGAAATGGGCAAATATCCGATCCATATCTTTCCGGGCCTCAACACGCTGTTCAATGCGCTCTTGAACAATGAGGACTTCCGCAAGCTCGACTTCAGGCCGCTGCTGCTGACGCTGGGCGGCGGCATGGCGGTGCAGAAGGGCGTCGCCGAGCGCTGGAAGGCGCTGACCGGGTGCCCGATCAGCGAAGGCTACGGTCTTTCGGAGACCTCGCCGGTGGCGACGGCCAACAAATTCAGTTCCGGCGACTTCACCGGCACCATCGGCCTGCCGCTGCCCTCGACCGAAATCGCCATCCGCGACGACGACGGCAACAACGTGCCGCTCGGCGAGGTCGGCGAGATCTGCATCAGGGGACCGCAGGTGATGGCGGGTTACTGGAACCGGCCGGACGAGACCGCCAAGGTGATGACCGAGGACGGCTTCTTCAAATCGGGCGACATGGGCTTCATGGACGAACGCGGCTACACCAAGATCGTCGATCGCAAGAAGGACATGATCCTCGTTTCCGGCTTCAACGTCTATCCGACCGAACTCGAGGAGGTCGTGGCGGCGCATCCCGGCGTGCTCGAAGTGGCGGCGATCGGCGTGCCGGACGAGCATTCGGGCGAAGTGCCGAAGCTGTTCATCGTCAAGAAGGATCCGGCCCTGACGGCCGAAGCCATCACCGCCTTTTGCCGCGAGAACCTGACCGGCTACAAGCGTCCCAGATACATCGAGTTCAGGACCGAATTGCCGAAGACGCCGGTCGGCAAGATCCTGCGGCGGGCTTTGCGCGGGTAGTGGGTGATAGTCCTGCCTACGGCGAGGCGCCGGACAACGATTTGCCGGGCCGGCACCTCCGCCTCGACCCGGCAGCGTTCATCAAGGCGAATATGCGCCTTGTCCCGGTACCGGCGCTTCCCGAAATCCAGCTGTACACCGCTCACCCGGGCAGCGGGCTGAGGCGCCTCGTCGACCCTGAAGAGGATCACGATGACACGCGGGAACCGCAGCCGCCCTACTGGGCCTATGCGTGGGCCGGCGGCGCCGTGCTGGCGCGCTATATCCTCGATCATCCGAAGATCGTGACAGGCCGCCGCGTGCTCGATCTCGGAGCCGGGTCCGGCATTGTCGGCATCGCCGCCGCGAAAGCCGGCGCGCGTGAGGTGATAGCCGCCGAGATCGATCGCAACGGCATTGCCGCGATCGGCCTCAATGCGGCGGCGAACGGCGTCGAGATCATAGTGATCGGCAAAGACATCACCACCGGCTCGCCACCCACCGTGGACCTCGTGCTGGCCGGCGACGTGTTCTACGGCCGCGAGGTCGCTCTGCGGGTTACCCCATTCCTCGATCGTTGCCTGGCAGCCGGCATCACGGTGCTGGCCGGCGATCCCCGCCGCAGGGACCTGCCGCTGCACCGGCTGCGATTGCTCGCCGAATATCAAGTGCCGGATTTCGGTGACGCGAAGGGTGCTGCAAGCAAGCCGAGCGGAGTGTTTTCGTTCGAGGCGGAACAGCGGTAGGGCGACGGCCAAAGCCCAATCGCGGGAACGGCCGGGGTTCGACGCGATGCTCGCTTACGTCCAACATGAACGACTGCCTTGCGCCCCATTTCAGTCGCCCGCATCCAATTCATGGTCTCCAAAGGCGGTCATTGTGATGACAAACTCTAAGTCCCCCTCGCGCCAGAAGCAGAAGCAGCCGGCCCAAGAGCGCACCTCATAATGCAAGGAATTGCCAGAGCGCTTCGGGCGATCCCGTAGTGAGCAATCCGACTAAAAGCGCGATTACGGCCAGGAGTTGGAGCAGGACGATGCCAACGAGCGTGGAGCGGAACGGCTCCTTGCGCGTCTTGTGTCGGATCGTTTGCTGCGCGATCACAGTTCCGATGCTGCCGCCGATTATAGCAAGGGTCAGAAGCGTCGACTCGGGAATGCGTTGTAAACTGTTTTTGGCCCTAGCCTTGTCGAACGCCATAGCGGCGTACGCCAGCAAGTTTACCGCTGAAACGTAGCCGATGACACCGATTGCGAACTGCCCCGACATGGCCCCCCCGTCTTCGGGGTAGTATAACCGAAGCCCGTTAATCCAACGCGAATGAGAGCGGATCCAGCGGGTTTTCTGAAATCTCAGTCGTTGGTGTCCCCCAAAAAGGCGGCTTTCGACACTCGGGACCCAAAAGCCGTCATTCCGATTCCGTCGCTATCTCGGTCATTGATGGCAAAGTGCCTTTTTGCTCCTTCCTGATCAGGCCGTCTCCTTGACCCGCGCCGACAGGAAATCCGGCAGGTCGGCAACCGAATCCAGGATGAGGTCGGCGATCTCGGCCAGCGATTCGCGGGTGCCGGTGCCGGAGAGCACGCCGACCGCGAGGCCGCAGCCGCCGGCACGCGCCATTTCGAGATCGTGACGGTTATCACCGACCATGGCGATCTCCGCCGGCTTCAGCCCGGTAAGATCGCAAAAGGCCTGGATGGTGTCGGGCGCTGGCTTGGGGTTCGCCACCGCGTCATAACCATAGGCGGCATCGAACAGTTGCGCGACGCCGAGCGTGACCAAGGTCTTCTCCGCGCCGCTGGTCGAATCGTTGGTGGCGACGCCAAGGCGGTAGGATCGCTTGTGCAGCAGAGCCAGCGTGTCGACGATATCGGGCAGCGCCACCGCCATCGCCGAGCCCTGCACCGAGGTGATCTCGTTGAAGCGGGCGACGGCCAGCATCTGATCCTCGTTGGACAGGCGCGGAAACCACAGTTCGACGACGTCGAGATTGGTGCCGGAGGCAAAGATGGAGTCGGGTTTGAAGCGCCGGTTGGCGAAATCGAAGCCGGCGGCGGCCAGCAACCTGTCGGCCTTCCAGCGGTCGCCCTCGGCTGCGTCCATGGCCATGAAATCGGCAACGCCGAGCCAGGTCGCGTTGAAATCGACAAGTGTCCCGTCCTTGTCGAACAATATGCCCTTGATGTCTGCCAAACTTTTCACTCCGAACCACGCAATTGGTGGATGTATCCCACAAGGCCAGCGGTCGACGCGTCGCGCTTGGCGGCACTTTCCTTGCCTTCCACGACAGGCAGGAGGCCGGTGGCCAGTTCCTTGCCGAGTTCGACGCCCCACTGGTCGAAAGAGTTGATGTTGAACAGCGTGCCCTCGACGAAGACGCGGTGCTCGTAGAGCGCGATCAGCCGGCCAAAGGTGCGCGGGTCGAGCTTGCGGTAGAGGATGGTCACCGAAGGCCGGTTGCCGGAAAAGACGCGGTGCGGCGCGATACGGTCGACGTCCGCCGGCTTCATGCCCTTGGCCAGCATCTGCGCGCGCGCCTCTTCCAGCGTGCGGCCCTTCATCAAGGCTTCCGACTGCGCCAGGCAGTTGGCGAGCAGCAGGTCATGCTGGTGCTTGAGATCGGGCTCATGGCCGACGGCGGCGGCGAGGAACTCGACAGGGATCAAATCGGTGCCCTGGTGCAGCAGCTGGAAAAAGGCGTGCTGACCGTTGGTGCCTGGCTCCCCCCACACCAGCGGCCCGGTCGGCGTCGTCACCGGCGTGCCGTCGAGGGTGACGCTCTTGCCGTTCGATTCCATGTCGAGCTGCTGCAGATAGGCCGGCAGCCTGGACAGGCGCTGGTCATAGGGGATGACCGCGCGGGCCGGATAGCCGCAGATCACGCGGTGCCACCAGCCGACAAGCCCCAGGAGCGCCGGCAGGTTCTTCCGGAGCGGCGCGGAACGGAAATGCTCGTCCATCTCGTGCGCACCGTCGAGGAAGGCGCGGAAATTGCGCGGGCCGATGGCGATCATGACCGGCAGGCCGATCGCGCCCCATAGCGAATAGCGGCCGCCGACCCAGTCCCAGAAGCCGAAGACGCGATCCTGCTCGATGCCGAACCTGGCCACTAGGTCGAGCGCGGTCGAGACGGCGGCGAAGTGCTTGCCCACGGCCTCCTTGCCCAAAGCCTTCTCGATCCATTGCCGCGCGGTCTGCGCATTGGTCATCGTCTCGACCGTGGTGAAGGTCTTGGAGGCGATGATGAACAGCGTGGTTTCGGCGGACAATCCCTTCAGCGTGTCGTGGATATGAGCGCCGTCGATGTTGGAGACATAATGCGCGTGCGGGCCATCATGATAGGGGGCGAGCGCCAGCGTCGCCATGGCCGGACCAAGGTCCGAGCCGCCGATGCCGATATTGACGATGTCGGTGATCTTCTTGCCGGTGGCCCCTGTCGCCTTGCCGGAGCGGATGGCATCGGCGAAGGCGCCCATGGCGTCGAGCACGGAAATGACATCCGCCTTGACGTCCTGGCCGTCGACCGTGACACCCTTGCCGCTGAGGTTGCGCAATGCCGTGTGCAGAACGGCGCGGTCTTCGGTGACATTGATCTTCTTGCCGGCGAACATGGCGGCGCGGCGGCCTTCGAGATCGGCGGCGGCGGCGAGCTTTTCCAGGAGATCCATGGTCGCCGCGTCGACGGCGCATTTCGACCAGTCGAGCAGAAGGTCGCCATCGGTAGCGGAGAATGTCTTGAAGCGCTGCGGATCGGCGGCGAAGACCTGGCGCATGTCGCCAGGTGCGGCGGCGCGATGATCGCGCAAGGCGGCAAGCTGTTTCTGGAAGGCTGACTGATCCACTGGCGGGGACTCCTGGCGTTTTAGACGCACCATATCAGACCGGATGTTTCCGGCGCGTGTCGTCGCGCCGAAACTATTGAGCCGAATTCCATGCGGTCAATACGCGGCGATGACGCAGCGCATCACGATGCGATGACACAATGTATCAGCAGGGAGGTGGGTATCTATCAGCGAGGGTGGCAGCGCCTTGTTTCGGGCCTGAAGGATCACTGGCATAAATCCCAAAGATCAGAAAAATTGATTGGCGCAACCCCTTGTGCCACGGTTACGTTCGGCTGGTCCAGCCAAGCAAAAAAGGCTGGCCATCGAGGAACATCTTCCATGCCACAGAGAAACGACACGGCAATATGGTCCGGCCTGTTCCGGATTTCGGCTGAATCCGGCCAGACCTTGCAGGCGCAGATCCGCCAAGCCATCGTGGCCGCCATTCTCGACCGCCAGATCGCCGCTTCGATGCCGCTTCCTTCCTGTCGCATCCTGGCCGAAAAACTCGGCGTGGCGCGCGGAACGGTGGTGCTGGCCTTCCAGCAACTCGTCGACCAGGGTTTCCTGGTGGCGCGCGAGCGGCGCGGCCATTTCGTCAATCCGGATGTGCTGGCGACACCGGCCAAGCCGCACCAGAAGGCGCCTGACCAAGCCAATGAGATCGACTGGAAGGCACGCCGGCAGATCGCCGCCAGCGATATGCCGCCGCCGGCCAAGCACGAGAACTGGATCAAGTCGTCCTACCCCTTCGTCTACGGCCAGTTCGACCCGGCGCTGTTCCCGACCGCCGAGTGGCGCGAGTGCAACCGCATGGCGCTGGCCGTGCTGGAGATCCGCAACTGGGCGTCCGACATGGTCGATCGCGACGATCCGCTGCTGATCGAGCAAATCCAGGCCCGGCTGCTGCCCAGGCGCGGCATTTTCGCCAATCCCGACGAGATCATCGTCACGCTGGGCGCCCAGAACGCGCTCTATATGCTCGCTTCGCTCTTGATGACCAAGGGCTCGAAAGTGGCGATGGAGGATCCGGGCTACCCCGACGCGCGCTCGATCTTCCGGCTCGCAGGCGCCGACATCGAACCGGTGCCGGTGGACCAGTCCGGCATCGTAACCTCTTCTATTCCCAATGATTCCGGGTTCGTGTTTGTCACGCCGAGCCATCATTGCCCGACCATGGTGCCGTTGTCGGCGGAGCGGCGGCAGGATCTTCTGGCGCGCGCCAACCGGCACAACCAGATCATCATCGAAGACGGCTATGACAGCCAGCTTCTCGACGAGGCGCCTCAGCAGGCGCTGAAGAGCCTCGACCGTTCCGGCCGCGTCGTTTATGTCGGCTCGATGTCGAAGACGCTGGCCCCCGGCCTGCGGCTTGGCTACATCGTGGCCTCGGCTGGACTAATCGCCGAACTGAGGGCGCTGCGCCGCTTCATGCTGCGCCATCCGCCGGCGAACAACCAGCGCGCCGTGGCGCTGTTCCTGTCGCTCGGCCATCACGAAGCGCTGGTGCGGCGGCTGTCGAGCGCCTTCGACGAGCGGCGCAAGCGTCTGGTCCATGCGATTTCCGCCTTCTTGCCGGAGTGGCGCTCGACGGATTCGGCCGGCGGCACATCGCTGTGGCTGGAAGGGCCACGCGGCACCGATTCGCGCGGTTTGGCCGAGGCCGCGGCCTCGCGCAGCGTCATTATCGAGCCGGGCGACCGGTTCTTCGACCGCACCGAAAAGCCTTCGCATTTCATGCGGTTGGGCATTTCCTCGATCGCGCTGCAGCACATCGAGCCCGGCATCCGGGAACTGGCCACCGCCGCTGGCCGCAGGCCCGCAGCCGCCTGATTCCACTGACCGGAGCCGCGCAATAGCGGCTTCGGCTCCTTTAGCTCTGGCATATGCAACCGGACCGGCTGGCTCATAGGCTGTGCCAATGCCGGCGGCATAGTCGTGGCACAAAGGGGAAGAAGCAGCCGATGGTGGACCAACCGCCGCGCTGTTTCTCGTGAAAGGTGGAGTGCTTCGATGTCTGTGGTTCTTGAAAAGCAGGAAGCGGCAGCGGATCAACGCTCGCGCCGCTCCGGCGGACGCGAAGCGCGCCGCGCGATGCGGGCAGCGCCATTGGCCGACGACATCAAGCCGGTGCGGGCCGGGCTTGAGGGTGGCAGCTACGGACCACTGAAGGGCAATGATCGCGAGCGCATCCACGAAGCGGTGCTGACGCTCCTGGAGACAGTCGGCTTCGCCAACGCCATCCCCTCCTGCATCGAGGCGCTGACCCAGGCCGGCGCCACCTACGGCGACGATGGCCGCATCCGGTTCCCGCGCGCGCTGGTGCTCGAGACGATCAAGAAGGCGGCACGGAATTTCACCTTGCACGGCCAGGATCCCAAACACGACATGGTGATCCAGGGCAAGCGCGTGCACTACGGAACGGCCGGCGCCGCGGTTCATCTGGTGGATGTCGAGAAGCGCGAATACCGCGAGTCGCTGCTGCAGGACATCTATGACGCCGCCCGCATCGTCGAAGGGCTCGACAACATCCATTTCTTCCAGCGGCCGATGGTGCCGCGCGACATTCCCGATCCGCTCGAAATGGATTTCAACACGCTCTACGCCTGCGTGATGGGCACGTCCAAGCATGTCGGCACCTCGTTTACGGTGCGCGAGAACGTGCAGCCGGCGCTCGAAATGCTCTATGCCATTGCCGGCGGCGAAGAGAATTTCCGCGCCCGGCCGTTCGTGTCGAACTCGAACTGCTTCGTCGTGCCGCCGATGAAATTCGCCGAGGACGCCTGCGGCGTGCTCGAGGCCTGCGTCGAGGGCGGCATTCCGATCCTGCTTTTGTCGGCGGGACAGGCCGGAGCCACGGCACCGGCGGCGATTGCCGGCGCCGTGGTACAAGCGGTCGCCGAAGTGCTGGCCGGCCTGGTCTATGTCAACGCCATAAAACCAGGACATCCGGCGATCTTCGGCACTTGGCCATTCGTATCGGATCTCAGGACAGGCGCCATGTCGGGCGGCTCCGCCGAGCAGGCCGTGCTGACCGCGGCCTGCGCCCAGATGGCGCAATTCTACGATTTGCCGGGCGGTTCAGCCGCCGGCATGACGGATTCGAAGCTGCCCGACATCCAGTCCGGCTATGAAAAGGGCATCACCGACGTGATGGCGGGCCTTGCCGGGCTCAACCTGGTCTACGAATCGGCCGGCATGCACGCCTCGCTGCTCGGCTTCTGCCTGGAAAGCCTGATCATCGACAACGACATGCTCGGCCATTGCCTGCGCTGCGTGCGCGGCATCGAAGTGACCGACGAAGCGCTGTCGATCGACACCATCGCCGATGTCTGCCTGAAAGGCCCGGGGCACTATCTCGGCAACGAGCAGACGCTGCGACTGATGCAGACCGAGTATTTCTATCCTGCCGTCGGCGATCGCTTTTCGCCGAAGGAGTGGAACGAGAAGGGCCGGCCCGACATCCTGCAGCGCGCGATCATCGAGAAGAAGCGCGTCCTTGCCGAGCGCTTTCCGCGCCATGTGCCGAAGCTGCTCGACGATAAATTGCGCGCCCGCTTCGGCGACATGATCAAGCTGCCGCGCGGCGGCATGGGCGGCTGAGCGCAGCTATTCGGCGGCCAGCCCATAACGTTCGACGACCTCGGCGTTGATCAGCTTGGCGTGCAGCGCCATCAGCACGATCCGCGCATCGAAGCTGTCGCCGGTTTCAAGAGCCGCCTCGATCCGGCGCTCCGCGTCGAGCCGCTGTTGCGGACCTTGCGCACGCTCGAAGGTTTCCGGTCCGGCGATGCAATAGCTGAACAGGTTCGCCACCTGTGGATAGGCCTGCGGCGGTGGCTCCTCGGGCCAGTGATCCTTCATCAGATTGACGATGGTGAGTTTCACCCCTTCGGGCACGAGGGCCGGGTGCAGGTCGGCGCCGCGCAAGGCGGCGTCGAGTTGCCGCAAATCACCCGAGCGGCCGAACATGCCGAGAAAGCCGAGGGAAGAGCGTCGTTGCGCCATGATGGTCCAATCCGTTTCCAACCAGTTAGGTGGTTCGGAAGCGGAATACAAAGGCAGCGACCGGCGTCTATCCACTCACTGCCAGCAGCAAGACACCGACCAGGGCCGACCCGGCGAGTGTCGGCAGCATGCCGATCTTCAGCTTGAGGACAGCGATCATGGCGGCACAGGACAACAATGCTGCGCGCCAGTCGATCGATGACGGCACCGGCACATTCATGCCGAGGCCAAGTTTGCTGACTTGGTGAAAGATAACGTGCATGGCGAACCACAAAGCGAGGTTCAGGACGACGCCGACCACGGCGGCGGTAATGGCTCCGAGTGCGGCGGACAGAGCCTTGTTGCCACGCAAGGCCTCGATATAGGGCGCACCGAGGAATATCCAGAAGAAGCAGGGCGTGAACGTGACCCACAAGGTCAGCAGTGCTCCAAGCGATCCGCCAAGCAACGGGTTCAGCGAGCCGGCGTGGCGAAACGCGGCGATGAAGCCGACAAACTGCAAAACCAGAATGAGCGGCCCCGGCGTGGTCTCGGCAAGCCCGAGGCCATCGACCATTTCACCGGGGGTGAGCCAGCCGAAAGACTGCACGGCCGCCTGTGCGACATAGGCAAGGACCGCGTAGGCGCCGCCGAAGGTGACGACCGCCATGACGCTGAAGAACCCGCCGATCTGCGTCCACACGCTGCTCGTCCCGGTGAGCGCCCAGAGCAGCAGGACCGGCCCGAGCCAGATCGGAAGCCAGATGGCGATGATACGCGGCGCATGCCATCTTGTCGGCCTGGTGTGGGCCAGCTCGCCGCGTTCGAACATCAGGTCGACCGCGCCCCTGATATCGGGGGCGTCGTTCTTGCCGTGCGCCGCGCCGGAAAACAGGGCTGGCGCGACACGGCTTCCCAGCCATCCCACCAATCCCGCAATCAGGACGATGAGCGGGAACGGGATGCTGAGCACATAGATACCGAGAAAAGCGCAAACCGCGATCGCCACCATCACCCGGTTCTTCAAGGCGCGGCGGCCGATGCGGATCACCGCCTCGACCACGACCGCGAGCACGGCGGCCTTCACCCCGAAGAACAGCGCCGCGACGAGCGGCACATCGCCATAGAGCGCATAGAAGATGCTCAAGGTGAGCATGACGAGTGCGCCAGGCACCACGAACAGGACACCGGCGACAAGGCCGCCGATCGTCCTGTGCAGCAGCCAGCCTATATAGATGGCGAGCTGCTGGGCCTCGGGACCGGGCAGCAGCATGCAGTAATTCAAGGCATGCAGGAAACGCTGTTCGCCAATCCACCGCCTCTCCTCGACCAGCTCCTTGTGCATGAGCGCAATCTGCCCCGCCGGCCCGCCGAAGCTCAGCAATCCGATCTTCGCCCAGAGTTTCGTAGCCTCGCGGAAGCTCGGAACCGCCGATGTCTCGACGATATCGGGATCTTTCCCCGAAATGAGGCTGCTCATGACGGCTTCACCCCGCTCGGCCAGTTGTGCGTCTCGTCGGTGGCGTCGCGGCACCACCGGAAGAACGCGTCATAGAGCAGCATTCCCGCCTCCAGCTGCTCCAGATCGTCGCGGAACATGCGGGACAGGCCGAGCGAGGCGGCGAGAAATCCGGCGGCCTGGGGAACCAGGTCAAGCCGTGCGGTGTCGGCCGCGCGCACGATCGGGGCAAGGCGATCGAGCGCCTGGGATTCCAGCCCGAACTCCTCGATCATCGTATCGAAGGTGCAGCGCTCGCCGCGATGGCTCCAGAACACATTGTCGATGTCGAAGGATACGGCCTGAAAGCGGTCGGCGACGGCAGGCACTTCGGCTGCGTCGACAAAGAGAAAGACCGCATGCGGATCGATGAAACGCCGGATCAGCCAGGGGCAGGCGATGCGGTCGATCTTGGGGCGAGCCCGCGTCACCCAGACGGTGCGGCCCTTTTCATCGCGAGACGGTATCTTGTCGGCGCGGACCAGAAGGCCGCTGGCATCGCGCCAGGCCTCGAAACCGCCTTCGAGGGATTCGGCGGCAACGCCTTGGTGCCGCAGCCAAGCGGCCACGCCTTGAGAGAGCTTTTGGCCTTTCTGGCAGACGACGGCCACTTGGCTCCCGGCAAGGTCGTTTGCCCAGGCCGAGACGGTTTTGAAGTTGCGCCGGTGCGAGGCCGGCAGCAGGCGCGGATCGGCGTCGTAATCGTCATCGATGCGGACATCGACGATCACAGGTGCGCCGGGCAGACCAATCAGACGGGATAGTTGCTGTACGGTGATAGCGGTTGTTGACGGCATGGCGTCCACCTCCTGAACAGAGAAGCCTGGACGCGAACATTGGGCTGACGCCTCACGGGGTCGTCGCGATGCACCCCTTGGCATGATGGTGGAATTGTTGGGCAGGCTTGTCAAGGACCGAGCGTTCCCGGCCTATGGCGGGGACCGGCGGCCTGATCGATCAAGCCGCCGGTGTTCGCCCATTCATCATCCGTGACCAGCCAGGAATAATCGATGACTATTCCGAGGAATAATCGATGATTATTGCGGGGAATAATCGATGATTATTCCGGGAATAATGATGATTATTCCGGGAATAATCAGTGATTGTCGCGAGGCACGCCCATGGTGTGCGCGACATCCTGGTATTTCACCGCCGGCTTCAGCACCATGCCGGCCGAGAACTGGTCGACCATGCCGCGCTGGATCTCCTGCCATGGCGTCTGGTGCTGGGGATAATGGTAGCCGCCATGTTTCTGCAGCTCGGCGCGCCGCCGCGTGATCTCGTCGTCGCTTACGAGGATGTTCGCGGTGCCTTTGCGCAGGTCGATGCGGACGCGGTCGCCGGTCTTGAGCAGCGCCAGACCGCCGCCGACGGCGGCTTCCGGCGAGGCATTGAGGATCGACGGCGAGCCCGACGTGCCGGACTGGCGGCCGTCGCCGATGCAGGCCAGCGCGTGGATACCCTTCTTGATGAGGTAGGCCGGCGGCTGCATGTTGACGACCTCGGCGCCGCCGGGATAGCCGACGGGGCCGGCGCCGCGCATGAACAGGATGGTGTGCTCGTCGATGCCCTGGGCCGGGTCGTCGATGCGGGCGTGGTAATCCTCCGGGCCATCGAAGACCATGGCGTTGCCCTCGAAGGCTTCCGGATCGTTCGGGTTCGACAGATAGCGCTCGCGGAATTCCGGCGAGATGCCGCTCATCTTCATGATCGCCGAATCGAACAGATTGCCCTTGAAGTTGATGAAGCCGGCATTGGCCTTCAGCGGCTCGGCCACGGTGCGGATGACGTCGGTGTTCTCGTTGGCGACGCCCTCGCAGTTGGCGCCGATCGACTTGCCGTTGACGGTCAGGGCATCGGGATGCGGCAGCATTCCGGCCTTCATCAGTTCGGCCACGACCGCCGGCACGCCACCGGCGTGGTGATAGTCTTCGCCGAGATATTCGCCCGACGGCTGCAGGTTGACGATGAGCGGCACGTTGAGGCCGACCTTCTGCCAGTCGTCATTGTCGAGCGGCACGCCGAGATGGCGGGCGATGGCGTTGAGATGGATCGGCGCGTTGGTGGAACCGCCGATGGCCGAATTGACGACGATGGCGTTTTCGAAGGCCGCGCGGGTCATGATGTCGGACGGTTTCAGGTCCTCGTGCACCATGTCGACGATGCGCTTTCCCGTCTCATAGGCGATCTGGCCGCGCTCGCGGTACGGCGCCGGGATGGCGGCCGAACCGGGCAGTTGCATGCCGAGCGCCTCGGCCAGCGAATTCATCGTCGTGGCGGTGCCCATCGTGTTGCAGTAGCCCGTGGACGGCGCCGAGGAGGCGACAATGTCCATGAACTCGTCATAGTCGATCTCGCCGGCCGACAGGCGCTGGCGCGATTCCCAGACGATGGTGCCCGAGCCCGTGCGCTTGCCCTTGTGCCAGCCATTGAGCATCGGGCCGACCGACAGCGCGATGGCCGGGATATTGACGGTCGCCGCCGCCATGAGCAAGGCAGGCGTGGTCTTGTCGCAGCCGATGGTCAGCACAACGCCGTCGAGCGGATAGCCATAGAGCACTTCGACAAGGCCGAGATAGGCAAGGTTGCGGTCAAGGGCCGCGGTCGGTCGCTTGCCGGTCTCCTGGATCGGGTGACAGGGGAATTCGAAAGGAATGCCGCCCATCGAGACGATGCCTTCGCGTACGCGCTTGGCGAGCTCGATGTGGTGCCGGTTGCAAGGCGAGAGATCAGAGCCGGTCTGGGCGATGCCGATCAGCGGTTTGCCCGACGTCAGCTCGGCGCGTGTCAGCCCGTAATTCAGGTAACGCTCGAGATAGAGCGCCGTCATTCCCGGATTGTCGGGATTGTCGAACCACTCCTGCGAGCGGAACTTTTTCTTTTTCGTGGGGGCGCCGGCCATCATGGTCTCCGTATTTGTATGACAAATCGATATGACAACGCGCGGATGCAGGCAAGGGGGCACGCGTGATCTGAATCCGGACTTTGGTGCGATAGACAGCTATCGAACCGCGCGCTACGACCAATCCGACATCGGCGACGGGGGAGGTTTAAATGGCTTTGGTGATCGAGGGCGAGGAACGTATCGCCGCACCCGTAAAGAAAGTGTGGGAAGCGCTGAATGATCCGGCCGTGCTGAAGGACGCCATTCCGGGCTGCCAGAGCCTGGAAATGAAATCGGCGACCGAGATGGCGGCAACGGTGGTGCTGAAGATCGGTCCGATCAAGGCGACCTTCAACGGCGAAGTGACGCTCAAGAATCTCAAGCCGCCGCATGCCTACACCATCCAGGGCGAAGGCAAGGGTGGCATCGCCGGCTTCGCCAAGGGCGGTGCCGACGTCACCCTCACCGCCGACGGGCCGGACGCGACGGTCCTCAAATATGCGGCCAAGGCAGAAGTCGGCGGCAAGATCGCGCAGCTCGGCAGCCGGCTGATCGAATCGACCTCGAAGAAACTGGCCGGACAGTTCTTTTCGGCATTCGGCGAGAAAGTCGGCGGCTGATCGCTCCTCTTGGGGGATCACTCGAACACGATGTTCGGCACCGCCGCTTCGGCCGCGCCGCGTTCCTCATTGACCCTGTCCCAGACCTTGGAAGCGATATCGCGATAGATTTTCGCTTCGGCGCCGTCGGGCTTCGAGACGACCACCGGCGTGCCGGCGTCCGAGCTTTCGCGAATGCCCATTTCCAGCGGCACCTCGCCGAGGAAGGTGACGCCCAGCCTCTCGGCCTCGCGGCGCGCGCCGCCATGGCCGAAAATATCGTAGCGCTTGCCGGTGTCAGGGGCGAGGAAGTAGCTCATGTTCTCGACAATACCGAGCAGCGGCACATCGACTTTCTTGAACATATTGAGACCTTTGCGGGCATCGATCAGCGCCAGGTCCTGTGGGGTCGAGACGATGACCGCGCCGGCCAGCGGCACCTGCTGGGCCATGGTGAGCTGGGCATCGCCGGTGCCGGGCGGCATGTCGACGACAAGCACGTCGAGCCGCCCCCATTCGACCTCGCGCAGCATCTGGGTGAGCGCCGACATAACCATCGGCCCGCGCCAGATCATCGGCGTCTCCTCATCGACGAGGAAACCCATCGACATCACCTTGAGGCCGTAATTCTCCATGGGTTTCAGGATCTTGCCATCGACCGTCTGCGGCCGGCCGCGGATGTTGAGCAGCCTGGGCATCGACGGGCCATAGATGTCGGCATCGAGCACGCCGACCCGCAAGCCGTTGGCGGTAAGGCCGAGCGCCAGGTTGACGGCCGTGGTCGACTTGCCGACGCCGCCCTTGCCCGAAGCAACCGCGATGATCGCCTCGATTCCGGGGACGCCGCGCTTGCCATGGCTCTGAGAAGCAGGAGCATGCTGAGCCGCCCGCGGTGCGGCGGCGGGCGGAGCCGGCCTGGGTGCGGGACGCGATGGAACCGGCGCCTCCATGCCGCCGCCTTTCTTTTCAGCCGTCAGCGCGACGACCGCACCGGCGACGCCGGGAATGGCCTTCACCACCCGCTCGGCGGCGGCGCGCAACGGCTCCATCTCCTGGGCGCGCGCGGCGGGAACGGTGATCGAGAAGAACACTTTCGAATCGGCGATGAAAATCTCCGAAACCATGCCGAGGTCGACGATGTTGCCGGTGAAATCCGGCCCGTTGACGGTCTTCAGGCGCTCGACGACGATTTCCTTGGTGACGGCCATAACAATTCTTCCTCGGCTTAAGGTGCTGCTCACATAGTGCAGATCGGCGGCTGGTCCAAGCGCCACGCCGCGACATCACCGGGCCAGGCTGAGCGCCAGGTAGGTGAGAGCGGAAATCGCCGCCGTCGCCGGCAAGGTGACGACCCAGGCGACGACGATGTTGCCGGCGATGCCCCAGCGGACGGCGGAAACCCGGCGGGCAGCGCCGACACCGATGATGGCACCGGTGATGGTGTGCGTGGTCGAAACCGGGATGCCGAGCCAGGTGGCGGCGAACAGGGTGATCGCGCCGCCGGTCTCGGCGCAGAAGCCCTGCATCGGATTGAGGCGCGTGATCTTCGAGCCCATTGTGTGGACGATGCGCCAGCCGCCCAAAAGCGTGCCCAGGGCCAGCGCCGACTGGCAGGTGAGGACAACCCACAATGGCACATAGAACGAGGTGCCGAGCATGCCTTGCGAATAGAGCAGTACGGCGATGATGCCCATGGTTTTCTGGGCGTCGTTGCCGCCATGGCCGAGCGAATAGAGCGAGGCCGAAAAGAACTGCAGGACGCGAAACGTGCTGTCGACGGCGAATGGCGTCTGGCGCACGAACAGCCATGAAACCACCAGGACCAGGAGAAGCGCCAGGACGAAACCGGTTGCCGGCGACAGTACGATCGCGGCGACGGTCTTGCCGAGACCCGACCAGACGATGGCGCCGAAGCCCGCCTTCGCGACCCCGGCTCCGACCAGCCCGCCGATCAGCGCGTGCGAGCTGCTCGACGGAATACCGGCGATCCAGGTTACGATGTTCCAGACAATGGCGCCGACCAGCGCCGAGAAGATCACCGCCGGCGTGACGACGCTGACGTCGACGATGCCCTTGCCGACGGTCTCGGCGACATGAAGGCCGAAGAACAGGAAGGCGATGAAATTGAAGAAGGCTGCCCACAGCACCGCATAATGCGGCCGCAGCACCCGCGTGGAGACGATGGTGGCGATGGAGTTGGCGGCGTCGTGCAGGCCATTGAGAAAATCGAAGAACAGCGCCACGGCAACGAGGCCGGCGAGCAGGGGAAAGGCGATGGTCGCTTCCATCGCCTAGACGTTCTCGATGACGATGCCGCTGATCTCGTTGGCGACGTCCTCGAAACGGTCGACCACCTTCTCGAGCTGGCCATAGATCTCCGAGCCGATCAAATAGGCCATCGCGTCACCGCCATTGTGGCGCTTGAACAGGTCCTTCAAACCCTGCTCATGCAGGTCGTCGGCCCGGCCCTCGGCACGCATGACCTCCTCGGCGAGTTCATTGAGGCGTGCGCTGTTGGCGCCGACCTTGGCGAGCAGCGGGATCGCCTCCGCGACCAGCTTGGCGGCGTCGACGATGACGCCACCCATTTCCTGCATCAGCGGATCGAATTCGTGCTTTTCGAACAGCCGCACCGTCTTGACAGTCTTGTGCATCGTGTCGATGGCATCATCCATCGACTGGATCAGATCCTTGATGTCGCCGCGGTCGAAAGGCGTGATGAATGAACGCCGCACCGCAAGCAGCACCTGCGCGGTTATGTCGTCCGCCTCGTTTTCGAGATCGATGATCTCCCGGCACCTGCGTTCGATGTCCTTGCCCTGGAGAAGCAGCTGGAGTGCCTCGGCGCCGGCGACCACGGTACGGGAATGCTGTTCGAACAGGTCAAAGAAGCGATCTTCGCGCGGCAACAGCTTGCGGAACCAGCCCAGCATGTTCGTCCCTCCCTGCGCACCAGTTGTATCCACATAGCGCCGCACGCGCCCGCAGGAAACAGTAAGCCGGCTGAAAGACGTGGATCGGGCCGTTTGAAGGCACAATTTGCTGCAAGGCGCATGTCCTTGACGCTCGTCAAGCGGCTGGGCGACCCTACTTCAGCAATGGAACGTTCGACCCAGACAGGTTCAATGACGAGGGAACAATCAGGGAAGGAGACGATCATGCTTGAAAACAGCAACGCAACGGCCAATCTCGCGGTCAGGGACCTGGCCAAGGCAAAGGCTTTCTATGCGGGGACGCTCGGCCTGAAACAGGTGCACGATGAGGGCGGCGAACTGATCGTGTACAAAAGCGGCAACACCACCATCAATGTCTATCGCTCCCAGTTCGCCGGAACCAACAAGGCGACAGCCGTGACGTGGACGGTCGGCGACGCGATCGGAACCGTCGTCGCCGCGTTGAAATCGAAGGGTGTCGTCTTTGAACACTACGAGATGCCCGGTTTGACGCTGGAAGGCGATGTCCATGTCGGGCAGGGTATGAAGGTCGCTTGGTTCAAGGATCCGGACGGCAACATCCTGAATCTCGTCGACAGGTAGTTTTTTGCGATTGCGCAACGGCTGGGGGCGGCACGATTGTCGGCTGTAGCAGCAACCATCTGGCGCGGTGCGGCTGCGCCGGTTAGCTTCACCTATGATCGACAAGCTGGAATTCTTCATCGCACTGGCCAAGGAGGAGCATTTCGGCCGGGCGGCTGAAGCGTGCGGGGTTACGCAGCCGACCTTGTCGGCCGGGATCAAACAGCTCGAGGGCCAGCTCGGCGTCATGCTGGTCAATCGCGGCTCGCGCTTTCAGGGGCTGACGCCGGAGGGCAAGCAGGTGTTGGTCTGGGCGCGCCGCATCGTCGGCGACTCCAGGACGATGCGCGAGGAGATGCGCGCCGCCCGCCACGGCCTTTCCGGCCGCATCCGCATTGCCGCCATCCCGACAGCGTTGGCCATGGTGGCCCGATTGACGACGCCCTTTCGAGACAAGCACCCCGGTGTCACCTTTTCGGTGCTGTCGCGAACCTCGATCGAAGTGCTGTCGCTGCTCGGCAATTTCGATGTCGATGCCGGCATCACCTATCTTGACAACGAGCCGCTCGGACGGGTGACCAGCGTGCCGCTTTATGACGAGCGCTACCAGTTGATCACCGCTATCGGCACTCCCTATTCCGACCGCGACAAAGTGACATGGGCGGAGATCAGCCATTTGCCGCTGTGCCTGTTGACGCCGGACATGCAGAACCGCCGTATCATCGACCAGCATCTGGCGGAAGCCGGCGTGCAGGTGCGGCCGACGCTGGAATCGAACTCGATGATCGTGCTGTTCTCGCACATCCGGACCGGCAAATGGTCGTCGATCATGCCGCTCAACCTTGCGGAAACATTCGGCTTTTCCGAACCGATCCGTGCCATTCCAATCGTCGAGCCCGATGCCAGCCACACGGTCGGGCTGGTCGCCGCGCCGCGTGAGCCGCATACGCCGCTGGTGCAGGCGCTGCTGGACGAGGCGATGGCGCTGGCAGACGATTTCCGCGCCCACCGCTAGGTTAGAGAACTGAGGCGGAAGAGCTTGATAGAAAATTTCTATCAAGCAACGGATCAGCTTTATTGATTTCAGGGGTTTCCTCTGATTTTGTAAAGACTTAGCGATAAAGCCATCGACCAGGGAGGGCGCTGCGTGACGATGCAGACAGCAAGTACCGAGATCGCATCCCGCACGGCGGCGATTGTCCAGGAGTTGAAGGATCTCGAAGGTCCGCTGCTGCCGATCCTCCACGGTATCCAGGAAGAATTCGGCCACGTCCCGCAAGACGCCGTGCCGGTCATTGCCGATGGGCTGAACCTCTCCAGGGCCGAGGTGCACGGTGTCGTCACCTTCTATCATGATTTCCGCGCTCGGCCGGCCGGCCGGCACGTGCTCAAGCTCTGCCAGGCGGAAGCCTGCCGGTCGATGGGTTCGGACGCGGTCGCCGCCAGGGTCAAGCAGTTGCTCGGCATCGATTTCCATGAGACCACGCGTGATGGATCGGTTACGCTGGAGCCGGTCTATTGTCTCGGCCTGTGCGCCTGTTCGCCGTCGGCGATGCTGGACGGCGAGGTGATCGGACGGCTCGATGATGACAAGATCGACGAGATCGTGGCCGAGGTGCGCTCATGACCCCCCGCATCTACATTCCCGGCGATTCCGGCGCGTTGGCGCTGGGCGCGGAAAAGGTCGCCAAAGCGATCGCAAATGAACTTGCCGAGCGCGGCATCGAGGCCAAGATCGTGCGCAACGGCTCGCGCGGCGCCTATTTCCTCGAACCCATGGTCGAAGTGGCGACAGCCAATGGCCGTGTCGCCTACGGGCCGGTGAAGCCGTCGGACGTGAAGAGCCTGTTCGACAGCGGCTTCCTCAAGGGCGGGCATCACAAGCGCTGGCTCGGCGCGCCCGACAAGATCCCGTTCCTCGCCAAGCAGACACGGCTCACCTTCGCGCGCTGCGGCATCAACGACCCGCTGTCGCTCGATGCCTACAAATCGCTCGGCGGATTGAAGGGCCTGCAGAATGCGGTGGCCATGGCGCCCGCCGATATCGTCAAGCAGGTGACGGAGTCCGGCCTGCGCGGCCGTGGCGGCGCGGGCTTTCCGACCGGCATCAAATGGAAGACGGTGCTCGATACGACATCCGAGCGCAAATACATCGTCTGCAACGCCGATGAGGGCGACAGCGCCACCTTCGCCGACCGCATGATCATGGAAGGCGACCCCTTCGTGCTCATCGAAGGGATGGCAATCGCCGGCGTCGCCACCGGCGCGACCAAGGGTTTTGTCTACATCCGCTCGGAATATCCGCACGCGGTGGCTGTCATGAACAAGGCCGTCGAGATCGCCCGCAAGGCCGGTGTGCTCGGCGTCAATGTGCTGGGTTCGCCCAACGCCTTCGACATGGAAATCCGCGTCGGTGCCGGTGCCTATGTCTGCGGCGAGGAAACCTCGTTGCTCAACAGCCTTGAAGGCAAGCGCGGGGTGGTGCGCGCCAAGCCGCCGCTGCCCGCGATACAAGGGTTGTTCGGCAAGCCGACGGTGATCAACAACGTCATCTCGCTGGCTTCCGTGCCTGTTATCATGGACAAGGGTGCCGCCTTCTACAAGGATTTCGGCATGGGCCGCTCACGCGGCACGATCCCGATCCAGATCGCCGGCAACGTCAAGCAAGGCGGCCTGTTCGAAACCGCTTTCGGCCTGACGCTGGGCGAGATCGTCGATGAGATCGGCGGCGGCACGTCCACCGGGCGCCCGGTGAAGGCGGTGCAGGTCGGCGGCCCGCTCGGCGCCTATTTCCCGCGCGCGCTGTTCGACACGCCGTTCGACTACGAAGAATTCGCCAAGCGCGATGGACTGATCGGCCACGCCGGCATTACGGTTTTCGACGACACCGCCGACATGCTGAAGCAGGCACGCTTCGCCATGGAGTTCTGCGCCATCGAAAGCTGCGGCAAGTGCACGCCTTGCCGCATCGGCTCGACGCGGGGCGTGGAAACCATCGACAGGCTCGCCGCCGGCGTCGAGCCGGAGAAGAACCTGGCTCTGGTCACGGACCTCTGCAACACGATGAAATTCGGTTCGCTCTGCGCGCTGGGCGGCTTCACGCCCTACCCGGTGATGAGCTCGATCACGCATTTCCCCGAGGATTTCAAGCCCGCGCCAGCGCGCGTGGCTGCTGAATAGGAGCTGGCAGATGAACATCAAGGCCGACTTCCCGACGCTCATCGAAGAACTCGATTACGGAACTCCGCAATCGAAGGCTGAGAAGCAGGTCACGCTGACCGTCGATGGCCGCAGCATCAGCGTGCCGGAAGGCACGTCGATCATGCGTGCGGCGATGGAAGGAGGAGTGGAGATCCCGAAACTCTGCGCCACCGACATGCTGGACTCCTTCGGTTCCTGCCGCGTCTGCCTCGTCGAGATCGAAGGGCGCGGCGGCACGCCGGCTTCCTGCACGACGCCTGTCGGCGAAGGCATGGTGGTGCGCACGCAGTCGGACAGGCTCGATGCCATCCGCCGCGGCGTCATGGAACTCTATGTCTCCGATCATCCGACCGGCTGGAACGAGAAGGCCGGAACCGGCGCCAGCGAGTTCGATGTGGTGGCGAAGTCCGTCGGCCTGACCGAAAATCGCTACGGCGTCGAGGGCCGCAACCACGTCAGGGAAGAAGGCGGCGTTGCGCCCGGCCATGGCTCGCTCGCGGTCGACTACATCGCGCGCGATGAGTCCAACCCCTATTTCACCTACGATCCGGCGCAGTGCATCGTCTGCTCGCGCTGCGTGCGCGCCTGCGAGGAAGTGCAAGGCACTTTTGCGCTGACCATCGAGGGCCGCGGCTTCGAATCGCGCATGGTCGCCGGCATGCATGAGGATTTCATCGCTTCCGAATGCGTGTCCTGCGGCGCCTGCGTGCAGGCCTGCCCGACCGATGCGCTGCGCGAGAAGACCGTGCTCGAAAAGGGCCTGCCGGAGCGCTCCGCCGTCACCACCTGCGCCTATTGTGGCGTCGGCTGCTCGTTCAAGGCCGAAGTGAAGGGCGACGAGGTCATCCGCATGATGCCCTACAAGGAGGGCATGGCCAACCACGGCCATTCCTGCGTGAAGGGCCGTTTCGCCTATGGCTACGCCACCCACAAGGACCGCATCCTGTCGCCGATGATCCGCGAAAAGGTCAGCGATCCGTGGCGGGAGGTGAGCTGGGAAGAGGCGATCGCCCATACGGCCAAGGAATTCCGCCGTATCCAGTACCAGTACGGCCGCACCGCGATCGGCGGCATCACCTCCTCGCGTTGCACGAATGAGGAGACCTATCTCGTCCAGAAGCTGGTGCGGCAGGGCTTCCGCAACAACAATGTCGACACCTGCGCGCGCGTCTGCCATTCGCCGACCGGCTATGGGCTCGGCCAGACCTACGGCACCTCGGCCGGCACGCAGGATTTCGATTCCGTCGAATTCACCGACGTCGCCGTCATCATCGGCGCCAATCCGGCGTCCGCGCACCCGGTGTTCGCCTCGCGACTGAAGAAGCGGCTGCGCCAGGGCGCCAAGCTGATCGTGCTCGATCCGCGCCGCACCGAGATGGTCAAGTCGGCGCATGTCGAGGCGGACTACCATTTGCCGCTGAAGCCCGGCACCAATGTCGCCGTGCTGACGTCGCTGGCGCATGTCATCGTCACCGAGGGCCTTTTCGACGAAGCCTTTATCCGCGAGCGCTGCGACTGGGCGGAATTCCAGGACTGGGCGTCCTTCGTCGCCCTGCCGGAAAACAGCCCCGAAACCGTCGGCAAGCTGTCGGGCGTCGATCCCGAGCTGATCCGTGGTGCCGCGCGCCTCTACGCCAAGGGCGGCAATGGTGCGATCTACTACGGCCTCGGCGTCACCGAACACAGCCAGGGCTCGACCACGGTGATGGCGATCGCCAACCTCGCAATGGCCACCGGCAATATCGGGCGCCCGGGCGTCGGCGTGAACCCGCTGCGCGGCCAGAACAATGTGCAGGGCTCGTGCGACATGGGCTCGTTCCCGCATGAACTGCCGGGCTACCGGCACATTTCGGGCGACGCGGTGCGCGACATCTATGAGAGCCTGTGGGGCGTGAAGCTCGACGACGAACCCGGCCTGCGCATCCCCAACATGCTGGATGCGGCCGTCGACGGATCGTTCAAGGGCATCTACATCCAGGGCGAGGACATCCTGCAGTCCGATCCCGACACCAAGCATGTCGCCGCCGGCCTTGCCGCGATGGAATGCGTGGTCGTGCACGATCTCTTCCTCAACGAGACGGCGAACTACGCGCATGTCTTCCTGCCCGGCTCGACCTTCCTCGAGAAGGACGGCACCTTCACCAATGCCGAGCGTCGCATCAACATGGTGCGCAAGGTGCTGGAACCGAAGGCGCGCTACGCCGATTGGGAGGCAACGCAGGAGCTTGCCCGCGCCATCGGGCTCGACTGGAACTATACGCATCCGTCCGAAATCATGGACGAGATCGCCAAGACGACGCCAAGCTTCGCCAACGTCTCCTTCGACCTGCTCGACCGCGTCGGTTCCGTGCAATGGCCCTGCAACGACAAGGCACCGCTCGGCACGCCGATCATGCATGTCGACGGCTTCGTGCGCGGCAAGGGCAAGTTCATCCGCACCGAATATGTGGCGACGGACGAAAGGACCGGACCGCGCTTCCCGCTGCTGCTGACCACCGGCCGTATCTTGTCACAGTACAATGTCGGCGCGCAGACACGGCGCACCGAAAACGTCATGTGGCACGCCGAGGACCGGCTGGAAATTCATCCGCATGACGCAGAAAACCGTGGCCTGCACGATGGCGACTGGGTCCGGCTGACCAGCCGTTCGGGCGAGACGACTCTGCGCGCGCTGATCACCGACCGGGTGTCGCCGGGCGTGGTCTACACCACCTTCCACCATCCCGACACGCAGGCCAACGTCATCACCACCGACTTCTCCGACTGGGCGACCAATTGTCCGGAATACAAGGTGACCGCGGTGCAGGTCGGCGCTTCCAACGGCCCGTCGGAATGGCAGCGCGACTATGACGAACAGGCCAAGCAGAGCCGCCGCATCGCTCCGCTGCAGGCGGCGGAGTAAGAGGCAGGTCGCAATGTATGCCTTGCCTGCCTATCTGCTCGCTGTCCTTATCGCTTCGGTGATAATTTCGTTAGAGTTTTTGGGGGTTTCGATATCGAAAGATCTGATCGCTGGAAATGCTGTTTCGTTGGGTCGGCTTCGGGATGGATTGCCTGCCGGCGTGTTCCTGCTGCCGTTCATCGTCTTCTTTTTCGCATTTGTGATATCAGCGGTGCCGTTCGCATTTTTCCAAAATGCCTATAAGCAGTTGAATGGAACCGGCGCCCAGTACGCGGCTATTTTGTTTGGTGTCGCGGTTGCCTTCTTCGGATTTGAATTGATGAACCAACTGTTGCCGTTCCCCCGACAGGGTCATTTCGCATCAGCACTATTGAGCATTGCGCCGGGAATCGCGAGCGGCTGGGTTTTTCACAGGACGAAGAAGCTGTCTCCCGAAGAGCTTATCGCGAAGGAGGATGGCTGATGTTGCCTCGTCCACCTGCCACTACGCCGGCCAGCCGTATTGCCAGACGCGGGTCCGGCACATTTTCGGCCGACCGCATGGTTCCGGAGGAGACACCGGTGGCGTTCTCCTTTGCCGGCACCACGCATGCGGTGATGATGGCGAGCCCCGCCGATTTCGAGGATTTCGCGCTCGGCTTCTCGCTGACCGAGGGCATCATCGCCGCGCCTGACGAGATCGAAGCCATCGAAGTGGAAGATCATGGCGCCGGCATCGATATTCAGATCCGGCTGAAGGACCAGGCCAATACGCGCTTCGAGGCGCGGCGGCGGCGGCTTGCCGGACCGGTCGGCTGCGGGCTCTGCGGCATCGAATCCATCGAGGAAGCGATGCGCTCGGTCGATGCGGTCGGTGCGTCAAAACTTACGCTTGCTGCCGACGACATCATCCGCTCGGTCAAGTTGCTGTCGAAGGTGCAGCCGCTGCATACCGAGACGGGCGCCGTACATGCAGCCGGCTTCTACGTGCCTGGCAAGGGCGTCGTCATGGCGCGCGAGGATGTCGGCCGCCACAATGCGCTCGACAAGCTGGCGGGGGCGCTGGCCAAGGCCAATATCGATGGCGCATCGGGCGCGGTCGTGGTGACCAGCCGTGTTTCGGTCGAGATGGTGCAGAAGACGGCAGCGATCGGTTCGGCCTTCATCATCGCCGTTTCCGCTCCCACCGCCCTTGCCATCCGCACGGCGCAGGAAGCCGGCATGACGCTGGTGGCGTTGGTGCGCGGCGATGATTTCGATGTTTTTACCCACCCTGACCGGGTGATCTCCGGAGTTACCCAGCATGTCGCATGACGAAGAGCACATCATGAGCACACGGGAAAAGCTGGTGCGCATGGCCAACCAGATCGCCGCCTTTTTTCACTCCAGACCACGCGAGGAAGGTGTTGCCGGAGTCGCCGAACATATCAACAAGTTCTGGGAGCCGAGGATGCGGCGCCAGTTTTTCGAGATGCTGGACAGCGGCGGCGAAGGCTTCGACGAACTGGTTGTGGTCGCTTCGGCCAGGATCAAGCGGCCGATCACGCCGGCGGAGGCCGATCTCAAGCTCGGGCTCGAGGCTTTTCCGGGCGACGTCGCGGCACCGCAAGAATAGCCGCGGCGGCCGCACATTCACTTCCGCTAAAATATAAACTGCCGCAACCGGCGCGGCTCTGCTATGGTTGGCGATCAGAAATCGTCAGGCCGGGCGGACAACCTCGTGAGGCCGATCGAGACCCGATACGCCCTTAGCGGCGAGGTGCGGATCGCCTATCAGGTGATCGGCCAGGGATCGTTCGATCTCGTCTTCGTGCCGGGCTTCATCTCCAATCTCGACCTGCACTGGGAAGACGAGGGCTATACCAGGCTCCTGAGGCGGCTTTCGGCGTTCTCACGGCTGATCCTGTTCGACAAGCGCGGCACGGGTCTCTCCGACCGCGTCGACGTCCATCACCTGCCCAGCCTCGAGACCCGCATGGACGATGTGCGCGCGGTGATGGATGCGGCCGGCAGCGGCCGTGCCGCCCTGCTTGGCGCTTCCGAAGGCGCGCCGATGGCGATGCTGTTCGCCGCCACCTATCCAGAGCGGACGCGGGCGCTGGCGCTCTATGGCGGCTATGCCCATTTCCACAAATGGGTGATGCCGCCGGAGCATCTGGAAGCCTTCATCGCGACGGCCGAGACGGCCTGGGGGACAGGCGCCACCTTGCCCAATTTCGCGCCGGGCAGGGTCGATGACGCCCGATTTTCAACCTGGTGGGCGCGGTTCGAACGGCTCTCGGCCAGCCCGACGGCAGCGGCGGCGCTGGCGCGGATGAACGCGGAGATCGATGTACGCGGTATCCTGGCGGCGATCGACGCGCCGACGCTGCTGATCCATCGCCGCAACGACGTGCGGGTCGATCCCGACGCCAGCCGCTTTCTGGCCAGGAAGATCCCCAACGCGCGGCTGGTCGAAATCCCGGGGCGCGACCATCCGATCTGGACCGGCGATGTCGACCGGGTGGCCGACCTGATCGAGGAATTCCTGACCGGCGAGCGCGCCGTGGCGGAAGCCGAACGCATTCTGGCGGCACTTCTTGTGACACGCATCTACGACACGGCACGGCTTGGCGACAGGATGTGGAGCGAACGCAGCGAGCATTTCCACGAAACATGGCGGACACTTGTGGTCCGCCATGGCGGGCGCTGCGCGGATATGCATGGCGAAATGATGATTTCGCGCTTCGACGGCCCGGGACGGGCCTTACGCTGCGCGGCGGCGTTGCGCGACGCGGCGCAGCAAATCGGGGTGGCAAGCGCGCAAGGGGCGCATGTCGGCGAAATCGAGTTGCGCGGCCCCCCTGCAGGATTGACGGGCCGCGTGACGATACAACTCGCCGCTCTCGCCGGGCGCGGCGAGATACTGGCGTCGAGGCTGGTCGCCGATCTGGCAGTCGGCTCGGGACTTCATTTCGTCGATCGCGGGCATGTCGCGATCGACGAGTTGGACGAGCCGCTGGCGCTTGTGCTTGCGATGTCCGAACAGCACCTGGAACCGGCTTGCCGGCCCAAGACCAGGGCGACCGAACCGGCCTGCCTGACAGCGCGCGAGAGCGAAGTCGTGAATTTGATCGCCGATGGCAAGAGCAATGCGGCGATCGCCGCCGAACTCAGGCTGAGCGAGCACACGGTCAAGCGCCACGTCGCCAACATATTGCTCAAGCTCGACCTGCCATCGCGAGCGGCGGCGGCGGCATTTTCCGCCAGGCAGACTGGCCCGGACGGGCCATGAGAGCCATGGCGCTTTCGGGCGAAGCGGGGACACCGATGTAGGCGCTATCAATTCCCCATGCAGGCCAAGGCGGATATCGCCGGGAAAGGCGCTGCGAACGGAGGATGAAATGCCCAAGTCAAAACTGAATGTCAGGTCACTTGTAATCGCGGCGGGCATTGGCGCGCTGTTCACGGTCACTCCGGCGAAGGCCGAGGATGCGTCGGCGACGGCGGCCTACAAGGACATCCAGGCGACGCTCGGCTCTGTGCCTGATATGTTCAAGACACTGCCTGACGTCGCCATCGCCGGCGCCTGGGCCGAGATCAAGGGCGTCCAGCTCAACCCCAGACCGCGCTTGACGGCAAGACCAAGGAGTTGATGGGGCTCGCGGTCGCGTCGCAGATCCCGTGCCAGTATTGCATCTATTTCCACACCGAGGCCGCCAAGCTCAACGGCGCGAGCGACGAGGAGATCAAGGAGACGATCGCGATGGCGGCAATCGTTCGCCATTGGTCGACGATCCTCAACGGCAGCCAGGTCGATCTCGCGACCTTCAAGAAACAGACCGACGGCGTATTCGCCGCCGTGAAGGCGAAGTCGCAGTGAAGACCCCGGCCCGGCTATGAGTGCCGGGCGACACCACAAAGCATCAACCGCCCGATCGTGAAGACGGGCATATGGAGGATAAAATGCTGACCAAGACCCAAACAGTGGACGGCGCGGCGATCAAGAAGGCGATCGAAGGGCGTGATGGAAAGATGCTGTCGAGCTTCTATGCCGACGATGCGCTGGTGCGGGTGATCGACCGCAACAACCCGCCGAGCAAGCCACGCGAAATCCGCGGGCGCGCGGCGATCACGACATTCTGGGACGACATCTGCAGCCGGGCGATGACCCACAAGGTCGACACCACCATCGCCAATGGCGACAGCCTCGCCTTCACCCAGGCCTGCGCCTATCCGGACGGCACGAAAGTGTTCGCCGCGGCAATGCTGGAGTTGAAGAACGGGCAGATCGCACGGCAGACCGTCGTGCAGGCCTGGGACGAGTAGATCAACCGCGGGCTAAACCGCATGTGATGGAGGAGAACCAACATGTTCAGCGCCAGATGGCAGATCGACGCCAGGTTCGGGCACAAGCAGACCGTGCTCGAGCTGATGCGGAAATGGGAACGCGAGATCGGCTCTCAGGTCGGCCTCGCCGACCTCAAATTCCAGATCATGACCGGATCGATCGGCGCGCGCGAGGCGACGGTCGAGTCGCATCACGAGGTCGAGAGCCTGGCACAGTTGGAGGCGATGTTTGCCAAGATCGGCAAGATCGACGCGCACGCCAAATGGGGCAAGGAGATGGAGCCCTATGTCGTGTCGGGCACCAGCCTGTGGCAGATTTTCCGTATCGTCGAATAGTTGATGCCGGATAGCCGCGGCCCAGGACCTGGGAGGGGCGGCGAGCACGATGGAAAGGTGGCTGCGAGGCGGCGGTCACCTTCATCATGCGCCATGCGATAAAGGCAAAGCCACGAGGCGTGGCTCCCGCTCTCCTATACGGCCAATCTCGGCGGCGGATTCCGGCTGCCCGCCATGGCTCTCCTGGGCCATTGCCCATTGGCCCTTTCGGGCGAAGCAGCGGGGACCGGATCGGTGCAATGTACTCGTCTCTGCACCGTCCAACGCATCCGCCCCGAGGGGGGCGACACAACGAAGCAACAAGATGCGTCGCGCCGACGCCGCATAGCGCCGGCACAATCAAAGGGAGAAAACCAATGACCGACGAAACCCATGCAAAACTGCGTGAAAGCCTGCGCGGGGAGCTGATCCTGCGTGACGATGCCGGATATGACGAAGCACGCAAGATCTACAACGGCATGATCGAAAAGCACCCGCTGCTGATTGCACGCTGCGCCGATGTTGCCGACGTGATCACCGCCGTGCGATACGCGCGCGACAACGACCTCCTGATCGCCGTGCGCGGCGGAGGGCACAACGGTGCCGGATTGGGAATTTGCGACAACGGCCTCGTCATCGACCTGTCGACGATGAAAGGGGTCCATGTCGACCCGAACACGCGCACTGTGAGGGTCGCGCCCGGCTGCACGTCGGGTGACGTGGACCACGCTACCCATCCTTTCGGGCTCGCCGTTCCGTTCGGCATCGTCTCGACCACGGGCGTTGCCGGCCTTACTCTCGGCGGAGGGACGGGCTATCTGACGCGCAGATACGGTCTCACCATCGACAATCTTGTCGAGGCCGATCTGGTGCTGGCCGATGGCAGTATGGTGAGGGCCAGCAAAAGCGAGAATCCCGACCTGTTCTGGGCGCTGCGGGGCGGCGGCGGTAATTTCGGCGTCGTGACCAGCTTCCTGTTCCAGGCCCATCCTGTGAACATGATCTTCGGCGGCCCGGTGTTCTGGGAGGCCAAGGACGCTCCGGCCGTCATGCGTGCCTATCGCGACTACCTGCCGGCAGCGCCGGAAGATCTCGGCGCCTTTGTCGGCCTGAAGTCGGTCCCCTCGACCGATCCCTTCCCGCGCGAGTATTGGGGCAAGCGCGCCTGCGCCATCATCTCCTGCTACAACGGCACGGAGGAAGACGGACGCAAGGCGATGGCGCCGCTGCTGGACATCTTGCCGCCACCGATCTTCAACTGGATGGGCGTCATGCCGTACCCGGCATTGCAGGCGCTGTTCGACCCGCTGCTTCCCAAAGGCCTGCAATGGTATTGGAAGGGCGATTTCGTCAAGTCTCTTTCCGACGAAGCCATCGCGACCCATATCGCGCAGGCTGCCCAGGCGCCTAGCGAATTGTCTCTCATGCATCTTTACCCGATCGACGGCGCCGTGCGCCGCGTCGGCAAGGACGAGACCGCCTGGAACGCACGCGACGCAAGCTGGTCAATGGTCATAGCCGCAATCGATCCCGATCCGGGCAAGGCCGCCGACCTCACCAAGTGGGCCAAGAATTACTGGGCGAGCATCCATCCCCACAATGGCGAAGGCGGCTATGTGAATTTCATGATGGACGACGAAGGGGAAGCTCGCTTGCGGGCAAGCTATGGTGCGAATTACGAAAGGCTGAGCCAGGTGAAGCGGACCTATGACCCATCCAACTTCTTCCGGGTCAACTTGAACATCAAGCCCGCGCTATCAGGGACGCAAGGCAGGACGGCGGCTTAGCTGGCGGTTCCCGCTGCTTGTGCCGCTTAGACGGCCTTCTCGCAGTCAAACATAGGGCCGTATAGAGTATAATGACGCTGACGCCCTCCTTCAGACAAAGGGCGTCAGCGCCGCGATGCGATAGTCCCTTACCCGTGCGCCACCATGACATGGCGCACGGCTGTGTAGTCTTCCAGCGCGTAGAGCGACATGTCCTTGCCGTAGCCGGACTGCTTCAGCCCGCCATGCGGCATCTCGTTGGTCAGCATGAAGTGGGTGTTGATCCAGGTGCAGCCATATTGCAGGCGGGCGGCGGTCGCCATGGCGCGCGAGACGTCCCTGGTCCACACCGATGACGCCAGGCCGTAATCGCTGTCGTTGGCCCAGCTCACCGCCTCGTCGACTTCCGTGAAACGCGTGATCGAGACGACCGGGCCGAACACTTCGCGGCGCACGATCTCGTCCTCCTGCAGCGCACCGGCGACGACGGTCGGCTGGTAGTAGAAGCCGGTGCCCTCGCCCGGCTTGCCGCCGGTGGTGATCTCGATGTGCTTCAGCTCCGAGGCACGCTCGACAAAGCTCGAGACGCGATCGCGCTGGCGGCGCGAGATCAATGGCCCGATTTCGTTCTCGGTGTCGTCGGGCTGGTTGTATTTGATGGTCGAGACGGCGGAGGACAGATCGGCGACCAGCTTGTCGTAGATCTTCTTGCCGGCATAGATGCGGCAGGCGGCGGTGCAGTCCTGGCCGGCATTGTAATAGCCGAAGGCGCGCAAGCCCTTGACGACGGCGCCGAGGTCGGCGTCGTCGAAGACGATGACCGGCGCCTTGCCACCAAGTTCGAGATGCGTGCGCTTGACCGATTTGGCGGCGGCCTGCAGCACCTTCTTGCCGGTGGCGACGTCACCGGTGATCGAGATCATATTGACCTTGGGATGGTTGATCAGCGTGTTGCCGACGCTGTCGCCCCGGCCAAGCACGACATTGACGACGCCCTCGGGCAGCACTTCGGCCAGAATCCTCGCCAGCTTCAGCGCCGTCAGCGGCGTCTGCTCCGACGGCTTGAAGACGACGGTGTTGCCGCCGGCGATCGCCGGCGCCAGCTTCCAGGCCATCATCATCAGCGGATAGTTCCATGGCGCGATCGAAGCGACGATGCCGATCGGATCGCGCCGCACCATCGAGGTGTGGCCGGGCAGGTATTCGCCCGCGACCACACCCGGCATGGAGCGGACCGCGCCGGCGAAGAAGCGGTAGCAGTCGACGATGGCCGGGATTTCGTCATTGAGCACTGCGTTGATCGGCTTGCCGCAGTTCAGCGCCTCGAGCGTGGCAAATTCCTCGGCCTCGGCCTCGATGCGGTCGGCAATTTTGAGCAGGTAGCCAGAGCGTTGCGCCGGCGTTGTGCGAGACCACAAGACGAACGCTTGTCCCGCTGCCGCCACGGCGGCCTCGATCTGTGCCTGGCTGGCCTCGGGCAGGTTGAGAATGGTCGCCCCGGTCTTCGGATTGAGGATCGGCTCCTCGGTCTCGGCGCCCTTCTCGAATTTGGAGCCGATCAGCATCTGGGTGTCCATTGGGTTCTCCCTTGAAAGGAGCGAATAGGGAGTAGCGAATAGCGAGTAGGGTTTGGCTGTCGATTTTCCCTACTCGCTACTCGCTACTCCCTATTCGCTGTTTTTCATTTCCCGCTTCCGGCGATCTGGTCGCCGTCGCGGGTCAGGTAATAGGCAAACAGGATCGGCAGCAGCGTCACCAGGACGACGACCATGGCCACGACGTTGGTGACCGGACGCTGGCGCGGACGGATCAGTTCCTCCAGCATCCAGATCGGCACCGTCTGCTGCTGGCCGGCGGTGAAGGTGGTGACGATGACCTCGTCGAAGGAAAGGGCAAAGGCCAACATGCCGCCGGCGAGCAATGCGGTTGCGATATTGGGCAGCACGACATGGCGAAAGGTCTGGAAGCCGTCGGCGCCGAGATCCATCGAGGCCTCGATCATCGAGCCCGACGTGCGGCGGAAACGAGCGACGGCGTTGTTGTAGACCACGACCACGCAGAAAGTGGCGTGGCCAAGCACGATCGTCCAGAACGAGAAGGGGATGTCTGCCAGCGCGAAGGCCGAACGCAGCGCGATGCCGGTGATGATGCCGGGCAGCGCGATCGGCAGGATGACCAGCAGCGAGATGGTTTCGCGACCGAAGAACTTCGTCCGCGACACGGCGGCGGCGCACAGCGTACCGAGCACCAGCGCAATCGTGGTCGAGATGGCGGCGACGCGGACCGACAGCGACAGCGCTTCCCAGACATCGGGCCGGTTCCAGGTGACGGCGAACCATTGCATGGTCAGCCCGGGCGGCGGCCAGACGAAACTCTTCTCCTCGGTGGTGAAGGCGTAGACGAAGATCAGCAGGATCGGCAAATGCAGGAAGAGCAGGCCGTAGGCAGCGGCGGCCTTCAGGCCTGGCGGAGCGGATTGACCACGGTCAGAGCGCATCGAAGGCTCCCATGCGCTTGGCGCCCCAGAGATAGAAGCCCATGATGACGATGGGCACCACGGTGAAGGCGGCGGCCAGCGGAATGTTGCCGGCCGTCCCTTGCTGCGAATAGACGGCCTGGCCGATGAACAGGCGCGACGTCCCGATGATCTGCGGGATGATGTAATCGCCCAATGTCAGCGAGAAGGTGAAGATCGAGCCGGCGACGATGCCAGGCAGCGCCAGCGGAAACAGCACGTTGCGGAAGGTCTGGCCGGGCGAGGCGCCGAGATCGGACGACGCCTCGACCAGATTGCCGGGCACGCGCTCAAGGGCCGCCTGAACGGGCAGGATCATGAAAGGCAGCCAGACATAGACGAAGACGATGAAAGTGCCGGTGAACGATACCGACAGCGAATTGCCCCCGACCACGGGCAGCGCCAGCCAGGCGTCAAGCAGCCACAACAAGTGCAGCTTGGTGAGCAGCCAGGTCAAAATGCCTTCCTTGGCCAGGATCAGCTTCCAGGCATAGATCTTGACCAGATAGCTCGACCACAGCGGCAGCATGACGCCGAGATAGAACAGTGCCTTCCAGCGGCCGCGTGCATAGCGCGCCGCGTAGTAGGCAATGGGGAAGGCGACGATGGCCGAAGCCAGCGTGACCAGGGCCGCCATCGTCACCGTGCGCAGGATGATGTCGAGATTGGCGGCCTGTAACAGGTCGCCATAGGTCTTCAGCGTGAACTGGCGGTTGATGAGGCCGGAGAACTCGTCGATGGAGAAAAAGCTCTGCGCCAAAAGCGCGAACAGCGAGCCGATATAGACGATGCCGAGCCACAGAACCGGCGGCAGCAGCATGAGGAGCAGCAGGACTTTTGGCCGGCGCCAGAAAAGGTCGGAGAGCGCACCGCGCAGACCGCCGCTGCCGGGCAGGATGGCGGGTGCGGGATTGGCGTTGAGGGCGACGATGGTCACGGCGCCACCCTGTCGATTGGATCAATGGCGGCAAGGCCGAGATCCTTCACACCCCCCTCTGTCCTGCCGGACATCTCCCCCGCAAGGGGGGAGATCGGCAGCTTGCCTGCCTCGCCAGTTCTGCAACGTTGAAAATTGGCGACGATAGTGGCGACAGCCAATCTCCCCCCTTGCGGGGGAGATGTCCGGCAGGACAGAGGGGGGTGCCTCGCGCCAACCGTCGTCATGCCGGCTCGTCCATAAGATGCAGGTGCTCGCGATTGAACGTCAGCACCACCGCCTCGCCCTCCGCCGGCAGGGCAGTGCCGGCCGGCACCACGGCGTGCAGTTTCAACCCGTCGGCATCGAGCGCCAGCCGGGTGGTGGCGCCGAGATAATTGGTCGAGACGAGACGCGCGGCGACGCCCTCGCCGCTCGCGGCACGGCCGACGCGAATGGATTCGGGCCGCAGGCTGCCCCAGCGGTGCTGGCCGGAATAACGCTGGACGAAATCCGGCGGCAGCACGTTCGAGGAACCGACGAAATCAGCGACAAAGCGCGTGCTCGGCCGCTGATAGATGTCCTCCGGCGTGCCGATCTGCATGATCTTGCCATCGTTGAAGACGGCGACGCGGTCGGCCATCGACAGCGCCTCGCCCTGGTCGTGGGTGACGAAGACGAAGGTGATGCCGAGCGCCTTCTGCAGCGACTTCAGCTCCTCCTGCATATTTTCACGCAGCTTGAGGTCGAGCGCGCCGAGCGGCTCGTCGAGCAGCAGCACCTTGGGCTGGTTGACCAGCGCGCGGGCGAGCGCGACACGCTGGCGCTGGCCGCCGGAGAGCTGGCCGGGCCGCCGGGCGCCGTAGCCGGGCAGTCGCACCAGCGAGAGCGCTTCCTCCGCCGCCTTGTGCCGCTCGGTCTTGCTCACGCGCTTGACCATCAGCCCGTAGGCGACGTTGTCGAGCACATTGAGATGCGGGAACAGCGCGTAGTCCTGGAACACGGTGTTGACGTTCCGGCGGTAGGGCGGCACGCCTTCGGCACGCTCGCCGAAGATCGAGATCGAACCCGCCGTCGGCTGCTCGAAGCCGGCGATCAGGCGCAGACACGTGGTCTTGCCGGACCCGGACGGCCCGAGCATGGCGAAGAATTCGCCCGGCACGATGTCGAGGTCGACCGCGTCGACGGCGCGAACGCTGCCGAAATGGCGCGAGACTCTTTGAAAGGAAACGGCTGGGGTCATGGGGTGTCAGTCTGTTGCCGGTTGGTTCTGTCGGATTGCCGTAGCACGCCGCTTCACCTCCCCCTCGATGGGAGGTCGCGGCGAAGCCGCAGGTGGGGGTGACCTGCACAGACGGCCGAGCAGCCCCCACCCCGACGCTGCGCGTCGAGCCTCCCCACGAGGGGGAGGGTAGGAGAGATCACCGTCCGCCGATGACGCCGATATAATCCGACACCCAGCGATAATAGGGCACGCACTGGTCGTTCTGGGTGACGCATTTCGAGACCGGCGTCTTCCAGAACTTGATCTTGTCGAAATTGTCGTAGCCGTTGGTCTTGCAGCCTTCCTCGCCGAGCAGCTCGTTGCCCTTGCAGGCGGCGGGCACGACCGGCAGCGAGCCGAACCAGGCGGAGACATCGCCCTGCACCTTCGGCGCCAGCGAATGCTCGAGCCACATGTAGGCGCAGTTCGGGTGCGCCGCGTCGGCTTCCATCATGGTGGTGTCGGCCCAGCCGGTGACGCCTTCTTCCGGTACGGTCGAGGCGACCGGCTTCTTGGCGGCGACCAGCGTGTTGACCTGATAGGGCCACGAGCCCGAAGCAACCACGCCTTCATTCTGGAAATCGTCGACCTGGATGGCGGCATCATGCCAGTAGCGGCCAACCAGCGTGCGCTGGACGCGCAGCAATTCGAGCGCCGCCTTGTACTGGTCCTCGTTCAATTCATATGGGTCCTTGATGCCGAGTTCCGGCTTGTGGAACATCAGGTAGTTGGCGGCGTCGGCGATGTGGATCGGTCCGTCATAGGCCTGGACGCGGCCCTTGTTGGATTTGCCGTCCGGCAGCTTCATCTCCTCGAAGACGACGTTCCAGCTCTTCGGCGCTTCCTTGAACACCTCGGTGTTGTACATCAGGATGTTCGGGCCCCACTGATAGGGCACGCCGTAATGAACGCCGCCGACAGTAAACCAGGGCGCGTCCTTCAGCCGGTCGTCGACCGTTTTCCAGCCCGGGATGAGATCGGTGTTGATCGGCTGCACGCGCTTGCCGGCGACGAGGCGCAGCGAGGCATCGCCCGACGCAGTGACGAGGTCGAAGCCGCCCTCGTTCATCAGCGACACCATCTCATCCGAGGTGTTGGCGGTCTTGACGTTGACTTTGCAGCCGCTCTCCTTCTCGAAGGCGCTCACCCAGTCATAGCCCTTGTCGGTCTCGCCGCGCTCGATATAGCCCGGCCAGGCAACGATGTTGACCTCGCCCTCGCCCTTGCCGAGTTCCTTGACCTGGGCGATGGCCTGACCGGAGAAGGTCAGCGCGACCGTCAACGCAGTGCACGACTTCAGGAATGAATTCATCGTCGACTCCCATTTTGGCGCGTGACCCTGAAACCGCTCCGGTTTTCGCTGGATCACGCGCGGACTGAAAAACTTGTCAGCTCGTCCGTTGGACTTGACGCCGCTCTGATGGCAGCTTGTGTCCCTGAAACGGAAGGTGCTTTGAAAATTCCGGTTTCGCAAATTCATTTATCAGAAGGCCGATATCGGTTTTTCCGATAGCTCTATCACAGACGCTGGCGCACCATCCGCTGCGACTGGGCAAGGCCGATGAAGTCGCGCGCCGCGGCGGCCAGGCCGGAGCCTCGCCGCCAGACCATGCCGACCTGCACCACCGGCAAGGAGCCCGAAATGTCGCGCGATTCGATGCGGTCGCCTTCCAGCGACCAGGGCCGGTAGACAAGGTCGGGGAGCAGTGCCACGCCGGCGCCGGTGGCGACCAGGCTGCGCACGGCTTCCACGGAACGGGTGCGGAAGGCGACATGCGGCCTGGCGCCGATCGCCGTCAGCAGCTTGCCGGTGTTCTCCTCGATCTCGTCGACGGTCAGCATGATCAGCGGTTCGGAGGCGATATCGCCGATGCCGATAATGTCGGCGCCAGCCAAGGGATGGCCGAGCGGCAGCCACAGCCGGTAGGCCGAGACTTCGAGGATTTCCGATTGCAGGGCAGTGCGGTCGCGCAAATTGGAGGTGACCATGACGGCAATGTCGAGCTTGCCACCGATCAGCAGGTGTTCGAGGTAGTCGCCATTGTCCTCTATGGCCGAGACCTCGACGCCCGGATAGGCGCGGCGGTAGCGTGAGAGCAGATCCGACAGCACATAGCCGGCGACCAGCGAGGTGACGCCGAGTTGCAGCCGCCCGCCCGCCACGGCCTGTTCGCCGGAAAAAGAGCGGCGCGCGTCGGACACGTCAGCGAGAATCTTTGTCGCATGACGCAGGAACTGGTGCCCCTTGTGGGTGATGTTGAGGCCGCGCGGATGGCGCTCGAACAGTTCGACGCCAAGATCGCTTTCAAGTTCCTTGATCGCCTCGGTGACCGACGATTGCGAAATGGAGAGGTTTTGCGCCGCGCGCGACACCGTACCTTGCTCGGCAACGGCGATGAAGAACTGCAACTGGCGGATGGTGAAGGCCATGGGCCGACTAAACACCGGCAGGCAAGCGAAGGAAAGCCGGCTGCGAAGCTTATCCCGTGACCGGAGATTGGTGCGGCGCGGTCAGCCGAGCATCAGCCTGATGCGGCGTCGCCATGTCGGACCATAGCGCAACGCAAGCATGAAGGCCGTCTCAAGCGCCACGACGATGACGATGATGCGCAGGCCAACCGCGAAGGAATCCTGGCCACTGCCGCGCATGAAGTAACCGGTCAGGAGAAAGCCCGCATTCCATATGGTGGCGCCAAGCAGTGTCGCGGCCGCGAAGGGCAAGGCAGGCAGGTAAAGCGCGCCAGCAGCGATCGGCAGGTAGTTGCGCACGGTCGGGATGAACTGTGCCAGCAAGGACACCCTGACATGATTGCGGCGATAGGCCTGGCCAAGCTTGCGATAGGTTTCGGGGCGCAGGAAGACATATCTGCCGGCTCGTCCGATCAGCCTGTCGGCACGGTCGAAGCCGATCCGGCGGCCGACCGCATACCAGACAAGGCAGCCGGCGAAGGAGGCGGAAGTCGTCACCGCCAGCAGGATCGCCAGCGTCGCATGGTCAGGCGCCGCCGTCATACCGAGGAACAGCAGCAACACATGCGAGGGCGGAATCGGCAGGATCTTTTCGGTGAAGGCGAGGCAGAAGACGCCGAACAGGCCGAAGCCGAGAATGACCGACAACGGTCCCGTCATGCGAAGCGCCAGTCATATGTTTCTGACGTCTTGATCCTGGCGATGCGATAGACAATCGCCGGCGGGAAGTTGCGAAAGGTATGGCCAACCCGCGTGACCTCGAGATCGAGCCTGTCGAGCAGCGACTGGTCGAACGGGCAGCGCCGTCCAAGCGTGAACTGATAGAGCGCTCCGCCCGGGCGAAGGTTCGCGAAAACACCTTCGAGAATGGCGAGCGTCCTGCGCGGCGAGATCAGCCGGAAAGGCAAGCCGCTGACGGCGGCACCAATCACCGGCCGGTGAAAGAGCGACAGATGGCGCAGACCGACAGCATCCATCTCGAATATCCGGGCGGCCGAAAAGCGACGCTTGAGCAGTGCGGCAAAATCCGGATCGGATTCGATCAGCGTCAAATCTTCCTCCTTAACCCCGCGCGACAGCAGCGCTCGCGTGAACGGGCCGGTTCCTGGACCGAGCTCCAGCACGGGACCCGTCTCGGGTCCGATGTCGCGCGTCATCAATGCCGCCAGGCTGGAGCTGGACGGCGTGACGGACCCGACCCTGAACGGCGCCACGGTCCACGCCACGAGGAAAGACAGAGCATCATTTGCAGGCATGGTAACCTCAATCCCGGACAACAGCACGCCAGATTGTGTGGCCAACTGATTCGTTTCAGCGCCATTTCGTTTCAACGTCGGGCCCGACCTGTTGCATATTCGGGCCCGACGCCTTCACGCCGGCATGGGCGATTCGTGCCGACCGGTGCTGTTTGCCGCGACTGGGTTGCATAGACATTGCGCGATCTCGCGAAGGCAAAGAAAGCGTTTGTCGACCCGGGCCGTTCGGCTTTGCCATGTTTGCGCAATGTTGGCGCGGTAGCGCCAGAAGCTGCTGCTGGAGAATTGTCGATGCGAATCTTGCTGGTCGAGGACGAGCCTGAAATGGTCTCTGCGTTGCGTGCCGCGCTGAAGCGCCACGACATGGTGGTCGATCACGCCGGTTCGCTCATCGAGGCGGAAGGCTTCGTTGCCGCCGACAGCTACGACGCGATCCTGCTCGACCGCCAGTTGCCGGATGGCGACGGGTTGTCGCTGGTGCCCAGATTGCGTTCGGCCAAGAACACCACGCCAGTGCTGATGCTGACGGCGAGAGGCGACACATCGGACAAGGTCGATGGGCTGGATATGGGCGCGGACGACTATCTGGCGAAACCATTCGCCTTCGAGGAACTGCTGGCTCGCCTGCGCGCGCTGCTCAGGCGCCCGGCGCCGATGCAGTCGCAATTCATCCGTGCCGGCGATCTGGTGCTCGATGTCGGACATCGCGAAGCGTCGATCCGTGCCGAACCGCTCAGCCTGCCGCGCCGCGAACTCCTGGTGCTGGAGGCGCTGATGCGGCGCACCGGCCGCATGGTGCAACGCGAGGTGCTGATGGAGGCGGTGTTCGGCCTCGATGACGAGATCCAGTCCAACGCCCTCGACACCCATGTCTCGCGCCTGCGCCGCAAGCTCGCCGATGCCGATGCCGGCGTGACCATCAACGGCATTCGCGGCGTCGGCTATCTCCTGCGCGAGACGACATGAGCGCCAAGCAATGAGCCTCAAGCGCCCGCGTTCACTGAAATGGAGCCTGGTGCTGCGCATCGCCTTGCTGCAATGCGCGATGCTGACGCTGATCATCGTCGGCATTCTCGTCGCATTGCTCGCCACCGGGCTCATTCCGCACGATTATGAGGACGGCACAATGGACGTGCTGGCGGATGCGGTGGCGCGTGACGCAGGCGGGAAGCTCGTCCTGCGCGAGACCTCGGACCTGACGAAGCTGCGATCCGAGGTCCCCGATCTCTGGTTCATCATCCGAGACAAGCAGGGCCAGCGGCTGCAGGAGGGCACCATGCCGCCCATCTTCCAGCCTTTCGCCGGATTGCTGGACACTATCAGCGACGCCCGTATCGACCACGCAATCGGGCAAACCGCGCCGCCGGAGGGGAAGATTCGCTGGACCGATACGGCGGCCGGCAATGTCCAGATCTTCACCGGCACCAAGGGCGGGCTTTCGCTGTTGCGCCTGCTCGACCAGGCGCCGCAATTCTTCCTGCAAGGCATATTGCCGCTCGCCGGGCTGATGGCGCTGGCCACGCTGTTCGCTACGCCCTGGGTGGTGCGTGGCGCCCTTGCGGGCCTAGGCCATGCAGCCGCCGAGGCTGAGCGCATCGACATCGACCAGCGGGGTGTCCAGCTGCCGCTGAAGGACGTCCCGACAGAGGTGACACCGCTGGTCAAGGCGGTGAATGCGGCCCTTGCGCGGCTCGACAAGGGCTATGAGCGCCACAAACGTTTCCTCACCGACGCCGCCCATGAGCTCAGGACACCGGTCGCCATCCTCAACACGCGCCTCGCCTCGCTGCCGGCGACACCGGAACGGGCACGGCTGCTGCAGGATGCAGCACGGCTCTCGACGCTGACCGACCAGTTGCTCGACCTGCAGCGTCTCGACCGGCAGACATCGCCTTTCGAAAAGGTCGATCTCGTGGCGACTGCGCGAGGCGTCATCGTCGACCTCGCGCCGATGGCATTCTCGGCCGGATACGAGATGTCGTTCGAGCCGGAGAGGGACACGCTTTTTGCCACCGGCGACCGCACCGCGATCGAACGTGCGGTGACCAACATCGTGCAGAACGCCATCGAGCATGGCGGCCGCGCCGGCAAAATCACCGTCAGCGTCACAACGCCCGCCATCATTGAGGTGCGGGACGAAGGCGACGGCGTGCCGCCGGGGGAGCGGGAGCGCATCTTCGAACCCTTCTACCGATTGCGCCCGCAGGATCATGGCGCCGGGCTTGGCCTCAACCTCGTGCAGGAGATCATGCATCTTCATGGCGGGCGCATCGAAATCCTTGACGGCAAGCCCAACGGCGCCTGCTTCAGGATGAGTTTTCGCGCGTTGGCGGCATAGTATCGCCGCGAGTTCCCAAGGACGCTGGCGATGACATCAGTCGATGACAGACAGCAAACGACGATTCCGGCGTCTATGCCGCCGGAGACGCGGCACGCCTGATGCACACCATCGCCTTTGGCTAAATTCCCGCGTCGCCGCCGGCAATGCTGAGCCGCGCGCCGGCCTGTGCGAGGGCGGCGGCAATGTCATGCGGCGGCGCGCGATCGGTGGCGAGTTCGGAAAAGCCGTCGAAGCCGCAGACCTGAACCAGGCCCTGGCGGCCGAACTTCGTGTGGTCGGTGACGACGAGCGAGCGCTGGCCGCGCGACAGCACCATGCGGGCGAATTCCGCCTCGTCCAGATCAAAGTCCATGACACCCGTCACCGCATCCACGGCGCCGGTGGAAATGATGGCGTGGCTGACCGAGAAGCGGCTGACGAACTCGATCGCCGACGTCCCGAACGCGGCTCCTGAATCGCTGCGCAGCTCGCCGCCGGCCATATAGACCTTGTTGCCGTTGATGGTGGCCAGCGTGCGGGCGATATCAGACGAGTTGGTGACGACCGTCAGGCGCCGGTGGCCGAGCAGTTCGCGCGCCAGGAACGAAGTCGTGGTGCCGGTGTCGAGCATGATCGATTCGCCGTCGCGGATGGTGGCGGCAACCATGCGCGCGATGACGCGCTTGGCGTCGGCATGCTCGCGCATGCGCCGTTCGAACGGCGCTTCGCCGATCATCGACGGCAGGCCAATGGCGCCATGCATCTTCAGAACCGAGCCGTCGCCGGTGAGCGGCTTGACGTCCCGCCGCACGGTTTCGAGGGAAACGCCCAACCGGTCGGCCAGGCTGGCGATGGTGACGGTTCCCTCTTCCTGCAGCAGCCGCAGGATCTCGCCATGCCGTTTCGAGTGGATCATATGCGCGCGCCCCCGGAATTTGCCCGTTTCCAAGGCATTCCTAACGCTTTTTAAGGAATTGCCCATGCTTTCGGGCAAAATACCCAAAAAAAGTCACAACTTTTTATTGACAGAAGAGCAACCCTGGCGTGAAATCCAACCTCAACAGGGGTTCGGAGCTGCAGCGGGAGGATGATTGGCAGAGCCGCAACTCATTGACCAGGCAGCCTGCAATGTGTCTGGCGCAAGGAATTTTCGGATCCGCGGGGGCGGATGCCGGGCTCAAAAACCTGGCCAAGGGGCTCGTCGGTGCGGTGCGGGATACCGATCCTGGCGTCCCGCACCGACGAGATTGTTTGCGTCTCTCCCCGCCGTCGTTGCGCTGCCCGTGGCGCCTTGGCGAAACCCGGCAAACCAGCCCAGCAAACCAGGGATGATCCCGTGATTGCCGAAGACCGCATCCGCGCCCTGCCCTGCTGGACGGGCGCCATCGAGATCGCGCCGCTGCCCGGCGGCTTGAGCAACGCGAATTATGTCGTCACCGACACGGCCGGCAAACATGTCGTGCGCTTCGGCCAGGATTATCCGTTCCACCATGTCTTTCGCGAACGCGAGGTGATGACCGCGCGGGCGGCTCACGCCGCCGGCTTCGCGCCGGCGGTCCACTATGCCGAACCAGGAATCCTGGTGACGGCGTTTCTTGGCGCCAAAACCTATCTGGCCGAGGACGTGCGCGCCAATCTCGGCCGCGTCGCGGCGCTGATGCGCGGCTTCCATCGGGAGATGCCCAACCATATCTCCGGCGCCGGCTTCATGTTCTGGGTGTTCCACGTCATCCGCGACTACGCGCGCACGCTTGAAGAAGGCGACAGCCGCAAGCGTGGTGACCTACCGCGCTTTCTGGCGCTGGCCGACGAACTGGAGCGCGCCCAGAAATTGCTGCCGATCGTCTTTGGCCACAATGATCTTCTGCCTGCCAATATTCTCGACGACGGCAGCAGGCTGTGGCTGATCGATTTCGAATATGCCGGCTTCAACACGGCGATGTTCGACCTCGCCGGCGTCGCTTCGAACGCGGGCATGAGCGATGAGGAATCCTTCGCCTTCCTGACCGCCTATTTCATGAAGGAACCGGATGAGGCGATCCGCCGCTCGCACGCTGCCATGCAATGCGCCTCGCTGCTGCGCGAAGCGATGTGGAGCATGGTGTCGGAACTCTATCTCGACGCGCCCGGCATCGACTACGTCGCCTATACCGAGGAAAATCTGGTGAGGCTCGACGCGGCGCTGGAAAGCTACCGGACAAAATACGGGATCCTGAAATCATGACCTTGCCTAGCCAGGCCGCGATCGTCGTCATCGGCGGCGGCATCATCGGCTGTTCGACGGCCTATCATCTGGCGCGCGACCACAAGGCCGACGTGGTGCTGCTCGAACAGGGCAAGCTGACCTCGGGCTCGACCTGGCATGCGGCCGGCCTGGTCGGACAATTGCGCTCGTCGGCCTCGATCACGCGGGTACTGAAATACTCCGTCGACCTCTACAAGGGGCTGGAAGCCGAGACTGGGCTCGCCACCGGCTGGAAAATGACCGGCTGCCTCAGGCTCGCCACCAATGCCGACCGCTGGACCGAGTACAAAAGGCTGGCGACGACGGCGAGAAGCTTCGGCATGGACATGCAGCTTCTGTCGCCCGCGGAGGTCAAGGCGATGTGGCCGCTGATGGAGACCGGCGATCTGGTCGGCGCGTCCTGGCTGCCGACCGACGGCCAGGCGAGCCCTTCCGACATCACGCAGTCGCTGGCCAAGGGCGCGCGCATGCATGGCGCCAAGCTCTACGAGGGGGTGTGTGTCACCGGCTTCGAGATGAAGGGCGACCGCATCACGGCGGTGAAGACCAATCAAGGCGACATTGCCTGTGACAAGGTGGTGAACTGCGCTGGGCAATGGGCGCGGCAGGTCGGCGCCATGGCCGGCATCAACGTGCCGCTGCAGCCGGTGAAGCACCAGTACATCATCACCGAGAAAATCGCGGGGCTGGCGACCGACGCGCCGACGCTGCGCGACCCCGATCGGCGCACCTATTTCAAGGAAGAGGTCGGCGGGCTGGTGATGGGCGGCTATGAGCCGAACCCGCAGGCCTGGACAACCGGTCTCCCCGGAGGCGACGTGCCCGACGACTGGGAGTTCCGGCTGTTCGACGACGATTACGATCATTTCGAGCAGCACATGGCTCAGGCGATCGCGCGCGTGCCGGCGCTGGAGACGGTCGGCGTCAAGCAGATGATCAACGGGCCGGAAAGCTTCACGCCCGACGGCAATTTCATCCTCGGCGTGGCGCCCGAATGCGCCAACATGTTCGTCGGTGCCGGCTTCAACGCCTTCGGTATCGCCTCGGGCGGCGGCGCCGGCTGGGTGCTGGCGCAATGGGTGGTCGACGGCGAGGCGCCGCTCGACCTGTGGGTGGTCGACATTAGGCGCTTTTCCAACCTGCACCGCGACCGGCAATGGGTGTGCGAGCGCACGCTGGAAGCCTATGGCAAGCACTACACGATCGGCTTCCCGCACGAGGAGTACGTCAGCGGCCGGCCGCGCATCGTCTCGCCGCTGTATGAGCGGTTGAAGCAGCAACGCGCCGTGTTCGGCTCGAAGCTCGGTTGGGAGCGGCCGAACTGGTTCGCGCCGAACGGCGTCGAGCCAAAGGACCTCTATTCGATGGGCCGGCAGAACTGGTTTGCCGCCGTCGGCGACGAGCACCGGCACGTGCGCGAGCATGTCGGCATCTTCGACCAGTCGTCCTTCGCCAAATATGAGCTGAGCGGCCCCGACGCGGCCAAGGCCCTTGACTGGATCTGCGCCAACGACGTCAGCAAGCCGGTCGGCCGGCTGACCTACACGCAACTCCTCAATACGCGCGGCGGCATCGAGGCCGACCTGACCGTGTCGCGGCTGGCCGAGGAAAAATTCTACATCGTCACCGGCACCGGTTTCCGCACCCATGACGCCTCGTGGATCAGCGACCATATTGGCGGAGGCCTTGATGCCCAGCTCGCCGATGTCACCGAGGATTTCGGCACGCTGTCGCTGATGGGGCCGCGCGCCCGCGATGTGCTTTCGGCCGTGACCAATGCGGATGTGTCGAATGCCGGCTTCCCGTTCGGCCATGCGCGGGAAATCGTCATCGCGGGTCACACGGTCCGGGCGCTGCGTGTCACCTATGTCGGCGAACTGGGCTGGGAGCTGCATGTGCCGATCGCCGCCACCGGCGAAGTCTTCGACGCGCTGATGGTGGCCGGCGGGAAGCACGACATCCGGCCGATCGGCTACCGCGCGCTGGAATCGCTGCGGCTGGAAAAGGGCTATCGCGCCTGGGGCTCCGACATCACGCCCAATGACACACCGCTGGAGGCCGGGCTGGGCTGGGCGGTCAAGCTGCGCAAGAACACTGACTTCGTCGGACGACGCGCACTTGAGAAAGTTGGCGGCGCGTCCCTGACGAAGCGCTTTGCCGGCTTCACGGTCGACGATCCGGAAACCGTGCTGCTCGGCCGCGAGACCATACTGCGCGATGGCGAGCCGGTCGGTTATCTCACAAGCGGCGGCTATGGCTACACGGTCGGCAAGAACATCGGTTACGGCTATGTGCGCAACGCCGAGGGGGTGAACGATGATTTCCTCGCCTCGGGCAGCTATGAACTGGTGGTGGCAATGCAGCGGACGCCGGCTCAAATCTGTCTTGAGCCGCTATACGACCCGGCAATGAAGCGCGTGAAGGCTTAACTCACGCGCAAAGCGAGGCCACGGCTGGGGACGGTATCGGCCTCGCCAGGCATCGAGACGTAGGGACGTGTTTCCTCAATGCGGACGACTGGGCCTTGCGTCTCGAGTTCGGCGATGCGCGCGGCAAAACCCTGATCCCACAATGTATTCTTGACCGTCAGCACGATCACTCCGCCCGGCCGGCAGATGCGGATCAGTTCGTCCAAGCCGTCAGCGCCGACATGACCCGAGGTGAACACACCGGCCGAGATGATGCCGGCATAGGTGTCGTTGGCAAAAGGCAGGTCACCGCCGAGTGCCAGGCAATGCAGCGCCGAATAGACGCCCTTGCGCGCGGCCTGATCCAGCATGCCCTGTGAGATGTCGAGCGCCTCGACCTGGGGATAGCCGGCAATATCGAGCCATTCGCCGATCAGCCCGGTACCTGCCCCGGCGTCGAGCAGCGGGGCTGAACCGCGCGGCAGATGGCGGGCCAGCAAGGCAAGGCAGATGGTCGGGTGGCGGTAGCCGGCGGCCGACATGTCGGCGTCGTAGGTCTGCGACCAGCGGTCATAGAGTGCCGCCACCTCTTCCGGGCGCTTGGCCGCGTAGGCCTCGCCGAGCGCGCCTTGATGTTTGCTGTCCGTCACGTGTCGACCAATCCCTCGTCTTGCCGGGATGATAGCCAAACGGCGAAAATTGTGGAACCGTTGTCGCAAAGAAATAGCGCGTGGGGACGCAGGCATGGTGACAGACGAGGCGCGGGCAAAACTTGCCGCCATTCCGGTGCTGGCCGGCTACACCGGGCCGCTGGAACGGCTCGGCGGCCTGACCAACCTCGTCTTCAAAGCCGGCGATTACTGCCTGCGCATTCCAGGCAAAGGCACCGAGGAATACATCAACCGCGCCAACGAAGCGGTGGCGGCGCGCGAGGCGGCAAAGGCCGGCGTCAGTCCCGAGGTGCTGCATGCCGATGCCGCCACGGGCCTGATGGTGACGCGCTACATCGCCGATGCCGAGACGATGTCGCCGGAGAAATTCAGGGAGCGGCAGGGCAGTCCGGCCCGGGCGGCCGAGGCCTTCCACAAGCTGCACGCGTCCGGCGCGGTGTTCCCCTTCCGCTTCGAGCTGTTTTCGATGATCGACGACTATCTCAAGGTGCTGTCGACCAGGGATGTCGCCCTGCCCGCCGGCTATCATGACGTGGTGCGCGCGGCCGGCAGCGTGCGCTCGGCCCTGGCCGTCCACGCCTTGCCCCTCGTCGCCTGCCATTGCGATCCGCTGTGCGAAAATTTTCTCGATACGGGCGAGCGGATGTGGATCGTCGACTGGGAATATTCCGGGATGAACGACCCCCTCTGGGATCTCGGCGATCTCAGCGTCGAAGGCAAGTTCGACGCGGCCCAGGACGAGGAGTTGATGCGCGCCTATTTCGGTGGCGAGGCGAAGCCGGCGGAGCGCGGCCGCGTCGTCATCTACAAGGCGATGTGCGACCTGTTGTGGACGCTGTGGGGGCTGATCCAGCTCGCCAACAACAATCCGGCCGACGATTTCCGCGCCTATGCGGACGGCCGCTTCGCACGCTGCAAGGCGCTCATGGAGACAGAGGAATTTTTGCGGCACCTTGCTGCGGTACGCCAGGGCTAAAGCGCGGCATTGGACACCCGAAATCCGGGCCCTACAGCATGTCGCGGCGAACAGAATGCGCCGCGACATGCTGTAGGCTTCTGGTTTTATGCATGTCGTTGTCCCGGAACCGAGGACACTTCCGGGCGACATGCATTAGTTCACACCCTTCGGCACGTTCTCCGGCGGCACCGTGGTGTCGACCACTTTCTGGCGATGGAAGATGAACAGACCGGCCAGAACGATGATGCCGGAGCCGATCAGGATGCGCGGGCCGGGAACGTCGCCGAAGAACACCAGCCCGAACACTACCGCCCACAGGAGCAGCGTGTAATGCAGCGGCGCCAGCGTCGAGGCCGGTGCCAGTTTCAGCGCCCGTGTGATCATCAGATGCGCGCCGCAGGAGACGATGCCGAGCAGCAGCATGGCGCCGAAATCAAGAGCCGACGGCGTCTGCCAGGCACCGATGGTCAGCACGCCGCCAACCAACAGCGTGCCGATCGTCTGCCATGTCACCAGATTGGTGTCGCTGGTGCCGCGCAGGCGCCGGTTGAGGATGATGGCGAAGGCGAAGGCAAGGCTGCCGATAAGCGCGAAACCCGACGACAGCGAAAACGCGGCAGAGGACGGTTTCAGCATGATCACCACGCCGCAGAAGCCAAGCAGGATCGCCACCCAGCGGCGCCAGCCGACCTTTTCGCCAAGCAGGAAATGCGATAGCGCCGCCACGTAGATCGGGCCGGCCATGTAAAAGCTCATCACATCGGCAAGCGGCAGAAAGACGACGGCGGCGTAGAACAAAGCGGTGTCCAGCGTCGTCGCCACCACGCGCAGGACCTGCAGCCCGGGCCGTTCCATCTGGAACAGTCTGCCAGCGCCCTGGTTGGCGATCATCGGGCCGAGCACGATGAAGGCGCCGATAGAGCGGATCAGCACCACCTGGGCGACGGAAAAGCTGGTGACCAGCCATTTGCCCATCGCGTCGTTCAGCGCAAACAGAAAGTCGCCCGCCAGCATCAGCAGGATGCCGGCCAGAAGCACATTCCTGATCATCGAATTGGGGACGGCGGGCTCAACCATGCCCGGCTCCTAGACTCAAGCGCCAACTTTGACGAGTGGGAATCGAAGAAACGGTAAGACCAGCCGCGGGAATCGGCTGTATCTACCCGGATTTGTGCCGCCGGTTCACCTGCGACGGCCTGCCGGAGATCGAAAGCCTGGTATCCTGCCTTGTCCGCTCCGCCACCACCTTGCCCCTGGCGATGACGCAGATGCGCTCGGCGCGCAGGCGCAGGGCCTCGATCGGATTGCCGGCATCGAGGATCACCAGGCTGGCGCGCTTGCCCACGCCGAGGCCGAGATGATCGAGGCCCATGATCGCGGCGTTGACGTTGGTGACCATGTCGAAGCAGCGCGCCATGTCGGCGGGGCTCGACATCTGGGCGACATGCAGGCCCATGAAGGCGACGTCGAGCATGTCGGCGGTGCCCAGCGAATACCAGGGATCGAGCACGCAATCCTGACCCCAGCCGACACGGATGCCCAGTGCCTGCATTTCCTTGACCCGCGTCATGCCACGCCGCTTCGGGAACGTGTCGTGACGGCCCTGCAGCATGATGTTGATCAGCGGGTTGGGGATCGCCGAAACCCCGGCCTCTGCGATCAGCGGCAGAAGCTTCGAGACGTAGTAATTGTCCATCGAATGCATGGAGGTAAGGTGCGAACCGGCCACCCTGCCCTGCAGGCCGAGGCGCTGCGTTTCATAGGCCAATTGCTCGACGTGACGCGACAGCGGGTCATCTGTCTCGTCGCAATGCAGGTCGACCATGAGGCCGCGTTTCGCCGCGATCTCGCACAATTCGCTCACCGAGCGCGTGCCGTCGGCCATGGTGCGCTCGAAATGCGGAATGCCGCCGACGATGTCGACCCCCATGTCCAGCGCGCGCATGGTATTTTGGCGCGCCGTCGGCGAGCGATAGAACCCGTCCTGCGGGAAGGCCACCAACTGCAGATCGATATAGGGGGCGACGGTCTTCTTGACCTCCAGCAGCGCCTCGACCGCCAGCAGCCTGTCGTCGCAGACATCGACATGGGTGCGGATGGCCAGCAGCCCCATCGACACCGCCCAGTCGCAATAGGCGAGCGCGCGATCGCGCACAGCTTCGTGCGTCAGGAGCGGCTTCAGTTCGCCCCACAGCGCAATGCCCTCGAGCAGCGTGCCCGATGCGTTGATGCGCGGAAAACCATAGGAGAGTGTGGCGTCCATATGGAAATGCGGATCGACGAAGGGCGGCGACACCAGATTGCCACGGGCGTCGACCTCTGTCCGCGCGGAACCCTCGAGCTTCGGCTCGATCGCAGCGATCGTCTCGCCGCTGATGCCGATGTCGGCAATGCCGCCATCCGGCAGCGTGCCGCCTCGAACGATTAGGTCGAAATCCATCTCTCATCATCCCGCTTGAAGAATCACAGTTGCATCGTGTCTCAAAAGACTGCCTGCCGCAGCGGTTTCTTTCCATGGCGGCAAAGGTTCCCTCCGGCGGCAACTCCCTCTATAAGCCGCCTTCGTCGTCCCGGCATCAAGGATCAGCCGTTGTTCCGCTTCTTCCGCTCGACGGAAAACCAGCGCCTCGTCGCAAGGCTGCTCCGGGAATCGTTCCGGCAGCACAGGGCCGGCTACGCCGCCGCCATCCTGTCGATGCTGGTGGTGGCCGGCATGACGGCCGCCAGCGCCTGGATCCTGCGCGAAATCACCAATGAATTCGTGATCGACAAAAGGGTCGATCGCGTCAACATGATTGCCGTGGCGGTCGCCGCGATCTTCATCGTCAAGGGCATCGCCAACTTCGTCCAGGCCTACTTCATGAGCCGGGTCGGCAACGCCATCATCGCCGAACGGCAACGCAAGATCTACGACCGCATCCTGGCGCAAGGCATCGAATTCTACCACTCGACCTCGTCGTCCGACCTGATCACCCGCATGACCAACAATGCCCAGGCGGCGCGCAACGTGCTCGACCTCATCGTCACCTCCTATGTGCGCGACCTGGTGACGCTGGCTGCCTTGATTGGGGTCATGGTTTGGCAGCAGCCGGCGCTGTCGCTGATCTGCTTCGTCGTCGGTCCGCTGGCCATCTATGGCGTCAACCGCATCCTGAAGCGTGTGCGCAAGTTCGCCGCCATGGAGTTCCGCTCGGTCGGCCAGATCGTCCAGGTGATGCAGGAAACCGCGATCGGCGTACGCGTGGTCAAATCCTTCAACCTCGAAGGCCTGATGCGCAAGCGCATGTACAGGGCGGTGTCCGATGTCGAGGACCGGGCCAACAACATCGCCGCGCTGGAAGCGGTGACCAATCCGGTGATGGAAACGCTGGCCGGCCTGGCGATCGCCGGCGCCGTCATGGTCAGCGGCTTACTGGTTCTGAAGGGCGGCCAGATGCCTGGCAACATCATGGCCTTCATCGCGGCGCTGCTGCTTGCCTATGAACCGGCAAAGCGCCTCGCGCGCGTTCGTATTTCCCTGGAAAGCGGCATTGTCGGCGTGCGCATGATGTTCCAGTTGGCCGACGAGCCTCTGACATTGGCCGAGAAGCCGGATGCAAGGCCGCTTCATGCCGGACCTGGCGAGATCCGGTTCGACGCCGTCAGCTTCGCCTATCAGAATGGCCCGCCGGTGCTGGACCGGTTCGACCTGACCCTTGCGGCCGGCAAGATGACGGCGCTGGTCGGCCCCTCCGGCGGCGGTAAGTCGACGATCCTGAACCTCATCATGCGCCTATATGACCCGAGGAGCGGCAGGGTGCTGCTTGACGGCCAGGACATCTCCCACGTCACGCTCGCCTCGCTCAGGGAAAAAATCGCCTATGTCAGCCAGGACACGTTCCTGTTTGCCGGCACGATCATGCACAACATCCGGCTTGGGCGCGAGGGCGCGACCGACGACGAGGTGATCGCCGCGGCCAAGGCGGCCAACGCGCATGACTTCATCATCGCGCAGGCGAAAGGCTACGAGACGGATGTCGGCGAGAATGGCGGCCTTTTGTCGGGCGGCCAGCGCCAGCGCATCTCGATCGCCCGCGCCATGCTGCGCAATGCCGAAATCCTGCTGCTGGACGAAGCGACCAGCGCGCTCGACGCCGAATCCGAGGCGCTGTTCCGCGATGCGCTGCAACAGCTGACGGAGGGGCGCACCACGATCGTCATCGCCCACCGCCTGTCGACCGTGCACCAGGCCGACACGATCGTGGTGCTGGAAGCCGGCAAGATGGTGGAAAGCGGCCCGCACAAGACCCTGCTGGGGCAAGGCGGGCTTTACCAGAAGCTTTATGAATATCAGTTGATGCCGTGAGGTTTTTTCCTTCTCCCCTTGTTGTGGGAGAAGGTGGGTCGGCGCGTAGCGCCGAGACGGTTGAGGGGTGGGTGACGGAGTGCCGTCGGCGCCAAGCTGGAGCACCCCTCATCCTACCTCGCTTCGCGAGGCCACCTTCTCCCACAACAAGGGGAGAAGGAAGAACCGCCCTTACTCCGGCACGTGCCTCACGGCCCCCTTGTCGGCGCTGGTGGCGAAGGCAGCGTAGGCGCGCAGCGCGGTCGTCACCTTGCGCTTGCGCTTTTCCTGCGGCTTCCAGGCGTCAGCGCCCTTGGCCTCCATGGCCGCCCGGCGCGCATCGAGTTCCGCGTCGTCCACGGCGAGGCGGATGGTGCGGTTCGGGATATCGATCTCGATCGTATCGCCCTCCTGCACCAGCCCGATCAGCCCGCCTTCCGCCGCTTCAGGCGAAGCATGGCCGATGGACAGGCCCGAGGTGCCGCCGGAGAAGCGGCCATCGGTGACCAGCGCGCAGGCCTTGCCCAGGCCCTTCGACTTCAGATAGCTGGTCGGATAGAGCATTTCCTGCATGCCGGGGCCGCCGCGCGGTCCCTCATAGCGGATGACGACGACATCGCCAGCCTTGATCTCATTGGCAAGGATCGCCTTGACCGAAGCGTCCTGGCTCTCGAAGACGCGCGCCGGACCGGTGAATTTCAGGATCGACTCGTCGACACCGGCCGTCTTGACGATGCAGCCGTCGAGCGCCAGATTGCCTTTCAGCACGGCAAGGCCGCCATCTTTCGAGAAAGGCGTCTTCGCCGAGCGGATGACGCCGGTCTCGCGGTTCGTGTCGAGCTCGTCCCAGCGGCGGTCCTGGCTGAAGGCGACCTGTGTCGGCACGCCGCCGGGAGCGGCGAGGAAAAAGTCGCGCACACTCTGGCTCGAGGTGCGCGAAATATCCCAATGGTCGAGCGCTTCGCCGAGGCTGGCGGTGTGCACGGTCGGCAGATCGCGATTGATCAGTCCGGCCTCGTCGAGCTGGCCGAGGATGGCCATGATGCCGCCGGCGCGATGGACGTCTTCCATGTGCACGTCGGACTTGGCCGGCGCCACCTTGCAAAGGACAGGCACCCGCCGCGACAGCCGGTCGATGTCCTCCATGGTGAAGTCGACCTCACCCTCGTGCGCCGCCGCCAGGATGTGCAGCACCGTGTTGGTCGAGCCACCCATGGCGATGTCGAGCGTCATGGCGTTCTCGAACGCACCCTTGGAAGCGATGCTGCGCGGCAATGCGCTCTCGTCATCCTGCTCGTAGTAGCGCTGGGCGAGATCGACGACGAGATGGCCGGCCTCGACGAACAGACGCTTGCGGTCGGCATGTGTGGCCAACGTCGAGCCGTTGCCGGGCAGCGACAGGCCGAGCGCCTCGGTCAGGCAGTTCATCGAGTTGGCGGTGAACATGCCCGAGCAGGAGCCGCAAGTCGGGCAGGCCGAGCGCTCGATGACCTTGACGTCCTCGTCGGAGATCTTGTCGTCGGCAGCGGCCACCATGGCATCGACCAGGTCGAGCGCCTGCGTCTTGCCGGCCAGCACGACCTTGCCGGCTTCCATCGGCCCGCCGGAGACGAAGACGGTCGGGATGTTGAGGCGCAGCGAGGCCATCAGCATGCCGGGGGTGATCTTGTCGCAGTTGGAGATGCAGACCATGGCGTCGGCGCAGTGCGCGTTGACCATGTATTCGACGGAATCGGCGATCAGCTCGCGTGACGGCAGCGAATAGAGCATGCCGTCATGACCCATGGCGATGCCGTCATCGACGGCGATGGTGTTGAATTCCTTGGCGACACCGCCGGCCTTCTCGATCTCGCGCGCGACCAGCTGACCGAGGTCCTTCAGATGGACGTGGCCTGGCACGAACTGGGTGAAGGAATTCACCACCGCGATGATCGGCTTGCCGAAATCACTATCCTTCATGCCGGTGGCGCGCCACAGGCCGCGGGCGCCGGCCATGTTGCGGCCATGGGTGGTGGTGCGGGAACGGTAGGCGGGCATGTTTTTTCCTTGGTGGCTGGCCGCGCCGGGCGCGGCGGCGCTGAATTTTGATCGCAGGGGTTATAGACGCGCAAGTATGGTCTGGCCACAATTTTGCAATGCGCCAGATTCTCCAGGAAAATTCGATGTCATTGTCGGATCTGGCGTCTCACGGCCGTCCTTGGGCAGACGGCAAGAAATGGCGCCAAATCCTGGAGTCGGCCGTTTCATTGTGGCAGCAAGAAGCAACCGAGGAGCACGACATGCAAAAGATCACCACCTTCCTGTGGTTCGACGACCAGGCCGAAGAGGCCATGAACCATTACGTATCCATCTTCAAGAATTCGAAGGTGCTGAGCGTCACGCGCTGGCCGCAGGGCCATGCTTCGGAAGGCAAAGTGCTGGTGGCATCGTTCGAGCTCGACGGCGTGCAGTTCCAAGCGCTCAATGGCGGCCCGCAATACAAGTTCACGGAGGCCATGTCGCTCTCGATCGACTGCAAGACCCAGGACGAGGTCGATCATTTCTGGAGCAAACTCACCGAAGGCGGCGGCGAGCCCGGCCGATGCAGCTGGCTGAAGGACAAGTTCGGTGTTTCCTGGCAGGTCGTGCCGGAGCAACTGCCGCGACTGCTTCAGGACCCCGACAGGGCCAAGGCCGGCCGGGTGATGTCGGCGATGATGCAGATGGGCAAGATCGATATCGCCAAACTGGAGGCGGCGGCGAAAGGGTGATCGTAAAGTGAGTAGCGAGTAGTGAGTAGTGGCTCACTACTCACTACTCGCTAGAATCACGCCGCCTTGTCGCGGACCTGATAATCCTTGATCGTGGCGAAGCGGATCGCTTTCCAGCGCTCGGCCTCGTAGTTCAGCGAGAAGGCGTGCTGGGCGAGGAAGACCGGGTCGTTGTCGAGGTCGCGGGCGATGTCACCGCGATGCGCCTCGATGAAGCGAAGCACCTCGGCCTTGTCGTCGGCCGAGATCCAGCGGCAGACCGAAAAGCGCGACATTTCGAATTCGACGGGCAGCGTGTATTCGAAATTCAGACGCTCTTTCAGCACGTCGAGCTGCAGGGCGCCGACGACGCCGACAATGGCCGGTGAGCCGTCCTCTGGCGAGAACAGCTGCACGACGCCTTCCTCGGCCATCTGGTGCAGCGCTTCCTTGAGTTTTTTCGCTTTCATCGCGTCGCCGAGGCGGACACGACGCAGGATTTCGGGGGCGAAGTTCGGCACGCCGCGAAACAGGATTTCCTCGCCCTCGGTCAGGGTGTCGCCGATGCGCAGCGTGCCGTGGTTGGGGATGCCGACGACATCGCCGGCGAAGGCTTCGTCGGCGGTGACGCGGGTGCGGGCGAAGAAGAATTGCGGCGCCGAGAGGCTCATCGGCTTTCCCGTGCGCACCAGCTTGGCCTTCATGCCGCGCTCGAGCTTGCCCGAGCAGACGCGCACGAAGGCGATGCGGTCGCGGTGGTTGGGATCCATGTTGGCCTGTATCTTGAAGACGAAGGAGGTCATTTTTTCCTCCGTCGCCTCGATGGTGCGGGTGTCGGCCTCCTGCGCGCGCGGTGGCGGGCCAAAGGCGCCAAGCGCCTCGATCAGGTCGCGCACGCCATAATTGCGCAGCGCCGAGCCGAAATAGACCGGCGTCAGATGGCCCTCGCGAAAAGCGTCGATGTCGAGCGGGCGGCAGGCTTCGCGCGCGAGTTCCAGTTCCTCGATGAAGGCCTCGCGCTCGTTTTCCGGCAGCAGGCCGGCAACGCGGTTGGAATCGGGACCGTTGACCGGCGTGCGTTCCTTCTCGTCGTCGCCCTTGCGCACGGCGTTCAGCGCCAGGTGATAGGTGCCGGAAAAAGTCTTGCCACGGCCAATCGGCCAGGTGATGGGCGCGGTGTCCAGCGCCAGCTTCTGCTCGATCTCGTCCAAAATCTCGAACGGATCGCGGCTTTCACGGTCCATCTTGTTGACGAAGGTGATGATCGGGATGTCGCGCAGCCGGCAGACCTCGAACAGCTTCAGCGTGCGCGGCTCGATGCCCTTGGCGGCGTCGATGACCATGACGGCCGAGTCGACCGCCGACAGCGTGCGATAGGTGTCGTCGGCGAAATCCTCGTGGCCCGGCGTGTCGAGCAGGTTGAAGACATTGTCCTCATATTCGAACGTCATCACCGAGGTGACGACCGAAATGCCGCGCTCGCGCTCGATCTTCATCCAGTCGGAACGCGTCTGGATGCGGTCCTTCTTGGCCTTGACCTCGCCGGCAAGCTGGATGGCGCCACCGAACAGCAGCAGCTTTTCGGTCAGCGTCGTCTTGCCGGCGTCGGGATGGGCGATGATCGCGAAAGTGCGGCGGCGCGCCACTTCCTCTGGAATAATTTCGGGCATTCTCTTGGGATTTCCGTGTGACAGGCCGGGCTTCTAGCAGCGCAGCGCCGGGCTGTCGACCGGTCCGGCGGCGTGAACGCCGCCGGTTGCATGGCTTGCTTCAGGCGGGTTCGTTCATGCGGCCCGCCTGAACGACCCCCGGAAGCCAGCCGGCGATAGCGCTGCCGATCGTGTCGGCATGATCCTCCTGCAGGTAGTGCGCGCCAGGCCCGAGATCGATGAAACGGCAGTTCTTCAAGTTGGCCGCGAATTCGCGTGCGGCCTGCGGTGAGATAAGCGCGCCTGGATCGCCGGCGAACAGCAATTTCGGATAGGTGGACAGCCGCAGCGCCCGATGGTCGTGTTCGCTGATGGCGGCGACGTCGGCGGGCTGGCCCTCGATCGGCAATTCCCGGGGCAAACGCAGCACCGGCCTGCGCGATCGCGGCGTCGGGAACGGCGCCCGGTAGACGGCCATCTCTTCGTCGCTCATTGTGCGCAGCACCGAGGCCGGCAGCAATTTTTCGACGAAGACATTGTCTTCCAGGACCAGCTTCTCGCCGACATCGGGCGTACGCAACGCCTTGAACATTTCGCGAGCTTGCGGACGCTGGTGAAAGTCCTCCCAACGCTCGAAGGGCCGGATGAACTCCATGAAGGCGAGGCCGAGGACGCGGCGCGGCCACCGCGCCGCGAGATGGAAGGCCAGGGCAGTGCCCCAATCCTGGGCGACCAGAACCATGTCCCTGATGTCGAGCGCGTCGAGAAAGGCGTCGAGGTAGCGGACCTGGTCGAAGAAGCGATAGTCGATATCGGGCTTGCCGGATTGGCCATAGCCGATCAGGTCGGGCGCGATACAGCGCCCGAACGGCGCCACGTGCGGGATGATGTTGCGCCAGATATGCGACGAGGTCGGATTGCCATGCAGGAACAGCACAGTCGGACCGGACGCGCCGGCCTCGACAAAGGACATGGTCGAATCGAGGACGGCGATTTGCGAACGTCTCGGTGCGGCGACGCCCGCCTGAGGCATGTCGGCTTTCGAAGTCATGGGATCGGCTCCTTTCCAAAGACTGTGCTGAAGATGATCTTCTTGAACCGCTCGAGCGGCTCGGGGCTACGCTCGACTTTCATACGCAGCATGGCGCCTTGCCAGGACGACAGCAGGAAGTCGGCAAGGTCCTCGGCGTCGAAGACTCTCGTGATGTCACCGGTCGCCTGGCCTTCGGCGATGCAGGCCGCGAAGGGCTGACGCCAGCGCTCGAAGATAGCGACCAGTCGCAGGCGCAGCGGTTCGCTGTGCACGGCGGTCTCAAGACTGAGATTGCCGATCATGCAGCCGCGCGCCCAATCATGCGCTTCAAGCTTCGAGGTGATGAGATCGAGATAACGGCGCAGCCTCCCGACAGGCGGGGTCCCATCCCGCGCCAGCGCCGTTTCGATCAGTCCGCTGACATAGGCGAAATAGCGGTCGACCACTTCGCCAACAAATTCCTCCTTGGAGGCAAAATGGTTTGTGAAGGAGCCCGGCCGGGCGTCAGCCGCGGCGACGATGTCGCGCACGCCGGCGGCGGCATAGCCCGAGTCCCAGATGGTCTGGAAACCGGCGTCGAGGAGTTTTTCGCGGAGTGATTGTCTAGCCATGGCCATATAATACGTACGTACGTATTGATGTCAAGCCGCGTTTTTTATGGCATTCGATGTTGGCAAGCGGCGGGCAGGATGGCACTTGGATGCCATGTCACCTTGGGATCAGAAGCGAAGATGAGCGCCGGCAAACAAGTGATCGTCATCGGCGCCGGCATTATCGGTGCGTCGATTGCCTGGCACCTGACCAAAGCGGGCGCCCAGGTAACGGTCGTCGCCGAAAGCGAGGTCGGGGGTGTCGCGACGCCCAATTCCTTTGCCTGGATCAATGCCAGCTGGGGCAATCCGGAGCCTTATTTCCGGCTGCGCAGCCGGGCCATGGCCGAATGGTCGCGGTTGGCGAGAGACCTGCCCGGCCTGCCGCTCAACTGGTGCGGCGGCCTGTGCTGGGATCTATCGGCGGCGGATATGGAAACCTATGCCGCGGAGCACTCAGGCTGGGGCTACGGCATCGAGCGCGTCGACCGTGCCGGCGCGGCGCGCATCGAGCCGAATCTCGCCGAACCGCCGGATTTCGCTTTGCATGTCGCCGAGGAAGGTGTTGCCGAGCCGGTCGCAGCCACCAAGGCCCTGCTGGCCGATGCCGAACAGCGCGGCGCGCGCATCCGTTCCAGTACGGTCACGGCGCTGATCCAGACCAATGGCAGGATAACCGGCGTGGGCACATCGCATGGGCTGATTGCCGCCGACGAGGTGGTGATCGCGGCAGGCGTCGGCTCGCCGGACATTGCCGCGACCGCCGGCATCAACCTGCCGATCGAGACGCCGCCCGGCCTGATCGTCCATTCGCGGCCATGCAAGAAGCTGCTCAACGGACTGGTGCTGGCTGAGCGGCTGCACATGCGCCAGACGGCGGAGGGCCGCATCATCGCCGGCTCGGACTTCGGCGGCGCCGATCCGGGGATGGATGCCAAAGCCACCGCCCGCGCGTTGTTCGCGGCCACGACAGCCATGTTGCGCGACAGCGACGGACTTGAGCTGGATTTCCACACGGTCGGCTACCGGCCGACACCGATCGACGGCTTTCCGATCATCGGCCGCGCCGAGGGCATGGATGGCGTCTACATAGCGGTCATGCATTCCGGCATCACGCTGGCGCCGGCCGTCGGCCTGTTCGCCACGCGCGAAATCCTTGGCGGCGAGCGCGACCCGCTGCTGGCGCCTTACGGACTGTCGCGCTTCGCTCAATAGCCGGGCGGCATGGCCGCCAGTCAATGACCGTCGACCGGCGCTGCAGCAACTGATTACTGGAAGTTGAGATACAGCGCCGGCGGGTATTGCATCCCGTCGGTGGCCGGCGCCTTTGTGCCCGCGGCCGGCACGATCCCGCCTGTCGACCTGTCGTCAAGCGGTGGGCGGGTCGCCTCCACCTTGGCGGCATTGTCCTGCGTCACCGGAATTTTTTTCTTGGCTTCCGCGGCCTGTGACAGGGCAAGCAGCACGAGCAGCGCGGACAGAACGGTTTTCATGGCGATTTCCTCTCTGGCTTCAAGGCGCGCCGCATTCGTGCGTTGCGTCCAAGCCCACGTCTTCATGCAAGTCATCACGACACCGTGCGGCTTGGCGGCTCATGGCCTGAAACCGGATTGGTCGAGCAAAGCGACCTGCTTGCCATCGACATAGAAACGGATGGCGTGCGCTTCATTGTCGACGTCAATGCGCGTCGGCTTTGCAGCGATCGCCGTTGCGCCCTTGGTATATTTCGAGGGGAAATCGCCGGCCGGCGCGTATCGGAAAAGCAGCGCCAATGCGATGCAGCCCGCGGTAAATACAATGAACGTCAGTCTGGAAGAGGCGTTTGCGGTCATCCGGTCATTCCTTCAATTGAGGTGGCATTACGGTTCGGTTGCCCGGGGCTTCTCAGCCTGGTTTCGCCGTTGCTCGATCGGAGCGAGTCACAGCCCTGCAAAGGAAAGGACTACGTTCTCAGCTAACGCTCAGAATGTTTGCTGACGATTTGCCCCTTGCCCTCCGCCAGCTTAGCGCCGGCCCACGGACCGGAAAGAGAGCACGCGCGGAACGCGGTGGAATTCTCTGGAATTCCTGTAATATTAGCAAATGGAAAAGTAACGATGGACGTCTGGCCACGGCGTGTTATGGCTGAAAACAAGCAGCAAAAGGCAGCCGCCGCATGGCACAACACATTGCGCAGAAATTACGGCTGACTTCGGCGCTGCTGGGGACGGTAACCCGCAAGGATTTGGCGGCGGCTTTCCGGACCGTCAATCCAAAGACCGCTTTCGATCTCGGACGCGCCGACAAATGGTTGCAGGGCCGCGCCCAACCGCGCGAACACAGCGTCTATGACGATTGGGCGAAGCTGCTTGGCCTGGAACAGCAGGGCGCATGGATCGCCGACTGCGATCTTTCAGGCTTCACGGCCGCCATCGCGGCCCGTCACAACATCGACAAGGCAGAGCTCGAACGCCGCGTTGGCGCCCAGTTCGAGACCTCGTCCGGTCACGACGAGCGCAGCTTCGCCTTCACGCTCGCCGGCACCTACGCATGCTATTCGCGCGCTTGGTCTCCCTATCACCGCGACCAGTTGATCAAGGGTATCCTATCGGTCGAGGCGGGTCCTGGCCTGCATGGCCTAACCGCTACCTATCGCGAGACCTTGCCGACGGGGCAATTGGTTCTTGGCGGTCCGGTTACACCGGCCAAGCGCGCGCTTTACGTGCATCTCAAGGAAGCCGGTGGCGACGCCCAGTTCTTCATCAGCCTGTTCCCGCAGTCGCAGCCTGGAAGTGTGCTTGGCGGCTATATGTGCGGAACCGCCATCATTGGCCCGGAAGCGCAGCCGTCGACGACGAGGATCCTCATCGTGCGGCTGCGCGATCCGGCACCCGGCGCCACCTCACGGGGCGGATATTTGCAACTGGATCAATCGATTTCAGGCGATTTGGCCTCGCTCGGCATGTCCATCGAGCACCCGGAGCAGATCGACAGGCAGCTCACCCGGTTCCTCGTTGGAGGCAGCGACGGCGGCGTCCACCAGGTCCCACCGGCCGAGTTCCGCGCCATCCTCGACGTCTTCGACCGCCATTGGCTGACGCATTCGAGTGCCGGGCAAAACCCCTGAAATGACTAGCCAGCAGTGGCGCGCGGCCGGCGAAAGCCGCCGGCCAGCGGTTCCATCGCCTTGGCGACGGCGAGCAGCCGCGCCTCCGACCAGCGTCCGCCGACAAGCTGCAGGCCGATCGGCAGGCCGTCGCTGTCCTGTCCGCAAGGTATCGAAAGCGCCGGATGGCCGCTGTAGTTGAAGACGGCGCCGTAGGCCGGCAGCATCCAGTAGCTCTGGTCCTTGCCGTCGACTTGGATCGCGGTACCCGGCGCACAATGCGGGAATGCCGTGGTCATGGCGACCGGGCAGAGCAGCGCGTCCCAATCCTCGAAGAAGCGGTCCCAGGCGAGAATTGATTTGTCCCGGCGGGCCAGCGCCTCGAACCAGCGCGAGACCGATGTCGGCTCCTCCGGCGGTTCCTGCTGCGCCGCCTCCATCATCATGCCGATCAGCGCGCCGCCCTGGGCGAGATCGTCGTGCAGGTCGAGCTTGGGCAGTTTCGCTTCCTCGATGATGGCGCCGGCGTCTTGCAGTTGTCTTGCGAGATTTTCGACCGCGGTACTGATGTCGCCGGCCACCGGGAATCCGGGAAAGGCGGGCGCGAAAGCGATGCGCAAAGTTTGGAGGTCGAGCTTCGGCATGGCCTCGACCGGCACCGGCGCAAGGTCGGTGTCGCGGTCGTCCGGGCCGGCGATGATCCGATAGATCAACGCCAGATCGTCGATGCTGCGCGCCAGTGGGCCGAGACAGGACATCAGCCGCACGCTACGCGCCGCACCGCCTGGATCCGGAAAGGCGCCGGCCAGCGAAACGCGATGTTCCGTCGGCTTCAGGCCGTAGACGCCGCAGAACGCCGCGGGAAGGCGGATCGAGTCCTGCATGTCGGTGCCGACGTCGAACGGTGTCATGCCTGTGCAGACGGCGGCAGCGGCGCCGCCGCTGGATCCGCCCGGGGTGCGCTGGAGATTCCAGGGATTGCTGGTGCGGCCGAACAGCGGATTGTCCGATTGCCAGTCGGAGAGCATGGTGGCGACATTGGTCTTGGCCATCAGCACACCGCCGGCCGCCTTCAACCTGTTAACGACCGGGCTGTCCTCTTTCGCCACATAGTCGGCGAAGGGCGGGAAGCCTACCGTGGTTTTCATGCCAGATGTCTCGTGCATGTCCTTCAGCGTGAAGGGAACGCCGTGCAGCGGCCCAGGTGCGGCACCGCGCGCCAGTGCCGCGTCGGCCTTCCCGGCACGCTCGCGAGCGCCGTCCCTGTCGAGCGAGATGACGGCGTTGACAGCAGGGTTGTGCCTGTCGATCTGCGCGAAGTGGGCGTCGAGCGCTTCGACGGCGGAGATTTTGCGCGCGGCGATGTCGGCGGCGAGATCGGTGGCTGAGGAAAAGGCGAGGTCCATGATCAAGGTTCCGGCTTGCTTGCCGCCTGCCCGTCAAGATGGCGGACAGCGGCGTGGCTTCAAGCGGAGTTGAGCATTCATTGGAGGCCCGCGCTTGATTGGGATTGCGTTGAGGTCGGCACTCTACGGCGCCCCCCTCTGTCCTGCCAGCATTGCCGATTTGAGACACCGGCGAAGAAGAATTACCCAACCAGCGCCAGCTTCGCCGCGACCGGAGCGAATGGACGAATGTCGATGCCGTCCCTTGTCATGGTGACGAAGCTCGATGGCGGGATCGCCTGCCAGTCGCCGCCCTCGCGATCGAAGGGTTCGGAAACGATGCAGCGGCCAGCGCCCTTGCGGAAGATGGACGTGTAGAGCGTCGGCGCCTGGGCATCGGTGGCATAGCGCACCGCATACAGCGCCCGTCCGTCGGAGAAGGCGGCGGTCAATTTCAGCGCCGGCTCGAGACCAGCGCGGCGCGAGGCTTCCAGCACGCGGGAGGTGGCGCGGGAAACGGCGCCTTGCGGATCAGCGGCCAATCCTTCGTCGATCATGAGCAGAAAAAACAGTTCGGAATCGGTGGTGCCTTCGCGCTGGTCGAAGACGGCGTCGGACAGCGAGTTCTCCAGCGCGCGGCGGATCTTCTCGAAACCGCCGATCTGGCCATTGTGCATGAACGACCAGCGGCCGGAGATGAACGGATGGCAATTCATGCGGCTGGTGGGCGCCGCCGGTCGAGGCCCGCACATGGGCGAGAAACAGGCCGGATTTGATCTGCCGGCACAGGCTCTTCAGGTTGGGATCGGACCACGCCGGCAGGATGTCGCGGTAGAGACCGGGCTCCGGCCGGTCGCCGTACCAGGCAAGGCCGAAACCATCGCCATTGGTCGGCGACTTCGCTTCCTGGGCGCAGTGGCTCTGGGCGATCAGCGAGTGACAGGGCGCCGTGAGGATGTCTTCGAGAAAGACCGCTTCACCGAGATAGGCCGCCCACCGGCACATCGCTTCCGTCTTCCTTTAGGCGCGATCCGGAAGAGCCGCGGGCTCGTTGATCGCGTGTGTGCCTCTGTTGTGCGTCCGCTCGTAGAGCTCGCGAATGATTCGGCTGGCGGTAGTCTCAAAGAGAAATGGCAAGAAAGCGTGAACAAATGCTGCTCCCGCCGCCATCAGCAGGCGCGACGAAAACCATGCGGCGAAGGCCATATGGCCGAAATAGGTTTCGCCGACCTTGGCCGGATGAGAGGTGAAAATCCTTGCGACCGACATGCTGGTTCCCCTTCAGCGCTTGCGTTCCGATATGAGTATCCTGACACGCCTCACCGGTTCATTGGTCCCAAAATATCCTTGTATTTTGCGACTTCATGGGACAAACATCCCACATGACACTGGCAATCGACGAAATTGATCGGAAGTTGCTCGCCGAACTGCAACGCGACGGCACCTTGTCGGTCGACCAGCTGTCGGAGCGGGTGGCCTTGTCGCGCAATGCCTGCTGGCGGCGCGTCAAGCGGCTGGAGGAAGCTGGCGTCATCACCGGCCGCGTGGCGCTGGTCGATGCCGAGAAGCTCGGACTTGGCCTTTCGGTGTTCATCCTGATCCGCACATCCAACCACGACCCGGACTGGCTGCAGAAATTCCGCGCCGCCGTGGCGGGCTTGCCCGAGATCATCGGCGTCTACCGCATGTCCGGCGATCTCGACTATGTGCTGCGCGCCCGCGTCGCCGACGTGAAAGCCTATGACCGGCTCTACCAGCGGCTGATCGCCAAGGTGGCCTTGTCGGATGTTTCCGCCTCCTTCGTCATGGAGGAGATCAAGGAGACGACGGTGGTTCCGATGGAAGTGCGTTGAGCCGTCTTCAGGCCACAGTGATGCCCGAAAGAAAGCCGTTGATAGCCCTGCGGTCGAGTTGACCGAATCGGCAATCGCGCCGATAGGATCGATTTTATGCGCGCAGCCCTTCAAACACCTTCCGTCATCGGTCCGACCGTCGGCTTCGTCAGGTTGCCGCATGGTGAGGGACTTGCACTTCCCGCCTATGAAAGCGCCGGCGCCGCCGGCATGGATTTGCGCGCGGCGGTGCCCGAAGACCGGCCGCTTCTGATCCTGCCGGGCAAACGCGCCTTGGTGCCGACCGGGCTGATCCTGGAAATTCCCGAGGGCATGGAAGGCCAGGTGCGACCACGCTCGGGCCTTGCCTTCAAACATGGCCTTACCGTCCTCAATTCACCCGGCACGGTCGACAGCGACTATCGCGGCGAAATGAAGGTGCTGCTGGTCAATCTCGGCGACGAGGACTTCGCCGTGACGCGCGGCATGCGCATTGCCCAAATCGTTTTCGCCGCCGTGACGCAGGTGGCGGTGGAAGAGCGTTCGCTGGCCGGCGGCACGGCGCGCGGCTCGGGCGGATTCGGATCGACCGGTACCGCCTGATGCATGGCTGTGTTTCGGCACAGCGAACCGTTTTGCCGGGTAGGCTGATCCAATATGACTGAAACACGGCCGCTGCCAAAGCTCGTCATCTTCGACTGCGACGGGATCCTGGTCGATACCGAGAACCTGGCCAACCGGCGCCTGGCCGAATGGCTTAGCGCGACTGGCTATCCAACGACCTTCGAATATTGCCGCAAGAACTTCTCCGGCCGAAGCATGGTCTCGGTGCAGAAGGAGATCGAAGAGACGACCGACGTCAGGCTCGGCGCCGATTTCGTCGAGCGCTGGAATGCAGGCCTGCCGGATCTGTTCGCCCATGGCGTCGAGGCGATCCCTTATGTCCGGGAGTTCATCGAGGCGGTCCGCGCGGCCGGCATCGCCTATTGCGTCGCCACCTCGGCCAGGATCTCCAAGATGCACATAACCCTTGGCCAGACCGGGCTGTTGCCGCTGTTCGAACATGCCATGTTCAGCGCCACCATGGTATCGCGCGGTAAGCCGTTCCCCGACCTGTTCCTGCACGCCGCCAGAACCATGGGCTTCGCGCCCGCCGACTGCATCGTCGTCGAGGACAGCGTCGCCGGCACGCAGGCCGGGATCGCCGCCGGCATGCGGGTGTTTTCCTATCATGGAGACCCCTATTCCGACCGCGACGGCCTGATCCAGGCCGGCGGCATCCTGTTCGATGATATGCGCGAACTCGCCGGACTGGTGCCGATCCACTGATTTCGCCGGCCGGATAGGCCGGGATAACGACATGCATAAAATCAGAAGCTTACAGCAGGTCGGGCGAATCCTATTCGCCGCGACATGCTGTAGCTGCGCGGCCCGGCAAGCCATGTTAGCTTCGCGGTGCTTGCGGTTAGGGGACGATATCAAGCATGTCAGGATTTTTGCATCGGCTCGTCCTTGCCTGCCTGTTGCTGCCATTGCTGTGCGGCGCGGCCGGCGCCCAGGATGCCGCCAGCCCAGACCTCGGCAAACCCATCGCCGGCCATGCCGATACGACCTATGCCGATCTCATCAGGATGGTCGTTCCGGATCTGACGGCCAAGGGCGATTATTATGTCGGCTCCACGCCGATCGAGATGCGGCACATTGCCGGTCCCGACAATGACAGCTCGCCACCAGAGGCACCGAGCGTTTTCAGCGCCGGCGTGCTTGGCATCAAAGCCGGCGGCAAGGACCGGCTGGCCATGCTGTTCGACTTCGGCGAGTCGCCCGACAGCACGGAGGGCTATGCGGTGCTGGCGCTTTATGACCTCACCGGCAAACCGAAGCTGCTCGATGCCGTCAACGTGGCGACCGACCGTTTCACCTTCTTTCGCCACCCCGGTAAACTTTCGCTGGGCGCCAGCGACGATGCGCTGATGATCTCCAGCACGCATTTCAATTCGAACCAGGGCTACATGTCGACGCCGCTTATCCTGGTGCGAGACGACCGTTTTGAGCTGATCGACCTCATCAACACGTTCGACGAAAATGTCTGTTCCTACCGGCGCTCCCAGGATCTGACCTTCCAGGCTTTGAGCGATGGCTCGCCCTACGCAGCGATCAAGGCGACGATAACCGACAAGACAGTGCCTGGCGAAGAGACTTGCGACGAACCGGCGCCGAAGGCCGTCTCGAACGACATTTCCGTAACCTACCGCTGGGACAAGAAAACGGCGCGCTATGTCGCCGATTCCGACGCTTTCGAGAAATTGGCAGCAGACAACGAGAAACGCTTCTGAACCAACCGCATTCGTTTGCCCGGCCACGAACAGCGCGGTAGCATCCGCCCCGACACTCGTCATGGGGGAGCATTCATGGACAAGGGCAAGATTTTTCGCGACCTGCATGCCTCGACCTTCGTCATGCCCAATCCCTGGGATCCGGGCACGACGAAGCTGCTTGGCTCTTTCGGCTTCAAGGCACTGGCCACGACCAGCGCCGGCTTTGCCTTTTCGCGCGGCCTGCCGGACGGAGCCGTGAGCTTCGACCAGATGATCCATCATTGCCGCGAGATGACGGCCGCGACCGACCTGCCGGTTTCGGCCGATCTCGAAAAGGGCAAGGGCGACAGCGCCGAGCAGGCTGCCGAGACCATTTTCGCGGCGGAAGCCGCCGGGCTTGCCGGCTGCTCGATCGAGGACCACACCGGCGATCCGGAGAAGCCCATCTATGAGTTTTCGCACGCGGTCGAGCGTGTCGCAGCCGCGGTGGAGGCGGCGCGGGCGCTGAAGCGCGACTTTGTCTTCACGGCGCGGGCCGAGAATTTCCTCTGGGGCAAGTCCGACCTCGACGACACGATCAAGCGGCTGCAGGCTTTCGAAAAGGCCGGCGCCGACGTGCTCTATGCGCCGGGCATCGGCGACGTCGAGATGGTACGGACCTTGTGCTCGGCGGTCGGCAAGCCGGTCAATGTCATGGCGAGGCCCGGCTTCACCATCGCCGACCTTGCCATGGCCGGCGTCAAGCGGATTTCGCTAGGGCCGTGGCTGACCAATTTCGCCTACGGCATGCTGGAGACGGCGGCGCGCGAAATCCAGCAGGACGGCACGTTCGGCTTCACCCGCGCCGCCATGCCGTTCGGCAAGCTGCAGGCGCTGTACGGCAAATCCCAGGGCTAGGACGAGCCCGGATGAACCTTACTATCGTCGACATGCATACGGGCGGCGAGCCTCTCCGGATCGTCACGGGCGGTTATCCCAGTATTCCCAAGGGCACCATCCTGGAGAAGCGCGCCTATGTGCGCGACCATCTCGATCATTTGCGCAAACTGCTGATCTTCGAACCGCGCGGCCATTACGACATGTATGGCGCCCTGCTGGTCGAGCCCGACCTGCCCGGCGCCGACCTCGCCGTGCTGTTCATGCACAATGAAGGTTATTCGACCATGTGCGGCCACGCCATCGTCGCGCTCGGCCGCTACGCGATCGATCAAGGGCTGGTGGCGAAACAGGAGCCGTTCACCACCGTGAACATCGAGGCGCCGTGCGGCCTGGTCGTCGCCTCGGTCGCGGTCAGCGACGGCAAGGCCGGTTCGGTGTCGTTCGAGAGCGTGCCGGCCTTCCTGTTTGCCGGCGACCAACAGATCGAGCTGACGGAATATGGCAAGATCGGTTTCGATATAGCCTATGGCGGGGCTTTTTACGCGCTGGCCGACTGCCATCAATTCGGGCTGGAATTCGGCCGCGACCGCGTACGCGATTTCGTCGATGCGGCAACCGCGCTGACGAACCGGCTCAAGGCCGAGCTTCCGCTGTCCCATCCCGATCATGATGACCTCGCCTTCCTCTATGGCACCATCCTGACCGATGGAAAGGACGCCTTTTCCGGGGAAGTCACCAGGAATGTCTGCGTCTTCGCCGAGGCGGAGGTCGACCGCTCGCCGACCGGTTCCGGCGTCACCGCCCGGCTGGCGGCCATGCATGCCAAGGGCGAGATCGCCATCGGGCAGACGCGCATTTTCGAGAGCATCGCCGGCTCGCGCTTTTCCGGGGTGGTGGCGCGAACGGCGAAGGCCGGCCCATACGAAGCGATTGTCGCCCGCGTCGGCGGCCGTGCCTATTATTCCGGACGAGCCGAATTCATTGTCGAACCGGATGACGAGCTGGGGCGCGGCTTTCTCTTGCGCTGAAGACTCAACCGCGTGCGGGACGGGCCGCTTCCCGTGCCGAGACCGCCTTGTGCAGATGTACCATCATGGCGGCGGCGAAGAGCGGCGTCAGCAGGTTGAGCACCGGCACGGCGAGGAAGGCCGCGATCACAAGCCCGGAGAGAAACACCGTTCCGGCATACTGCCTGCGCAGGGCCCTCGCATCTTCCTCCGGGCGAAAGCGCATGGCGGCGAATTCGAAGAATTCGCGTCCGAGCAGGTAGCCGTTGACGATGAAGAAGGCGGCGATGTTGATGCCCGGCACCAGCAGAAGCAGCAAGGCGACAATGTTGCCCAGGATGACGACGCCAAAGAATTTTATCGCCAGCACCAGCGAACGCAATGCCGGCATGGCGCGTCCGGCCGGGTCGCCGGGGTAGTCGGTGCGCTCGACCACTTCGGCGACATCGTCGACGAACAGGCCGGCGATGACGGCCGTGACCGGCGCGACCAGCAGCGCCATGCCGAAGGCCAACGCGATGGCGGCGATTAGTCCGCCCAGCCAACCGGCCCAGGACGGTATGCCGGGCAACAATGTCTGGAGCCACGGCAGGGCCAGCCATTCGACAAGGCTGGTCAGGCCGAACCACAGGGCGACCAGCGCCAGCAGGGTCAGGCCAAGCGTCTTGATGAACACGGCGCGAAACGGAGGCGAGAGCAACTCCAGGGCCGCGGTGCGGGCAGCGTCGAAAATCACCGTGCTTCACCCCCAGGTCAGCGGACACAGCCACAAGGCAGGACGCTCCCGAGATAGGCAGTGCGGCCCGCGAGCACAAGCGCGGGCCGTTGCCAGCCATCGCATGCTCCAAAGGTCTGCCTATCGGGCAAAGCCTGGCTTGCGGACCGGTATGGTCATGGCAGCCACGCCGACAACGACAAAACCCATACCGAGCCAAGCCGTGGGACCAAGGCTTTCACCGAGGAACACGGCACCGATGCCGACACCGATCGGCACGCGCAGATAGGCCTGAGACGTCGTGCCGACCGAACCCAGCGTGTGGATCAGACGGAAATAGATGACGAATGCCAGTGCCGTCGAAAACACGGACAGGCCGAGCAAAGCGAGGATGGAAGCCGCCGAAGGCGCCACCGTCCACGGCTGGTCGACCATCAGGCTGAGCGGCACCAGCATGATGGCGCCGCACAGCATCGAACCGGCGGCGGGAAGCATCGGATCGAGGCCCTTGAAGCCACGGCCGAAGATCGCGGCGCCCGCATAGCACACCGTTGCCGCGACGATGGCTAGCTGTGCCCAGAGCTGGTGGCCGATGCCGCCAAGCGCCTGCGTGCCGACGATCAGGCAGATGCCGGCGATGCCGGCGCCGACGCCGACCAGCTTGCGCGCCGTCACCGGCTCATGACGGGTGATGAGCGCCGTCAGCAGGAAGGTGAAGATCGGCGAGGTAGCGTTGAGGATGGTGGCAAGGCCGGCGTCGACCGAACGCTCGGCGGCGGCGATCAGCGTGAACGGGACGACGCTGTTGAGGCAGGCCTGGAAGGCAAAGCGGCGCCAGCTTGCCGCGTCGCCCGGCATGGCAAGCCCGCGCCAGCGGATGATGGCGAACAGGATGGCGCCCGCGATCAGGGTGCGGGCGGCGATGAAGGTGATGGGCGGGATGGTCTCGACGCCGATCTTGATGAAGGTGTAGGACGCGCCCCACAGCACCGCCAGCACGCCGAGCAACGCCAGGTCGGTGGTCGTATCGCTCTTTGCTGACATGGGCTTGCCGCCTTCGGATCGGGATCGAACAAGCCCTTTTAGGCAACGTCACGGCGAAATGCTTCGGCCACGATCGAATTGTCGTAACGCCTGGGTACAACTGCAGAACTGTCTTGCAGGCGCGCAGTCGCGGGCTTCTTCGGCAAAGGACGGGCCTCGCCGCTACGCCGGCAACGACAGAAAATCGGTTGCCAGTTTTCAGGCTCATGCTGTAGACCCGCGCGGGCATGGCAAGAAGCCGGCTCGGGGTTTTGGCGGAGACATTGATGCCGGATTATGACGTGCTTTGCATCGGCAATGCGATTGTCGACATCATCGCCCAGTGCGAGGAGGACTTCCTCGAGACCAACGGCATCATCAAGGGCGCGATGAACCTCATCGACACCCACCGCGCCGAATTGCTCTACAGCCGCATGGGCCCGGCGATCGAGGCCTCCGGCGGCAGTGCCGGCAACACGGCGGCTGGTGTCGCCTCCTTCGGCGGACGCGCCGCCTTCTTCGGCAAGGTCTCCAACGATGCACTGGGCGAAATCTACGCGCACGACATCCACGCGCAGGGCGTCGCTTTCGACACCAGGCCGCTCGAGGGCGAGCCACCGACGGCGCGCTCGATGATCTTCGTCACCCCCGATGGCGAGCGCTCGATGAACACCTATCTCGGCGCCTGCATCGAACTCGGGCCGGAAGATGTCGAGGCCGACAAGGCGTCGGGCGCCAAGGTGACCTATTTCGAGGGTTATCTGTGGGACCCGCCGCGCGCCAAGGAAGCCATCCGGCAGACGGCGAAACTTGCGCACGCGGCCGGTCGCGAAGTCTCGATGACCTTGTCGGATCCATTCTGCGTCGACCGCTACCGCGACGAGTTCCTCGACCTGATGCGTTCGGGCACGGTCGACATCGTTTTTGCCAACAGCCACGAGATCAAGTCGCTTTACCAGACTTCGTCGTTCGACGAGGCGCTGGCGCAGATCCGCAAGGATTGCAAGATCGCGGCGGTGACCCGTTCCGAAAAAGGCTCGGTCATCGTCCGCGGCGACGAGACCGTGGTCATAAAGGCAACCGCCATCAAGGAACTGGTCGACACGACAGGCGCCGGCGACCTCTACGCCGCCGGTTTCCTGCATGGCTATACACAGGGCCGCGACCTCCAGACCTGCGGCGATCTTGGCTCACTGGCGGCCGGATTGGTGATCCAGCAGATCGGCCCAAGGCCACGGCAGAACCTGCGCAAAGAGGCCGAGCAGGCGGGGTTGTTGTAGGAACGACTTTCCCTTCTCCCCTTGTGGGAGAAGGTGGCCGCGAAGCGGCCGGATGAGGGGTGTTCCAGCTTGGCAATGGCGGCACTCCGTCCAGCACCCTCAACCGTCTTGGGCGAGTCACGGGCCTCGCCCGCCCTTCGGGCCCCGCAGGGATAAGGCAAGCGCGGACCGCTTCTCACCGTCGCGCAGTTGTCACAGACCGCTCCTAAAGGCAAATGCGAGCGTGCCGTGACTGACATTTCGGCAGACTAATCGGGTGTGGAGCAATGCAGGACAGCAACCTGTCGGGTCGCTGCATCTGTTGCCGTCGCGCTTTCCATTTTCCGCCGTAACCGTTCTACAACCGGCCGCGGCCGAGGGAGGAGCGCGCGCGGCCCAGAAGACAGATGCATGACCAGATTTCAGACCAAGACGACCGGCATCACGCAGGACGATTTCGCCGACATGGTGGCGGAAAAAGTCGAGCGTGCGCTTGCCCACTATGACGAGGCCATCAACGGCCCGACAATGATCTCGGTCGGCAAGATCGCCGGCAGCATAGCGTCCGCGGTCACCTTGCTGTCGCCCAAGCACCAGCGCGCCATCGACGCCATCCATGCCGACCTTCCCGGCCTTGCCTCGAAATTCGTGCGCGCGCTCGCGGCGGAAGCCGCGCGCCGCAGCGAAGCCGGCACGGTGGGGACGACGACGCTGTCGGCAGAGGCCGAAACGCTTCCCGCGCTTCCCCAGTCCGACGACCTAGAATCGATGCTGATCGAGGACTGGGCCGGCCGCGTCGCCGGCTCCACCTATCTGGAAGAGAACCTGCGCATCGCCCGCTCCACCTTGCACCGCTGGCAGCGGCGGGGCGACGTCATCGCGCTGCGCAAGGGTGGCCGCAAGCACGTCTTCCCGCTGGCGCAGTTCGTCGACGGCAGGCCGGTGGCGGGCATAAGCGACGTGCTGGAGCTCATCGGCAACCCGAGGCTCGCATGGCTGTGGCTGACCCGCCCAGCGGCACAACTCGACAGCCGCATTCCGATCGATCTGCTGCGCCAGGACCGGGCGGAGGAGGTGGTCGAGGCAGCGCGGGTGTCTGCGCCGGGGGTGAGAGACCCAGTCTGATCGCCAGCTTTCGTCCGCCACGGCGACCGCTCCTCAGGTCCCCGCCGTATACGCCGCGATCGCCGCCATATTCACGATATCTGAGTCCTTGGCGTTCAGCGAGACGATCTGCACCGGCTTGTTCAGGCCGACCAGCAGCGGGCCGATGACGGTCGAACCGCCGAGTTCCTGCAGCATCTTGGTCGAGATCGAGGCCGAGTGGAACGCCGGCATGATCAGCACATTGGCCGGGCCGGTGAGCCTTATGAACGGATATTGCGCCATGGCGCGGGCGTTGAGTGCCACGTCGGCTGCCATCTCGCCGTCATATTCGAAATCGACGCGGCGCTTGTCGAGAATGCGCACGGCTTCCTGGATGCGCTCGGAACGCTCGCCCTGCGGGTGGCCGAAGGTGGAGTAGGCGAGCATGGCGAGCCTCGGCTCATAGCCCATGCGGCGGGCAAACCCGGCCGCCTCCTCGGCGATGTCGGCGATCTGCTCGGCGTTTGGCATGTCGTGGACGGCGGTGTCGGCGACGATCACCGTGCGGCCGCGTGCCAGCACGATCGAGACGCCTATGACGCGGTGGCCGGGCTTGGCGTCGATGACGCGCCGGATATCGTCGAGCGCGGTCGAATAGTTGCGGGTGACGCCCGTGACGATGCCGTCTGCGTCGCCCAGTGCCACCATGCAGGCGGCGAAATGGTTGCGGTCGTTGTTGATCAGCCGCTGGCAGTCACGAAATAGGAAGCCTTTGCGCTGCATGCGTTCGTAGAGATAGTCGGTGTAGATCGAATTGCGGCGCGACAGACGCGCATTGATGATCTCGATGCCTTGTTTGTTCAAATCGATGCCGGCGAGCCTGGCGTTCTCCTTGATGACATCGTCGCGGCCAAGCAGGATGGCGGTGCCGAGCCGCTGGTTCACATAGGAGACGGCGGCGCGCATCACCTGCTCCTCCTCGCCTTCGGCGAAGACGATGCGCTTGGGCTGGCGGCGCACGCGGTCATAGATACGCTGCAGGGTCGAGGCGATCGGGTCGCGGCGGGCGGAAAGCTCCTGCGCGTACCGGTCGAGATCGAGAATAGGCTTGCGGGCGACGCCCGAATCCATTGCCGCCTTGGCCACGGCAATCGGAATGGCGGAGATCAGGCGCGGGTCGAACGGCACCGGAATGATGTAGTTGGGACCGAATTTCGGCCGGTTGCCCTGATAGGCGGCGGCGACGTCGTCGGGCACGTCCTGGCGCGCCAGTTCGGCGAGCGCGCGAGCGGCGGCGATCTTCATGTCGTCGTTGATGGTGGTGGCCCTGACATCCAGCGCGCCGCGGAAGATGTAGGGGAAGCCGAGTACGTTGTTGACCTGATTGGCGTAGTCCGAGCGCCCGGTGGCCATGATGGCGTCAGTGCGGATCTCGGCCACTTCCTCCGGGGTGATCTCGGGATCGGGATTGGCCATGGCGAAGATGATCGGGTTCTTGGCCATCGACTGCACCATGGCGGTGGTCAGCGCTCCCTTGGCGGAAAGGCCGAGGAAGACATCGGCGCCGTCGAGCGCTTCGGCCAGGCTGCGCGCCTCGGTCTTGATCGCGTGCGCCGACTTCCACTGGTTCATGCCCTCGGTGCGGCCCTGGAACACCACGCCCTTGGTATCGCACAAGGTGATGTTTTCGGGCGAAAAACCCATCGCCTTCATCAGCTCGATGCAGGCGATGCCGGCGGCGCCCGCACCATTGCAGACCAGCTTCGTGGTCTTCATGTCGCGGCCGGTGACCTCCAGCGCGTTGATCAGGCCGGCGGCCGAGATGATGGCCGTGCCGTGCTGGTCGTCGTGGAAGACCGGGATGTCCATCAGTTCGCGCAGGCGCTGCTCGATGACGAAACACTCCGGCGCCTTGATGTCTTCCAGGTTGATGCCGCCGAAGGACGGACCGAGGAACCGCACGCAGTTGATGAACTCGTCGGCATCCTCGGTATCGACCTCGAGGTCGATGGAATCGACATCGGCGAAGCGCTTGAACAGCACCGCCTTGCCTTCCATCACCGGTTTGGAGGCCAGCGCGCCGAGATTGCCGAGGCCAAGGATGGCGGTGCCGTTGGAGATGACGGCGACCATGTTGCCGCGCGTCGTGTAGTCGAAGGCTCTCGATGGATCCTCGGCGATGGCGCGCACGGGCACGGCGACACCAGGCGAATAAGCGAGGCTCAGATCGCGCTGCGTGGTCATCGGCTTGGTGGCGACGATCTCCAGCTTGCCGGGCCTGCCCATGGCATGGAATTCGAGCGCTTCCTGCGCGCTGACGGACGGACCGTTGTTCTCGGTTTTCCTGGCCATGATGCTTTTGATTTCCTCGCCGGTGCGGCACCTCCTTGAAGCGGGTGCCTGTGCGCTTGCGAATTAAGACCACGGGCCGCCGCGTGTAAACCACGAAGCTCTGCAAAGCTGCTTCAAAGCGGACACGCTCGATCAGGAGCCGTTCCGCGCCACCCTGGATGCCATGATTTCATGCGCATGCTGGCGGGCCGTTGCCCATCGCCGCAGCGTCCTGGTTCCGGGGAACGGCCATTGCGATAGCGGCGGTTGGCTGCTTCCCAGTCTCTTCAGCAGGTCGGACAGGAATATTGTGAGTTCCTGCCGTTGAGCCCGCACCTTGGCCAGCGTGCGGTTGCGAATCTCCTCGCTCGGAATGGCGCGGTGGCGCAACGTCTCGACGGCGCGCCGGATCGCCGCCGGATCGGGCTCGGCGATGATGCAATAGTCCGGATCGAAAAAGACGTCCCGGCCGCCAAGACTAGGTGTGCTCACCACCGGCAACCCGGCCATCAGATATTCCATGCTGGAGCACATTGCCCCTTCCGCCGCCGACAGACAGAGCCCGACCGCGGCCTGGTTGTAGACGCGATTGACCTCCTGCGGCGCCAGCCAGCCAGTCAGGCCATTAATGATCGGGTTGGCGATACGATGCAGCGGCGATTGCGCCTGCAAGCGGCGGATGAAGGCACGGTCGCCGGCCCGGGGCAGTTCGCCGATCGAAAAGGTGATGTGGACAAGCCTTTCGATGTCGAAGGCGAGGTAGTGGCGCTTGGTGTGCGAGATGCGACCATTATAGACTGCGTCGAATTCGACGGGGACACCCGGCAATGGTCGAAAGATGTCCTCGCTGACCATCAAATTGTGGTTGGAGAAGATCGCGGTTCCTCCCACAGCGGCGACCAGACGACGCTCCTCTTGCGTATTGCAAAGAAAAATCAATTCGTGGAGCGGGAAGTTCTCACGGTACCAGGCGAGATCCCGGCCAAGCTTTGCGACGACGTGCGGCCGCTCGAGCGTCCAACTCGGCATCAGCAGGAACACGGCGCGCCGCGAGGCTAGGCGACGGCCGATTGCCACGATTGAGTTGAGTGGGCGCGCGCCGCCGACCGGCGTGTAGATCAGCAGTGGATCGTGGTTGAGTACGTAAACCGCGAGCCAAATGCCGCCGTCCAGGTGGGACAACGGACCGCTGAGCGGCAGCGCGAAAGGAAGGCGCTTGGCCGCCAACACCTTAAGCCCGTCCAATTGTTGGCTGGCGTGCCGGGCCGTCATGAGCCAGAGCCGTTCGAGTACCGAGCCGATCGGTCCCACCATCTCCTCGAACGTTTCGTGCCCGTCCCTGTCCATGATGCCCCGCCGCTATACTCCAAGACGACAGATATTCGCGATCACACCATCGAGCAATGCAGGCTGAATAGCCCTTCCATGGAAAGATGGCTCGCGGTCTTCCCCTGCTTTCTAAGCCCCCGGCATTAAACCCCGCCATCACATCTGCTAGCGTGCCGCGCCATGAACATGCACAGCCCGAACGAGCCCGACGCCGCCCCCGAGGTGATGACGCCGCCGCAGCCCGGTGCTGCCGCCGTCACGCCGATGATGGAGCAATTCATCGAGATCAAGGCGGCTAACCCGGATTCGCTGCTGTTCTACCGCATGGGCGATTTCTACGAGCTGTTCTTCGACGATGCCGAGAAGGCGAGCCGGGCGCTGGGCATCGTGCTCACCAAACGCGGCAAGCACCAAGGCCACGACATTCCGATGTGCGGCGTGCCGGTGCATGCGGCTGACGATTACCTGCAGAAGCTGATCGGCCAGGGATTCCGCGTTGCCGTCTGCGAGCAGATCGAGGATCCGGCCGAGGCCAAGAAACGCGGTTCCAAATCGGTGGTGCGCCGCGATGTGGTGCGGCTGGTAACGCCGGGCACCATCACCGAGGACAAATTGCTGGCACCCTCGGAATCGAGTTTCCTGATGGCGCTGGGCAGGGTGAAGGGCGGAGCGGAGCCAAGAGGCGGGGAGCGCGGCAGCGCGACAGGGCACCAAGGAAGCTTTGCAATTGCCTGGATCGACATCTCGACCGGCGCCTTCCGCGTCGCGGAGACCACCGCCGACCGGCTGCTCGCCGACATCTTCCGTGTCGATCCGCGTGAGCTGATCGTCGCCGAGCCGGTGTTCCACGATCCCGAGCTGAAGCCGGTTTTCGACGTGCTCGGACGTGTCGCCAGCCCACAGCCGCCTTCGTTGTTCGATTCGGCCTCGGCCACGGGACGGATCGCGCGCTTCTTCGAGGTGGCGACACCAGACAGTTTCGGCACGTTTTCGCGCGCCGAACTGTCGGCGATCTCGGGCGCCATCGCCTATGTCGAGAAGACGCAGAAGGCCGAACGGCCGCCGCTGTCGCGGCCCGAGCGCGAGGAGCAGGGCTCGACCCTGTTCATCGACCCGGCGACGCGCGGCAATCTCGAACTGCTGCGCACGCTGTCCGGCAGCCGCGAGGGTTCGCTATTCAAGGCGATCGATCGCACGGTGACCGGCGGCGGCGCGAGGCTGCTCGCCGACCGGCTGATGGCGCCGCTCACCGACCCGGCGGCCATCGGCGCACGGCTGGATTCGGTGTCGTTCTTTCGTTCCGAAGTGCGGCTTTGCCAGGCAGTGCGGATGAGCCTGAAGAGTGTCGCCGATATGCCGCGTGCCCTGTCCAGGTTGGCGCTCAATCGGGGTGGCCCGCGCGATCTCGGCGCGCTCCGCGCCGGCTTCGAGGCGGCGGGCGCCATCGCCGAAACCTTTGCCGCGATCGCCCTGCCCCAGGAATTGGCCGGCGCGATGGCCGCGATTCAGGCGCTGCCCAAGACACTTGCCCAGCATCTCACCCAGGCGCTCGGCGAGGAACTGCCGCTGCTCAAACGCGACGGCGGTTTCGTTCGCGGCGGCTACCATGCCGAACTCGACGAGATGCGGGCGCTGCGCGACGAGTCGCGCAAAGTGATCGCCGGGCTGGAACGCTCCCTGATCGAGGAGACCGGCATCCGTTCGCTGAAGATCCGGCACAACAACGTGCTCGGTTACTACATCGAAGTGACGGCCAACCATCATGCCGTCATGACCGGCAGCGATGGCGCCAAGGGGCGCTTCATCCACCGCCAGACCATGGCCAACGCCATGCGCTTCACCACGACCGAACTCGCCGAACTGGAGACCAAGATCGCCAATGCCGCCGACCGTGCGCTGAGCATCGAACTGGCCGCCTTCGATGCGCTGACGGTGGAGGCGGTCGGCGAGGCCGAGGCGATCCGCGCCGGCGCCGATGCGCTCGCCGTGCTCGACGTGTCGGCGGCACTTGCGCTTTTGTCGGAAAGCGAAGCCTGGTGCCGGCCGGTGGTGGATTCCAGCCTTGCCTTCGAGATTTCCGGCGGCCGGCATCCAGTGGTCGAACAAGCGCTGCGCCGTTCGGGCGAAGGCCCGTTCGTCGCCAATGATTGCGACCTCTCGCCGGAGGGAAATGCCAAGAACGGCGCGATCTGGCTGCTGACCGGCCCGAACATGGGTGGTAAGTCGACGTTCCTGCGGCAAAACGCGCTGATCGCGATCCTGGCCCAGACGGGTTCCTTCGTGCCGGCGGCATCTGCCCATATCGGCGTCGTCGATCGCCTGTTTTCGCGCGTCGGCGCCTCGGACGATCTGGCGCGCGGCCGCTCGACCTTCATGGTCGAAATGGTCGAGACGGCGGCGATCCTCAACCAGGCCGGCGAACGCGCGCTGGTGATCCTCGACGAGATCGGCCGCGGCACCGCAACGTTCGACGGCCTGTCGATCGCCTGGGCGGCGGTCGAATATCTGCACGAGAAGAACCGCTGCCGGGCGATCTTCGCGACCCATTTCCACGAAATGACCTCGCTCGCAGGCAAGCTGGCGCGGCTTTCCAACGTCACTATGCGGGTCAAGGAATGGGAGGGCGACGTCGTTTTCCTGCACGAGGTCGGCAAGGGCGCCGCCGACCGCTCCTACGGCGTGCAGGTGGCACGGCTCGCCGGCCTGCCGGAAGCGGTGGTCGACCGGGCCAAGGCGGTGCTGCACCAGTTGGAGGAAGGCGAGGTCTCCGGCAAGACCAACCGGCTGGTCGACGACCTGCCGCTATTTTCGGTGGCGGTAAAGCGGGAAGCGCCAAGGCCGCTGAAGAGCGACGCGCTGGGCGCAGCACTCGGTGACCTCAACCCCGACGAGATGACGCCAAAGGAAGCGCTGGAGGCGCTTTACCGGCTGAAGGGACTGGCGGGGAAGTAGTCAGATCATCTCCAGCCCACTCTTACGGCTGGGCGGCGGGAACGCACGGTCGAGATCGGCGATGTCCTGCGGCGTAAGCTTTATGTCCAGCGCGGCAAAATTCTGGCGGACGTGCGCCTGGCTGCCGGCCTTGGGAATGGCGATGACGCCGTCCTGCTGCATTATCCAGGCCAAGGCGATTTGCGCCGCGGTTGCGCCGTGACGGGCTGCGACTGCGGCGAGCCTGTCATTATGTGCCAGCGCGCCCTGCTCCACCGGCGAATAGGCCATCAGCGGGATGCCACGTTTCCTCATCCAGGGCGTGAGATCGAATTCCGGGCCGCGGCGAACCAGATTGTAAAGCACCTGGTTGGTCTGTACCTTGTCGCCGTCGGACAGGAGCGCCAATTCCTGCATCTCGTCGGTGTCGAAATTGCTGACGCCCCAATGCCGGATCTTGCCGGCCTTTTTCAGCGCCTCGAAGGCTTCGACCGTTTCCGACAGGGGCACGCTGCCCGACCAATGCAGCAGATAGAGATCGATGCGGTCGGTCGCGAGGCGCCTAAGGCTGTTCTCACAGGCGCGCTGCACGCCGGCCCGCGAAGCGTTGGAAGGCAGTACCTTCGAGACCAGGAAGACCTCGGCGCGGCGCCCGGCGATAGCTTTGGCCACCACTTCTTCCGCACCGCCGCCGGCATACATTTCGGCGGTGTCGATCAGCGTGACGCCGAGATCGAGACCGAGCTTGAGCGCATCTACCTCCTCGGAGCGCCGGCGCGAATCCTCGCCCATCTTCCACGTACCCTGGCCGAGAACGGGTATGGCCTCGCCGCAGGGCAGCGTGGTGGTCCTGACGCTCGATTCCATGGCTGGCTCCGTGGTACCCGATCGCATCGAGCCGCGACGAGACTCCGGAAAGAGTTCTCGCCGGGTAGCGATGCCGGGAAGCTTACTTCACTGGATGGGCGGCGAGCCAGTCCTGCATCTGCTTGATTTCGGCTTCCTGCGCGGCGATGACGCCTTCGGCGAGCTTGCGGATTTCCGGATCCTTGCCGTTGGCCAGCTCGACCTTGGCCATGTCGATCGCGCCCTGATGATGCGGAATCATGCCGCGGACAAAATCGACATCGGCATTACCGGTATATTGCGAGGCCATCATATCGGTATGCATCTTGTCCATAGCCGCCTTGTAGCCCGCCGTCGAAGGGCCTTCCGCACCCATGGCCATGGCGCCCATGTCGTGCTTCATCTCCTCGCTCTGCGCCGGCACGCTTTCGAGGAAGACGGCAAGCAGCATTCCGGCGGCCATCAGCAGCAGCACAAGTTTTTTAGCCAAGGTCATTCATGATCTCCTGTTGGTTGGGTTTCGTATCTGGGAGTTGATCTCAGAGTTTCAACGTTCTGAGCCGCAATGCGTTTGCGATCACCGAGACGGAGGACAGGCTCATCGCCGCCGCCGCCAGCATCGGCGACAAAAGCGTGCCGGTGAGCGGATAGAGCACGCCGGCGGCAACCGGCACGCCGAGCACATTGTAGAGGAAGGCGAAGAACAGGTTCTGCCGGATGTTACCGATGGTCGCCTGGGCCAGGGTGCGGGCGCGGACGATGCCGTTCAGGTCGCCCTTGACCAAAGTAATGCCGGCACTCTCGACCGCGACATCGGCGCCCGTTCCCATGGCGATGCCGACATCGGCGGCGGCAAGCGCCGGCGCGTCGTTGACGCCGTCGCCGGCCATGGCAACGCCGGCACCCCTGCCGCGCAGTTCGTCGACGAGCGCTGCCTTCTGTTCCGGCAACAGACCTGCCCGAACCTCGTCGATGCCAAGACGTCCAGCGATCGCCTTGGCGGTGCGCTCATTGTCGCCGGTCGCCATGATGATCCTCAGCCCGCTGTCATGCAGCGCCTTGATCGCCTCGGCCGTGGTCGCCTTGATCGGATCGGCGACGGCGACGATGCCGGCCAGCTTGCCGTCGACAGCGACGAACATCGCCGTCTTGCCATCGCCCTGCAACGCTTCCACGCTGGCCAGGATTGCGGAAACGTCGATGGCGAGATCGGCCATCATCACGGCATTGCCGAGCGCGACCCTCTTGCCCGATACCGTGCCGGAAACGCCCTTGCCGGTAACCGCTTCGAAGCTGCCGGCCTCGGCGATCTTCACGCCGCGCTGGCCCGCCCCGTCGACGATGGCCTCGGCCAGCGGGTGCTCCGAGCCTTTTTCCAGGGTCGCGGCGTATACCAGCAATTCGCCCTCGGAAAAGCCACTGGCAGCCACGACATCGGTCAATTTCGGTCGGCCCTCGGTCAGCGTGCCGGTCTTGTCGACGATCAAGGTGTCGACAGCGGCGAAGCGTTCAAGCGCGGCGGCTTCCTTGATCAGCACGCCGGCATGCGCGCCGCGCCCGGTAGCGGTCATGATCGACATCGGCGTGGCGAGACCCAGCGCACAGGGACAGGCGATGATCAGCACCGAAACCGCCGAGACGATGGCGAAGATCAGGCTGGGCTCGGGGCCGAAGACCGCCCAGGCGATGAAGGCGGCGATGGCGACCATAACGACGGCCGGGACAAAGTAGAAGGAAACTCGGTCGGCCAAGCCCTGGATCGGCGCGCGCGAGCGCTGTGCCTTGGCGACGAGTTCGACGATGCGCGACAGCGTGGTCTCGGCGCCGATCCGTTCGGCGCGCATGATCAGCGAGCCGTTCTTGTTGAGCGTGCCGCCGGTCAAGGCATCGCCTTCGGCTTTCTCGACCGGCAAGGGTTCGCCCGTGATCATCGATTCGTCGATGGAGGAGCGGCCTTCGAGCACCGTGCCGTCGACCGGGACAGCATCGCCGGGCCGGATGCGCAGGCGCTCGCCGGCCTTGACGTCGTCCAGCGGCACATCGCTCTCGGAACCGTCCTCGGCGATCCGCCGTGCGGTCTTCGGCGCGAGGTCAAGCAGAGCCCGGATCGCCGATCCGGTCTTTTCACGGGCGCGCAGTTCCAGCACCTGGCCGAGGAAGACCAGCGCCACGATGACTGCGGCTGCCTCGAAATAAACCGGCACCGCACCGCCATGGCCGCGAAACTGATGCGGAAAGATGTCCGGGAAGAGCGTGGCGGCGACGCTGTAGAGATAGGCGGCGCCGACACCCAGGGAAATCAGCGTCCACATGTTGGGGCTGCGGTTGAGGATTGAGTCCCAGCCGCGATGGAAAAACGGGAAGGCGGCCCAGAGCACCACCGGGCTCGCCAGGACCAGTTCGATCCAGACCTTTGCGCGATCCTCGACCAGACCCTCCAGCGACAGGCCTGCCATCGGCGCCATGGCGATGATCAGCAGCGGGACCGACAGCACCGCGCTCACCCAGAGCCGCCTGGTGAAATCAACCAGTTCGGGATTTGGCCCTTCATCGCCAGTTGGCACGCCCATTGGCTCGAGCGCCATGCCGCAGATCGGGCAGGAGCCGGGCTTGTCGCGGATGATCTGCGGATGCATCGGGCAGGTGTATTGCGTGCCCTTGGGCATCGGCGCCGGCACCGGCCTGCCGCCGAGATAGGTTTGCGGCGCCGCCTCGAACTTCGCCTTGCAGCCGGCGGAGCAGAAATAAAAGCCTTGGCCTTCATGGCGGACAAAATGTTTCGCCGTCGCGCGGTCGACGCTCATGCCGCAGACGGGGTCGGTCGCCGTCAGGTAGCTTTCCGGCTCGGCGTGAAACTTCGAACGGCAGCGCTCGCTGCAGAAATGATAGAGGCGGCCGCCATGCTCGAATGTCGGTTTGCCGGCGGCCGGATCCACGGTCATGCCGCAGACCGGGTCGCGCAGAACCGCATCCGAAGCAGCGCCTTTCGGCGCGCAACAGCCGCCATGCGAGCCGTGCGTGTGATGATCGTGATCTGAATGCGTCATTCTAAAATGCCTTGATTGTCACTGCTTCAAAACCCGAGGTAGTGCTTCCAGCAACTGGAAGGTCAAGGGCCGTTTTGGTTTTCCGCATTTCAGGCCCCGTGAAATCGATCGCCCCCCTGCACAAAGGCCGAGCTCGTGCTAAAACTTTTCTTGCTAATATTCTCCCATCCCATTCATCCCGCTAGATTTCGGTCGACAATGAAGTGCCTGGTCATAAATCTCGATCGGTCCCCGGACCGACTTGCTCACATAAGCGCAGAGTTCGCCCGGATCGGCACCGCGTTCCAACGCGTTGCGGCGATCGATGCACGCAGCCACCCCGAACTCGGGCAGCAACCGCAACATCCGATGTATGCGCCCCGGCGTTTGCTGGGCAGCGAGATCGCTTGCCTGCACAGCCACCGCCTCTGCTGGGCGATCCTGGCGCAGGAGGAGGCCCCCTACGGCGCCATCTTCGAGGACGACGTGGTTTTTTCAGCAAATGCCGGTCCGTTGCTGGCCGACGACGGCTGGATTCCGACCGATGCCGACATTGTCAAATTGGAGACGTACTTCAAGAAGACCCTCATCCACCGGAGAAGGACCGCCGCCGGGCATGATTTTTCCGCGTTCAGGCTATACAAGAACCATCCGGGGACCGGGGGCTACATCATCTCCAGACAGGTCGCGTGCGATCTCCTCGAAGCGACCGAAACGATCAATATCACCGCCGACGATCTAATTTTCACTCCGGCGTTCGCGACCTCGTCCAGCAAGACGATCTACCAGCTCGTCCCTGCGCTGTGCGCGCAGGACCAGTTCGTCGGCGACCGATTGCCAAGCCTGCTCGCCCAAGAGCGGGACGCCACAGGGACGGCGAATGGGCTTGTCGCAAAATCCAGGAAGCCGATCGCCGAAAGAATGATGAGGGAAGGCGGACGAACCGTACAGTGGATCGTCGAATTCTGCAGAGGTCGGCGACACATTATCGTCCCGTTCGATTCGACCGGGGCCTAAGCTTGCCTGACGGCCGACAGGTCCACATCCTACGGCACAGGAATGCGCTTGGGCGTCGCGGGAAGAAAGCCCGCCGGCACCGCGGCGGAAATCCCCAACACTCCCCAAGGTAAGTATAGGTTTCAGTATTGCTTGGACCCGCCCATGCGGCGAGCGGAGGCAGAAATTGAAATCTATACCTCCCCTAAAAATCCACAGTGATTCCGGCCAATTGAGGGGCAAATAGCCCTATTGTCCTTTCGTTTGGTTACAACGCAAAGCCTTTCGCAAGAAAATAGGAGACGCCGGCCCCACATGTGCTATAGAGCCTGCCATCACAAGAAAATATAAATTTCGTTGAAGAATGAAGCGCCTGGTCATCAACCTCGATCGATCTCCCGACCGGCTTGCCCATACGACGGCGGAATTTGCGCGCATCGGCCTTGGATTCGAGCGGGTTGCCGCAATCGATGCAAGGGACCATCCGGAGCTCATGCTGCAGCGCCAGCATTCACTGTATGCGGTGCGGCGCCTGTCTGGCAGCGAGATCGCATGCCTGCACAGCCATCGCGCCTGCTGGACCATTATCGCGCAAGACGACGCGCCCTATGGCGCCGTCTTCGAGGACGACATCGTGTTTTCCGCGAAAGCCGGTGCGGTGCTTGCCGATACGAGCTGGATTCCGGCCGATGCCGATGTCGTCAAGCTCGAGACATTCTTCCACACAACTGTGATCCAGAGGGAGAGGTTTTCCGTCGGCGGCGGTTTTTCGCTGTTCAGGCTCCGCAAGAACCACATCGGAACTGGCGGTTACCTGCTCTCCCGGCAAATGGCACGTGCCCTTCTCGAGGCGACCGCCGACGTCAATGTGGCGGTGGACAGTCTCATCTTCGACCCTGCGTTCGCTACGTCGAGCGGCAAGACGATCTACCAGCTGGTCCCGGCGCTCTGTGCGCAGGAGCAGTTCGTAGGCAACAGGTTGCCGAGCCTGGTTGAACCGGGACGGGAGGCCGAGTGGGTCGCAAGCGGGCTCGCCTACGGACACAGGATGCCGGCTATCGCGCGAATCCGCAGGGAGGCCCGGCGGGCAGCGCGGCAGATCACCGATCTCTGCAGGCTGCGGCGGCAGATTGTCGTACCGCTCGCTCCAGTCGAGGCAAACGACTAGAGCGTTTGCCCGGGCAAACGACTAGAGCGTTTGCCGGATCGACAGCAGGCCCATACCCAGCGCCGCGAAAACACGCTATAGACGCCGCCCAAAAGGCAGGGCCAACCGGTATCCATGGCGAAAATTTCCCTGAAGCTCGATGAATTGATCGACGGCAGCGCTTTGCGCCGCGAGATGACCGCGCTGACCGCGGCCAGTGCCGGCGACGGTTCCAGCCAGGCCATCCGTGCTGCCGTTCTTCAGCTTCTCAAGGGGCGCCTCGCCGAGGGCCGCAAGACAGCCGAGGCCATGCTGAGGCAAGATGGCGGCGGCAACGCTTGCGCCGAACGGCTGTCGCACCTGATGGACGAGCTGATCTGTGCGCTCTACGACTTTGCCGCGACGCATGTCTACCGGGTGAAGAACCGGTCCTCGGCCGAACGCATGGCGGTCGTTGCCGTCGGAGGCTATGGCCGCGGCACGCTGGCGCCGGGATCCGACATCGACCTCCTGTTCCTGCTGCCCTACAAGCAGACGCCGTGGGGCGAACAAACAGTCGAGTACATGCTCTACATGCTGTGGGACATGGGGCTGAAGGTCGGCCATGCCACCCGCAACATCGATGAGTGCCTCAGGCTGTCGCGCACCGACATCACCATCCGCACCTCGATCCTGGAAGCCCGTTTCCTGTGGGGCGAACGCAAACTCTATGACGAGCTGATGCTGCGCTTCGACCATGAGGTGGTGCGCACGAGCGGTCCGGAATATGTGCAGGCCAAGCTCGCCGAACGCGACGAGCGCCATGCCAAGGCCGGCGAAAGCCGCTATCTGGTCGAACCCAACGTCAAGGACGGCAAGGGTGGGTTGCGCGATCTGCAGACGCTGTTCTGGATCGGCAAGTATTTTTACCGCGTGCGCACCGGCGAGGAACTGGTCGAGAAAGGCGTCTTCACCGAGGCCGAGTATCGTGAGTTCCAGAAGGCCGAGGATTTCCTGTGGGCGGTGCGCTGCCACATGCATTTCCTCATGGGGAAGGCCGAGGAGCGGCTGCATTTCGACATCCAGCGCGAGATCGCCGAACGGCTCGGCTATACGACCCATCCCGGCCTGTCGGCTGTCGAACGCTTCATGAAGCACTATTTCCTCGTCGCCAAGGATGTCGGCGACCTGACCCGAATCTTCTGCGCCGCGCTGGAGGAGGAGCAGGCCAAGCACGTTCCCGGCTTCAACCGCATCTTCCTCACCTTCCAGCGCCGCAAGCGCAAGCTTGCCGGCACGTCCGACTTCATCGTCGACAACCATCGCATCAACATCGCCGACGACGGCGTCTTCGAGCGCGACCCGGTCAATCTTCTCAGGCTGTTCTGGTTCGCCGACAAGCACGGGCTGGAATTCCATCCCGATGCACTGAAACTGCTCACCCGTTCGCTCGGCCTGGTCAACAAGTCGCTCAGGCGCGACGAGGAAGCCAACCGGCTGTTCCTCGACATATTGACCTCGGACCGCAACGCCGAACTCAACCTGCGGCGCATGAACGAGGCGGGGCTGCTCGGCCGGCTGATCCCGGATTTCGGCAAGATCGTCGCCATGATGCAGTTCTCGATGTACCACCACTACACGATCGACGAGCACCTGATCCGCTGCATCGGCGTGCTGGCCGAGATCGAGCGCGGCGACGGCGAGAAGGTGCATCCGCTGTCGCATTCGCTGATGCCGGGCCTGAAGAAGAGCCGCGAGGCGCTCTATGTCGCCGTGCTGCTGCACGATATCGCCAAGGGCAGGCCTGAAGACCATTCCGAGGCCGGCGCCAGGATCGCAAGGCGGATCTGCCCGCATATGGGGCTTTCGCCGGCCGATACGGAAACCGTCGCCTGGCTGGTCGAGAACCACCTCGTCATGTCGATGACGGCGCAGACCCGCGACCTCAACGACCGCAAGACGATCGAGGACTTCGCCTCGATCGTGCAGTCGGTCGAGCGGCTGAAGATGCTGTTGATCCTGACCGTTTGCGACATCAGGGGCGTCGGACCGGGCGTGTGGAACGGCTGGAAGGGCCAGTTGCTGCGTACGCTCTACTACGAGACCGAACTGCTGCTGACCGGAGGCTTTTCGGAAGTCTCGCGCGCCCAACGCACGGCGGCAGCGCGCGAACGCCTGGCGGAGGCGCTCGCCGACTGGCCCGACAAGGCGCGCAAGCGCTATGTCGGGCTGCACTATGAAAACTATCTCCTGGCCGTGGACCTGCCGGACCAGCTCCGCCACGCCGAATTCATTCGCGAGACGGACGCGGCTGGCAATAAGCTCGCCACCATGGTCAAGACCCATCAGTTCGAGGCGGTGACCGAAATCACCGTGCTGGCGCAGGACCATCCCCGTCTTCTCTCGGTCATTGCCGGGGCATGCGCCGGGGCCGGCGGCAACATCGTCGACGCGCAGATCTTCACGACATCGGATGGCCGCGCGCTGGACACGATCCTGATATCGAGGGAGTTCGATCGCGACGAGGACGAGCGCCGGCGCGCCGAGCGCGTCGGCCGGCTGATCGAGGACGTGCTGTCGGGCAAGAGCTGGCTGCCGGAAATGATCGAGAAACGCACCAAGCCAAGGCGCGGATCCAAGGTGTTCAAGATCCCGCCGCGCGCCGAAATCCGCAACGCGCTGTCGAACCGGTTTTCGGTCATCGAGGTCGAGGGGCTCGACCGCCCGGGCCTTTTGTCTGAGATCACCGGGACGCTGTCCGACCTGTCGCTCGACATTGCCTCGGCGCATATCACCACTTTCGGCGAGAAGGTCATCGACACCTTCTACGTCACCGACCTCACCGGCCAGAAGATCGACAGCCCAGCCCGCATCGCCACCATCCGCAACCGGCTGATCGCGACGCTCGAAGGCATCGTGCCGGAACGCGGCGGCAGGGCCAAGGCAGCAGCCGAGTGACGGCCCTCATCCCCTTCTCCCAATCCCACAGGCAGTTTGCGAACGCATGAGTCTCGTCAAGAAATTTGCTACCGTCGCTTCCGGCACGTTGATGAGCCGTGCGCTCGGTTTCGGCCGCGAGATGCTGATGGCAGCCGCACTCGGCACCGGACCGGTCGCGGACGCCTTCAACGCCGCCTTCCAGTTTCCCAACACGTTTCGCCGGCTGTTCGCCGAGGGCGCTTTCAATGCCGCCTTCGTGCCGCTGTTCGCCAAGGAGATCGAGACGCACGGCACCGACGGCGCCAAGCGATTCTCGGAAGAGGTGTTCGGTGTCCTGTTCACCGCGCTCCTGGCGCTGACCATTGCAATGGAACTGGCGATGCCGCTGATCGTGCGCTATCTGGTGGCGCCGGGCTTTGCCGACACGCCGGGCAAGTTCGAGACGACCGTCACGCTTGCGACGATCATGTTCCCGTATCTGATCTGCATGTCGCTCGCAGCCATGATGGCGGGCATGCTGAACTCGCTGCGGCGCTATTTCGCGGCGGCGATCGCGCCGGCTTTCCTCAACATCATCCTGATCAGCGTGCTTGGCTACGCCTGGTACCATGGACTGGATGCACATGCTGTTGGCTTCGCCCTGTCCTGGGGCGTGCTGGCGGCGGGCGTGGTGCAGCTTGCCATCGTCTGGGTGGCGGTACGCAATGCCGGCATCTCGATCGGCTTCCGCCGGCCGAAGATGACGCCGAACGTGAAGCGGCTCCTGATCCTGGCGCTGCCGGCGGCGATCACCGGCGGCATCACCCAGATCAACCAGCTGATCGGAACGGCCATCGCCTCGGCGCAGGACAGTGCCGTCTCCTCGCTGGCCTATGCCGACCGCGTCTACCAGTTGCCGCTCGGTGTCGTCGGCGTCGCGGTGGCGATCGTGCTGTTGCCCGAACTGTCGCGGGCGCTGAAGTCAGGCAACCTGATCGAGGCCGCCAATCTGCAGAACCGCTCCGTCGAATTCACCCTGTTCATGACGTTGCCGGCGGCGGCGGCACTCTGGGTCATGTCGGAACCGATCGTACGGCTGGTCTATGAGCGCGGCGCGTTCGCCGCCAACCATTCAACGCCTGTCGTGGCGGCGATCCTGGCGATCTTCGGTCTCGGCCTGCCGGCCTTCGTGCTGATCAAGGCCTTCACCCCAGGCTATTTCGCCCGCGAAGACACGCGCACGCCGATGATCTTCGCCGCAATCTCCGTGGCGGTGAACGTCGCCACGGCGCTGACGCTGTTCCCGAGGATGGGCGCACCCGGTATTGCCGTGGCTTCGGCCGTCGCCGGCTGGGTCAACGCGCTGATGCTGCTTGCCGTGCTGATCCGGCGCGGCCATTGGGGCCGCGACGTGCCGCTCCTGAAGCGCATTCCGCGGCTGGTGCTGTCGGCGGTGGTAATGGGGGTCGCCCTCTATTTCGCCGAGCATTATTTCGCCGTCAGGCTCGGACCCGGCTCGCCGCTGGTCATCAAGGCGACGACCGTACTCGCGCTGGTGGCGGGCGGAGCGACGCTCTATTTCGTCACCGCGTTCGCCACCGGCGGTGCCGATTTCAGCATGATCCGGCGCAATGTCGGGCGCAGGGGATCGCCAGCGACTAAGGAACAGTCTCCAGATCCGTAAGCCCAACGGTGGCGACGTCGCCGACAAGCATCAGCCTTCGCCAGACAGTTCGTCGTAGACCTGGCGCGGCAGTGCCTCGCGTGCCTTTTTGCCAAGTTCGATCCTGAATTCAGCCCGAAGCCGCGCCGCTGTCTCCAGCGGTGTCTCGCGATCGCGACGGCGCTTGAGCGCGTCCTCGCCGTTAACGGTCACAGGCATTCTATTTCTCATCAGGATCATATGCAGGACACGCGCCGCACAAACAGCGCCTGAAGCAATGGGCCTGTCGATTGCAACTGCTCTTGATCCTCTCCCCACTCTCGTCCATAAGCGCGCCGTCGCAAGGCTTTCGCCGCGCGCGGTTTCCAGCCGCGTGATTGGCTCCGAAAAGTCTGCAACTTTTCGGAATCGCGCTTATACGGCCCTCCACAAGCCATGAGGAAACCATGTCCGCCTTCAAGCCACTCGTCTTCTCCGGTGTCCAGCCGACCGGCAATCTGCATCTCGGCAACTATCTCGGCGCCATCAAGAAATTCGTCGCCCTGCAGGATACGTCCGACTGCATCTATTGCGTCGTCGACCTGCATTCCCTGACCGCCCAGCTCGTCTATGACGATCTTGCCTACCAGACACGGTCGATCACCGCGGCGTTCCTCGCCTCCGGGATCGATCCGAAGAAGCACATCGTCTTCAACCAGTCGCGGGTGATGCAGCATGCGGAGCTTGCCTGGATCTTCAATTGCGTGGCGCGCATCGGCTGGATGAACAAGATGACGCAGTTCAAGGACAAGGCCGGCAAGGACCGCGAGAATGCCTCGCTGGGCCTGCTCGCCTATCCCTCGCTGATGGCGGCCGACATCCTGCTCTACCGCGCCACCCACGTGCCGGTGGGCGAGGACCAGAAGCAGCACCTGGAACTGACCCGCGACATCGCCCAGAAATTCAACAACGATTTCTCCGACCGCATTGCCGGTCTTGGCGTCGGCGTCGAGATGCAGGTCGGCGAGGAGACGGTGAACGGCTTCTTCCCGATCACCGAGCCGGTCATCGGCGGGCCGGCGGCGCGCATCATGAGCCTGCGCGACGGGTCGAAGAAAATGTCGAAGTCGGACCCATCGGACCTGTCGCGCATCAACTTGACCGACGATGCCGACACCATCTCGAAAAAAATCCGCAAGGCCAAGACCGACCCGGAGGCCCTGCCGAGCGAGGTCGACGGGCTGGAAAGCCGGCCCGAGGCGGAAAACCTGGTCGGCATCTATGCGGGCCTCGCCGAGATGTCGAAGGCCGATGTGCTGAAGGAGTTCGGCGGCCAGCAGTTTTCCGTCTTCAAGCCGGCGCTGGCCGATCTCGCTGTGGAGAAACTGGCGCCGATCGCCAGCGAGATGCGCCGCATCCAAGGCGACCGCGCCTATGTCGACGCCGTGCTCCGGGACGGCGGCGAACGCGCCGGCGTGCTTGCCGAGACGACAATGAAGACGGTGCGCGACATTGTCGGACTGCTGCAGGGCTGAGCCCGATCGTCAACGCGCCGCCTCATACCGGCCAAGACATACTGGCCTGTGGCCGGCGGCTTGCCGCCGGCCTGCCGCGGTGGCAGATTGCGGCCGAAAAGTTACCGAGTAGGTAGACATGGTCTCCAAACGTCTCAGCCGCGAAGCCGGTCATCGCAGGAAATTCCTGACCATCATCGATGACACGCCGGAATGCGAACGCGCCGTCGCCTACGCCTCGAAGCGGGCGCAGAGCACTAGCGGCACGCTGGTGCTGCTCTATGTCATCGTACCGGACGATTTCCAGCACTGGCTGGGCGTCGAGAAGATCATGCGCGAGGAGGCGAACGCCACGGCGCTCGCGGCGCTCGACGGCTACGCCAACAAGGTGCGCCAGAAGCTCGGCATCGAACCGGAGATGGTCGTGCGCGAAGGCAAGCCTACCGAAGAGATCCATAAACTGATCGAGGAAGACCAGGATATCGCCATCCTGGTGCTGGCGGCCGGCGCCGGCAAGGAAGGTCCCGGACCGCTGGTCGGTGCCGTGGCCGGCAAGGGTGCGGCCTTTCCGATCCCGGTCACCGTGGTGCCGCAGAATCTGTCGGATGAGGAGATCGACAGCCTCGCCTGATATTCATGTGAGGCCGGTCCTGCAAATACATGATACCGGTGCTTCCGTACTTCAAGTACGCTTCGCTCCGGTTCCCGGTATCAAGCATTTTCGACTCGGCCTGACCTGAACTCAACACATCTCAAGTCGGCGCCAGGCTCGAAAAAACATTCCGCTAGCCAGCCGTTCCGGCGATGCGTTTCGCTTGAATGTCCAGCCGATAGAGCCTATTTAGAACTATTCCAAACTAGTTGCCCAAAACGGGCATGGAGACGGCCATGTTCATCCAGACCGAGTCGACGCCCAATCCGGCGACACTGAAATTCCTGCCCGGCAAGGAAGTGCTGCTCGAAGGCACCGCCGATTTCCGCGATGCCGACAGTGCGGCGACGGCCTCGCCGCTGGCTGGCCGGCTGTTCGAAATCCCCGGCGTCACCGGCGTGTTCTTCGGCTATGATTTCATCACCGTGTCCAAGGACGGCCCGGACTGGCAGCACCTGAAGCCGGCGATCCTCGGCGCCATCATGGAGCACTTCATGTCCGGCGCGCCCGTCATGGCAAAGGCCGGCCCCGCCGCCGAGACCAGCCAGACGGGCGAATTCTACGACAAGGCCGACGAGGAGCTCGTCATCACCATCAAGGAGCTGCTCGACACGCGCGTGCGCCCGGCGGTGGCCCAGGACGGCGGCGACATCACCTTCCGCGGCTTCGAGAACGGCACCGTGTTCCTGCACATGAAAGGCGCCTGCGCCGGTTGCCCGTCGTCGACGGCGACGCTGAAGCACGGCATCCAGAACCTGCTTCGCCATTTCGTGCCGGAAGTGCAGCAGGTCGAACAGGTCTCCTAACCGCCAATTCCCTGCCGACAGACAACAAAAAACCGGGCCGAATTGCCCGGTTTTCTGTTTGGGACGTCCGTTGTTGCCTAGACGGTCCGCATATGAAAGGCGACTTCCAGTTTAACCACGATGTGCCGAAAAGCGGGGCTTTCCGGCATCATGGCCTAAAGAACGATGACCTTGGCGCCGACCTCGGCGCGATCGTAGAGGTCGATGACATCCTGGTTCATCAGCCGGATGCAGCCCGACGACATGGCCTTGCCAATCGAGTTCCATTCCGGGCTGCCGTGCAGGCGGTAGCCCATGTCACCGCCCTTGTTGAACAGGTACATGGCGCGCGCGCCGAGCGGGTTCTTCAGGCCCGGATCCATGCCGCCGGCGAACTTGGCGAGTTCGGGCTGGCGCTTGATCATCTGCGAGGGCGGTGTCCAGGTCGGCCATTCGCGCTTGATGGCGATATGGGCGGTGCCGTGCCATTCAAAGCCTTCGCGGCCGACGCCGATACCGTAGCGGATGGCCCGGCCGCCGCCCTCGACGAAGTACAGGAACTTGTTCTGCGTATCGACGATGATGGTGCCCGGCTTTTCCTTGGTGTCGTAATTGACTTCCTGGCGATGGTACTTCGAAGGCACTTTCTCGATCGGGATCCGCGGCAGCTGGTAACCGGCATCGGTCACCGCGCCATAGTCGTTGGAGAAGATCTGCCCGCCGATGGTGCTGCACCCGGCAATAGCGGTGGACAGCGCCAGTGCGGCGATTATTGCAAGCGACTTCATGCGCATGTGGTGATCCGGTGCCCCGCCTAAACCAGAGCGGCACGAGTCGGCCGCTTTCTCATCATCATTCATGCTGGCATTTGCTTTGCTTGCCAAGCACACGATGCCTATATGCGGGGACTTACATGCTGGTATGCGTATCACTATGGCATTTCGGCAACATACCTCGCCGGATTGTCAAGGAAATTCAATGGGCCTGAATCGCAGGCCCGCAAAATCGAGGACCCGCCATGAATGTCGGCGACGCCGCCCACCGCTCAGGCCTGCCGGCCAAGACCATCCGCTACTACGAGGAAATCGGCCTGATCGCGCCCGCGCGCGCCGCCAACGGCTACCGCGATTATTCGGGCGACGACATCCACCGGCTGGCCTTCCTGCGCCGCGCGCGCAACCTCGGCTTTTCCATAGACGATTGCCGCCAGCTGATGGCGCTCTACAAGGATCGTGGCCGCGCCAGCCAGGACGTGCGCGCGATCGCCGCCGCCCATGTCATGGCCATCGAGGAGAAGGTGCGCGAGCTGCAATCGATGCGCTCGACGCTGCAGAAGCTCGTTCACGCCTGCCATGGCGACGAGCGGCCGGACTGCCCGATCCTGGATGATATGGCGGGGGCGGCGTGAGTCAGCGACAAACCCCACCGCAGCAGCGATAGACTCGTATCGAGGAAGGTGGCCTGGGCGAAGGCGGTTCGTGCAGTATATTGCACGCTCCAATATGAGCGTAACGTATAAGCCGGAGAGACCGCATGACCCGCGACCAGATGCTCGCCCACCTTCGCGCCGCCGATGCGGTCGCTCGCGAGGCTGCCGCGCACGGCCATCATCCGGCCGGTGCTGTGCTGGTCGGCCCCGACGACGCGATCCTCATGCGCCAAGGCAATATCGACACCGTTCATCACGCCGAGACCGAACTTGCCCGGCGCGCGGCGGCAGCCTATTCGCCTGAGTTTCTGTGGACGTGCACGCTGGTCTCAACCGGCGAGCCCTGTGCGATGTGCACCGGAACGCTCTACTGGGCGAATATCGGCCGGCTGGTCTATGGCTTCGAGGAGACCGAGCTTCTCGCTCTGACCGGCGACCATCCCGAAAACCCGACAATGAGCCTGCCCTCGCGCGTCGTGCTCGGCTCTGGACAGAAGAACATCGAGGTTCACGGCCCCTTCCCCGAAATTGCGGACGAGCTGGTCTCGGTGCACCGTGGCTTCTGGCAGCGGTAGTGGTTCTTCGGGTTTGCTGGGTTGCCGGTCTGTCCTGAATGTCTTCCAATTTCGCTTTTGGTTTGGGACCGGATCGCGCTAGGCCTAGCTAAGAGTTACAACCTTAGCCCGCTTGAATGTGTCGCTGGGTTGCGCGATTGTCGTTCGCCCCGTTGACATCAGGTGAACGATGGACCGCAGGGAAAAGTCCCCGCCTTTTGTGCCGACCGAAATCCACGTCTGCACAGTCAATGACGATCAAGGCGCCCTCGGCATCCTGTCGATACAGACGACCGAAGGCACCTTGGATATCGCGCTGGACAGAGAAACCGCAGAGGCCATCGTAAGCGCCATCGGATCCATACGGTCCAGGCTGGAAACCGTAGAGACCTAAAAAGAAAGCCCGGGTTGGGACCGGGCTGAATGATGGAGCCGGATGGGATATTCGGCACCACTAATGTGCCGCCTCATCATGACATTTAGATGAACCCCGGTTCGGCTGTGGGTTTGTCAAATATATAATCACCGCCCAAAAACGGGTTCAAACCGTGAACAAAATCTGGCATGATGCTCGCCATGCCAATCATCTCCCCGATTCTCCTGAACCCTCTGATCGACGGTCGCCAGTCCGAGCGCGCCATGCTGGTGCGGCGGGGCGTGCAGCGGCTGCTGATGCAAATGGGCGCGCATGTGCTGCCTGAACTGTCGCTGGCCACCGGCCGCCGCGCCGATCTCGTGGCGCTGACACGGCAGGGCGATATCTGGATCATCGAGATCAAATCCTCGATCGAGGATTTTCGCGTTGACCGCAAGTGGCCGGACTATCGCCTGCATTCCGACCGTTTTTTCTTTGCCACCCATCCGGGCGTGCCAGCGGAGATTTTTCCGGAAGAGTGCGGCTTCATCCTCTCCGACGGCTATGGCGCCGAAATCCTGCGCGATGCGCCGGAGCATCGCATGGCGGCGGCAACGCGCAAGGCGCTGATGCTGCGCATCGCGCGTGCGGGCGCAGCACGGCTGCTCGCGGCGGAGCTTGCGGGGGTGGCGGTACCGGCGCTGGAGGGGGAGAGCGAGTAATCGCGGCCCCTGAAATTGACGCCCGCAACTGTCAGATGCTCCAGCCCGGAACGGCTACTCCTCAGTCCCTTCCACTCCACTCGCAGCCGGCGCCATCAGCAGCACCGCGGCACCAAGCAGCGCGGCGATGAAGGAACCCGCGAGAATGCCGACCTTGACCGCGTCCTGCAGCGCCACGTCGCTGGCGAAGGCGAGCAGGCCTATGAACAGGCTCATGGTGAAGCCGATGCCGCACAGCAGCGAAATGCCGATCATGTGCGACCAGCCGGCATGGGCCGGCAGGTCGGCGAGGCCGAAGCGGATGGCGAGCGCGGAGGAGCCGAACACGCCGACCAACTTGCCGACAACGAGACCGGCCGCGACGCCCAGCGTCAGCGGCTCGATCAAGGCGCCGAAACTCAGGCCGGCAAGCGAAACGCCGGCATTGGCGAAGCCGAAGATCGGAACGACGATGAACGCCACCAGTTTGTGCAGGCCATGCTCGAGCCGGTGCAGCGGCGAATGGTCGAGATCGTGGCCGATCCCGGCGGAGCGTTCGAGCGGAATGGTGAGCGCAAGTGCTACGCCGGCCAGCGTGGCATGAACGCCGGACTTCAGCACCAGCACCCACAGGATGGCGCCAAGCACGAGATAAGGCACCAGGCTCATCACCCGCATGCGGTTGAGCACGATGAGCGCGGCAATGACGGCGAAGGCCGCGCCGAGATAGGCCAGCGACAGACCGCTGGTGTAGAAGATGGCGATGATGATGACGGCGCCGAGGTCGTCGATGATGGCAAGCGCGGTCAGGAAGACCTTCAGCGAGGCCGGCACGCGGCTGCCGAGCAGCGACAGCACGCCGAGGGCGAAGGCAATGTCAGTGGCGGTCGGGATCGCCCAGCCGGACAGTGCGGCCGGATTGCTGCTGTTGATGGCGACATAGACCAGGGCCGGCACCACCATGCCGCCGGCCGCGGCGATGCCAGGCAGCACCCTGCGCGGCCAGGTCGAGAGCTGGCCATCCAGCATCTCGCGCTTGATCTCCAGCCCGACGAGCAGGAAGAACACCGCCATCAGCCCGTCATTGACCCAGTGCGAGACACTGAGCGGGCCGAGATAGGCGTGGAGAACGGCGAAATAGGTTTCGGCAAGCGGCGAATTGGCGACGATCAGGGCAAGGGCCGCCGCCACCATCAGGATGATGCCGCCAGCAGCCTCGCTGTCCAGGAACTCGCGGAAGACGGAAACCGGCCGTTGCTTCAAATCCTGCATTTTGCCTCCGTCATGTCGCCTGCTCGGCGGGCTTCATTGTCCAGGCGCCGGCGCCGCCCCTCACCTGCCTGCCGGCATCCTCTCCCCGTATAGTGACGGGGAGAGGGGCGCTCTCGCAACCGGTTTCGCCAATCGTCGACGTCGCAAGAAGAGCGTCGCCATTGCCGCCAGCCCCTTCTCCCCGTCACTATACGGGGAGAAGTGCCCGGCAGGGCGATGATGGGCAGCGCTGACTTCGGCGATTGGGTCGTCTCCACCGCAGGCTGTAAATTCTCATCGATCCCAGCCGGCAGCCAGCGATCCTAACGCGGTGCGCGCTTGGCGAGGATCCGCTGCAGCGTGCGGCGATGCATGTTGAGCCGGCGCGCGGTCTCGGAAACATTGCGCTCGCACATCTCGTAGACGCGCTGGATATGTTCCCAGCGCACGCGGTCGGCCGACATCGGGTTTTCCGGCGGGGCGGCGCGCTCGCCGGTGGTGCGGGTCAGTGCCGCGAAGACATCGTCGGCATCGGCGGGCTTCGACAGATAGTCGACGGCGCCAAGTTTCACCGCAGTCACCGCGGTGGCGATGTTGCCGTAACCGGTCAGGATGATGGTGCGGGAATCCTCGCGCTTTTCGCGGATGGCGGCGACCACGTCGAGGCCATTGCCGTCGCCCAACCGCATGTCGACCACCGCATAGGCGGGCGGATTGGCGCGGGCCTTGCCCACGGCCTCCTCGACGCTCTCCGCCGTCTCGACCACGAAACCCCTGGTTTCCATGGCACGGGCCAGACGGGTCAGGAACGGCTTGTCGTCGTCGACGATCAGAAGCGAGGTATCCTCGCCTTCAACCATAGGCCCACTGTTTTCATCGCCTGTCATCGTCTCGAAAATTCCTGCTGCCTTATTTTTACGCAGATATAGTTTTGCGGGGCTATTGTCCAATTACGCAGTGTCAAACATCGTCGCCGGGGCCGTTTCCGGGTTCAGGAAGACGCTTCTCGGCCAGGAAATCCGCACCACGGCCCCTTCGCCGAGGCCGCTCGAATTGCGGAAATCCAGCGTGGCGCCAGACCGTTCGAGCAATGTCTTGGCGATGAACAGGCCGAGCCCCAGGCCGCCTCCGGCTTCATTGCCCTGGCGTGTCGACATATAGGGCTCGCCAATGCGGTCGATGATCTCGGGCGGAAAACCCGGGCCATCATCGGTGATCGAGAAGGAGACCATCGCCTCGTCCCAGCTCCAGCGTATGGTGACGCTCTTGCGGGCGAAATCGACGGCGTTCTCGACCAGGTTGCCGAGGCCGTAGATGACGCCCGGATTGCGCCGCCCGACCGGCTCCGGTCCGGTCCGCTCGCCGGGGCGAAGCTTGATCGAGATGCCGAAGTCGCGATGTGGCGCGGTGACCTCCTCGACCAGCGAGGTCAGCGGCAGGCGGGACAGATGCGCCTCGCCTTCGGACGACAGGCTGGTCAGGCGTTTCAGGATTTCGCGGCAGCGCTCGCTCTGCGAGCGCAGCAGCTTCACGTCTTCACCGTATTTCGGATCGGTGCCGAGCGCCTTCTCCATTTCCTTGACGACCAGCGTGATGGTGGCGAGGGGCGTGCCGAGTTCGTGCGCGGCGGCGGCGGCCAGGCCGTCGAGCGCCGAAAGATGCTGCTCGCGCTGCAGCACCAGTTCGGTGGCGGCGAGCGCGTTGGCCAGAAGCCGGGCCTCGGCGGCCACCCGGAAGGCGTACATGGCGGTGAAGGCGATGGACGACAGCACCGCCATCCACATACCGGCGACATACACGAAGGGCATCGCCAGCGGCGCGTCCTCATGCCAGGGCAGCGGCAGATGGCGGAAGACCAGCAAGGTCGCCGCTATCATCACCAGCCCGCCAAGAATGGCGGTGAGGCGAAGGGGCAGCGAGGTCGCCGAAATGACGACGGGCACGGTCATCAGCAGCGAGAACGGGTTGGTCAGGCCGCCGGTCATGTAGAGCAGCCCGGCTAGCTGCAGGCTGTCGAAGATCAGGATGCCGAAGGCTGCGAACGGAGTGAGCCGGTGCGCGGCCGGAAACCGGAAGGCCAGAAACAGGTTCATCCAGGCCGAACAGGCGATCAGGGCAAAACACAGGCTGACCGGCAGCGGGAATTTCAGGCCGTAGGCGACAACGAGCACCGTCACGCTCTGCCCCACAATGGCCAGCCAGCGCAGCCGGATCAGCGTGTTGAGGCGCAGTCGCTGGCTCTGCTGGAAATCGGGCGTGTTTAGGATGTTGATCATGGCAATGGATTACAGCCGTGGGAGGAATAGCGCCAGTAGCGCTGTCAGCCCGAGGCCTCCCCAACTTCGTCATGTATGGACGGCCCCCTGTTGGCAAGGTGCATTCGGCATTTTGGCGGATAGTCTGGAGCGGTCATGTATTCGGCCTGTTGATGCGGTCGACATTGATGACCGCTGGCCCGCAAGGGTTACGCGGATCGGGTTCCAATCATCCCAGCGCGCTTTGATGGCGCGATGACGAAGGCGGAGTGTCCCGACCCAGGTCCTGACCATTTTGCCGTGCTGCCTCTTGCTCCTTACGCTG
>NZ_JAPYKR010000001.1:560000-722678 GCF_037179655.1 Mesorhizobium sp. Cs1299R1N1 | reverse complement strand
CAAAATAGCCACCGTGATGTCGGTGACGCTGTCGACCGACCATCGCGCCGTCGACGGCGCGCTTGGGGCGGAGTTGCTGGTCGCCTTCAAGAAGCTGATCGAAAACCCGATGGGCATGCTGGTCTAGCACCGATCTCCGGCTTTATCGGATGACCTCCCGCCCACATTCATCCCGGCGGAGCCTTGCACAAAGCGCCTGTTGGGCGTCGACGCGCCTCTCGCGCGAGAAGGTGGTCCTGATCTCATCTTGATCCAAGCCTCGATGCGCTGTGTCATCCACCAGTCATATGCGCCGTGCAGGGAGGAAGAGACGGGGTGCTGGTCAGGGGCCAGACCGGTCATGCACAGACAGGACAGGAGGTCTCATGAAGACGCTATTCATCAAGCTGTTGGCCAGCCAGCTGGCGCTCGCGGCAACTTTGTTCGCCGGCGTGGCAAATGCCGAAACACTGACGCTCTACACATCCCAGCCGGAAGCGGACGCGGCCAAGACCGTGGATGCCTTCAAGAAGGCGCAGCCCGGCATCGACGTCACCATCTATCGCTCCGGAACCAGCGACATCCTGACCAAGATGGCGGCCGAGTTCGCCGCAGGCAGCCCGCAGCCCGACGTGCTGCTCATCGCCGACGCGGTCTCGATGGAACTGCTGAAGAAGGACGACAGGCTGATGGCCTATCCCGAGGCAAAGCTCGACGGGGTCGACGCGGATGCCTATGATGCCGACAAGACCTATTTCGGCAGCAAGCTGATCACCACCGGCATCGTCTACAACACCGCCGCCGCCGAAAAGCCGCAGCATTGGGCCGATCTCGCCAAGCCGGCTTATGCCGATGGCCTGGTCATGCCAAGCCCGCTCTATTCGGGTGCGGCCGCCTACCTGCTTTCGGGCTTCGCCGGCGATACCAACTATGGCTGGGATTTCTTCCAGAAGCTGAAGACCAACAACACCGTCAGCGTGCGCGGCAATGGCGCGGTGCTGAAGTCGGTGGCTTCGGGCGAGAAGCCCTATGGCATCCTCGTCGATTTCATGGCGATGAACGCCAAGAAGAAGGGCTCGCCGGTCGAGTTCGTGTTCCCCAGCGAAGGCGTACCTGCCGTGACCGAGCCGGTCGCCATCATGAAGACCACCAAGAACGTCGATGGCGCCAGGAAGTTCGTCGACTTCATTCTGTCCGATGAGGGCCAGAAGCTGGCGCTGTCTATGGGCTACCTGCCGGCACGCGCCTCGGTCGGCCGTCCCGACTGGCTGCCGGAAGGCGTCAAGGTCAAGGTGATGAAGTTCGACACCAAGGCGATCGTCGCCAAGACCGACGCCGACAAGGCGAAATTCCAGGAACTGTTCGGCGGCTGAACCGTCGATCGCGGCGGGGTGCCGGCAGCGGCATCCCGCTCGCTTCGCCAGAGCAATTCCAGGAAAAGTGCGAAGCGTTTTCCGTCCGGAATTGCGCCGAAATGAACCGCACCCGGTCGCATGGACCCCAGGAAACGCAATCATGCCGACACGCATCAGGGAAAGCCGTGGCCAGGAAATGGTCCTGACGGCGGCGGCGGCCGTCGTCATCGTCCTGCTTTCGATGTTGCCCATGCTACGCCTCGTCAAGGAGATCGTGGCGCCCGGCGGCATCTTGTCGACCACGGCCGTGGAAGCCGGGCTGAGAAGTCCGACAACCTGGATCGCGACGTGGCACACGCTGGTCGTCGGCATCGGCGGCACGCTTCTGGCGGTGCTTTCGGGAACACTGGTGGCCGTGCTTGTCTCGCTGACCGACATACGCTGCCGAAGCGCCCTGGTGCTCTGCTACGTCATGCCGCTGATGATCGCGCCGCAGGTGACGGCACTGGCCTGGCTGCAACTGTTCGGCCCGGCGAGCCCGTTCCTCAAGCTTTTCGGGGCGGCTCCCCCGCTCGGCACGAAGAACCCGCTCTATTCGACCTCGGGCATCATCCTCCTGCTTGGCGTACAATACGGGCCGCTGGTCTTCCTGCTGGTGCGGGCCGGCCTGCGCAAGCTGCCGCGCGAACTGGTCGAAGCCGCGCGTGCCGGCGGTGCAAACTGGTTCACCGTACTAGCCACCATCGTGCTGCCCTTGATGACGCCCTCCATCATGGCGGCGGCAGCACTTGCCTTCGTTTCCTGCGTCGGCAATTTCGGCATTCCGGCCTTTCTCGGCATTCCCGCCAACTACCTGGTGCTGCCGACCCTCATCTATCAGAAGTTGGCCGGCGGCGGTCCGGCGGTGCTCGGCGAGACCGCGTTCCTGTCCGTGCTGATCGGCATCATCGCCATGGCCGGCATCCTCGCCCAGGAGGTGATGAGCCGCCGCCGCGACTACCGCATCTCTTCGACATCAATGCCGGCCGAACCTTATGAACTGGGCCGCTGGCGGCCGGTCGTCCAGGCCGGCATGTGGCTGCTCATCGTATTGGTGCTGGTCCTGCCGCTGTTAGGGCTGGTGCTGACCTCGCTGGTGCCGGGCTATGGCATTGCGCTCACCGCCAATACGGCGACGCTCGACAATTACCGTTTCGTGCTGTTCGAGCATGATGCCGCCAATCGCGCCTTCTTCAACAGCTTCTGGCTGTCGATCGCCGCAGCGTTCTTCGCCGTCATCGTTGCCGTGCCGGTGGGTTACCTGATCGCCTGGGGCAAGCAGCGCTGGGTGCGGCTGCTCAATCTGTCGGTAGAACTGCCCTACGCCTTGCCCGGCGTGGTGCTGGCGATCGCTTCGCTGCTCTTGTTCCTGCGGCCGATCCCGCTGACCGGCATTCAGCTCTACAACACTGTCTGGATCATCCTCTATGCCTATCTCGCCCGCTTCCTGGTGCTGGCGCTGCGGCCCACCATCAGCGGCTATCACCAGATCGACCGGGCACTGGAGGAGGCAGCGCAGGTGGCGGGCGCCGGCCTGTTCACGCGCATGCGCACCATCATCTTTCCGCTGGTCGCGCCGGCGGCAATTGCCGGCGGCCTGCTGATCTTCATGACGGCGCTCAGTGAACTCACGGTCTCGGCATTGTTGTGGTCCTCGGGTTCGGAGACCGTCGGCGTGGTGATGTTTTCCTTCGAGCAGGGCGGCGATTCCAACTACGCGGCGGCGATGTCCGTCGTCACGGTCGCCGTCACCTTCGCGCTGATGCTGGTGACCAACCTACTTGCCCCTCATCTTCCGAGCGGAGTTCTGCCATGGCGCGACTGACCCTGGACCACGTGACCAAGAGCTTCGCCGATTTCGATGCCGTGAAGGATGTCTCGATCGATGTCGCTGACGGCGAGTTTCTGGCGGTGCTCGGACCTTCCGGCTGCGGCAAGACGACGTTGCTGCGGCTGATCGCCGGTTTCGAGAAAGTGACCTCGGGCGAAATCCGCATCGGCGGCGACGTCGTTTCGAACAGCGGCGGCAGCATCGCGCCGGAAAAGCGGCGCGTCGGCATCGTCTTCCAGAATTACGCCCTGTGGCCGCACATGAGTGTTGCCGAGAACATCGGCTATTCGCTGAAGGTGGCCAAACTCGACAAGGCGGTTGCGCGCCAAAAAGTGGAAGACGCGCTTGCCTTGGTCAATCTGCAGGGCCTGGGTGAGCGCAGGCCGGCCAATCTTTCCGGCGGCCAACGCCAGCGCGTGGCATTGGCGCGTTGCCTGGTGGCGACACCCTCGCTGGTGCTGTTCGACGAGCCGCTCGCCAATCTCGACGTGCATCTCAGGGCCTCGATGGAGGACGAGTTCGCCGCCTTCCACAAGCGGACGGGCACGACCATCGTCTACATTACCCATGACCAGACCGAGGCGATGGCGCTGGCCGACCGCATCGCGGTGATGGATCGTGGACGCCTGGCGCAGCTTGCGAGGCCGCGCGACCTCTATCATGAGCCGGCAAATGAAATGGTCGCTTCCTTCATTTCGCAAGGCATCCTGCTGCCGGCGGACGTGCTGACGGGCGAGGAAAGTGGCCATTGCAAGGTCCGGGTACTCGGAAGCGAGCTGGTGGTCCGCTGCCGGCGTGGCGAGCGGCCGCGGGCCGGCGCCAGGATCTGCTGCCGCTCCGCCGACATCGAGATTTCGGCCGATGCCTCGGGCTTCGACGGTCTCGTCAAGCGGGCGGTCTACCAAGGCGGCGCGGCGCGCATCGAATTCACGCCCAAGGCCGATCCCGACCTCACCTTGCATTTCGAGCAGCCCGATCCGGTTGTGCTGGAGAACGGGGCGCAGGCGCGCCTGCGCATAAAATGCGGCTGGCTGATCCCGGCGGCGGGACCAGCCTTTTGATGATGCTGGACCTGCTTGGCGGTTTCGGCGAAAAGGGCCGCACCCAGCCTCGCCGTGAGCAGCGGCAATGATCGCATCTTGCTCGATGTCGCGCCGGCGCCTCGGTAACACGGCCTTGCCCGCGGTGATCCAGATCACCAACCTGTCAGCGGCCAAATTGCGCCAATCCAATGCTTATGCTTGAAGCCGCCGCCATTTCATTCCACATCGGTCAGGATGAAGGGCGAGACAGGAGAGCGGCGTCGGAATTTGCTGTGGGGTATCCCCGCATCGCTGATCCTGCATGCGCTTGTCGCGGGGCTCCTGATCTATGGCCTGCCCACGCCTCGCCAACAGCCGCAGGAGGAGGAGCCGGTCAATGTTGCGCTCGTGCCCCCGCCCGATCAGCCAAAATCGAAACCTGCCCCTGTACCGTCCCCTAAGCCACCGGAACCGAAGGTTGAAAAACCGCCTGAGCAGAAAGTTGAAAAGCCGGCTCCGCAACCTCGGAAGCCTCCGCCAATCGAGGTGCTGAAGCCTGTTTTTCAGTTCGGCGACAAGGATGCGGGCCCCCGGAAGTCCCTGGATGGGGCCAGCGCTCAAGACAGTTCGCCGTCGCCGACCAAGGATGAGGATCCGAAGCCGCCGGTCGTGCAGAAGCCTGCCGAGACCCAATCCGACGTGCCGGCAGGCACCGAGAAGCCGGCGGATTCAGCTGAGGCCGGCGAAAAGCCGGTAACCGACGCGAAGGACACCGAGCCCGCGCAGGAGAAGCAGGCAACTCTGACCCAGGACGCAGATAAGCAGCAGGCCGCCAAACAACAGGCAGGAGTGCAGGACTCCGCCAAGCAGACAGGCGCGGCACCAACGCCGCTGGCCATAGACGGAGACGGTGAGGTCGAGCTTCCAACGTCGGCTGCGAAGCCGGAGCCTAAACCGACAAATACACCGAAGCCCAGCTCTTCAAAGGTTGCGAAGTCCCGAAACGGGGGCGCCGGAAGCCCAGGTTCCACTGACGTAGCCAGCGCCGCATCGCGCAGGTATTCAGGCCTTCCGGGCGTTCGCAAGCTTTACTCGCAGGGCGCTACGGGTGACGCGCTGGCCACGACCTCGATGGGTGGCGTGCCTCGCGGTCAGCGTGGTGCCAAACTTTGCGCCAGCGCGTTGCAGCAGCAATTGCTGGACGCCTCCTATTTTCCCATTTTGATCCCAAGTGTTCCGCTGAAGGCCGGCAATGTTCTTGACGCCCCTGACGTTGCTTTCCGTACCTCAACCACGTGGTTCCATCTGGGCTTCCGCTGCGAGGTCGACAGCGACGCGACCAGGGTCTTGTCCTTCGACTTCCGTGTCGGAGCTGTGATTCCGCCTGGCGAATGGGCGCGCCTTGGACTACCCGCTCGCTAGGCCGGCACACCAAGCCTAGCCAATTGCCGGCTAACTTCATGCCAGTCGGCGCAGATGAAATCGGCACCGGCCGCAGTCAGCCGAGCGGCATGCTCGGCATAAGTATGTCCGCCACCGATATAGCCGATCGCGGTCATGCCGGCGGCGACCGCGCCCTGGATGCCGAAAGGTGAATCCTCGATGACGATGCAGTCCGCCGGGTTGGCGCCCATCTTCGCAGCGGCGAACAGGAAAATGTCCGGCGCCGGCTTGCCGTTCTTGACCATCGAGGAGCTGTAGATCGCATCGCCGAAGAACCGCGCCAGTCCGGTGATGGCCAGGCTGTGGTTGATGCGCTCGACGGAGGACGACGAGGCAACGCAACTGCCGCCCTCGAGCGTTTCCAGGAATGCGGTGATTCCCGGTGTCGGCTTCAATTCCTGCGAAAACAGGGCTTTAGTCTCGGCCCAGATATCGCCGTCGGCCGTCGCGGGAAACTGATGGCCGGTCAATTCCTTGATCCTGACGATGATGTCGGCCTGCTTCATGCCGACGCACTGGGCGATGATACCGCCGTGAACGCCCGGCATGCCATGCTTGTCGTAGACACGTTCATAGGCCTTGGCGGCCAGTGGCTCGCTGTCGACGAGAACGCCGTCGCAATCGAAAATGATCAGTCTTGACGGCGCCACGCGTTTCTCCCGGCCTCTGTCAGATTTGGCACATCGCTATCGACAAAAAGTCAAATGTTCAATAGCGGGCACTCGCGGCCTCGTGAATAGGGGGCAATAGAGGCCAATTCAAAGCTGGCGCAAGGCGTCGCTGGCGCGGGAGGACCCCAACGCTCGTTGCATGGCCTGCCGCGACTGCGCACGGTCGGGCGTGATCCAGTTCGGTTCCGCGCCCAGGAAGCGGTCGAGGAAAGCCACGGCATAGGCCGGCATTTCGGTGACGTTTTCGCGATAGGACCACCAGGTGCGCAGGTCGTCGGCGCATTTGTCGATGCTAGGCGCTGAACCGAACTCCTGCTCGTAGATGGCCGAAATCACCGAGACGCAGTAGTTGGTGTAGAGAAAGCCTTCCGGCCAGAAGCGGATGATGTCCAGCGTGCCGGCATTCTGATCCGTTTCGATGAGCTGGGTAAGGCCGGAGATCTCCCTGGCCGGCGCCTGCTTGATCAGTTCGCGCAGCACGAGGCCGGCGGCAAAGACGATGAAATCGGCGCGGTCGATCGCGGCGAAGCGCTTCTGCGCTTCCATCACCTCGACCCAGTCGAGAAAAGCCCGGGTCAGCTTCGCCTCGTCGATTTCGAAGCGTACGCCGAATGTGTCAGAAACCACCTTGGCGCTGCCGCGGAAGGTGGCGCGGAACCAGCGCAACTGCCGAAGCCGGTGGCGCAGATCGGGCATGAGGGCCAGTTCATCCCTGAAGGGCAGTTCCATTTCCTGTATCCCGTTTCCCCACAGGCTAGCACAGTCGTGCCCCCGCCGAAATCGCGCGGCGGCCCTGTGGATGACCGTGGTTGAGGCCAATATCATACATATTGACATTCGCGGAAACAAATGTTCTCACTTTGCTGTTGTCGCGTGCCGGTCCAAGGTGCGCCTCGACTGAGGCTTCGGGAGGAGAACCGAATGGCGATTTGGCAGTGGGGACTGCTCCTGCTGGTTATTGTGTGGGCGTTGCAGTCGCTCGGCGTCTGGCTGCAGATGCGGCACTATTCGGATGTCTTTCGGGGCGTCACCGATCAGTACAAGGATGGCTTCGTCGGCGCTGGCAATTTTCGCGGTCGATTTGCCAAGGGAACAATCGCGCTGGTCGTGGTTACGCCCGACCTGATCGTGCGCCGCATGATGGTGATGAGCGGCCGTTCCGTGTTCACCAAATTCAAGCGACATGAAGAATTCGAGGGTGTCCCCCTCGATCGACTCCGGTCCAACCCTGCGATCATGGGGGAGGGGGAACCCGGTGTGGCCGAGGCCGTGAAGCGGGCGATCGAACAGATCGACAAAGCACGGTCGGAGCCGGGGAAGAAGCCGGGCCTGGCCGGCTTGAATGTAGCAAGGGCCTAGAGTCGGATGATTTCCAGGTCAAATCGACCTGAAATCTGAATCCGCCTCTGGATCAAAGGGATAGAGGAGGCCGTGCGCCGACTGGGATCAACCGGCGGGCCGGCATAAGGAGGAGAAATGTCTGTATTTTCGTTGTTGGCGCAGCATGCCGACATGGCCGTGCATAACCTGCATATCGCGGGTGCCATGGTTTCGGACGCTGCATTGCATGGCAGGCTCGCCGTCGAGCATGCTTCCGATCATCTCGTGATCCTTGCGCAGGCGCAGACCGACGGGGCGCCGGTTACCGCCGAGCAGCTGAAGGAACAGCTGAAAAATGTGCAGCAGGAAGAGCAGCTTGGCTGGCTCACTGCCATCGGCAAGTACTTCATCGGCATCTTCCAGAAGGGCGGCGAGGTTTTCGCCGGCTTTGTCACCGGCATCATCCCGACACTTGTCGTGCTGATGACAGCCTTCTACGCCGTCACCGAACTGGTCGGCGAAGAGCGTGTCCACGGCCTGGCGCGTGGTGCTGGCCGCATCGCGCTGACCCGCTATACCGTGCTGCCGCTGCTGGCGGTGTTTTTCCTCACCAACCCGATGGCCTACACCTTCGGGTCGTTCCTGGAAGAGAAGCACAAGCCCGCCTTCTACGACGCGGCCGTGTCCTACGTGCATCCGCCGCTCGGCCTCTTCCCGCACATCAACCCTGGCGAATATTTCGTCTGGGGAGGCATGCTCGTTGCCTTGCTCGATCTCGAGAAGCGGGGCGTTGTCGTCGCCGGTTACCACGTCAAGGTGGCGATCTGGTACGCGATCGTTGGTCTCGTCGTGATCCTGCTCAAAGGCATGCTGACCGAGCGCATCACAGCCATCATGGCACGCCGCCAGGGCGTTGAGCTGTAAGGGCGGGGAGGACATCATGGCCAAGACATACAAAGCCGTAAAAGTATCCCGGGGTTCCACCGGCTGGGGCGGCCCGCTCGTCATCGAGCCGACCGCGCAGCGCGACAAGGTCGTCTCCGTCACCGGTGGCGGGATCCATCCCGTGGCCCAGCTCATCGCCGACATGACCGGCGCCACAGCCGTAGACGGTTTCAAGGCGCCGCCGGTGGAAGGCGAGATGGCGGTTGTCGTCGTCGATTGCGGTGGCACCGCGCGATGCGGCGTCTATCCGCGCAAGCGTATCCCGACCGTCAACCTGACGCCGGTCGGCCAGGCTGGGCCGCTCGCCCAGTTCATCACCGAGGATATCTACGTTTCGGGCGTGAAACCGGCCAATGTCACAATGGCGGACGGTTCCGAGGCGGTCACAACTGCGGGGGGAGCAGCGTCGATGAGTTCTACCAACAACACTGCGACGCCGACGGCGCTGCCCAGCGAGGGTGGCTTGATCGGGTTCATCAGCACGATCGGCCGCGTCATGGGTCGTGTCGTCGGCATTTTCTTCAATGCCGGCCGCCGGACCATCGACCAGGTCGTCCGCAACGTGCTGCCGTTCATGGCCTTCGTGACCATGCTTATCGGCCTGATCCTGTACACCGGCATCGGCGACGTGCTGGCGCAGCCGATGGGACCGCTGGCCAACAACATCGTCGGCCTGCTGGTCATCTCGGCCATCTGCGGCCTGCCGTTCCTGTCGCCCATCCTGGGGCCAGGCGCCGTCATCGCGCAGGTCATCGGCGTCGCCATCATCGGCCCGCAGATCGCCAACGGCACGATTTCGCCGGCAATGGCGCTGCCGGCGCTGTTTGCCTACAACACCCAAGTCGGCTGCGACTTCGTTCCTGTCGGCCTTGCGCTGGGTGAAGCCAAGCCGAAAACCATCGAAATCGGCGTGCCGGCGGTGCTCATCAGCCGCCAGATCATGGGTCCGGTCTCGGTGCTGATCGCCTGGATCGTCTCCCTGATCGTGTTCTAAACACCAGAAATAACGAGGTTCGCCATATGTCGGTTCTTCTCAAGACACGGGTCACGGCAATAGGACCCGAAGTGGCGGACCTCGCCGAGGGCGGCGTGGTCATCCTGTTCGCGGATGGCTCGCCACCGGAGCTTGCCGAGGTTTCCGTGCTCCACAAGACGGAGATCGGACCCAGCGACGGCGCGCCTGAAAAGGGCGCGTCGATCACCCTTGGCCCGGTTTCGGCCGTCATAACCGCCGTCGGCTCCAGCGCCTGGAGCAAGGTCCTCGAGATGGGCCACGTCGTCATCTCGTTCAACGGCGCCACCGAGGCCGAAAGGCCGGGCGAGATCTGTGCATCGCAGGTCGATACACAAGCGCTCGTGGCCGCCCTGAAAACAGACGCGATCATCACCATCGCCGCCTGAAAGCATTCGCGCTCCAGCCGGTCTGGCCTTGGCGCCCAAAAAAGCAGAGTATTTGCCATGGAACGCTCGACCATCGTCAGAGTGCATGAAGGTTTGCACGCCCGTCCCGCCACGCGCTTCGTCAAGCTCGCCAAGGCTTTCGAATCCGACGTCGAACTGGTCAAGGACGGCAAGGCGGTCAGCGCCAAGAGCTCGGTCAAGCTGATGCTGCTGGCGGTCAAGGAAAACCAGGAAGTCACCGTGCGGGCGAACGGCGCCGATGCCATCGAGGCGATCGAGGCGCTGATCGGCTATCTCGAGAACCCCAAGGCGGGTCTCGACGACGAAGAAACCCACGCCCCGGCGAATGACGCGGGCAAGGAAGCGGCGCCCGCGTCCCAATCCGCGCCGGCGGTATCAGCCGAAGCGAATGGGTTGCGCGGTGTCGCCGCAAGCGAGGGCGTCGCCATCGGGCCGGCATTCGCGCATTTCCCGCCTGACATCGCCGGACAGGGCCGCATGTTGCAAGCCGATGAGATCGCCGGCGAAATCGAAAGGTTCCGCGCCGCCGTCGCCGCTGTCCAGGCGCGCATGGATCGGGCGCTGGCGCAGGATAGTCTGTCGGCCGGTGACCGGGGCATCGTCGCCGCGCTCAGGGATATCGCGGCCGACGACAGCCTGACCGGCGAGGCCGAGAAGGCGATCAAGGGCGGCAATGACGCGGTCTCGGCCATGATCATCGCCGCTTCCACCATCGCCGCCGATTTCAGCGCCGTCGATGATCACTACCTCAATGCGCGGGCGGACGATGTCCATGCGGTCGGACGGCAGATCTGCCTGGCGCTGCTGGGTCAAGACGACGTCAGCCTCGAAAATATTTCGCAAGGTGCGATCCTGATCGCCGACGACATCGGCGCCTGGGACCTGGCGCGTGCGCCGCTGAAACGCATCGGCGGCGTGGTGTGCGGCCATGGCGGCGCCACTTCGCACATCGCCATCATCGCTCGCTCGCATGGCATTCCGGCGGTACTGGGCCTTGGCGACCGGATCAATGCCTTGCGCACGGCTCAAGAAGTAGCGCTCGACGGCAATACGGGCCAGGTGATCATCGATCCCGATGCGGCGACACGCGCCGATTTCGCCGGCCGGGTCGAAGCGGCGGCGACGGAACGTGCCGGCCTGGCCGCCTTCAAGACGGTGACGCCGAAGCTGGCGGACGGCAAGGTGATCGAAGTCGCGGCCAATATAGGCTCGCTCGAGGAGATCGAGGCGGCGCAGGAAGTCGGCGCCATGGGTGTTGGCCTGTTCCGCACTGAACTCCTGTTCATGCGTCACATGCACCTGCCGTCGGAAGACATGCAGGCCGAGACCTATGCGGCGCTGGCCAAGGCCTTCGCGCCTTATCCGGTCATCGTTCGCACGCTCGACATCGGCGGCGACAAGCCGATCGCCGGCATCGAGTTTCCCGACGAGGAAAATCCGTTCCTCGGCTGGCGCGGCATCCGCATGTGCCTCGACCGGCCCGATATCTTCAAGCGCCAACTCAGGGCGCTGCTAAGGGCCGCCGTACACGGCAACATCAAGGTGATGCTGCCGATGGTTTCCGATCTTGGCGAGGTGCGGCAGACGCGCGTTCTTGTCGATAAATGCGCCGCCGAACTCAAGGCCGAAGGCGTACCGCACGCTACGTTCGATCTCGGCGTGATGATCGAGACCCCGGCCGCTGTGCTGATCGCCCCGGCACTGGCCAAGGAGGTGGCTTTCTTCTCGATAGGCACCAACGACCTGACCCAGTACATCATGGCCGCCGACCGGCTCAATCCGACCGTTGCGAAGCTCAACGACGTCACCAATCCAGCCGTCATGTCTGCGATCGAACTGACGGCCAGGGCCGGCGTCGCCGCCGGTATCATGGTGGGCATGTGCGGCGAGGCGGCGGGCCGGCCGGATCTCATCCCCGCCTTCCTGGAGATGGGTCTCACCGAACTGTCGATGAGCCCGGCCTCGATCCAGCGCGCCAAGAAGACGATCATGGCGATGGCGGCCGGGGAGTAGCCCTGCGGCCGCTCTGTTTTCTGAACTGCGCCAGGAGGCCTTATGGCAAATGCGCAAGCAAGGTGGCGAAGACAGGTGTCAATTCATCGGCCGGGCTCGTTTTGGCGCAGGCCTGGATGATGCGGTCGCGGCGGATATCGGCGGCCAGGATCGCGATTTCCAGCATGTCGGGCTCCGGCGCGTCGTTGCGGCCGTTTGTCGCCAGCCCGCAGGCCAGGACGACCGGCGCCAGGCAGCTTATGTCGAGCGCCCTATCACCCATTGCCGTCGCTTCCGGGGCGGTGTCATCAAAACGGATCGGGCGCTGGCCGAGGCACTCGATCAGCAACGCCGAACACGTCGCCGCGATCGCCTGCAGTCCAGCACCAGGCGCGGCCAGGGCGGCCAGCAGATCGCCATGGCGCTTGCGCATGGCCGCGTGGACGGCGGCGAACCCGGCTTCATGGATACGGGCATGGTCGATCTTCAGCCCGGCAAGCACCGCCTTGGTCAGATAATACATGTCGCGCCGGAACAGGCGCTCGGCGCTCAATTGCTGGTCTTCGGCCCCTGCCGGGAAATAGGTGCCGAGGCCTTTTACGGTCGTTCCGTCGACCCTTATCGGACGTTCATGCGGGACGAAGGATTCGGCGATCGACAGCGCTTCGTCGACGGCACTCGCGGCATGGCTGAGCAGGCCTTCGATGCCTTTGCCCGGAAACGGCGGCAGATGGCTGGTCGCTTCGTGCAGCAGGCTGGCCTCGCTGGCGCCGTCATGGCGGCTCTGGCGGATGATGTCACGGACTTCCCGCAGCCGGTCCTTGAGGTTGACGCGGACATCTTCGGAGATTTGTCGGAGCATCGCGGTTCGCCTCGAATGTGCCGTGCGGAGCCACCTGCAATGGCCCGCCCACCGACTCTACATTGTTCCTATCGATTGGTAGATCAATAGGCGATACTAGACCAGCACGCAGAATCGGCGACGGCGCGCGTCCGCCGCCGCGGGGGAGGGATCATTTGGCCAGGGGACGACAAACCGACGAAAGGCGGGCCGACGAAAGGCGGGCAGGAGCCGAAGCGACCGAGCAGGTCGTCAGCGAGAGCCGGACGGACCGCCTCAGGATCCGCGCCGCCTGGATGTATTTCGTCGAGCAGATGACGCAGAACGAGATCGCCGACGTGCTTGGGGTCGGCCGTGTCACCATCGTGCGCATGCTGGCGGAGGCGCGGTCGCGCAACGAGGTCAAGATCACCATCGAGAGCGAGCTTCTGGAGATCGTGCGGCTGGAACGCGCGCTTGAAAAGACCTTCGGCCTGCAGCAGGCGCTGGTGGCGCCGCTGACAGCAGCCGATGCCGACCCGATCCCGGCAATCGCCGCCAAGACCGGCATGTTCCTGTCCGATGCGATGAAGTCCGGCATGCAGGTCGGCGTCGGCTGGGGCAATACGCTGTTCCACACCTTGCCGTTCATCAGCGCCAAATCGCTGACCGATTTCAAGGTGATTTCGCTGCTTGGCGGCGTCGGCATCGCACGCCGGACCAACCCGGCCGAGTTCGCCTGGCGCTTCGCCCAAATCTTCCAGGGCGACGGCTATCTGATGCCGACGCCGGCCGTCGTCGACAGCGTCGAGACCAAGATCGCGCTGGTCGAACGCTGCGGCCTGCAGGAGGTTTTTGAAATGGCCGACGCGCTCGATGCCGTTCTGCTGAGTGTTGGCGGCATCGCTTCAGCCACCACCTTCTCGCGCGGCGGCTTCCTCAGGGAAGCGGACCGGGAGGCGCTGCTGGCGCGCGGCGCCGTTGGCGACCTCCTGTTCCATTTCTACGACCGCAATGGCGATCTGGTCGACCATCCCGTCAACAACCATGTGATGTCGGTGAACGTCGACCGGCTGCGCAAGGCGCCGATCCGCATTCTGACCTCCGGCGGCGCGGAAAAGACCGATGCGCTGCTCGGCGCCATGAACCTGATTGCGCCGACAATCCTGATCACCGACGAGGAAAGCGCAAGGCGGATGCTGGAAGCGGTCAGCGAAAGCTGAACGAACTCGTGGTGTAATCCGGCCAGGCCTTGTGTTCGTCGAAAACAGCGGCGAGGTCAGGCGTGCCGACCAGTATTCCACCCAGCACCAGCGCCGTTGCGATTCCGACACCATTGCCGCCTGCAATATCGTGTTCGACACTGTCGCCGACGCAGATCACGCTGCCGTGCTCTGGTTCGCCGGCCAGTGCGAGTGCCGCCTCGAAGATCGCCGGATAGGGCTTGCCGATGCGGGTGACACCGCCGCCCAGGGTTTCGTAGAGATCGGCGATCTCGCCGGCGCCGAAGCGAGGTCCGACCGCCGTCAGCATGATCTTGTCGGGATTGGTGCAGAAGCACGGTACTTGCCGCGCCGCCGCCGGGGCGAGCAGCCGGCGATAGTGGTCGAGGTCGTGGCGGTCCCCCTCGCTGGCCGAGATCAGCACCAGTTCGGCGTCTTCGCCAGCCTCCGCCAGCCCGAACGGCAGGCCTTCGATCGCGCTGCGGTCGCCGTCGCGGCTGATCAGCAGACACTTCGTGCCGGACCGCAAGGCTCCGGTCGCCGCCATCTCGTTGAAACGTCGCCACGCCACCTCGCCGGAGGACACGAAATGGTCCCAACTGCCGGCCTCGAAGCCAAGCTTCAGCAGGCGTGCCTCGTTGGGCCGGGCGCGCTTGCCGGAATTGGAGATCAGCACCACGGTCTTGCCGGCGCGCTTCAGCGTGGACAGTGCCGCCACCGCGCCGGGATAGGGAGCCTGCCCGTCATGCAGCACGCCGAACTGGTCGAGCAGGAAGACCTGGTAGCGTTCCGCCAGCGGCCCGATGCCGTCGAGACGTTCGAGCTTTTTCGTATTCATAGAAGCCCTGCCTCGCTTGCGCCTTTCAGCGCCAGCCGTGCCGTACCCGCGGCGGCCTCGTCCGACAATGCCGGCAGGAACGCGACGCCGAGCTTGCGCTGCCGGATCGCGCTCCACACCGGGTTAGCGGCGCCGCCACCGACGCTGCGAATGGAGGTCAGGGCCGGCGCGCCGAGTTCGGCCAGCCTGCTGTAACCAAGCGCCTCAATCGTCGCCATGCCCTCGAACATCGCCTTGAGGTAATCGGCATCGTCAGCGGGCCGTGGGGTGAGACGTGGCGGCAAGGCCGGATCGGCCACGGGAAACCGTTCGCCAGCCGTACCAAGCGGATAGTAGTCGAGGCCGGTCTCGGTCGTGGGGTCGATGATCGCGCTGAGTTCGATGATCCGCGCGAGCGGAAAATGCTGCGCCAGCACCTTGCCGCCGGAATTCGAGGCGCCGCCCGCCAGCCACACATCGCCGAGCCGATGGCTGTAGATGCCGAAGCGCGGCGCCGAGATCGGCCGGTCGGACAGGATCTTGATGGTTAGCGAGGAGCCCAAAGCGGTGACGCCGTCGCCGGCCGCGGTGGCGCCCGTCGCCAGGAACGAGGCACAGCCGTCCGTGGTGCCGGCAACCACGACCACATCGCGCGGCAGGCCGAAAAGCTCCGCGGCGGCTGCGGTGAGCGTGCCGGTGACATCGCCCGGTTCGGCGACATCGGGCAGCAGGTCCATGCGCATGCCGGTGGTCGCGATCCAGTCCGGCCAGCGGCGGGCCTCGACATCATAGCCGGTCTTGAGCGCATTGTTCTCGTCGCTGACGCCGAAGCGTCCGGACAGGTTGCCGGCGATCCAGTCGGCTTGGTGCAGCACGGCTGCTATGCCGGGCTGATGCTGGAACCGCAAGGCTTTGGCGAGGCCGGAAGTCGCCCCGTGGGCGGCGCTCGCTGCCGGCGCCTCACGGGCGACCATGGCCGGGATGTCGGCGTCATCGACCTTGTCGTTGTACATCAGTGGCTCGGCCAGCGGCCGCCCATCGATGTCGACCGGCAGCAGCGTGCCCGACGTGCCGTCGACGGCGACGGCCCGGATCGCGGCGCGGTCAATGCCCGAAAGCAGATCCGCCAGCGCCGCCTGGACCGCTTGCCACCATATCAGGGGATCACGGGGGTTCTGGCCAAATCTGTCGAGTGGCACGGCGGATTGGCCGGCGATGGAAAAATCCTGACGCATGGCGACGGCGCGGGCGCCGGAGGTGCCGATGTCGATGCCGACGACAAGTGGCGTCATGTCGTCCGTCCCCTGTTAGGCCGTGCTGGCGGCGTTTAGCTTCTGGCGATACTGCTCGGCGTCCCAGTTGACCAGCTCGTCGTTCTCGGCGGCGGTGAGATAGTTCAGCCGCGCCTTGCCATCGACGCGCGCGGTCACGTCGGCGAGGCAACGCTGCATGGCGTCGGCACCCGCGCCGGCGTCGCCGCGCATCAGCACGCCGGCGCGGGGAAACAGGATTGCCACGGGTGCCGCGCCGACCCGCGCGACGACGCCGGCCACGTCCTCGCCCGGCTTCGCAACGACCGAGCCCTGGCCGAGGAAGATGACATGGTCCGGATAGAGGCTGCCGGCCTCGGCCATATCCAGGCTTTCCGCATCGAGCGCGACCGCGTGCGCTTCGACATCCGCCGGCAATCGGTAGTCGCCGGCCAGCGCCGTCAAGGCCGCGATATCAGGTGCTGCGGTCGTGCGCGGCTGCCGCGCCAGCAGCGACCGGACGCAGTGCAGCAAGGCTTCCGCCGCGGCGACGGTTTCGGCGGCGACCACCAGCCCGTGATTGCCAAGGATGAGCACGTCGACCCCCGGCCGCAATTTCTCGGCAATGCCGCGGGCGAGCGGCAGGCCCGGCCGGAAGTAGGGCACCCAGGCCCATTCGATGCCGCGAAGCCGCCTGGCGACCTCGGCCTCGCCATCGGCTTGCACGGCAATCGAAATCGTGTCGACGCAGTGGACATGCAGAACCACGCGTTGCGGCATCAAGGCATGCACCGTAGTCTCGATCGACGGGCGCAGGCCACGCGGATTGAGGTCTTCGATGGCGAAGGCCTGTGGTTTGTCGGCGGCTGGATCACGCTGCTCGACGGCCTTGAGCAGCGGTGCCATCGCCACCGGCACCATGATGTCGTCGCTGAGCGCATCCTTCAGCCAGGTCCCCGAGGCCTTGATCCACAGCGTGTCGCCGGCCTTGAGCGAGGTGTTGCCGCCCGCCGCCTGTGTCATATGCGGGTTCAGCCCGATGCTGGCCGAAAGCGCCCGCAAGGCGGCAAGTTCCTGTGCATCAGCTTGGGTTGCCATGGCCCTTTTCTCCAGCGCTCGCACAAAATCCCGTCGTCGGGACCGGTGTTGGCGATGGTATCGCAGATGTGAGTGATCTGCGTCAATGCTGATCTACTATCGTCAAATCGGCTTGCAATCCGACTAATGTTGAGTAAGTTGCACCAATTGCCATGGAAAATGGCGTCAGGGAGGAAAGGGTTGAGCGACCTCGGCCGCCAGCGTCAGATCGTCGAACTGCTGCGGGACCGCCCGTTCGCGTCCGTGCGCGAGTTGCAGGAGCGGCTCGGTGTCTCGGCGGCGACGGTCCGGCGCGATATCGACCGGATCGATGAGGCCGGTGAAGCCCGCAAGGTCTATGGCGGTATCTCGGCACTTGACGGCGCTTCGCATGCGGGCGTCGCCTATGCGCGGCCCTATGACGAGAACCGTGACCTTGCCGTCGAGGCCAAGCGGCAGATCGCGGCGGTCGCCGCGACCATGGTGCGCGATGGCGATGCCGTCATCGTCCATGGCGGCTCGACCTGCTTTCATCTCGGCGTCAAGCTCGCCGACCGCAGCATCCGGCTCTACACCAACTCGATGCCGCTCGCGGCCTATCTAAGCGATCATGGCCATTGCAGCCTGACGGTTGCCGGCGGCGACCTGCACCGCGAACCAGGCATCATCCATTCGCTTACCCAGGCAACGCCTTTCTATGCCTCGAAATTCTTTCTCGGCACGCAAGGCCTCAACCAGGAAGGGCTGCTGGAATCGCATCCGCTGCTGGTGCGCTCCATCGTCGACCTCAGCCTCTGCGCCGATCAGATCGTGGTGCTGGCCGACAGCCGCAAACTCTCGATCCACGCCCGCAATGTCGCGCTGCCGCTGTCGCGCATCGGCACGCTGGTCACCGATGACGGGCTCTCCGATGCCGATGCGCGCATGCTGGAGGATGCCGGCGTCATGGTGCGGATTGCTTCAACCTCGGGAGCCCTCGCGTGAACGTGGCGGTGCTCGACTTCGGCAAGACCAATTCGAAGCTGTTCGTCTTCGGCCAGGACGGACGCATCCTCGAAGAGCGCCGCACGCAGCCGAAATGGACGCGACAAGGCGGTTTCAGCGTACTCAACGAGGCCGCCCTCCATGACTGGGCGCACGGTGCCGTCACCGACGCGGTCGAAAGCCACGGGGTGGAAGGAGTGGCGGTGTCGGGCCATGGCTGCACCTTCGCCCTTGTCGACGACAAGGCGCTGACCCATCCGATCCTCGACTACGAACAGGAGCCGCCGGCTGAAATCGCGGCGCGGATCGACCGCCGTATTCCGGATTTCGCCGAGACGTTCTCTCCCCGCCTGCCGCTCGGCTTCAACTATGGCCGTCACATGCTGTGGCTGCAGGAAGTCGACCCCGACACGTTCGCGGCGGCGAAATGGTTCCTCGGCTATCCCCAGTACTGGAGCTGGCGCCTCGGCGGCCTGCCGGTCTGCGAAGTGTCCTATCTCGGTTGCCATTCGCATTTGTGGGCGCCGCGCGAACGCGACTTTTCCTCGCTGGTCGACGCCGAAGGCTGGCGCGGCCAGATGCCGGCTTTCGAACGCGCCGGCGCCGTCATCGGCGAGCAGCGCTTCGGCAGTGCCGGGCGATCGATCGTCATCCACAACGGCGTCCACGACTCCAATGCGGCGCTGTACGCCTATCGACGGCAAGGGCTTGGACCGCTGACCGTCGTGTCGACCGGCACCTGGGTCGTCGTACTCAATCCCGACTGTCCGCTCGAAGCGCTCGACCGCGACCGCGACATGCTGGTCAATGTCGATGTCGACGGTGGTCCGGTGCCGACCATACGCTTCATGGGCGGGCGCGAATTCGCCGTCATCAGCGGCGGCTGGCAAGGCGCCATCCCGCCTGGCCCGATACAGCAGGCGATCGATGCCAGCCTCATGGCGCTGCCGAGCTTCGCTCCGGGCGGGCCGATGCCGGATCGGCCTGGCCGGCTGGTCGGGCGCACGCCCGATGCCGGTGAACGCGCGGCGGTGGCGCTGCTTTACGTGGCGCTGATGATCGATCTCTGCCTCGACCTCATCCATTCCGACAATACCGTCATCGTCGATGGCGGACTGAACACTGGCGGCCTGCTTGCCGGGCTGCTGGCGCAGCTGCGTCCCGGTCAGGCCTTCCTGCAAGGTGCCTCGCTGGAAGGCAGCGCCACGGGTGCCGCGGCACTCGCCTTCGAGAGTGTGGGCCGCGACTTCGCCGCCGAGCCGCCGGAGCCGGTGCAGGCGACACAATTCGGCGGCCTCGCCGGCTATCGCGACACCTGGCGCGATAGCGTTGCCGGGCATGATAGCGCCGCCAGGGCGGCCGGTGGTGCGCGATGAGCGCGGCAGTCCAGACGCTAGCGGCGCGCCAGCCGGTGCTGGAGATGCGCCACATCTCCAAGACCTTTGGCGCGATACGCGCCCTGCAGGACGTCTCGCTCAGCGTCCACGCAGGCGAAATGCACGCGCTGATGGGCGAGAACGGCGCCGGCAAGTCGACGCTGATGAAGGTGCTGTCCGGCGCCTATCGGCCGGATCCCGGCGGCGAGATCCTGATCGATGGCGCGCCCGCCGCGACCGGCGATCCGATCAAGGCGCGCGCCGCCGGCATCGCGGTGATCTACCAGGAACTGTCGCTGGCGCCGAACCTGACGGTGGCGCAGAACATTTTCCTCGGCAACGAGCCGCGCCGCTTCGGCGTCGTCGACCGCGACCAGTGCAACCGGCGCGCCGCCGAGATCGTCGGCCGGCTCGGTGTCTCCTTCTCGGCGCGTGCCCTGGTTTCCAGCCTGTCGCTCGGCGAGCGCCAGCTGGTCGAGATCGCCCGGGCGCTGTCGACCAATGCGCGCATCATCGTCATGGACGAGCCGACCACTTCGCTGACCTCGCGCGAGACCGACCGCCTGTTCGAGGTGATCGCGACGCTGAAGGCGCAAGGCATCGCCATCATCTACATCAGCCACCGCATGGAAGAGGTCTACCAACTCGCCGACCGCGTCAGTGTGCTGCGCGACAGCGGCTATGTTGGCACGCTCGATCGCGCCGACCTCAACGCCTCGCGCCTGGTGTCGATGATGGTCGGCCGCGACCTCTCCGCCTTCTACAAGAAGGATCATCGCCCTCCGGACGAGAAACGCGCCGTCGCGCTCTCGGTGCGCGGCATGTCCGACGGGCATCTGCTGAAGAACTGTTCGTTCGACCTCCATCACGGTGAGGTGCTGGCACTGGCAGGCCTCGTCGGCTCGGGCCGCACCGAGCTTGCCAGGCTGATCTTCGGCGCCGACAAGCGTAGCGCCGGCACGATGGAACTCGACGGCAAGCCCGTGACCGTCGGTTCGCCGCGCGAGGCGCTCGATGCCGGCATCGCCTACCTCACCGAGGACCGCAAGGAACTCGGCCTGTTCCTCGACATGTCGATTTCGGACAACATCAGCATGGGCGTGCTGGCCAGGGATGCGCGAGCCGGCGGCCTTCGCGATTTCACCGCTGCCGACAGGCGAGCGGCAAAGGCCATTGCCGACCTGTCCATCCGCACCGGGTCGGCACAAGCCAATGCCGGCTCGCTGTCGGGCGGCAACCAGCAGAAGGTGCTGCTCGCGCGCCTGCTGGAGACCGAGCCGAAGGTCGTCATCCTCGACGAGCCGACCCGCGGCGTCGATGTTGGCGCCAAGTCGGAAATCTACCGGCTGATCGACAATCTCGCCAACAAGGGCATCGCCATCCTGATGATCTCCAGCGAATTGCCCGAGGTGATCGGCGTCGCCGACCGCGTGCTGGTGATGCGCGATGGCGCGATCGCTGGCGAGGTGACGGCATCCGAAGGCGAGCCGCTTCGTCAGGAAGCGATCATGGAACTTGCGACGGGAGCGTCTCAGCGATGACAGACAGGACGACCGGGACGAAGAGCGTGGATCAGGCGGCGGTCAGGAGCCGGCGGCTGCGCACCACACTTGCGGCGCTTGGCATGCTGCCGGTGCTGGTGCTGCTGGCCGGCGGCTTCCAGTTCATCAATCCGCGCTTTCTGACCGGCACCAACCTGCTCATCGTCACACAGCAATCGTCGATCAACATCGTGCTTGCCGCCGGCATGACCTTCGTCATCCTGACCGGTGGCATCGACCTGTCGGTCGGCTCCATCCTCGCCGCCTCGGCGATGGTGGCGGTGCTGGTGTCGCTGGTGCCGGACTGGGGCCTGCTCGGCGTGCCGGCGGCCATCCTGGCTGGGCTGGGCTTCGGGGTCATCAACGGGCTGCTGGTCGCCTATATCAGGCTGCCGCCGTTCATCGTCACGTTGGGTTCGCTGACCGCCGTGCGCGGCGTTGCCCGCCTGCTCGGGCAGGACACGACGGTGTTCAACTCAGACCTGCCGTTCGACTTCATCGGCAACGGTTCGGTGCTCGGCATCCCCTGGCTGGTCATCATCGCGCTGTCGGTGGTGGTGCTGTCCTGGCTGGTGCTGAAACGGACCGTGCTCGGCACCTGGATCTACGCCGTCGGCGGCAATGCCGAGGCAGCCAGACTGACCGGCATCAAGGTCCCGCTGGTGCTGCTCTTCGTCTACGGCGTTTCCGGCCTGCTCGCCGGCCTCGGCGGCGCGATGTCGGCGGCCCGGCTCTACGCCGCCAACGGCTTACAACTCGGGCAGAGCTATGAACTCGACGCCATCGCCGCCGTCATCCTCGGCGGCACCAGCTTCGTCGGCGGCGTCGGGTCGATCTGGGGCACGCTGATCGGCGGCCTGATCATCGCGGTGCTGTCCAACGGGCTTATCTTGGCCGGTGTCTCTGATATCTGGCAGTACATCATCAAGGGATTGGTCATCATCGTGGCGGTCGCCCTCGACCGCTACCGGCTCCAGGCAGGGGCGAGAACGTGAGTGACCTGGTCGCCGGCATTAAAGACCGGCTTGTGTAACGCACCGTGAGAGGCGCGGGGCATCAGGAGGAAGTAAGCGTAATGAAGACCATCGCCAAACTGCTCTGCGGCGCCGCCCTCGCGGCCGTCGCCATCGTGCCGGCATCGGCCAAGGACCTCAACAAGGTCGGCATCTCGGTCGGCCTGCTCGGCAACCCCTTCTTCGTCGCCACCATCAAGGGCATCGAGGATGCGGCCAGGAAGATCAATCCGAAGGTCGAGGTGACATCGGTGTCGGCCGACTATGACCTCAACAAGCAGGTCTCGCAGGTCGATTCCTTCATCGCCGCCGGCGTCGACGTGATCATGCTCAATGCGGTCGACGCCAAGGCAATCGCGCCGGCGGTGAAGAAGGCGCAGGCCGCCGGCATCGTCGTCGCCGCCTTCGACGTTTCGGCGCCGGGCGCCGACGTCACGGTGATGACCAACAACGTCAAGGCCGGCGAGGAAGCCTGCCAATACCTGGTCGACCACACCGGCGGCAAGGGCGACTACGTCATCCTCAACGGACCGGCGTCTTCGTCGATCCTGGAGCGGGTGAAGGGCTGCAAGAACGTGCTTGCCCAGCATCCCGACATCAAGATCCTGTCCGACGACCAGAATGCCGAAGGCTCGCGTGACGGCGGCCTGAAAGTGTTCCAGTCGCTGCTCACTCGTTTTGACAAGATCGACGCGGTATTCGCCATCAACGATCCGACGGCGATCGGCGCCGAACTCGCCGCCAAGCAGCTCAACCGTTCCGAGTTCGTCTTCACGGCGGTCGATGGCGCACCCGATATCGAGAAGGAACTGGCGTCCGGCAAATCGATGATCAAGGCTTCGGCCTCGCAGGATCCCTATGTGATGGCCGGCCAATCGCTGACCATGGCGGCCGATCTGCTGGCCGGCAAGAAGCCGGCGGAGGCCACCGTGCTGCTCGACCCGAAGCTCATCACCGCCGACAACCTCAAGGATTACAAGGGTTGGACCGCGGCCCGCTAAGCCTCCCAAGGCTGGTGCGGCCGGGGCGATCCCGGCCGCACCCATTCTCATTCATCTAATGCCGGAGACGATCATGTCGCGCATCGGAATCCATTCCTTCGTCTGGTCGGCAAGCTCGGCGCAGGGCGAGCTCGAACGCACGCTGGCCAATACCAAGGAGGCCGGGTTCGACCTGATCGAATTCTCCTATCTCGACCCCGCCAATGTCGATATTGGCGGGCTTGCCAAACGCATCGCCGACCTTGATCTCGGCGTTGCGATCAGCATTGGATTGCCTGGTGATGGCGATGTGTCGAGCGCCGACAAGGCGATCGCCGCGCGCGGCGTCGAGATACTCAACGAGACCATCGCGCTGACGCGCGACCTCGGCGGCAGCAAGGTCGCCGGCATTCTTTCGACCAGCCATGGCCTGCAGGTCGAGGCGCCGACACGCGATCAGTGGAACCGCAGCGCGGCAACGCTGGCCAAGGTCGCCGAGACGGCGAAGGCCGCCGGCGTCACGCTCAACCTCGAAATCGTCAATCGCTTCGAGAGCAACCTGCTCAACACCGCCGCGCAGGGCCTCGCCTTCATCGAGGACACCGGGTCGGACAACATCTTCCTGCATCTCGACACCTTCCACATGAACATCGAGGAGGCCGATGTCGGTCTCGCCATCCGCCACGCGGCAGCCAAGATCGGCTATGTCCATATAGGCGAGAGCCATCGCGGCTTCCTCGGCACCGGCAACATCGACTTCGCCGCGATATTCGATGCGCTGACCGCCATCGGCTATGCCGACGACCTCAGCTTCGAATCCTTCTCCTCGGAGATCGTCGACGAAAACCTGTCGAGGAAGACCGCCATCTGGCGCAATCTGTGGACCGACAATATGGCCCTCGCCAGGCACGCGCGCGCCTTCATCAGCCTCGGGCTGGAGACGGCGCAACGCAAGGCGGAGTTGGTCTCGGCACGGCACAAGCCATAGCACTCCAAGTGGGCGCGGGCAGCGGGCGGGCCATGCCGGGATGCGCGGCCGCACCTGTTCGCTTTGCACGGCATTGCTCCCGTCATGTGCATCGGCTATCCGACCGCGAACACATGAAGCAAACGGAGCCCGGCATGACGAACAAAACCATCCTCAAATTCGGCCCCGTCGAGCACGCGGAAGCCGGCGACCTGCCTGGCTGGATCGTGGTCGAGGGTCAGCCGACCATGCAGACCGCCGTCCAGCACACGACTGCGGATGGCAAGGTAATATCGGGAACCTGGCGGGCCTCGCCCGGCACCTATCATGCGACCTACACCGACTATGAGTTCGTGCACATGATCGCCGGCCGCATCATCATCACGCCCGATGGCGGCACGCCGGTCGAAGTTGGCCCCGGCGACGCCTTCGTGGTGGAAGCCGATTTCAAGGGCACCTGGAAGATCATCGAGCCGGTGACCAAGCATTTTGTCGTCCGGGTCGGCTGAGCCGGCCTGATCGCATTCGAAGCATGAAAAGTCCCGCCATGGTCGCCATGGCGGGTGACCACGGCCAGCTTCGCGCACATTGCGGCATAGCTACCCGCACCGCTATTGCGATCAACCTGCTTCGCTGGGTGTCGCCGATGGCTCAGACCAGGTGCGCTGACTTTGCGCGGACATTTTCTTCGGCGTTGACGGCACCCTTGAGCACGACGGGGGCCTATGCGGCATGCCAGTCGATAGCTGTACCACAGGGTGGCCATCGGCAACGGGTCGCCATTGCCGGAACATGCCCTGGGCCTATATCCCTAGCGAATTCGCGGTCGGCCCGACCTCGGTCGCGCCTCCGTAGCCAGAGGATGTTCGGCATGACAAGGTTCAACTCCACGACCAGGCTATTGGCGATGACGGCCTTGACGCTGCTCTATCAAGGCGTGGCAATGGCGCAGATGCCGGCGCAGCAGCCGGATGCAAAATCATTCAAGCTTGGCAAGCTCGACATCGTCGCACTGCACGACGCCCAGTTCGTCAAACCCAACGATGGCAAGACCTTCGGCCTCGATCACAGCCCCGCGGAAGTCGGCGAACTGCTCAAGGCGGCGGGGGCGCCGACCGATACCATCACGCTGAGCGTCGACGCCCTGCTGGTCAAATCGAAGACCAGTGTCGTGCTGATCGACACCGGTGTCGGCGGCGCGCTGCAGGACAGCCTGGCCAAGGCCGGTGTCAAACCCGGTGACGTCAACGAGATATTGATCACCCATTCTCATCCCGATCACATCGGCGGACTGGTCAAGGATGGCAAGCTGGCTTTTCCCAATGCCACGATAAGGATGTCGGACGTGGAGTGGGATTTTGCCAAGTCCAACAAGGATGCGGCCGATATCGTCAAGGTCATCGCCGACCATGTGAAACCATTCAAGGCCGGCGCCCAAATTGCGCCTGGCATCACCTCGGTAGCGCTCAAGGGCCACACACCTGGCCACGTCGGCTACCAGATCAAATCCGGAGAAGAACGGCTGTTCGATATTGGTGACACGGTGCACAGCTCAATCATCTCGCTCGCCAAGCCGTACTGGGCCTTGGCCTTCGACGGCGACAAGCCGGAAGCGGAGCAGAACAGGGCCAAGACCCTGACGACGCTGGCCGAGGACCACGAGATGATCTTCGCACCACACTTTCCGTTCCCGGGTGTCGGGCAGATCGAGAAGGACGGCGACCACTTCAAATGGGTGCCGAGCGAGTAGGCTCGAGCAAATTCGACTCGTGAGTGAGGTGGCTCTGGCAACCCGAAGCTGATGGCAACCACCCCCTCCATTCTCAAAGCTGGTAACCTAGGAGTATGGCCGAAGGGCGGATGCGCCTTAGGCGCGCCGAAAGCGTAGGGTGGTTGCGATATCGGCGACTCCATTTGGCGTTTATGTCAACAGTCAACTTTGCGGTGTCCGTCTTTCGACAATATCCACGACGCTCATGGCCTTAAAATCCACGATAGTTTTGTGGTCTTCATCGTCACATGGTCTGAAGCCAGATGGCCAACGACTGACCAATTCGCACAAGAGGCGGAATTGAACGGGCGCATCTGGATTTACCTGTCTTACCTGAACTCGCAGCTTATTCTTCGCCCCTTCCGCGAGGCGCCTTAGGTCACCTGCAAGATAGCGAGGGAAATAACCAATCATCGCAGCGGGATCGCTTATTCTTAGCGCGACGGCACTTGAGTCGAACGGATTTTGAAGATCCAGCATTGGAAACAATCGTTCTCCAGGTGTCAGGTTAAGAGTTCGTTCTTGAGCTTCTTCAAGAACATGTCGTCCGCCGTGGCAGAAAAACACCATTTGATACAATCCAGTCCCCGATTTTTCGGGTACCGGATGAACTTGAAGCGTATCTGTGGCTCGCCCACCGCCCATCCGCGCCATTAGTAAAAGCGGGTCGGAGTGCTGATTTCTGTAGATTCCGGACCACCGAGCATACTGACTGAACTCCGGCCGACGCTCATTCATTACGCGATTTGCAAAAATAGGGAACAACTCTGTAGACACGTAGATAGCTCTGATGTCAGTCAGTCCGGCGAACGGCGAGAAGTTGGAGGAGTGCAACGCGCCGTTTGTATACGCGAAGACATAGTGGCCTTGGCTGCGCTCAAGCTTCGCCACCGGATACCAATGGCGAGTGATAGGGTCTTGCCAATTAATGAAGAAGACGTCACTCACCGCCACGACTCCGCAGTTCGAGAAGCCTACGCTTGTTAGCTGATAGTAGGCGAATTCCGAACTCCTTCTGAGGATCACTCATGACAGTGGTTGGCACCATCGTGAAAATATTCTCAACCGAGGCGTCGGATGTCGATCCAAGTGTGTCGAGCCATTGGAGGCCACTGCTTCGATCTGCTCGAGCAGCGGAGGCAAAAGCTTCGACGGTCCCCAGTGGCTTTTTGTCTGTTGTGTTTTCAAATAATGCAGAGCGGGCCTTTGCAGCGAACGCATGGACGGCGTACCGCACATCTTTAGTCGCAAGCCGCTCAATTCGTTCTTTATCAGACAGCTCTCGTCCTAGACTAGACGCATGATCAAAGGTCGGAGAGAGACTGACTGATCCATCTTTTGCTCGGATTAATCCCCAATTCTCGTTATGTCGATCGGTGTTGCCTGTCCACGCGTCCAACATCAGGTACCCGATGAAGTGGTGCCACGCGGGGCGAAAGAGTGGCCGTAGATTGACGGCGAGCGCAGCAAGTACCCGGCCCACCGTATGTTCCCGTTGTAAGTATTCTCGGGTGCCATCGGTTGCTTTTGTGGAGCGGGCAATCAATTCATTCCCAAGGATCAGCCGACCGCCATCTTCGACCAGAGACGGCGTGATGATGCATCGCCGTCCTTGGCAAGTTGCCAGGTCATAGTGAGCATGGGGAAGTCCTCACAGCGTAGCGAGTTCACATACGATTTTTTCTGCCCAGTCCTCGCCGGTATCCGGTCTCCCGAATTTTACTAGGCATAGTTTTTCGCCGCGCTTAACCCAAAACTTCTCCTTAGTGCCGAGGTTTTCGGGGAGTTCTGTGTCGACCGAGACAATATCAATGATAGGGTACACTAGGACAGTCACAGAAGTAGCGCTTTTTCGGCTGTAACGGGCTCGCGGGCCTCGTGGGTCTTCGGGAAAAGGTGACCGCAAGTGTCCATCGTCGGCACAAATGGAATATGGTCGAGACGCTCTTGAACCATCATCACAGCGATCGGACCATACTTAGGACCTTGCCTCTTCACTATATCGGCGGTGGCCCCGATGTCGGGTTCCAACTGCTCTTCTGTGACATCTCCGAACGTCTTCATGTCACGCACCATGTCGCGTTCACTGGCCGGCTTGCAGGAAAACAATATAAGGCCGTGACCACAGAACGGGTCTTTTTTCCTGATGGTGATCCCGACAGGAATCGAACCTGTGACCTACAGATTAGGAATCTGCCGCTCTATCCTACTGAGCTACGGGACCACGCGGCCCGACACATAGCCGCTTCGGATCGTTTCGCCAAGAGGGCCGGCCGAACGCAATTCGGCCGGCGTTTTTACTGACCGGCCTCAAGCGGCTAGCGCCGTCTCCGCCAGTTTCACCCAATAGCTCATGCCGTGCGGGATGGCTTCGTCGTTGAAGTCATAGGCCGGGTTGTGAAGACCGGCGGTCTCGCCATTGCCGATGAAGATGAAGGCGCCGGGCCGGGCTTCCAGCATGTAGGAGAAATCCTCGCCGCCCATCACCGGCTGGATCGCGCGGTGCACCTGGGCATCGCCCGCCACGTCGGCGGCCACATCGCTGGCGAAGACCGTCTCATCCGCATGGTTGAACGTCACCGGGTAGTTCGCGTCGTAGTCGACTTCGATCGTCGCGCCATAGGCGGTAGCCAGCCCCGCGCAGATCGCTCGAATACGTTCCTCCGATTTCTTGGCCACTTCCTTCTTCAGCGTGCGTACGGTGCCGGCGATCTCGGCCGATTCCGGAATGATGTTGTAAGCGTCGCCCGCGTGGAACTTGGTCACCGACACCACCACGGCCTCGACCGGATCGGTGCTGCGCGAAGCGATCGTCTGCAGGGCGCCGACCAGTTGGCTGGCGATGACGATCGGGTCGATCGTGCCGTGCGGCATCGCCGCATGGCCGCCTTTGCCTTTCACGGTGATGGTGAATTCGGCCGTCGCCGCCATGATCGGGCCTGGACGGATGGCGAACTGGCCGACCGGCAGGCCGGGCATGTTGTGCATGCCGAACACTTTCGCGATAGCGAAGCGCTCCATCATGCCGTCCTTGACCATCTCGTTGCCGCCGCCGCCGCCTTCCTCCGCCGGCTGGAAGATCACCGCAACGGAGCCGGCGAAATTGCGCGTCTCGGCGAGATATTTCGCCGCGCCGAGCAACATCGCGGTGTGGCCATCATGGCCGCAGGCATGCATCTTGCCCGGAACGGTCGACGCGTAGGGCTTGCCGGTGATCTCCTTGAGCGGCAGTGCATCCATGTCGGCGCGCAAACCGATCGTGGGGCCTTCCCCCTGACGGCCGCGAATGATGCCGACGACGCCCGTCTTGCCGAGGCCGGTCACCACATCGTCGCAGCCAAACTCTTTCAGCTTTTCGGTGACGAAAGCCGCGGTCTTGAAGACATCGAAGTTCAGCTCTGGCGTCTGGTGCAGATGCTGTCGCCAGCCGGCGACTTCGTCCTGCATTTCGGCGGCGCGGTTCAGGATTGGCATGGTGGTTCCATTTCGTTGTTGGTGCAGCCGGCTTCAGCCTGAGGTTTTGCAAATGGGCCGGTGCTTTGCAATTGTGCCGTAGGCTTTGCAATTGTGCCCCGGGCTTTGCAATTGTGCCCCGGGCTTTGCAATTGTGATTGTCAGGCGCTTTGCCATGTTGGCGTCACATAGGGTAAATAGCACCGCAATAATGCGGTCCGGTTTTTGAGGGTCGGATCCTTATGCTGGCGGTCACGTAACGAAATCTTACGGAACCAGGGGCAATCAGGGCAAGAGGCGATTTCGGATTCGATCATGCGGCACAGGCATTTCCTCAAACTATTCCCGGCTGGCGCAATCATGCTGTCGGTTCTGGCCGGACCGGCGCTGGCCAATCCGGTGGTGGTCTTCGACCTGAAGAGCGGCCAGATCCTGCAGCATCAGGATGCGTTCAAGCGTTGGTATCCGGCGTCGCTCAGCAAGTTGATGACCGCCTATGTGACCTTCAGGGCGATCGCGGCGGGGGAAGTCCAGCTCGATTCGCCGATCAAGGTGACCAAACACTCCGCCGGCGAACCGCCGAGCAAGATGGGTTTTAAGCCGGGCTCTGTGATGCGGCTCGACAATGCGCTGAAGATGATGCTGGTCAAGTCGGCCAACGACATCGCCATGGCGGTCGGCGAGAATGTCGGCGGCTCGCAGGCCGCTTTCGCCGAAAGGATGAACGCCGAGGCGGCCCGGCTCGGCATGAACGGCACCCACTTCGTCAACCCGAACGGCCTTTACTCGCCCGACCAGTACACGACGGCGCGCGACCTTTCGATCCTGGTGATGGCGATCCGCCGCGAGTTCCCGCAATATGCGCCGTGGTTCTCGATCGAGGGGCTCGCGGTCGGCAAGAAGGCGATTCCGAACTACAATCTCCTGATCGGCCGTTATCCCGGCGCCGACGGCATGAAGACCGGCTTTGTCTGCCCGTCCGGCTTCAACATGATCGGTTCGGCGACCCGCAATGGGCGCACGCTGGTGGCTGTCGTGCTCGGCGAGAAGTCGGCGGTCAGCCGTGCCGAAACCGCGGCCAAATTGCTCGATCTGGGCTTTGACGCGCCTGCCGCCGGGTCGACCACCGTCACCACGCTCGCCCCCTACGGCGATCTGATCTCGCCCAACGACATGCATGACGAGGTCTGCAAAAAGAAGACGAAGGCGGAGCAGTCCGAAGCGCCGCCCGCCACCGCCGCCAAGGACGCGCCGAAATCACCCTATCAGGAGAAGCTCGACCATGTGCCGACACTGGTTGCCGTCGGCCTCGGCGGCGCCACCGGTCCGGCGCCGAAAGCGATCCTCGACGAGGGCGCGCAGGAATATGCCGATGTGCCGATCCCGACCTGGCGGCCTGACAAGCCCATACCCACCGGCACCGGCCCGAAAGTCGCGGGTGCCGCCGCGCAAGGCGACCAGTCGGCCAAGGTCGCGAATTAGAGCATAATCCAAAAAATCCGGTTTTCGCTGGAGATCATGCTCAAATCAAAAGGCAGAATCAGATGAACGGTTTCCCGATCCCCGTCTCGGTGCTGACCGGCTTCCTCGGCGCCGGCAAGACCACGCTGCTCAACCGGCTCCTGAAGGATCCGGCGCTGGCTGACACCGCGGTCATCATCAACGAGTATGGCGAGGTACCGATCGATCATCTGCTGGTCGAGCAGGCCTCCGACGGCATCATCCAGCTTTCCGACGGCTGCCTGTGTTGCACGGTGCGCGGCGAACTTGTCGACACGCTGGCCGACCTGGTCGATCGGCTGCAGACCGGCCGCATCGCCCGCCTTGCCCGCGTCATCGTCGAGACCACGGGGCTGGCCGACCCGGCACCGGTGCTGCAGTCGATCATGGGCCATCCGGCCCTGGTCCAGGCTTTTCGGCTCGATGGCGTCATCACCCTGGTCGATGCGGTCAACGGCGATGCGACACTCGATGCGCATGTCGAGGCGGTCAAGCAGGTCGCGGTCGCCGACCGCATCGTGCTCTCCAAGGCCGATCTGGTCGCCGATCCCGGCGATCTCGAAACGCTGCGGGCGCGCCTGCGGCAGATCAATCCCGGGGCTCGACTGCTCGATGTCGGGGAGACGAAAGCCGGTGTGGCGGCGCTGTTCGACTGCGGCCTCTACAATCCGGCCACCAAGTCCGCCGACGTGCGGCGCTGGCTCGGCCAAGAGGTCGCGCATGATCACGACCATGATGGCCACCATGACCATCATGATCATGCCCATCGCCACGACCAGCGCGTAAAAACCCATTCGCTGGTGCATGACGGGCCGGTGCCGTTTTCAGCCATCGAGATGTTCCTCGATCTCCTGCGTTCCACACATGGCGAGCACTTGCTGCGGATGAAGGGCGTCATCGAACTGCAGGAGGACCCGTCGCGGCCGCTGGTCGTGCATGGCGTGCAGAAGATCCTGCATCCGCCGGTGCGGTTGCCATCCTGGCCGGACAGCCAGCGCGGCACGCGTCTGGTGCTGATTACGCTCGACATGCCGGAAGACTATGTGCGCCGGCTGTTCGCTGCCTTCACCAACCGGCCGTCGGTCGACACGCCCGACCGCGCGGCGCTGGAACACAATCCGCTGGCGATCGCCGGACGTTGAGTCTTACGGGCGCTGTTCGCCGCGTTCGACCAGAAAGCGATGGCCATCGGGCATCGCCGCTGTCTCGATCAATTGGTGACCGCTGTCGGCGCAGAATGCCGGAATGTCGATGACGGCCAGCGGGTCGGTGGTCTCCAGCCAGAGCCTGCTGCCGGGCTGCATACCAGCCAGGCGTTTTTTCGCCTTCAGTGCGGGCAAGGGGCAGTTCAGCCCCTTCAGGTCATAGACCGCGGCTTGTTTTAAGTCATGCATATCGTTGACCCAAAAAACCGCTACGCACTCTTGGGCGACATGCATTGGCCAACTCAGCCGCCGAACATGCCGAGCAGCTTGTTCTTCAGCTTCGTCACGCGGCTCTCATCGGCACTTGCAGCCTGCGTCTCGGCCGCAGGTGCGGCCTCGGTTGGGGCAGCGATGGTCGCGGTGGCGACGGGAGCTTCCTTGGCGGCCTTGGCCGCTTCCTTTGCAGCCACAGCTTGCGCCTTAGCTGCTTCCTTTTCAGCCAACGCCTGTGCCTTGGCTTGCTTGGCGGCCTCGATGGCCGCCAGCCTCTGCTCCTCCGCCTTCTGCTTGGCTGCCTTCTCGGCGTCGAGCGCGGCCATCTTGCGGCCGGCGGGCGAATCGATGCGGCCCATGCGCGCCGTCTCGGTCACCGAACCGTCGGTGTTGAGCGACGGCGGATCGATCGGCACGCGCTCGCCACGAGCCCGGCGCTTCGACCAGTCGGAGACGATGCTGGCTTCCTTGATGCCGGCAATCGTCGGCTTGGGTGGCGGCACGCTGGCCTTGAGCGCGCTGTTGAAGGCCGCGTCATAGGTGCTTTGATAGGTGTTGTAGGCGCTCTTCAGCGAATCCGGCTGCGTGGTCGCCGGGCAGGGACCGGTCGGATTGAAGGTCTGCCCATCGGCGGCCACCTGGTTGAAGACGTAGCGCTTTTCGCAGACGTCGACCTTCGGCGGCACCTTGGTGACCTCGAAATTGTCGTAGCCGACCTTGAGCATCTTCCAGAATTCGTAATTCGGGTCGCTGCGGTAGCGCGCCATATTGGCCGCGGTCATGCGGAACGGAAAAGCCTGGATCTGGAACTCGGTCTGCCCGCCTTGGAAGGCGTCACGACCGAAGGCGTAGATCTGCTCGATCTGTGCGTCGGTCATCGAATAGCAGCCCGATGACGAGCAGGCGCCATGGACCATCAGATTCTGCCCGGTGCGGCCATTGGCACGATCATAGGCGTTGGGAAAGCCGATGTTGAACGACAAATGGTAATTCGAGCGCGGATTCATCTGCGACGGTCGAACCGTGTAAAAACCTTCCGGCGCCTGGCGGTCGCCTTCCGTGTATTTCGGCCCGAGCTTGCCCGACCATTTGCAGATGTCATAGCTCGCTACCATATCGTAGCGGCCGTTGGTCTTGGCCTTCCAGATCTCGAGCTTGCCTTCTTCCTTGAAGATGCGCGCCATCACCGAGGAGGTGCGGACCATACCCTTGGCTCTCATGTCGGCAAGGATCTTGTCGGGCAGCGGCTTGTTGGCTTCCGGGGCAAAGTCCTTCATCGACGAATCATTGCAGCCCGCGACGGCTATCGAGGCGGCAAGGACTCCAGTACGTGCAAGCTTGGCAAACATGGGCAAGGCTATGTCTTTTTTCTCGGGCCAATGGCTTCGAAACAGCCAAACCCGCATGCTGAACACCGACGGACCGTAAGCCCGTTAACCTTGAAAATTCCTTACCGCAAGGCTCGGCCAATCTCTCACGGTGATTTCATTGAACCGAATGGGGCGGCATTTTTGTGGCGAAATTGCTCATCGCCGCCACATTGCCAAGGACAGGGAGCTTCCGCCAGCCGTGTTCCGCCGCCCAAGGGGCGTCAGAGGCTGCGGCCCATCGCCAGGTATTTCTCGCGGCGCTGTTCGCGGAAATCGGTGTTGGCGCCGGCAAATTCCTTCATCGTCTTGGCGATGAGATCGCCCGTCGCGGCAATCACCGTTTCGGGCCCGCGCTGGGCACCTCCCATCGGCTCGGGGATGATGGCGTCGATGATCTTCAGTTCCAGCAGGTCCTGGGCGGTGATCTTCATGTTGGTCGCCGCGTCCTTGGAGCGGGTCGTGTCGCGCCACAGGATAGAGGCGGCGCCTTCAGGCGAAATCACCGAATAGATGGCGTGTTCCAGCATGTAGACGCGGTTGGCGGTGGCGATCGCGATGGCGCCCCCCGAGCCGCCTTCGCCGATGACTACCGAGATCGACGGCACTTTCAGGCCAAGGCAGGCCGAGGTCGAGCGGGCTATGGCTTCGGCCTGGCCGCGCTCCTCGGCGCCGACGCCGGGATAGGCGCCGGCCGTGTCGACCAGCGTCAGCAGCGGGATCTTGAAGCGATCAGCAAGCTCCATCAGCCGCACCGCCTTGCGATAGCCTTCGGGGCGCACCGAGCCGAAATTGTGCTTCAGGCGGCTCGCCGTGTCCGAACCCTTTTCCTGGCCGAGGATTGCAATGGGTTCGCCGCGAAAACGGGCAAAACCGCCGACGATCGCCTGGTCTTCGCCGAAATTGCGGTCGCCGGCGAGCGGCGTGAAGTCGCTGAACAGGCTCTTGATGTAGTCGACGCAGTGCGGCCGGTCGGAGTGGCGCGCCACCTGCACCTTCTGCCATGGCGTCAGCGCCTTGTAGAGTTCGCGCAGCGCATCGCGCGAGCGCTTCTCGAGCCTGGTGATCTCATCGGCGACATCGACCGCCTCGCCGTTCTCGGCAAGCTTCTTGAGCTCGAGGATCTTGAGCTCAAGATCCTGCACCGGCTTTTCGAAATCGAGGTAATTGTACATGCTTGGGCGGACCGATGCGTCGGAAGGCAAGACTGCGGAACCATTGAAACCTAGGCTCCGGGCGGTGAAATGTCGTCCTCACATAGCGATATGAGGTCTAGTCGGCAAGCGGATGATGATCGTTGACCAGCCGCACCAGCCGCTCCTCCAGCACGTGGGTGTAAATCTGTGTCGTCGATATGTCGGCATGGCCGAGCAGTTGCTGCACGGCCCTGAGATCGGCGCCGTTCTGCAGGAGGTGGCTGGCGAAAGCATGGCGCAGCACGTGCGGTGAGATCTTGGCCGAGGCAATGCCGGCGCGCGCCGCCAATCCTTTCAGATCACGGGCAAAGACCTGGCGCGAGAGATAGCCGCTGTCGGATGCCGCCGGAAACAGGAACGGGCTGTTGGCGAAGGCGGGCAGCTTGGCCCGAGCGCCAAGCCAGCTCCGCATCGCCGCGCGCGCCTTGGCCGACAGCGGCACCATGCGTTCCTTGTCGCCCTTGCCGCGCACCATGAAGAAACGGTCGTCGCGTTGCGCCACCGTCACCGGCAGGCCGACCAGCTCGGAAACGCGCAGACCCGTGGCGTAGAGCACTTCGACCAGCGCATGCAGGCGCAGCGCCGCCAGCCTGTCGGCGTGGCCGAGCCCGGCATCGCCGGCTTCGTGCGCGGCGCGGTCGATCAGCCGGCCGGTTTCGGCCTCGCTCATCGTCTTGGGCAGCGGGCGGCCCTTTTTCGGGCTGTCAAGCGTGCCGGTCGGGTCGTCGCCGCGCAGACCTTCGGCATAGAGGAACTTGAAGAATTGGCGGATCGCCGACAGTTTGCGCGCCTGCGAGGTCGGCGCGAAGCCGCGCGCGGCAATGTCGTCGAGATAGGCCCTGATATCGGCGGCACCTGCGCGGGCAAGTCCGCCATCGATCCCGTCGGAAGCATCCTCCAGATCGCGGCGATAGGAGGAAAGCGTATTCTCGGCCGCCCCCCGCTCGGCACTCATCATTTCCAGGAAGGCCTCGATACGGGCGGCGCTGTTCATTTCCTTGAGGCGGTTCCGAGTCAGTTTTTTGGGGTTCAGTTTTTCTTAGGATTGAGCTTTTCCGGCGGAATACGCACGCTCATTTCCGCCTTTTTAGGCTCGACGAACATCACCAGCGCGAACATCGTACCATAGGCAATGCCGGCCAGAATCGCGAGAGTCACGACAAAGCGAAACAGTGTCGGCATCAATTCTCGCCCGTCTTTTTGTTCTGCGTTTCCAAACCCTGTGCCCTTATGGGACGCCAACCCGGCCAATTCAAGGAAGAAGCGGGGCCCTGTTAGCAACTTCTGATGCGAGCGTCGCCCTGTCCATATCAGCCCAAGGCACTCGGCACGCTTGACGCAAACCGGCTTTTCATGTCGATACGCCGGCAAAGAGGGCCCAAGAAACAGCTGATGAACGCGTTACAGGCAAATCCTCCAGGCGAGACCCATGCCGCGCTGCTTGGCCGGCTGGGCGGCCGGTCCATTGTCTTCGTCGGGCTGATGGGCGCCGGCAAGACGGCGATCGGCCGCAAGGTGTCGACGATGCTTTCGCTTCCCTTCATCGACAGCGACCAGGAGATCGAGAACGTGTCGCGGATGACCGTTCCGGAACTGTTCGAGCGCTATGGCGAGACCGAGTTCCGGGCTCTGGAACAGCGTGTCATCCTGCGCGTGCTTGAAAACGGCCCGCAGGTCCTGTCGACCGGCGGCGGTGCCTTCATGAACGCGCAGACGCGCGAAGCCATCGCCACGCACGGCGTGTCGGTGTGGCTGAAGGCCGAGCTCGACCTTCTGATGGACCGCGTTTCCAAGAAGCAGAACCGGCCGCTTTTGAAAAGCGCGGATCCCCGCGCCGTGCTGGAGCGGCTGATGGGGGAACGCTATCCGGTCTATGCCACCTCTGACATCACCGTGCCGACCCGCGACGATCGCAAGGAGGTCATCGCGGCCGAGGTGCTTGAGGCGCTGTGCCGGCATTTCGGCATCGATGCGATAGCCGCGACGGGCGAGGTCGATACATGAGCGCGGATCAGCCTGTCACCGTCGAAGTCGGTCTGGGCGACCGGGCCTACGACATCTTGATCGGTTCCGGCCTGCTGTCGCGCGCCGGCGCCGAGATTTCACGTCGGCTGCCCGGCACACGCGCCGCCGTCGTGACCGACGAGAACGTCGCCGCCGCGCATCTCGATGCGCTGAAGGCCGGGCTCGAAAAGGGTGGTATCCAGCCGGCCGTCATCACCATGCCGCCCGGCGAGAAGACCAAGAGCTTTGCCCATCTCGAGGCGGTGGTCGATGGCGTCCTGGCAGCCAGGCTGGAGCGCGGCGATGTCGTCATCGCCCTTGGCGGCGGCGTCATCGGCGATCTCACCGGTTTTGCCGCCGGCATCGTGCGGCGTGGCATGAATTTCGTGCAGGTTCCGACCTCGCTTCTGGCGCAGGTCGATTCCTCGGTCGGCGGCAAGACCGGCATCAACAGCCCGCGCGGCAAGAACCTCGTCGGGGTCTTCCTCCAGCCCAAGCTGGTGCTGGCCGACACCGAAGTGCTCGACACGCTGCCGATCCGCGAATTCCGCGCCGGCTATGCCGAGCTTGCCAAATACGGGCTGATCGACCGGCCGGAATTCTTCGCCTGGCTGGAAGCCAACTGGGAAAAGGTGTTCGCCGGCGGACCGGAACGGGTCGAGGCCATTGCCGAGGCCTGCCGCGCCAAGGCCGATGTCGTTGCCCGTGACGAGTTCGAGACCGGTGACCGCGCCTTGCTCAATCTCGGGCACACTTTCGGCCATGCGCTGGAAGCCGCGACGCAGTATGACGGCGCTCGCCTTGTCCATGGCGAAGGGGTGGCCATCGGCATGGCGCTGGCGCACCGGTTCTCGTCGCGGCTCAATCTCGCCAGCCCCGACGACGCGGCCCGCGTCGAGGTGCATCTGCGTGCCGTCGGGCTGCCGTGGCGGATGGCCGATATTCCGGGCGAACTGCCAGATGCCGAGGCCCTGCTTTCATTCATCACGCAGGACAAAAAGGTGTCGCGCGGCGCGCTGACGTTCATTCTGACGCGCGGCATCGGCCAGGCCTTCATCGCCAAGGACGTGCCTGCCTCGGAAGTGCTGTCGTTCCTCAGGGAAAGCCACCCAGCCAGCCGGAAAGCCGGCTGAGATGGACACTGGCTGGATCGTCGTCGCCGTCCTAGCCATCGTCGTCCTGCTGGTCTTTGCCGTGCGCATACGCCTGCTTGCTATGTTCGGCTATGAACTGTCGCGCATCGAGCCGCCGCGCTCGAGCCAGGACGAATTGCGCGGCGCGGTCGACGATTTTCGCCGCGACGGGCAGATGGTGCGCGAGGACCGCGACCGCATCGGCGGTCTGTTCGATCTCGAAGAGCTCGAAGTGTCCGACGTCATGGTCCACCGCACCAACATGCGCTCGGTCAATGCCGACAACGCGCCGGAAGCGGTGGTGCGCGAGATCCTGCAGAGCCCGCATACCCGCATGCCGCTCTGGAAAGGTTCGCTCGACAACATCGTCGGCGTGCTGCACGCCAAGGATCTGCTGCGGGCGCTGAACGAGGTCGGCAACGATTTTTCGCAGATCGACGTGATGAAGATCGCGTCAAAACCCTGGTTCGTGCCCGACACCACGACCTTGCAGGAACAGCTCAACGCCTTCCTGCGCCGCAAGGCGCATTTCGCCGTCGTCGTTGATGAATATGGCGAGGTCGAGGGGCTGGTGACGCTGGAGGACATCATCGAGGAGATCGTCGGCGAGATCGCCGACGAGCACGATGTCGACATCCAGGGCGTCAAGCAGGAGGCCGACGGTTCCGTCGTGGTCGAAGGCACGGTGCCGATCCGCGACCTCAATCGGGCGCTCGACTGGAACTTGCCCGACGAAGAGGCGACCACCATCGCCGGCCTCGTCATCCACGAGGCGCAATCGATCCCCGAGGAGAAGCAGGCTTTTACGTTCCACGGCAAGCGCTTCGTCGTCATGAAACGCGACAAGAACCGAATTGCCAGGGTCAGGATCCGGCCGGCCGGAGATAGTTGAGCGGCTCAGTGCTTGATGGGATCGCCGAGCCGCTCTAACTCTTTGGTCTTACGCAATTCCCTAGGGAAAGCGCTAGCGGTTTTCCCGAAAAAACCGCTACGCACTTTTCCTGGAATTGCTCTTGAGCCGTCGCCTTATCGATCCTCACTGGAACTCCCGCCCGCCGGGATGCATTCTTTCGCCGATGACGATCGATCGGCGAACCCTGCTCCTGGCTTCGATGTCCGCCTTGTTGCCTGCCGGCGTGTTGGCGGGGCAAGACAAGCCATCGCCCGAAACCTTCGACTATGGTCCCGCCAAGCTCGACATCTACGCGCCCGATGGCGCGAGAGACCTGCCGGTGGTCTTCTTCGTCCATGGCGGCGCCTGGCGGTTCGGCAAACGCAGCCAGGTAAACGCCAAGCCGGCCTTCCTGCTCGCCAACGGCTTCTGTTTCGTCTCCATCGACTACCGCATGCTGCCGCAGGCGGATGTCGCCACCCAGGCGGGCGACGTCGAGAAGGCCTATGCCTATATCAGGGCCAACATCGCCCAACATGGCGGCGACCCCAACCGCATCGTCGGCATGGGCCATTCGGCCGGCTGCCATCTGATTGCGTTGACCGGCATGCGCGGCGAATTGCCCGGCGTTGCCGGGCTGCTTCTCGACGATACCAGAGCCTATGATCTTGCCGCCCTCGCCAGAAATGGCGGCATGGTGCGGGCCTATTCGCGGGTCTTTTCCGATCCTTCGCAATGGGCGGCGCTGTCGCCGGCGAGCTATGTGGATGGTCGCAAGCATCCGCCGACGTTCATCGCCTATTCTCGCGCCGATGGTCGCGGCGAGCAGTCCACGGCTTTTGCCGAGCGCCTGCGCGCCAGCGGCACTGATGTGACACTGTTCGACGGTAGCGCCTATACGCACATGTCGATCAACCGCGACTTCGGCGAGGGCGATGATGCGCTGACCAAAGCGGCGCTGGCGTTCCTGAAATCGACGGTCGGCAGAGCGCACCCAGCGTGCCTGCGGAGCATGTTCCACTCGTTCCGCTCGACAGCCTACGATGCGGCCCGAAGCCGAAACTCAGCAGTCATTGCTGGAGCGTTCGTTGAGTGTCGCACCGGTTTCGGCGTCGACCGAAGCTAGGCTGACTTCGTAACCCCAGAGGCTTCGGATGTGGCGCAGAGTGGCATCGCGGCTGCCATTGTCGAGCAGTACGCCCTCCTTCACCTCGTGCTGCAGCCGCAAATGCCGGTTACCGAGCAGGTCGACGTCCACTACCTGGATATCCGGCCGGCTCGCCCCGATGTCGTAGCTCTGGGCCAGCGCGGCACGTATCTTTTGATAGCCGCGCTCATTGTGGATCGAGGCGACCTCGTAATGCGAGTCGTCGGCTTGGTCGGCCAGGACAAACATCCGCCATTTCCGTATCAGGGCTGGGCTGAGGTGCTGGCGGACGAAGGATTCATCGCGGTGATTGGCCCATGCGTCCAGGAGCACGTCGCGCCAGTCACCGCGGCCCGCAATGTCGGGAAACCAGTCGCGGTCCTCCGCCGTCGGCTCGATCGAAATGCGCTGGATGTCCTGCATCATGTCGAGGCCGAGCGCGTATGGGTTGATACCGGAGAACCGGGGGTCGTCGAAGGCCGGCTGGAAGATCACATTGGAATGGTTGCGCAGGACCTCGAGCATGGCGCCCTCGCTGATCTGGCCGCGGTCGAACAATGCATTCATGAGGGTGTAATGCACGAAGGTGGCGCAGCCTTCATTCATCACCTGCGTTTGCCGCTGCGGATAGAAATACTGCGCAACGACACGCACGATGCGGATGATCTCGCGTTGCCACGGCTCCAGGACAAGGCTGTTCTTCTCGAGGAAATAGAGCAGATTTTCCTCGGGCAGGTTGAGCGATTTCTTCCGCTCCGTCAGGCCCTCATCCTTCTTCTCGGTCTTGCTGGTGTCGTGTGAAGGAGGCAGCGTGCGCCATAAATCGTTGTAGGAGCGCTCTTCGTATTCCAGGCGCTCGCGCAGCCCTTCACGCTGCCGCTCGGACGACAGCTTTGGCGGCCTGTGGTATCGGAACACGCCTTGCTCCATGAGCGCGTGGGCGCTATCGAGAATGCTTTCCACGGCTGACAATCCGTGCCGCTCCTCGCATCGGGCAATGTAGCCCTTGGCGAACTCCAGGTAGCTCAGGATTCCCCCGGCGTCGGTCCACTGCTGGAAAAGATGATTGTTCTTGAAGAAATGATTGTGTCCGAGCGCCGCATGCGCCGTCACCAGGGCCTGCAGGGCCATGGTGTTTTCCTCCATCAGGTAGACGATGCAGGGATTGGAATTGATGACCAGTTCATAGGCCAGCCCCCGTCCGCCCTTGCGGTAGAGAAAGTCCTGGTACAGGAAATGCTTGCCGAACGACCAATGACGATACATCAGCGGCATGCCGACCGATGAATAAGCGTCGAGCATCTGTTGCGAAGAAATGATTTCCATCTGCACCGGATAGGTGTCCAGCTTGAGCTCCTCGACGGCGATTGCCGCGATCGCCTCATAAGCCTGCGACAATTTCTGGAAATCCCAGTCGGATCCGGAAAAGAGCAAACCCGGTTTGCTGGCTGTCCTGGCCATGTTTTCCCCTCAGGCACTCTTCCGGAGCGCGGGCTGTTTGGCAAAGAGCTGGCGAAAGACAGGATAGATATCGGCGGCCGTGGCTATTCGGCTCATCTGGAAGTTCGGCCAGTTTGACTCGATGGCGCTGTAGGCCCGCCAGAGCGACGTCCCGTTTTCGGTCGCGCCGAAGATGTGGCTCTCGCGTTCGTCGATGATCTCGACATAGGCGAAATACTGGCACAGGCGCATGAGCTTGCCGTTCAGCAGGGCGATGCAGCGCTCGGAATCGGTGGCGAAATTGTCGCCGTCCGAAGCCTGGGCGGCGTAGATGTTCCACTCGCTCGCGGGATAACGCTGCTCGATGACGCGATGCATTTCCTCGAGCGCGGTGGAAACGACGGTGCCGCCGCTTTGCGTGCAGTAGAAGAAGGTTTCCTCATCCACCTCCTGCGCTTCGTGCGTGTGGCGGATGAAGACGATTTCGGTACGCTCATAACGTCTTTTCAGGAATAGGTGCAGCAGCACGAAGAAGCGCTTGGCAAGGTCCTTCTCGCGCTCGCCCATCGAGCCCGACACATCCATCAGGCAGAACATGACCGCTTTCGCATTCGGCACCGGGCGCGGGTCGAAGCGGTTGAACCGGATGTCGACCGGGTCGACGAAGGCAATCCGCCGGCGCCGGCGCTCCAGCCGCTCGATCTCCTCTTTGAGGGCCGCGACGCGCTCGCGCGTCTGAGCATTGGGCCGTGCGGCCTCCAGCGAGGCGAGGTCCTGCATGATCGCGTCTACCGCCGCTTGCTTGGGGCGCCTGAGCGCAATGCGGCGGCCGTGGCTGTTGCGCATCGTGCGGCCGACATTGATGTTGGTCGGCGAACCGGTGGCCGCGAAACCCGCCCGGCGTGGCTTGAAGGCAAGGATCTCCTTGAGATTGAGCTTCACCAGGTCGGGCAGTTCGAGATCCTCGAAGAAAAGATCGAGCACCTCCTCGCGCGACAGGACGAAACGAAAGTCGTCCTCGGATGCGGTGTTTCCCGGTGACGAACCGCCCTTGCCTCCGCCCTGGCCAGGTTTGGGGATCAGATCACCCTGGGCGAACTGCCTGTTGCCCGGCAGGATGTGCCGGCGCCGGCCGGTGTCCCTGGCGTCGTTGAAGGTCGGCTCGCCGGTGCCTCTCTCGGGCATCGGCACGACATGCTCCGCGTCCACGTCGGCGATCCGCCCAGCGCGGATCTGGTCGCGAATGCTGCGCTTGAGTTCCTCGCGGGCACGCCTGAGGAAGCGCTGGCGATTGCCAAGGCTTTTGTCCTTCGGATTGAGGCGGCGGTCGATAAAGATCGGCATGCAACCATTCGGGCTGCTCTCAGCCCGCCTTGTTCACCCGCATGTACCAATCGACCAGCCGGCGGACCTGCCGTTCCGTATAACCGCGCTCCACCATCCGCTGGACGAATTCACTGTGCCGTTTTTCGGTGACGCTGTCCTGCTTGGAGCCGAAGCTGATCACCGGCAGGAGGTCCTCGACCTGGCCGAACATGCGCTTTTCGATCACCTCGCGCAGCTTCTCGTAGCTCGTCCATGACGGGTTGCGACCGTGGTTGCGCGCCCGGGCACGCAGCGTGAACTTCACCACCTCGTTGCGGAAATCCTTCGGATTGGCGATGCCTGCCGGCTTTTCGACTTGCGACAATTCGCTGTCCAGCACCTCGCGGTTGAGGATTTGGCCGGTATCGGGGTCCTTGTAGTCCTGGTCCTCGATCCAGGCATCGGCATAGGCGATGTAGCGGTCGAACAGGTTCTGGCCATATTCGCTATAGGACTCCAGATAGGCCTTCTGGATTTCGTGGCCGATGAACTCGGCGTAACGGGCGGCCAGTTCCGACTTGATGAATTCGAGATAGGCCGCTTCCATCTCCTTCGGAAACTGCTCCCGCTTGATCGCCTCTTCCAGTATGTACATCAAATGCACCGGATCGGCGGCCACTTCCGCGGTGTCATAGTTGAACGTCTGCGACAGGATCTTGAAGGCAAAGCGCGTGCTGACGCCGGTCATGCCTTCGTCGACGCCGGCAGCGTCGCGATATTCCTGGACTGACTTAGCCTTCGGGTCGACTTCCTTCAGGTTCTCACCGTCATAGGCGCGCATTTTGGTGTGCAGCGGTGAATTGTCATGCTCGGCAAGGCGCGTCGAGACGCTGAACCGGCTGAGGATGTCCAACACCTCGGGCGCGCAGGGGCTGGCGGCCAATTCACTCTCGCGCAGCAGTTTTTCGTAGATTTGCCTTTCTTCGGTGATGCGCAGGCAATACGGCACCTTGACCACGAGAATGCGATCGAGAAACGCCTCATTGTTCTTGTTGTTTTTGAACTGTTGCCACTCGGATTCGTTGGAATGGGCAACGATGATGCCCTGGTAGGGAAAGGCACCGAAATTCTCGGTGCCGTTGTAACTGCCTTCCTGGGTCGCCGTCAGCAATGGATGCAGCACCTTGATCGGCGCCTTGAACATCTCGACGAATTCGAGCAGACCCTGCGTCGTCCGGTTCAGCCCGCCGCTGTAGGAATAGGCGTCGGGGTCGGACTGGCTGAAATTTTCCAATTGCCTGATGTCGACCTTGCCAACCAGGGCGGAGACATCCTGATTGTTCTCGTCGCCAGGCTCTGTCTTGGCAATGCCGATCTGGCGCAGCCGCGACGGCATCAGTTTGACGACACTGAATTTGGAAATGTCGCCGGACAATTCGTCGAGGCGCTTGGCCGCCCATGGCGAGATAAGCCCGTTCAGGCGGCGCCGGGCTATTCCGTATTTGTCCTCCAGGAGATCGCCCATGCGATCTGGATGGAACAGGCCAAGCGGCGATTCGAAAACCGGACTGATCTGGTTGCCGACCTTCAGCGTGTAGATCGGGCGCTCCTCCATCAATTTCTTCAACCGTTCGGCCAAGGAGGATTTACCGCCGCCGACCGGGCCCAGGAGGTAAAGGATCTGCTTGCGCTCCTCGAGGCCCTGAGAGGCATAGCGGAAATATCCGGCGATGCGCTCGATCGTATCCTCCATCCCATAAAAGTCGGAGAAGGACGGATATATCTTGACGGTCCGGTTCGAGAAAATGCGGCCGAGCCGCTCGTCCTTGCTGGTGTCGACCAGGTCAGGCTCGCCGATCGCCTCGACCATTCGTTCCGGCGCCGAGGCATACATCGACTTGTCCTCGCTGCAGGCAAGCAGATATTGCTGGAGACTTATCTCCTCCTGGGCGGCGTTTGCATAAATTTCCGAAAAGAGGTGGAAGACGTCGGATGGGTTCTCACGCATGATCATTGCCTTCAGAGCCATTCTGGCGGGGCACACACATTCAACTGCGGGATGGCATTGTTTGTTCCGTCGACGCGCATGCATCTGGCATCAAAATCCTGGCATCGCTCCAGCCCGAATGGCTGCCTGTCCTGATTGAGCGCTCGCAGCGTCCGCGGAGACTCTTGCGATCTGGAGATCGACCGTGACTTCGGCAGGGATGGCGACGCGCTGACCGCCGCGGCGCCCTGTGGCTGGATCATGCCAAAAGCGGCGGCGGCAGGCGCGGGAACATCTCGATGTGGTGACGATCGTCTTTTCCAACCGCACCTATGCGATCCTGCATGGCGAGATGCGTAATGTCGGCGTGAACGCGATCGGCGAGAATGCTAGGCGCATGCTCGATCTCGATCATCCGGCGCTGGACTGGGTTTCGCTGGCCAAAGGCATGGGCGTGGAGGCGGCGCGTGCGGATAGCTGCGAACGTTTCGACGCGCTGCTCGACGCTGCCTTGTCTCGCCCGGGGCCGTTTCTGATCGAAGCGGTTATCTGAGCGCAGCGTGAGAGGCGCAGGCTGGCTCGCAGCTTGGCCTACCAGCGCGTCTGTTCACCGGGCGCCGCGGGCTCGATCGCCAGCGCGTGCACGCCCGCGTTCAACTCGTCGGCCAGAAGCTGGTTGACGGCGCGATGACGGTCGATGCGGCTCATGCCCGTAAAACTCCGAGAGACGATGCGGACCCGGAAATGCGTCTCGCCGGCGCCGTCGAATTCTGTGTGGTGACCGGATTCCACGTGATGATGGCCGGCGTGGAGATGGCTTTCGTTGAGGATGACGAGCCGCTCGGGCGAAAATGCCTTGTTGAGCTTGTCTTCCATGGTCGCCTGTATGGACATCGTCTTTTCCCTTCACCACATATGGCTGGCCCGCCGCCAGGAAAACCGGAAATCGGTTTCACCAGGCCGCCAGCGTACAACAAAATCGGTCATTCGCCCGCTTTAAGCCGCGATTCAGCGGTTAGGGCGATGATCGCGAAAATGTCAATTCTTGTTTCGCATCTGCGAACGCCCCATAAATGGGTGAGATGAAGCCGTATCCCAAATATTTCGAGAAGATTCGCGTCCGTCCAGACAAGGACGCGGAGGTGAAGGCGCACGCGCCGATCTGCCAGTGGGATGGCTGCAAGGAGGCGGGCACGCATCGCGCGCCTGTCGGGCGCATGAAGGAGGGCGAGTATTTCCGCTTCTGCTTCGACCATGTGCGCGAGTACAACAAGGGCTTCAACTACTTCTCCGGCGTGCCGGACACCGAGGTCGCGCGCTTCCAGAAGGAAGCGATGACCGGCCATCGGCCGACCTGGAAGATGGGCGTCAACGGCGCCTCGACACGCTCCTCGCCCGATATGGCGCAGATGCGCTCCGGCCGCGCCGGCTACTACAACCGCATGCGCGACCCGTTCGACCTGTTCAAGGGGCCGAAGGATCCGCGCGAGGCGCGCGAGCGCAAGGCCAAGCCCCTTGAGGCCAAGGCGCTGGAAACGCTTGGCCTTGATACAAAGGCGACTGGCAAGGACATCAAGGCGCGCTATAAGGAACTGGTGAAGCGTCACCATCCGGATGCGAATGGCGGCGACAGAGGTTCGGAAGACCGGTTCCGCGATGTGCTTCAGGCCTATCGCGTGCTCAAACAGGCAGGCCTGTGCTGAGCGACCCTACGGTTCGTGTCGTTTTGCAACTTTCATAAGGTTGGAAAAGGCTCTAAGACCGCCCCCGAACAAAATGGATTGCCGGCGAAACGCGACGTTTCGCCCGTGGAGACGTTGAGAGATATGAACAAGGTCGATCGCGACATCGCCAATCTGCCCGACACGACGGTGTCGGTGAAGGAGAAATTCGGCTTCGAGTCCAAGATGGTGGTGCCGGCCTATTCGGTGACATCAGAGCATGTGCCCGACATCGATCCCGACTATCTGTTCGACAAGGCGACGACCTTGGCGATCCTCGCCGGCTTCGCCTACAACCGCCGCGTCATGGTCTCGGGCTATCACGGCACCGGAAAATCGACCCATATCGAACAGGTCGCCGCCCGCCTCAACTGGCCGTGCGTGCGCGTCAACCTCGACAGCCATGTCAGCCGTATCGATCTTGTCGGCAAGGACGCGATCGTCGTCAAGGACGGCTTGCAGATCACCGAATTCCGCGACGGCATCCTGCCGTGGGCCTACCAGCACAATGTCGCGCTGTGCTTCGACGAGTATGACGCAGGCCGTCCGGATGTGATGTTCGTCATCCAGCGCGTGCTGGAATCGTCCGGCCGCCTGACGCTGCTCGACCAGAGCCGGGTCATCCGCCCGCATCCAGCGTTCCGCCTGTTTTCGACCGCCAACACGGTCGGGCTGGGCGACACGACCGGCCTTTATCACGGCACCCAGCAGATCAACCAGGCACAGATGGACCGGTGGTCGATCGTCACCACGCTGAACTATCTGCCGCACGACAATGAAGTGAACATCGTGCTCGCCAAGGCCAAGCATTATCGCGACACCAAGGGCAAGGACATCGTCAACAAGATGGTGCGCGTCGCCGACATGACGCGCTCGGCCTTCATCAATGGCGATTTGTCGACGGTGATGAGCCCGCGTACCGTCATCACCTGGGCCGAGAATGCCGAGATATTCGGCGATGTCGGCATGGCGTTCCGGCTGACCTTCCTCAACAAGTGCGACGAGCTGGAACGTTCGGTGGTCGCCGAGTTCTACCAGCGCGCCTTCGGCCAGGATCTGCCAGAGAGCGCGGCCAACGTGGTGCTGGGCTAAGCAGAGCCTCGATGGCGGGTCCAGGCGACAACACGCGCAACAAGTCGAAGACGGGGTCTGAAGCCGACAGCTTCAAGCGCGCCGTCACCGTCTGCATGCGCGCCATCGCCGGCGACAAGGAGATGGAAGTCGGCTTCGCCAAGGACAGGCCGGCGCTGGCGGGCAGCCGCGCGCGGCTGCCCGAACTGCCCAAGAAGGCATCGAAGGCCGACATCGCGATCACCCGCGGACTTGGCGATTCCATGGCGTTGAAGCGCGCTTGCCATGATGTTCGCATCCACAGCAAGCTGGCGCCCGAAGGCAAGGCCGCCCGCGCCATCTACGATGCGGTCGAGCAGGCTCGCGTCGAGGCGATAGGCAGCCGCGCCATGCAGGGCGTCGCCGACAATATCGGCTCGATGCTTGAGGACAAATACACCAAGGCCAACCTCGTCGACGTCAAGGACAAGGCCGACGCGCCGATCGAGGAGGCGCTCGCGCTGATGGTGCGCGAAAAGCTGACCGGCCGGCCGGTGCCGAAGAGCGGCGAGCGGCTGGTCGAACTCTGGCGGCCCTGGGTCGAGGAGAAAGCCAAGGCCGACCTCGATGGCCTGTCGGAAAAGCTCGAGGATCAGCAGGCCTTCGCCCGCGTCGTGCGCGAGATGCTCGCCTCCATGGAAATGGCCGAGGAACTCGGCGACGACCAGGAGACCGAAGACTCCGAGGACAATGACGACAACCAGCCGCAAGGCGAGGAACAGAGCGAGGAGGGCGGCGAAGACGATTCCGGCTCCGAGCAGTCGCAGTCCGAGGACGCCGAGGCGTCGGCAGACGACGAGCAATCGGCGGAGACTGAAGCCTCCGACGCAACGGCCGACGATCTGTCCGACGATGACGATGCCGACGCCGAGACACCCGGCGAGGCGCGCCGCAACGACAATCCCTTCACCAATCTGCCGAAGGAAATCGACTACAAGATCTACACGTCAGCTTTCGACGAGACGGTTGGCGCCGAGGAGCTTTGCGAAGAGGAAGAGCTCGACCGGCTGCGCGCCTTCCTCGACAAGCAGCTCGCCAATCTGTCGGGCGTCGTCGGTCGGCTCGCCAACCGGCTGCAGCGCCGCCTGATGGCGCAGCAGAACCGGTCCTGGGATTTCGACCTGGAAGAGGGCTATCTCGACCCGGCGCGGCTGGTGCGCGTGGTCATCGATCCGATGCAGCCGCTGTCGTTCAAGCAGGAGCGCGACACCAAATTCCGCGACACGGTGGTGACGCTGGTGCTCGACAATTCCGGTTCGATGCGCGGCCGGCCGATCACGGTCGCCGCCACCTGCGCCGACATCCTGGCGCGCACGCTGGAGCGCTGCGGCGTCTCGGTCGAGATCCTCGGCTTCACCACGCGGGCGTGGAAGGGCGGGCAGGCGCGCGAGAAATGGCTGAAGGACGGCAAGCCGCCGAACCCCGGCCGGCTCAACGATCTGCGCCACATCATCTACAAGTCGGCCGACCATCCGTGGCGGCGGGCACGGCGCAATCTCGGCCTGATGATGCGCGAAGGCCTGCTCAAGGAAAACATCGACGGCGAGGCGCTGCTGTGGGCGCACAACCGGCTGATCGCCAGGCCCGAACAGCGCAAGATCCTGATGATGATCTCGGACGGCGCGCCCGTCGACGATTCGACGCTGTCGGTCAATCCGGGCAATTATCTCGAACGCCATCTGCGCGCCGTCATCGAGCTGATCGAGACGCGCTCACCGGTCGAACTGCTGGCCATCGGCATCGGCCATGACGTCACCCGCTATTACAGGCGCGCCGTCACCATCGTCGATGCCGAGGAACTGGCCGGCGCCATGACCGAGCAACTGGCTTCGCTGTTTGCCGAGGAAAGCGCGAAGGATACGCGGCGCGGCGGCACGCGACGCGCCGGATGATTTTTTCGCGGGGCGGGTTTCGGGACACGCTTTTTGCCGCCATCGCCTTGCTTGCCGGCATGGCTTCGGCGCCAGCCCGTTCGGCCGGCTCGGCTGCAGTTGAGCCTGTCGCAGTCTCGGCCCGCCCGATCACCGAATTCCATATTAGCGGTACCGACAAGCAGTTTGGCCAACTCGAATTCGTCGGCGGGCTGGAAATGACCTCGCCATCACGCGATTTCGGCGCGCTGTCGGCCTTCCGGTTTCTGAAAGCCGGCGGCGATTTCATCGGTGTGGCCGATACCGGTTACTGGTTCTTCGGCTCGGTGGCCCGAGACGCAGACGGGCGACCCGTCGGCATCCAGAATTTTCGCATGCAGCAAATGGTCGATCAGAGCGGCCAGCCGATCGACGAAAAACGGGAAGTCGATGCCGAAGGCCTCGCGGTCAAGGACGGCATCGCGACCGTCGGTTTCGAGCGCAACCACCGCGTCGTCCAGTTCAGGATCGACCCGGACAACATGAAGGCGCCGTTCAGGCAGCTGGATTTCCTGGTGCCGGCGCGGGAACTGCGGCAGAACCGCGGCTTCGAGACAGTCACCTATTCAAATGCCAATGGCCAGCATCAGGGCGGCCTTGTCGTGGTCTCGGAGAAGAGCCTCGATCGGGCCGGCAACATCTACGCCGCCATCATCGAAGGGCCGCGCAAGGGCGTCTTCACCGTCAAGCGCAACGGCGATTTCGATATCACCGACGGCGCCTTTCTGCCCGATGGCGACCTTTTGCTGCTGGAGCGCAGTTTCACCATGACGGGCGGCCTCAAGATGCGGCTGCGGCGCATTTATGGAGAGAGCGTCGAGAAGGGCGCCGTTGCCGACGGGCCGGTGCTGCTGCAAGCCGACATGGGCTACCAGATCGACAATATGGAAGGGCTAGACGTCTGGACCCGCGATGACGGCGCGCTGATGGTTTCGCTGATCTCCGACGACAACCAGTCGATCCTGCAGCGCAATCTCTACCTGGAATTCATTCTGCACCAGGATTGAGTGGCAGCTTCGCCGCGACGCCTATTGGCGATTTTGTCCATGCGTCGGCCATTCCCAGCGTTCTCCCTGACAGACCACTAAATTTGAATGAGTTTGTCGACCATGACCGTGTTCGCGAAAACACTTTAGTCTGGACTTGACAATTGAGATGGTGCGAACGATACTCAAGTCCATGCTTAACCATTCAGAGATCGACGGCATCCTTCGCGCTCTTGTCGAGCCCACCCGTCGGCAGATCCTGGAACAGTTGAGCAGCGGACCGGCCACCGTCAGCCAGCTGGCGGAGCCGTTCGGCATGACCTTCGCCGCCGTGCTGCAGCATCTCCAGGCGCTGGAGGCCTGCGGTCTGATCCGCAGCGAAAAGATCGGGCGGGTGCGCACCTGCCGGATCGAACCGGGCGGGCTCGCTCCGCTCGCCGACTGGATTGCCGAGCGCCGCCTACCGGCGGAACGCCATCTCGACCGTCTTGGCCAGATCCTGGCCGAGACGGATCAATCCCCCGAGAAAAATCAGGACCAGAAAAAGGACGAACCGCAATGAACCAGATTGCCCCCGTCAAGGACGAGCATTCCGTCATCCACTCCACCTTCACCATCGAGCGGACCTATCCGCAATCGCCGTCAAGTGTCTTCCATGCCTTCGCCGACAAGGCGACGGTGCGACGCTGGCGCATCGAAGGCGATGGTTTTGCCGTTGCCGAATTCAGCTTCGACTTTCGCGTCGGCGGCGGCGAGGTGTCTCGCTTCAGCTATGGCGGCGGTCCGGAGATCAGGCTCGACGCGCAATTCCAGGACATCGTCGCCGACCAGCGCATCGTGTTTTCCTACAGGATGGCGGTCGGGCCGCAGCCCATGTCGGCATCGCTGACCACCGTGGAGCTGACGCCTTCAGGCGATGGCACAAGGCTGACCTACACCGAGCAGGGCGCTTTCTTCGACGGCATCGATTCCGCCAAGGGACGGGAGGAGGGGACTCGCGGGCTGCTGGAGGCCCTTGCCGCCGAACTTCAGCGGTCAAAATAGCCCCGGCCGCCGACGATCTTGGTCAAGATCATGAGGCTTTGGTGGCTATCCAGATGACATGGCGCGCGCCGCGCTTGCCGTTGGCGCGCGTGTTGACTTCGTCGACCGCGAAACCTGCCTGTTTCAGCCGCCGCGTGAAGCCGGCATCCGGCCCCTGCGACCACACCGCCAGCACGCCGCCCGGCTTGAGCGCGGTACGCGCGGCGGAGAGGCCAGCCGCACTGTAGAGGGCGTCATTGCCTTTGTGGACGATGCCCTCGGGGCCATTGTCGACGTCGAGCAGGATGGCGTCCCAGGCTCCGGCCCCGGACCGTATCAACTGGCCGACATCGGTTTCGCGGATGGTGACGCGGGAATCATAGAGCGACCCGGCGAAAATCTCGGCCATTGGGCCGCGCGCCCAGGCGATGACGGCCGGCACCAGTTCAGCGACAATGATTTCGGCATTGTTGCCCAGTTCGGCGAGAGCAGCGCGCAGCGTAAAACCCATGCCAAGCCCACCGATCAGCACCCTCGGCTGCCTATGGCCGGCAATTTTCTGGCAGGACAGTTTCGCCAGCGCCTCCTCGGAGCCGCTCAGCCGGCTGTTCATCAACTCGTTGGTGCCGAGCATGATCGAGAATTCGGAACCGCGCCGTTTCAGCCGCAGGTCCTGCTGGCCATCAGGCGTTCTCGCGGAGTCCAGCTGGATCCAGGGAATCACGGCTTAGGCCGGGGCAATGGCCGGCTGGCTCCAGCGGGCGGCGAGCAGCCGGTAGGGGATCAGTGCCAGGACAGCGATGATCAGTTTCACGCTGAGGTCGCCGAGCGCCCAGGACACCCAGCGCATGGCATCGACATGAAACACGCCCATCAATGGGGCGCTTTCGAGCGCGAAACTGTCGCTTGGACCGACGAAGGCAAAGGCGGCCGAAAAAGCCACACCGAAGAACACGACGGTGTCGAACACCGATCCGACCAGCGTGCCGATGATCGGTGCCCGCCACCAGCTCTGCCGACGCAGCCGGTTGAACACGGTGACGTCGAGCAACTGCGCGGTCAGGAAGGCAGCGCCCGAAGCGGCTGCGATGCGCACCAGCCGGTCGGCTGATGTCTCGAACTCGATCAGGCCATGACGGAACAGGAAGGGCGGGACGAGGATCGAGCAGACCACCGCCGTCATGAAGCCGACAAACACGATCCGGCGCGCCACGGCGGGTCCGTAGCGACGGTTGGCAAGGTCGGTAACAAGGAAGGAAAAGGGATAGGTGAAGGCGCCCCAGGTCAAAACATCGGCGAGCGACAGGCCGCCGATCTGGCCCTGCATGGGGAACTGGACGAGGATGTTCGAAGCCACGACGACAAGCGCCATGGCGGCCACAAAGGGCAGGTATCGCGAAAAGGAAGACATTTTTTTATCCTGGGTAATGGAACCAGCGGAGCGTTTGCCGAAAACCGGATCACGCTCGCTTCGTAGTCGAGCATCGGATTGTCGAGCCTTGCGGATCTATCCGATGCTCAGTGGCCAACAAGAGGTTGGCCAGGGCGGTTGTCCCCCGCCTGAGAGACGAATTAAGCGGCAGCCTGTTCGGCGGTCTTCTTGGCGATCTGCTTCTTCAAGAGACGCGCGCGCTGCGACAGCTCCTTGACGTCGGCCTTGGCCAGGAAGGCATCGAGGCCGCCGCGATGTTCGACCGAACGCAGCGCGTTGGCAGAAATGCGCAGGCGCACATTCTGGTTCAGCGCTTCCGAAATCAGCGTCACATTGACGAGGTTCGGCAGGAAACGACGCTTGGTCTTGTTGTTCGCGTGGCTCACATTGTTGCCGGTCTGGACTGCCTTGGCAGTGAGTTCGCAGGTGCGGGACATGGTTCTAACCTTCAGTTCTCTCGTGGCCTGCCAAACTTTTGTGCCCACGCCGGGTGGCGCGCGGTTCTGGTCAGGCGGCCTTATGGAAAAGTTGGCGTTCCTTAGTTGCATTTCACCGGGGCGTCAAGCTCCGGCTTCCCCACGGAAGCGCCCGGCATTTCATATTAAGGCCGGATTTCACCCTATAAGCGGTCTCACAGGGACATGCCAGACCGGAGTCGCCCGGCTCCGGCCGAAATCAAGGATCCGATCCCGCCATGCCTCGTTCGTCTCACGCGCTTGTTGCCGCGCTTGCCGTCGCCTTGCCGTCCGCCGCGTCCGCTGCCTCGCCGCAGTCGTTCAAGGGCGAGTACACGGTGTCGTTTCTGGGTCTCTCGATCGCGAAGTCGACTTTCTCCAGCCACTATGAGAATGGCGCCTACGCGATCGAAGGCAGTGTCTCCGCGGCGGGTCTCGCCAAGCTGTTCGACGACACGCGGGGCACGATCTCGTCCAAGGGTACGATCTCCGGGCAGAAGATGGTGCCGGAGGCATTCCGTGCCGACTACACTTCCGGCAAGAAGGCATCCTCGATCGACATTCGCTTTGCCAACGGTAACGTGACCTCGACGCAGGTCATCCCCGCTCCGGGCAAGCGCGACCCCGAGGCCTGGGTGCCGATCGGCGCCGGCGACCTGGCATCGGTGCTCGATCCGATGGCCGCCACCGTCATCCATGCCGACAGCCTCGACCAGGTCTGCGGCCGCAAGGTCAAGTTCTATGATGGCGAGATGCGCGCGGACCTGACACTGACCTACGCCTCGAAAGGAACGATCTCGGTGCCGGGCTACAAGGGCGACACTGTTACCTGCCAGATGGGTTTCGAGCCGGTGGCTGGCTATCGCAAGGGCCGCAAGGCGCTCAACTACCTCAAGAACAAGAGCCGCATGATGGTGACGTTTGCACCGCTTGGCCAAACCGGCGTATATGCGCCGATCCACGCCACGGTCGGAACGCAGATCGGTACCTTGACCATCAGCGCCAGGCGGTTCGAAGCAGTACAATAAGGCACGCCACCGGGGACAGGATGGGGCGCGCCACTGGAGACAAAATGGGGCGCGCAACACTGATCGGCTTTTCGGCGGTCGCCATGTGGGCGTTGCTTGCGTTGCTGACGGACGCGTCCGGCAAGGTGCCGCCATTCCTGTTGTCGGCGATCACTTTCTCGATCGGCACGGGCGTAGGGCTTGTCGCGCGACTGTTCATGCCGGCCAGCGACAGGAACCAGAAAATCCCGCCCCAGGTCTGGGTGATCGGTATTGCCGGCCTGTTCGGCTACCATTTCTTCTATTTTACCGCGCTGCGCAACGCGCCGGCGGTGGAGGCGAGCCTGATTGCTTATCTCTGGCCACTGCTGATCGTGCTGGGCTCGGCGCTGATGCCGGGCGAAAAACTGGCTTGGAATCATGTCGTCGGCGCGCTGCTCGGCCTTGCCGGCACCGTGCTGATCATCACCAAGGGCGGCGGCCTGGCCTTCGACGCGCGCTATGCTTTCGGCTATGCCATGGCCGCCGTCTGCGCCCTGCTATGGTCGTCCTATTCACTGCTGTCGCGACGTTTCCCGTCGGTGCCGACCAGCATCGTCACCTGGTTCTGCGCGGCAACCGCCGTGCTGTCGCTCGCCTGCCACCTGGCGCTCGAGGAAACAGTGCTGCCTGAGGGCGCCGGCCAGTGGCTGGCCGTGCTCGGGCTCGGCCTGATGCCGGTGGGCGCCGCCTTCTATGCCTGGGACATCGGCGTCAAGCGCGGCAACATCCAGGTGCTGGGCGCCGCAAGCTACGCGGCACCGCTTTTGTCGACGCTGGTGCTGATCGCGGCCGGTGTGGCCGAGCCTTCGTTGCGCATTCTGGCCGCCTGCGTGCTCATCACGGGCGGCGCGGCGCTGGCGGCAAAGTCGCTCTTCTTGCGCAAGCCAGCGGCGACCGGGAGCGGAGCCAGGGCATCCGAAAGCGGAGCCGGGGCATCCGAAGGCGGAGCCAGGGCATCCGACAGCGGGGCCAGGGCATCCGAAGGCGGAGCCAGGGCATCCGAAGGCGGAGCCAGGGCATGACGATGCCGTTTGCCGGCGGCATCGACGCCAATGCCAATGCAACGCTGATCTTTTCGCTGGTGGCGGCGGTGATCTATGCCTTCACGCTTGGCATGCGGCCGACGCTGGCCCGCTCGGCGGCAAAGACGCTCGCCGTGGCCATGCTTGCCGTACTCGCCGCAATCCAGGGCGGCCCGCTGCTGCTGGTCGCCGCCCTTGCGCTGAGCGCGGTTGGTGACGCCTTCCTGTCGCGCGACGGGGAAAAGGCATTTCTCGGCGGGCTGGCGAGCTTTCTCGTCGCCCACATCGTGTATGCCGCGCTGTTCCTGCGTAGCGGTGGCGGATTGGAGTTGCTTGCCGCCGAATCCTGGCTGGGCGCGATTGCACTGGCCATGGCGGTGTTCGCAATTGTCATGCTGGCGGCGCTCTGGCGCCGTGTCGGTCCCGGCCTGCGTATTCCGATCGCCGCCTATATCCTTGCGATCCTGGCCATGGGCATGTCGGCGCTGACGACAAACAGTAGCTGGGTGATCGGCGGCGTGGTGCTGTTCATGGCATCGGACGGGCTGCTCGCCACGGAGAAATTCCTGGTCGCCGCCATATCACCGCAGCGCGCCTTGATGCGCCTCGTCGTCTGGGTGCTGTACTACGCCGCCCAGCTCGCGATTACCCTGGGTTTCCTGCTGGGTTAGGGCTGCCAGCCCGGCTCGGCGAGTTCGAAGGCGGCGAAATCGAAACCTGGCGCGACGGTGCAGCCGACCAGCGTCCACTCGCCCAGGCTGCGCGCAGATTGCCACCAGCCTGCCGGCACGACGATTTGCGGCCGTTCGCCCGCCGCGAGGTCGATGCCGAGAACCTGCTCGATAATGGCGCCGCCTTCTTCCCACATCGACAGCGCCAGCGGGGCACCGGCATAAAAATGCCAGACCTCGGCGGCGTCCCTGACCCGATGCCAGGCCGAAAGCTGGTGCCGTTCCAGCAGGAAATAGATGGCGGTCGAATGACCCCGCGCACCGCCGGCTTCGTCGCGAAAAGTTTCCGCGTACCAGCCTCCTTCCGGATGCGGCTTCAGTGCGAGCGTTGCTATGATTTCCGCGGAACTGGTCATCGGCAGAAAGCCAACACGGCGCTCAGAAATTGTCCTTGCGCTTGCGGATCTCGGCGAAGACCTCGGCATCTCCAGCCTTCTCCATGCCCAGATGCTTGCGGATTGCCGGATCGTGCCAGCGCAGGAAGGGATTGGTCGACAGTTCCTCGCCGATCGTCGTCGGCAGCGTCGGCTTGTTGTCGACCCGCAGCGCCTCGATCCGCGCGGCGCGCTCCTTCAATGCCGAATTGGTGGGGTCGACGCTCAGCGCGAAACGGGCATTGGCGAGCGTATATTCGTGGCCGCAATAGACCGTCGTCTCGGCCGGAAGAGCCGCGAGCTTCTTCAGCGATTCGTACATCACCGGCGGCTTGCATTCGAACAGCCGGCCGCAACCCAGGGCGAACAGCGTATCCGCGGTGAACGCCACTTTCGATGCCGGCAGATGGTAGGAGACATGGCCGGCGGTATGTCCGGGCGTGGCGATCACCTCGATGCGCTCATCGCCGAGATGAAGGATGGAGCCTTCTTCGACGGTTTCGTCGATGCCGGGAATCTTGGCCTTTTCCGCCTCCGGCCCGACGATGCGCAGCTTGAAGCGCTCCTTGAGCGCCAGATTGGCCTCGACATGGTCGACATGGTGATGCGTGGTCAGGATCATCGTCGGCGTCCAGCCGGTGCGCTTGATCGCGGCCAGGATCGGCGCTTCCTCGGGCGCATCGATGATTGCGGTCTGGCCGGTTTCGGGATCATGCACCAGCACACCGAAATTGTCGGTGCGGCACATGAACTGTTCGATTTCGACCGGCATCGCATCTCTCCCTTTACCGCTGCAGACATAGGGTGCCGCTGCGTGAATGTCATCCCGGATGTCAAAGCGAAGGACATCCCGGATGTCAAAGCGAATGACGTCCGAATGTCATCCTGGGATGTCAAATTGACATCCGCCGTGCCGCCGCTTTGGACCTTTTGTTGAATCCGCCCGACATCACGGCTACATCCCTGACATGCATTCCGACATCGTCGACCTTCGCTCCTTCTATTCGACAACGCTCGGCCGGTTCGCCGAGCGTTCGATCACCATGGCGCTATCGTCGATATGGGCCGCGGTGCCCAATGAGCGGCTGGTAGGTCTCGGCTATACCTTGCCCTGGCTGGAGCGCTTCGGCTCCGACGCCGAGCGGGTCTTCGCCTTCATGCCGGCGACCCAGGGCGCCGTGGTTTGGCCGGCGACGGGGCCGACGGCAACGGCACTGGTCTTCGACGAGGAGCTGCCGCTGGTCGATTCCTGCATCGACCGCATGCTGCTCGTCCATTCGCTCGAACACGTCGAGAACCCGCGCGAGACGCTGAACGAGATCTGGCGGGTGCTGTCGCCGGCGGGGCGCGTCGTCATCGTCGTGCCCAACCGGCGCGGCGTCTGGGCACGCTTCGAACATACGCCGTTCGGCAACGGGCGGCCTTTCTCACGCGGGCAGCTCACCGAACTGCTGCGCGAGGCGAATTTCACGCCCGCCGCGTGGTCCGATGCCTTGTTTTTCCCGCCATCGCGACGGCGCTTCATGATGCGCTTCCACAATGTGCTGGAGCGCGCCGGCCGGCGGCTGTGGCCGATCTTCTCCGGCGTCATTGTCGTGGAAGCGCAGAAGCGACTTTATCAAGGCGTGCCGGTGGCCCAGCGCGCGTCCCGCCGCGTCTTCGTGCCGGTGCTGTCGCCACATGGCGCGACACGGCTCGGCCGGCGGGCCGAGGGAAGCGGTGCGGCATCGTCGGCTCGGCAAGCGACACCGTCGTGATCGCGATGGAAACTTGCATCGCGCGGCATCTTTCCGACCTATCTGTCGTGCTGGGCTCGCAAAGTGGTTGAGGGGCTGCCGCCGTCGGCTCTCTTAATCTCATCCGGTTTCAGCTTCGCTACTTAACGCAAGGACCTCGGCTATGGCTGATCAACTGGACAATCAGGCCACCGTTCAGCCGGTCGCTGTGGCCAGCAGCCTGCGCGATCAGGTGGCGGCGATCAAGCGGGCGCTGATAGAATCGCCGGTTCGCAAATGGTTGCTGTGGACGTCGGCCGGCATCATGGCCGTCATCGTCGCGACGTCGATCGGCCAGGTTCTGCTCAATCGCTGGAACCAACCCTTTTACGACGCGCTCGCGCGCCGCGACATGGCCGCCTTCCTGCATCAGCTTCTCGTCTTTGCCTTGATCGCCAGTGGGCTGCTGGTGCTCAACATCGGCCAGACCTGGCTCAACCAGATGATCCGGCTGAAGTTGCGCGAGGCGCTGACGCTGGATTTGATCGACCAGTGGATGCGGCCGGCGCGTGCTTTCCGGCTGGCCAATGCCGGCGCCATCGGCGTCAATCCCGATCAGCGCATGCAGCAGGATGCCGCGCATCTGTCGGACCTGTCGACCGATCTTGGTGTCGGCCTGCTGCAGTCCTTCATCCTGCTGGTGTCTTTCGTCGGCGTGTTGTGGGAGCTGTCTTCGGGTTTCGTGTTCCACATTGGCGGCTGGTCGCTGGCGATACCGGGCTACATGGTCTGGGCGGCGTTCCTCTATGCCGGCACCGCCTCCTGGCTGAGCTGGCTGGTCGGGCGGCCGCTCATCCGCCTCAACAGCGACCGCTACACGCGCGAAGCGGAACTGCGCTCCTCGATGGTGCGCGTCAACGAGAATGTCGATGCCATCGCGCTGTACCGTGGCGAGAATGATGCCAAGAGACGGCTCGAACTCGACCTCGGCACGGTGCTGGGTGCCATGCGGCGCATCTACACCGCCCAGATCAACCTGTCCTGGGTAACCGACACCTATGGCTGGATCACCGTCGTGGCGCCTATCCTGGTCGCCTCGCCGGTCTATTTCTCGGGCGACATCAGCTTTGGCGGCCTGATGATGGCGGTCGGCGCCTTCAACCAGGTGCATTCGTCGTTGCGCTGGTTCATCAACAACATCGGCAGCATCGCCGACTGGCGTGCCACGCTGATGCGCGTCGCCGACTTCCGCATCGCGCTCGATGAAACCGATGTGCTGCACGACAAGGAGAAGCGTATCTCCTTCGATCAGAACGCCAATGGCAGCCTGACGTTGGAGAAACTCCAGGTGGCCTCGCCGGAGGGCTGTACGAAGCTCTCCGACCAGCATGTCGAAATCCATGCCGGCGAGCGCGTGATGATCACCGGCGAGCCCGGTGCCGGCAAGACGCTGTTCTTCCGCGCCATTGCCGGCCTGTGGCCATGGGGGAGCGGAAAGATCGGCATGCCGGCGGGAGAAGCCCCGATCTTCGTGCCTCGTGTCCCGTATTTCCCGGCTGGCACGCTGCGCGAGGTTCTTGACCATCCCTATGGTGTTGCTCCGGCAAGCGATGCCGAGATCTCGGCGGTGCTTGGCGAAGTCGGCCTCGGGCGGCTGTCATCCTCGCTCGACCGGTCGGCCCGCTGGGAGCGGGAGTTGGGCGATGACGAACAGCGAGCGCTCGCCTTCGCCAGGCTCGCGTTGCGGAAGCCGAAATGGGTGGTTATCGATGAAGCGATGGATGCATTCGACGGCCCGTCGCTAAGGCGCGTGCTGTCGCTGCTGGATAAGCATCTGAAGGACGCCGCGATCATTAATATCGGACGCGGCCTGCACAACAATCAGTTCTTCCCGCGGTCCCTGACGATCGTGAAGGATACCGGCGCGCCCGCCCTGAAACCCGCCCCCGTCCGGGCAGGTGCCATCGAACCGCCGCCAGTCGCCGCACGGCGCAAGGCATAGAACAGCCGGCATTCGGACCGGCCGGGCGCGCGCCTGCCACAAGCTTTATTTCGCCGTGATCGCGAGCGATGTTGCGATCGAAACATCGCTTGTGCTGGCCATGCTTGAGATAATGAGCCTGCTTGCCTGCCTGGCTTGCGCCCAGGCCGCTCCGGTTCCTTCGGCGCCGGATACGCTGACCGTCGACGTCGAGCTGGTGCTGGCGGTCGATATCTCCCTGTCGATGGACGAAACCGAGTTCGCCCTTCAACGCGCCGGCTACGTAGAGGCGCTGCGGCATGCCGATTTCATCGAGGCGGTCCGTTCCGGCCATACGGGCCGCATTGCGCTCGCCTATTTCGAGTGGGCCGGCACGGTGCGCGACGACGCGGTCATCGGCTGGCAGATCATCGACGGCGCCGAGAGCGCTAACAGCTTTGCCGACAAGCTTGCGGCCCGCCCCTTCCGGAGTTTCCGCGGCACCTCGATTTCAAGCGCGGTTGCTTTCGGCACCGAGCTTTTCGACGGCACCAATTTCGCGGGCGAACGCAGCGTCATCGACATATCTGGCGACGGCCCCAACAATATCGGGCCGCCGGTCACCGTGACGCGTGATGCGGCCATTGCCAAGGGCATAGTCGTCAACGGCCTGCCGATCCTGATCAAGCCATCGCCGACCTTCAGCCATCTCGATCAGTATTATGCGCAGTGCGTGACCGGCGGACCTGGTTCCTTCGTGCTGCCGATCCATGCGGCCGCCGAATTCTCGACGGCGATCCGGCGCAAGCTGATTCTGGAAGTCAGCGGCATTCAGGACAAGCCCAAAATCACGCCTGTCGAGATGGACGCCCCGATCGACTGCCTTCTGGGGGAACGGGACAGGCGGTTCCTGTCGGATCCCTATTTCCCGGAACTGGACCGATAGGCCTGGCCGTGGGTCAGGCAGGCCGGGCGCCAAACTCGTTGCGGAATGTGTTGAGGAGATCGCGGCGCCAGCGCCGGCCCTGGACATAACCGTTGACCAGTTCCGGCAAGGAGTAGCCGAGGGCCTTCGACGACCGATTGGCCATATAGCCCTCGAACGCCTCCGGTATCCGGCCCCTGAGAATATCGGCGATGATCTGCCGTGAGATCATGTAGGGCGGAATGTGCGGGTAGGAGCGGGCGATATGCGGGTGCTTGCCCATCAGATTGGCATAGGCTTCGACATAGCCTGTCCTGCGGCCCGAAATCGAATTCTCCGAATTGTATTTCGTCCAGTCGATATCTCCCGACAATTGCGCGCCGAACCGCTGCGCGAGGCGCAGCAGCAACTCCCGGTCCTGCATCCGGGTGATGTCGCTGTCATAGCCGCCAACCGCCAGCAGGGCCTCGCGGCGGGCCGATATCGCCGAGCCGGCGATGAAGATCGTCTGCGCCACAAGCGTGCGCTCCAGTACCATGGAACTCACGAATGCCTCGGGATTGATGCAGTTGGTGGCGCGGCCGCTCTTCAGCGAGACGTATGAGCTCAGCAATACTTCGAGCGACGGATCGTCATCGAACCGGGCCAGCGTGCGCTCAAGCCGGTGCGGCAGGTAGACGTCGTCGGAATCGAGAAATGTCACCACAGGGGTCCGCGCACGTTCGATGCCGGCGTTCCTGGCGGCGTTGGCGCCGCGCCATTTCGCGCCGACATAGATCAGCCGCGGATCGCTGACGCGGGCGAGCGCCGCCTCGGTTCCGTCGGTCGAGCCATCGTCGACGACGATATGCTCGAACCGCGGCATGCTCTGGGAAAGCACGCTTTCGACGGCGCGGAGCACCGTTTCGCGCCGGTTGTGGGTCGGTGTGATGACCGTGATGAGGGGCGCCTGCTCCGTCTTCCCGCTCATATCGCGTCAGCCGTCTTCAGCGCAAAAACACACTTCGCGCCAGGTCCTTTGATCTTCAGGATGGTTGAACGGATCGGACTTCCCCCTGGATGGCCCTCATAGGATTCAGCGCGACGCTACAAAGAACAACCTGTTATGTCATCCTATTCTGCTGTCGTTCGACCGACAAGGCGTGATGAATTCCGGCTCCTGGAGCTTCAACCGCAACACCATCGCTGTCTTCCATGCTTGCGAAGTGGCGTTGACGATCAATTTTCGCAAGGGCGATCGAATCCACCGCTAAGATCAGCTAGCTGTGCCCGACATAGTCGGGCACGATCTCGATGTCGTCGCTGACCAGGCCTGTAGCGAGACTGAACTGGCCCCAAAACGCCAAACTGTAGAATGCAAGGCCGACAAGAAGGGAAAACGGAATTTGCCAAAGCGGCATCCCGGTGCCCCCGGCATGGCCGATAATCCGTCTTATGGTGCGCCATGACATGGTGAACCAACGGCTGAAGGACTTGACGATCCGTTGCGTGCGGCCAGGCGATTTGAGCTCCACGAACTTTCGGTCGGCGTCTCTGCCCGTGACCAGGGCGCGCCAGAAAAAAAATCGCCAGCCCCGCGGTGAGTAATGGTAGACGCGTGCGTTGACATTACGAATTATGCGGCCTTCGCGTTGCAATTCGCGCATCAACAATGTGCACGAGACCTTGAAGCCATTGTGTCTTGGAAAAGGATGATCGACGATCCAGTCGCGCCGAAACCCTACATTGTTGGCGTTCATCGCTCGCTTCGAGGCAAACCGCTTGTCTCCGTGAGCCATTGGGAAAAACCAGATCAGTGCAAACGTTCTCGAAAAGAAATCATCGTATGAAAGATAAGTATATCCATTCACACACATAACTTCTGGATCGCTAAAGGGCTCAAGCAAACCTGATAGCCAGCCTGGTTCGGCCACTACATCGGAATCGGTGAAAATGACGATATCCCCGTCCGTTGCCAATATGCCGTTGTTTTTTAGATCGTAGTATCGGCCCCCGGGGGAAGCTGTAAAGATCAGATCGGCAACTTGTTCCAGCTGTGGCGCTACCGCCCTGACGTCGATACGAAGCGATCCAGCTTCGGCGTCCGTGCCGCCGTGAGAGATAACAACCTTGGGTCTGTGCAAGCCGGCTGAAGAAACCGTGGTGATTTCACGTGCCAAGGCCTTCAGGCCAACGCCGACTTCGTCCCAATCGATGGACTTGGCGTTCTCCATCTCCACCACGAGGGAATATGTTGTGTATGGTTCAACCATTTCCGCATGGATCATATCGCTGCGTCGCACTGGCGATAGTCCCTGCAAGTCGGCCTAAAGGCAACCCTTTCAAGATCACGCGGGGATGTTTCCCAACAATACTGACGATCAGCCACCGCCACCAAATCGGGACCAAAGGGAACCGCGAGTGCGGTCAACCGGGAATCTTGAAGTGTCTGAATATTGCGCCAAGAAACGCTGCCGCCATTCTACATTGACGGTGTCTCGTTGAATTGCGAGGCCGGACGCAAAGCCAAATCCGACGTCACGGCCAAGCTCGGCGTCAACGAGACCAGCGATTTGCTTAAGACTGGTCTGTGGGTCTTGCAAAAGATCCTCATATGTCAACGACAGGAAAGGCACACCGTTTTTTGCAAACCAGAGGTCCCAAACCAGATTTTCCAGCACAAGTTTATCAAGCGACTGTGCGATCGCCGCGCCGTCGTAACGTGGCGCGTTGTTGGCGGTCTCGGTAGAACGGAATCGGCCGGTCTGACGGGCGCGAGCCCAGGAGATTGCCTGGCCAAGGAGATCGCGGCGCGTCAAACGGACATAGCGCAATTCTGGGAGGGTGGCTGGTAGGTCGATGGTTTTAGCCACTTGGGAAAATTGGCTGGCAAACAGTTTGACTGCGTAAATTCCGGAAGGGGATCGCCCATCCCTCAATGCCCGCAAGACTTGAGCGCGGGGATCGCGAGGATAGTTCGGCAATTCAAGAAGACGGCGGCCGCCGAACCACTCCAAAGGGTTGCCAAGCCCGGCGGCTGCCATCAATCCAGCGAGATGATTGCTGCCGCTGCGCGGTGACGTGCAGACCAGAATTCCAGCTTTTATGCCAGACAGGATGTCAGGTGGTATTTCAACCGGAAGAGGCCGTCTGCGAAAGAGATGCATGGCAACCACTACCGCTTCAGCAGGAACACAGCCTGTTGGCCAAAGAAATTCCAGAACCACCATGGCATCGACAGGCCGATCTTCTGGCCGTTGGCGTCGAGCGCTGTCGCCTTTTCCACCGTCGCGCCAAGCTCTTCGCACAGATTGACGAAGTCGCGGATGGTGCAGAAGTGGATGTTGGGCGTGTCGTACCAGGAATAGGGCAGATCCTTGGTCACCGGCATTCGGCCCTTGACGAACAGCGACAGGCGCACCCGCCAATGGCCGAAATTGGGGAAGGAGACGATCGCCCGATTGCCGATCCTGAGCAGTTCGTCGAGCACCAGTTTTGGATTGCGGGTGGCCTGCAGGGTCTGCGACAGGACGACGAAGTCAAAACCCTTGTCGGGATAGAATTCGAGATCCTTGTCAGCATCGCCCTGGATGACCGAGAGGCCGCGCGCCACGCATTCGTTGACGCCGCGCTGCGACAACTCGAGCCCGCGGCCGTCGACCTGCTTGCTTTCCTGCAGCAATTCGAGCAGCGAGCCGTCGCCGGAGCCGACGTCGAGCACGCGCGATTGCGGCGGGATGAGGTTGGCGACGACCTCGAGGTCGACACGCTGGCTGCCGTTGACGCTCATGGTTTCGCCTCCTGAGTGGCGCATGACCATGGTCCGGAAAGTCCGCAACTCCTCGGGGTCATGGCTTCGCCTTTCTGTTCGGCGCATGACCTTGGTCCGAAAAGTCTGCAACTTTTCGGGGTCATACGCCCAGCCCCCTGGCGCGCGCGGCCGAGCCGATGAAGCCGTTGATGGCGGCAAACAGTTCCGGTTCGTCGAGCAGGAAGGCGTCGTGGCCGCGATCGGTCTCGATCTCGACGAAGGATACCGAGGCGCCGGCGGCGTTGAGCGCATGGACGATGGAGCGGCTCTCTTCGGTCGGAAACAGCCAATCCGACGTGAAGGACACCAGGCAGAAGCGGGTTTTGGTGCCGGCAAAGGCGTCCGCCAGCCGGCCGCCATGGTCGGCGGCGAGGTCGAAATAATCCATCGACCGTGTCATGTAGAGGTAGGAGTTGGCGTCGAAACGGTCGACGAAGGTCATGCCCTGGTGGCGCAGATAGCTCTCGATCTGGAAATCGGCATCGAAGCCGAAGGTCAGCGCTTCGCGATCCTGCAGGTTACGGCCGAATTTGCGGTGCAGGGCGGCTTCCGACAGATAGGTTATGTGGGCGGCCATGCGCGCCACCGCCAGCCCCTTTTCCGGGCGCTTGCCGTGCTCGAAATATTTGCCGCCATGCCAGTCCGGATCGGCCATCACGGCCTGCCGCCCGACCTCGTGGAAAGCGATGTTCTGTGACGAATGGCGCGCGCCGGTGGCGATCGGCAGTGCCGAAAAAACCCGTTCGGGATAGCTCGACGCCCATTGCAGCACCTGCATGCCGCCCATCGAACCGCCCAGCACGCAGAACAGCTTCTCGATGCCGAAATGGTCGACCAGCATCTGCTGCGCGCGCACCATGTCACGGATGGTGATGACCGGAAGGTCGAGCCCATAGGGCTTTCCCGTGACGGGGTTGGTCGAGGCCGGCCCGGTGGAACCAAGACAGCCGCCGATGACGTTGGAGCAGATGACGAAGAAGCGGCTGGTGTCGATGATCTTGCCGGGGCCTATCAGCACTTCCCACCAGCCTGGCTTGCCGGTCACCGGATTGGTGCTGGCGACATGCTGGTCGCCGGTCAGCGCATGGCAGACGAGGATGGCATTGGAACGAGCGTCGTTCAGCGTGCCATAGGTCTGGTAGGCGATCTGGAATGGCGACAGCAGCGTGCCGGCGTCGAGCTTGAGCGGCTTGTCGGGCCCGAAACGCAACACCGGGCTCGACGGTTGATCGGCCTCGTTGTTGGTCTTTCCTGCACGCAGAACAGCCATCACGTCTCTCTTGCTGCACCGTGCTTTTTGCGGAAATCGCTGCCGATCTCCGCGCCGCCGATGCGTTCGTCCGGCCGGTCGCGGACAATAAAAAACCGGCATTGCCTTCGCAAAGCCGGTTACGTCACGCAAACGGCCCTTTAGCGAATTGTTTAACGTGGCTGCAAGCCGACCGGCCAAATCACCACGGAACTGTCCCTGTCCTTCTAGAACTCACCCGCCTCGCCGTCAATGCCGGCGGCCGGCACCACTGCCGCCCCTCGACATTGCCTGCCATGGCCTGTATTTCCGCAGCGGCTTCCGGATGGAGGTGTTTTCGACGGATTTTGCAAAAATGAACCAGACACCTGATCAGGCACGTCCGACCCCGCGCGCGGGCATCATGGACATAGACGCCTACGTGCCCGGCAAGAGCACGGCGCCGGCCGGTGTCGCCAAGGTCTACAAGCTGTCGTCGAACGAGAATCCGCTTGGGCCCTCGCCGAAGGCGATCGAGGCCGCGCGTGAGATCGCCGGCAAACTCGACGTCTATCCCGACGGCACCGCCAGGCGGTTGCGCGAGGCGATCGCCGAGGTGCATGGCCTCAACGCGCAGAACATCATCTGCTCGAACGGTTCCGACGAGATCCTCGGCCTGTTGGCGCAGACCTATCTCGCGCCCGGCGACGAGGCCATGTTCACCGAACACGCCTTCATGGTCTACAAGATCTACATCCAGTCGGCGGGCGCCACCCCGGTGGTGGTCAAGGAGACCGACGAGCGCGCCGACATCGATGCGATGCTGGCGGCTGTCACACCGCGCACGAAAATCGTGTTCCTGGCCAATCCCAACAACCCGACCGGCACCTATGTGCCGTTCCAGGAGGTGCGCCGGCTGCATGCCGGACTGCCGAAAAACGTGCTTCTGGTGCTCGACGCGGCCTATGCCGAATATGTCCGCCGCAACGACTATGAAGCCGGCATAGAACTTGTCGGCAGCGCTGAGAACGTGGTGATGACGCGCACCTTCTCCAAGATCGGCCTCGGCGGCGCGCGCATCGGCTGGATGTATGGTCCAATGCACATTGTCGACGCCATCAACCGCGTGCGCGGCCCCTTCAACGTCAATGCGACGGCGATCGAAGCCGGCATCGCCGCGATCCGCGACCGTGCCCATGTCGAGCGCAGTGTGGCGCATAACGAGACCTGGCTCGCCTGGCTGAGCGAGGAGATGACCGGGCTCGGACTGCGGGTGACGCCGAGCGTCGGCAATTTCCTGCTCATTCATTTTCCCGACGACCAGAAGCATTCGGCGGCGGCTGCTGATGAGTATCTGAGCGCGCGCGGCTATATATTGCGGCGCGTTTCAGGCTACGGCTTTCCCAACGCGCTGCGCATGACCGTCGGCACTGAAGAGGCCAATCGCGGCGTTGTCGCCGCGCTCACGACATTCCTGAAGAGCTAGAAACCATGACATCTCCGATGTTTGAAAAAATCGCGCTGGTCGGCATTGGCCTGATCGGTTCGTCGCTCGCCCGCGTCATTCGCCGTGAGGGTCTGGCTCGCCACGTCGCCATCTCGACCCGCAGCGCGGCAACGCTCAAGCGGGCCGAGGAACTGGGCCTCGGCGATTCCTACACCACGGCTGCCAGGGAAGCGGTCCGCGACGCCGATCTGATCATCGTCTCGGTGCCGGTCGGTTCGTCCGGCGCGGTGGCACAGGAAATCGCGCCGGCGCTGAAAAAGGGGGCGATCCTCACCGATGTCGGCTCGACCAAGGCGTCGGTCATCGCGCAGATGCAACCGCATGTGCCTGATAGCGTCCATTTCATTCCCGGCCACCCGCTGGCGGGTACCGAAAAATCAGGCCCGGATGCCGGGTTTGCCGACCTGTTCGACAATCGCTGGTGCATCTTCACGCCGGTATCGGGCACCGATCCGGAAGCGCTGGAACGGCTCTCGGAATTCTGGCGCCGCTGCGGCGCCAACATCGACACGATGGACCCGCAGCATCACGACATGACGCTCGCCATCGTCTCGCATCTGCCGCACATCATCGCCTACAACATCGTCGGCACCGCCGACGATCTGGAATCGGTGACCAAGACTGAAGTGATCAAATATTCCGCCTCCGGTTTTCGCGATTTCACGCGTCTGGCCGCCTCCGATCCGACCATGTGGCGGGACGTGTGCCTGCACAACAAGGATGCCATCCTGGAAATGCTGGCGCGGTTCTCGGAGGATTTGGCCTTCCTGCAGCGTGCGATCCGCTGGGGGGACGGCGACAAGCTGTTCGACCTGTTCACCCGTACCCGCGCCGTGCGCCGCTCGATCATCGAAGCCGGCCAGGATATCGACGCGCCCGATTTCGGCCGCCAGGCGGTGGAGCACCCGGCAAAGAGCTAAGCTGTTTCAGGCCAGGTCGCTGCCATCATGGCGAGCGTCTCCGCCCGATCCGGCGCGCCCAGCCTGCCGCCGAAGCGCAGACATTTGAGCGCGGCGGCCGCACTTGCGAGACGCAAGGCCTGTTCGACCGGCATGGCTTCCGCCAGCCCGACCGCAAAGGCGCCATGAAAGACATCGCCGGCGGCCAGCGTGTCGACCGCCTTGATCCTCGGTGCCTCGACATGGCGGGCTGATCCAGCGCTTCGATCGAGCCACCAGGTTCCCGCCGCACCGCCGGTGACCGCGACGAAGGCATCGGTGCGGGCGGCAAGGTCGGTGCAGGCGGTCTCCAGATCCAGCGCGTGGCCACATATGATGCGGACTGCCGGTTCGGAGGCGACGATGTGCGAGGCCAGCGGCAATAATTGTTCCAGCACCGCAAGCGGCGCGGTATCGGCATCGAGGATAGCCGGCCGGCCAGCGGCGCGCGCCGCCTTCAGGGCCAGGGCAGCGGCACCCGGCCAGCGCACGTCGGCCAGGACGGCATCGAATGTCGTGACGTCGGTGAACGGCAAGGCCTCGGGATCAGCCTGAGCGCGTGTGTCGTAGAAAGGCACGATGATCCGCTCGCCATGCGCATCGACCAGGATCGAGGCCAGTGCCGAGCGCGCGCCGCTGACGCGGCGCACATGGCTGCAATCGACGCCCTCGGCCTCTATTCTCGCAATCAGCTGATCGTCGACCGGATCGTCGCCGGCGCTCGCCCATAGCGATACCTCGGCGCCGAGGCGATGCGCGGCGCAGGCCGCGCTCGTGGCCATGCCCGAGGCGATCTGGATGCCGTCGGAGGCGATGAACTTTCCCTGATGATGGGGCAATGTATCGACACGCAGGATCGTATCCAGCGTCAGCGCCCCGACACTCAGGAGCTTCACGGGTCTTGCCATGGCGGGACTATTGCACCGGCTTGATCTTGCCCAGCGGGATGAAGCCGAGCGAGGCCTTGCCCTTGACCACTTTCAGCGGCATCGACGGTTCGCTGCCAAGCAGCGCCAGGGCGCCAAAACCCTGCTCGATCGCATTCTTCTGCTCGGGTATGGCGCCGGCAAGAATGGATGCCACGGCCTTGGGATCCTTGATCCTGATCATCAGATCGGCGTCGACCAGGCCCTCGGCATCGACCGAAAGCGGCCCGGAAACGGTGACACGCGCCATTCCCGACGACAGATCGAGGGTGCGGATTTCGATCCTCTGGCCGCGCAGGCTTTTCACCTGCGTGCCGATCGCCGCGACGCCGTTCTTCAGTGTCACGTCGCCGCTGGCATCGAGCGCCGGCAGCACGCGCCCGCCGATCGCGTCGGGATCGATCTCGAGATCGCCAAAGCTGCCGACATAGTCGAGATCCCCGCCATTCGGCTGCAACTGGCCCGATGCCTTGCCAGCACTGAACAGTTCGACCGGATCGGTGTCGTCGGCCGGGTCGGTTTGGCCTGATAGGCCCTCGGCCTGCAGCGATATGCGCCGCGGCAGCGGGTACCACAGTTTGACGTTGGCCTGCAGATTGTCCCAGTCGATCCAGAGCGGCATCATGCCCGGGACGGAGGTCCGGAGCGGACCGCGCAGACTGGCAACCGGCGACAAGGGTTGGACGATCTGGGCGGTGGCATTGAAACTACCGGCCGAGGCGGCGATGTTCTTGGCATCGTCCTCGTAAGCGAGGTTGTCGCAAGAGACGGCAAAGCTCAGGGGATAGCCACCGACCTGGAGATTGGCGCAGCCGGCCGCGATGCCGCTTTTGTTGAGCGTGGCAACCGCCTTGTCGGCCTCGGACCTCACCCTGTCGGCCATATAGAACCAGCCGGCGCTGTAGATGGCGAACAGCACCAGGATGAACGCGGCAAGCCACCACAAGCGGCGACGGCTACCCGGTTGGCGTTCGTCACTTGACGTCATGCTTTGGCTCTCGTTAACGCATGGATGGTGTGGACGGATTCTCGATTCCGGCAACACCAGTGGACAGAGACGAATAGGTAGACGGACACGGGCGGAAAAAACACCGGTTTCCGGTGCGGTGTTGCCATTCTTTTTGCAATCAGGCGCGTTGATATGGGCGATTTTTGGGTGTTCGGCTACGGTTCGCTGATCTGGCGGCCGGGTTTCGCGCATGTCGAGACACGACGCGCCCACCTGCATGGCTATCGCCGCTCGCTTTGCGTCTATTCCTTCGTGCACCGCGGCACGCGTCAGCGGCCCGGACTGGTGCTTGGCCTCGACCATGGCGGTTCCTGCGTCGGCCTTGCTTTCCGCGTGCCTGGCAAATTGCGCGACGAGGTCATTGCGTATCTACGCGAGCGCGAGCTCGTCACCAGCGTCTATCTCGAACGCACGCTCAAGGTGCGCCTCGACGGCGGCGATGCGGTCCAAGCCGTGGCCTACATCGTCGACCGCAGGCATGAGCAATATGCCGGGGCGCTGGATGCGGCGGATGCGGCGGCCCTGGTGCGCGGCGCGGTCGGCCGATCCGGCAACAATGAGGACTATGTGCTGAGCACGCTCAAGCATCTGGAAGCGCTCGATATCCGCGACCACTGGCTGGAGGATGTGGCGCGCCGGATAGCGACTTCGTGAAGCGCTGGCTCTGCGGAAAAAGGCGGCCAGGCCTTTGACCTCGATGCGGCAGGACCTAGGTTAGGCTCCGAACCCAGCCAGCGGGCGGCATCGCCCGCTCCCAATCATCACGGAGATCCGTCTTGCAGAAACGCCGTCTCGGTCGTACCGACCTTTCCATCGCGCCGCTGGTTCTGGGCGGCAATGTCTTCGGCTGGACCGCTGACGAGAAAACCTCCTTCGACCTCCTCGACCGCTTCGTCGGCGCGGGCCTCAATGCCATCGATACGGCGGACGCGTATTCGCGTTGGGTTCCCGGCAACAAGGGCGGCGAATCGGAAACCATCATCGGCAAATGGATGAAGGATCGTGGCAATCGCGACAAGGTCGTGGTGGTCACCAAGGTCGGCTCGGACATGGGGCAGGGCCACAAGGACCTGTCGGCCGCCTATATCGAAAAGGCCGTCGACGCATCGCTGAAGCGGCTGCGGACAGAATTCATCGACCTCTATCTGTCGCACTGGCCGGATCCGACCACGCCTTATGAGGAAACTCTCGGCGCCTATGAGAGACTGCTCGCCAAGGGCAAGATACGCTATGCCGGCTGTTCTAACCTCGATGCCGGCCAGTTGCGCGCGGCACTTGACGTGGCAAGCCTGCGCGGCTTGCCACGCTATGAGGTGCTGCAGCCGGAATACAATCTCTACGATCGTTCCTCCTTCGATGGCCCGCTACGCGACCTCTGCGTGGCCGAGGATATCGGCGTCATCACCTATTTCAGTCTGGCCAAGGGTTTTCTCAGCGGCAAGTACCGCACGGAAGCCGATCTCGGCCAGAGCGAGCGCGGGGAGGATGTCGGCAGCTATCTCAATCCACGCGGCATGCGCATTCTGGCGGCGCTCGACGCCGTATCCGCCAGGCATTCGGCCAAGCAGGCGGAAGTGGCGCTTGCCTGGGTTATCGCACGGCCAGGCGTCACCGCGCCGATCGCCAGCGCCACCAAGCCGAGCCAGATGGACAGCCTGATCAAGGCGGTGTCGTTGAAGTTGAGCGCGGACGACATGGCCGAACTCGACAAAGCCAGCGCCTGAGGCGGCCGGCAGCGCGGGGGCGCACGAACGTCCAAGACGATCCTCATGCCTTGCCATACCGTCCTTCGCACGGGGCGCAGGGCGGAGGATCAGATGGCCGGATCGCTTGTTTGGCAGCCGGAGCTTTGGCGCCAATTGCTTGCGCTGTTGCTGGCCGCCACCGTGGTCATGGGTAGCCCGGGGCCGGCGACGATAAGCGTCACCGCCGTTGGCGCCGCCTTCGGCCTGCGCGATTCGCTGCGCTACACCGGCGGCATCGTCCTGGGCACGATCGCCGTGCTGCTGGTCGTGGCGACCGGTGTCATGGCGGTGCTTGGGTCGATGCCGAAGCTGGCGCCGTTGCTGGTTGGTGCGTCTGCGGCCTACATCCTCTATCTCGCCTTCAAGATCGCCACCGCCCCGCCATTGGCTGTACGCGCCGCCGACGCGTCGCGCCCGACATGGCTGGCCGGTTTTCTCCTCGCGGTGGCCAACCCGAAAGCGTATGTGGCGATCGCCGCCGTGTTCGCGGGTGCTTCGTCGAGCGCGGGCGATGCCGAACTCCGGCTGTGGACGAAACTGACTGTTCTCGCGGTGATGATCGTTGTCATCCACGCCGTGTGGCTTCTTGCCGGTGCGGCGTTCTCGCGCTTCCTGCGCCGACCTGTCGCCTCGCGGATCATCAATCTGGGTTTTGCCGCGACGCTGCTGCTGACCACGGCGCTGGCGGTGCACGGTTGATGGCCTGGCCAGAGAGCCTTCAGGCCTTCGTGCCCAGCTCCCGAAGCCGCTTGATCGCCGTTGGCGGCAGGGCCGGCGGATTGGGGGCGCGCGATGCCTCGACGAGAAGCTGGTCGCAGGCAGCCTCGGTCTCGCCGATCAGCCGCGCCATGAACTCATCCTTGCCCAGACCAGGCGGTATGGGCGGCAGGAAGCGCGCCTTGACGGTCCCGGGATAGCGCAGGAACTTGCGGCGCGGCCAATAGAGGCCGGCGACATGGGCGACCGGCACCACCGGAACGCCAAGCTGGGTGTAGATTTCAACGATGCCGTATTTGTAGGCCGGCTCGTCGCCCGGCGCCCGGCGCGTGCCCTCGGGATAGATGATCAACTGGCGCGGGTTGCGCGCCATCTCTTCCTTGGTCGCTGCGACCACGGCCTTCAGCGCCTTGGAGCGGCTGCCGCGATCAACCGGGATCATGCGCATCTTCAAGATATACCAGCCGAAGAACGGGATCCAGGTCAGCTCGCGCTTCAGGATGTAAAGCGGGTCCTGGAGGTAAGGAAAGAAGGCGATAGCGTCCCAGAACGATTGGTGCTTGGGCGCCAGGATGAAGGAGCCCTCGGGCAGGTTTTCCTGCCCGGTGATGTCGTTTGTCGTTCCGGCGATCTTGTCATAGAGCCACATCGAGGTGCGCGACCAGAATTTCGGCACGAACCAGGCGCGGTGGCGGGGCGACAGGAAATAGTACGGGGTCCAGAGGATCATCTGGATGATCAGATTGACGTAGAAGACGAAATTGAACGCCAGCGATCTGACATAAAGCATGGGGGAGGTCCGGTGAGGAAGTGTGCGTTGGTTACACCAAGCGCGGGGAAAAAGGAAACGGTGCGATACTGCCCGTGCTACCAGGTCGCCTGCGCCAGCCGTTCCCTCAGGCGTGGGGCGGCGAAGTCGAGGAAGGCGCGCAATTTTACCGGCAGCCGGCCCTGGCCCGCATGCACCAGGTTTACCGGCCAAGGCTCGGGTTCGAAATCCCTGAGCACGGGGCGCAGTGTTCCTGATCGTGCGGCGGCGACGATCTGGTAGGAAAGCACCCGGGTCAACCCGACCCCGGAGATCGCCGCATCGATCGCCGCCTCGGCGGTGTTGACCCGAAGCCTTGAGCGGACCGGCACGACAAAATCAGCCTTGTCCACGGTGAAGGTCCAGGTGGCAAGCGAGCCAAGGCCTTCGAAGGTGATGCAGCTGTGCGTATCGAGCTCTCCCGGCGCCCCAGGAATGCCGTGTCCGGCCAGATAGGCCGGGCTTGCGCAGACAATATGACCGATCGAGCCGACCCTGATGGCGACCATCCGCGAATCCGGCAGCCTGCCGATGCGGACGGCGAGGTCGATATGGTCTTCGGCCAACTGGCTTATCCTGTCGCCGAGCGTGAGGCGGATATCCACCAGGGGAAAGGCGGCGAGGAACTCGGTGACAACCGGCAACACGTGAAGGCGGCCGAAGACGATCGGCGCGGTGATGATCAGTTCCCCTGTCGGGGCGCTGTATTCGCCGCCGGCGGTGCGTTCGGCGTCGCCGACCTCGTCGAGAATGCGGCGGCAGGCAGCGAGATAGGCATGGCCCGCATCGGTCAGTGTCAGCCGCCGCGTCGAGCGGTTCAACAGGCGTGTCTTCAGGTGGCGCTCCAGATCGGAGACCTTGCGGCTGACCGTTGCCAGCGGAACGTCCGAACGGCGCGCGGCGGCGGAAAGGCTGCCGCCTTCCGCTGCCGCGACAAAAAGGGACATGGCTTCGAGACGATCCATCATTTCTTCCAGAAAATGGAAGGGTTGATTGCAAACATGGCATCTACATCCGCAACATGGAAGGCTGCATATAGGCGGGGTACCTCAACAAGGAAATCTCCATGCCCCGCATTGCCACGCCTTCGTCCATCGCAAACGCTCCCGCCGCCGCGCAGCCCATGCTGCGGGCGGTGGAAAAACAGCTTGGTGTCGTCCCGAACCTGTTTCGGATGGTCGCCAACAGTCCGGCCGCGCTGGAAGGCTATCTCGGCATGATGGGAGCGTTGGCCAAGGGCCGGCTGCCGGCGCCGACGCGCGAGCGCATCGCGCTGGCGATCGCCGAGATCAATGGCTGCAACTACTGTCTTTCCGCCCACACCTATCTCGGCAAAAACCTTGCAAGGCTCGACGATGCCGAGATGATCGCCAACCGCCATGGCGGCTCCACGGATCCCAAGGCAGCCGCGGCGGTGCGTTTTGCCGCCGGGGTAGCGCAAAGCCGCGGGCATGTCGGCCAGGAGGATCTCGCCGCTGTCAGGCTCGCGGGCTATGACGACGGGGAGATCATCGAGATCGTCCAGCATGTCGCCCTGAACGTCTGGACCAACTATATCAACGAGGTTGCCCAGACGGAGATCGATTTTCCGGTTGTTTCCGCCCGCGATGCTGCCTGAATCCGGAAAAGGGGCGGCGGTGCCCGCCGGCCCCAATCCTTCAAGCCGCAGAGGAAACCCCATGTCTGAGAGCCGCCCGCCGCTTCCGCCCTTCACCGCCGAGACGTCAGCACAGAAAGCGCGCATGGCCGAGGATGCCTGGAATTCGCGCGATCCTGCGCGGGTGGCGCTCGCCTATACGGCGGACAGCCGTTGGCGCAACCGCGCCGAGTTCCTGCAAGGCCGCGATGCGATCCAGGCGTTCCTGACACGCAAATGGATACGCGAACTCGACTACCGGCTGATCAAGGAGGTCTGGGCCTTCGACGGCAACCGCATCGCCGTGCGCTTCGCCTATGAATGGCACGACGACAGCGGCTCATGGTTCCGCAGCTACGGCAATGAGAACTGGGAATTCGACGAGCACGGGCTGATGCGGCTGCGCATCGCCAGCATCAACGACCTGCCGATCGCCGAGGCCGAGCGCAAATATCGCTGGCCTCTCGGCCGGCGCCCGGACGACCATCCGACGTTGTCGGAGCTCGGCCTTTAGAAACGTTTCATGCAAGGAGGTTTCGATGAACGCACACGCTTTTACGAGCGATGTCGCCTTCACGCCGACGGTCAAGGCGATCCAGGCGCGTAAGGGCTCGCGTCAGTCCTACGCCCGCGTCGAGGAGCGCGGCGGCTGGCAGTCGGCGATCACACCGGACCTCGCCGCCTTCATCGAAGTGCAGACCAGCGTCTTCCTGTCGACGGCCAATGGCGATGGCCAGCCCTACATCCAGCACCGCGGCGGCCCTGCCGGCTTTCTCAAGGTGCTCGACGAGAAGACGATCGGCTTCGCGGATTTTTCCGGCAATAAGCAGTTCGTCACGCAGGGCAATCTGGCCGACAATCCGAGGGCCTTCCTGTTCCTGATCGATTACATGATGCGCCAGCGCATCAAGATCTGGGGCACGGCACGCGTTGTCGAAAACGACGCCGGGTTGACGGCGCGGCTGATGCCGCCGGACTACAAGGCGCGTCCCGAACAGGTCATCCTGTTCACCGTCTCGGCGTGGGATGCCAATTGCCCGCAACATATACCGCAGCGCTTCGAGGCGGCTGATGTGGCGGCGGCGCTTGGCGAGCGCGACCGGCGCATCCAGGACCTTGAGCAGGAGGTCGCGCGCCTCAAGGGCGTTTCAGGGGCTGGCGCCAAGCAATGACGCGGGCTCAGCCGCCGGCGGCGGTCTCGGCCAGCGCGATGCCTTCAGGCGTCGGCTTCAGCGGGATGATGCCGCGAGCCAGCGCCAGCAGGTATTTGGTGTATTCGGTGAACAGAACGCGCACCGCCCGCGGCTTGGTCAGCCAATTGCCATTATCAAGGTTGGAATTGACCACCGGGTAGGGTTCGAGCTTGGCGCCATGCAGCAGCCGGCCCATCTCCAGCAGGCTGCGCGGCATGTGATAATTGTTGGTGACCAGGATCACAGTACCATAGGCGTGGTTTTCCACCCATTTGGCGCTTTCCTCGGCATTGCCGATCGTGTCGAGCGCGGCGCGGTCGATGTCGACGCAGCAGGAAAACAGCTTCTTGTCGCCGCCGGTCGCAGCCTGGAGTTGGCGACGGCTGGCGGAGGGATGCACGCCACTGATCAGGAGTCGCTCGCCCTTGCCGGATGCCAGCAGCTCCATCGCCGCGTCGAGGCGCGACTGGCCGCCGGTCAGCACAATGATGGCGTCGGCCTTGGCCGGGTTGGCGGGCGTGGTCAGGTGGCTGACCTTGCTGGCAAACCAGCCGAAGCCGCCAGCGAACACTGTTGCGAGCACAAACAGGGAGACAGCGGAGAGACGCAGGGCGGTCCTTAAATGGCTAAGCCTGCCGTGGCCGCGCCAACGGGCAACCACCACTGGCAGCCGTCCAGCCGTCCCGGTCGAGTCCCGCACGTCCATGGTCATATGGTTAATCCCGAAATGCGGCCTTTGATAGGTAAAAGACGCACTTTGCGTTACGCGAATTCTCCATCCGTGATCGCGCTCTTTCGATCCACGCCAAGACGAGTTCCTTTCATGCGTCGGGTTGGCGAACGTCGATGTCGCTGAGATAGGCGACGACGGTGGCGTGCGAAGTTGCCGCCGTCAGCGCGCCAATCACCAGCACCATCAGGACGACACCCAGGTAGCCCGCGGAGCCGATGGCGAAGTTGCCGAACAACGCGGTCGCCTGATCGGCCTGCGGCGTTGCCATATTGCGCGACGACCACCAGGAAAACACGATGAAGACGAGCACCGCCGCCGCTCCGCCGGCGGCCGCGCCCTTCATGCCGGTGACCAGGAAATGCCGGCGGAATTCGCGTGCGATGAAGCGCGCTTCGGCGCCGACGAAATGCAGCACCTCGATGATGTGGCCGTTGCCGTCCATGGCGCCACGGGTCGCGAACACCACGGTCAGCACCGTTGCCGACAGCATCAGGGCCAGAACGGCGACGCCAATGGTCACCGTGGTGCGGGCCATGGCCACCAGCCGGTCGACCCAGGTGCGGTGGTCGTCAAGCGATGCACTCGGCAGCTTCGGCGTGATCGCGGCGCGCATGGCGGCGAAGTCCGGCGGACTGTTCTCGTCGATGGTTACGATGATCAGCCGCGGCACCGGCAGTTCGTCGATGTTGAGGCCCGATCCCAGCCAGGGCTCCAGGAGCCTGGCGGTCGCTTCGCGGTCGATGATCCGGGTCGACTTCACGCCGGGGAATTCGCCGGCGATCTGTGAGGCCTGGCTAAGCGCTGCCTCCATGTCGAGGCCGTCAGCCGGCTTGATCTGGATGGTCGCCTCGCGCGAGATCTGGTTTTCCCAAACCGAGGCCGTGTCGCGCACCAGCGTCACCGCGCCGAAGGTCAGGCAGGACAGGAAGGTCATGATAGCGATGACCAGCACCAGGGCGCGGCCGGCAATGTTCTGCGCGGGCACGATCGGCGCCATCTTGCGCTGGGTGCGCGGTCTTGCCTCGACCGCCTCGGCATCCTGCTCCTCGAAATGGTCAGCCGATAGCTCAGTCATAGATATCAAGCCTTCCGCCGGCCAGGATCATGCGGCGCGCGTCGACCTGTTCCATAAGGCCAAGATCGTGGGTCGCGATCACCACGGCGGTGCCGAGACGATTGAGTTCGATGAACAGCCGCAGCAGCCGCCGCGCCAGCGGCGGATCGACATTGCCGGTCGGCTCGTCGGCCAGCAGGATCTCCGGCTGCTCGATCAGGGCGCGCGCGATCGCGGCGCGCTGCTTCTCGCCGCCTGACAGAACCGGCGGCAGCACATGCATGCGTTCGCCGAGCCCCACCCATTTCAACAGTTCGGTGACATCGGTGCGGTAGCTCGCTTCCTCGCGCCCGCGCACGCGCAATGGCAAAGCAACATTCTCATAGGTGGTCATGTGGTCGAGCAGGCGAAAATCCTGGAACACCACGCCGATGCGGCGGCGCAGATGCGGCAGTTCGGTGCGTGAGATGCGCGAGCGGTCCTTGCCGAAGATGGTGATCAGTCCACGCGTCGGCCTCAGCGACATGAACAAAAGGCGCAGCAACGTCGTCTTGCCGGCACCCGAAGGCCCGCTCAGGAACTGGAAGGAGCGCTCCGGTATGTGCAGGGAGATGTCGCGGAGGATTTCCGGACCCATGCCATAGCGGAGGCCGACATTTTCGAAGCGAATCAATTTCGGCGACCTGAAATTCCTGGCGGCGGCGAGCCGGCCTGTTCTGCGAAAAGACCATCGGCCGGCATGGTTAACCGGCGGTTAATTCCTGGGTTGTTTCGGCTTGTCACGACAGCTCCGGTGGGGAAGCGTTAACCATTTGTGTTTACGCAAAAGAAACGAAAAGCGAACAGGTGCAATACTGGGCCATGATGGCTGACCAGCGAACCGCGCGCCCGGTTTCCGGCGAAATCATGACCGATCCACCGGCAATTGCCGTGGCGGACCGGATCGTGCGCGGTCCGGCGGCCGATATCATCGATGCCGACTATGAAGTGATGCCGCGCCTTGCTCCTGCGGTGGAAAGCGATTCCCCACCGCCGCGTGCGATCGTCACCCCGCCCATCGAGGGCATGGACATGCTGCGCAAGCCGGAAGCGCCAGCGAAACGGCCGCCGGCATCACGCGGAGGGCCGATCTTCTGGATCGCCGGCGTCGGTGCCGCTCTTGCCGCCTTCTGGGTGTCAGGCGGCCATGCGCTGGTGCGCCAGGCGCCGTACCTCGCCGGCGCGCAAGCGTCGGCGCTGACCATTTCAGGCGTCACGTCACGTGTCGACGCCTCAGGCACGAACCCGGTGCTGTTCGTCGATGGGGAGGCCGCGAACGACGGGACGGGCCCCGCGACCCTGCCGCCGCTCGAGATCCGGGTGACGGGCAAAGACGGGCGCACAATCCGTTATACGTTGGGGACATCCGGCCGCTTGCTGGCATCCGGCGAAAGATTCGGCTTTGCCAGCCGGCTCGACGTGCCTAAGAACGGCGTAAGAACCGTTTTGGTTACTTTCGCCGAGTAGGCGATCACCGGGGAAGACCATCTATGCCCATCGTACGCGGCAAGGACATCGAAGTCCTGTTTTCGGCATCGGCGATCGCGCGGCGCAATCTCGAACTCGCCAAGGAGATCGCCGGGCACGACTATCACGATTTGCTGGTGATTTCGGTGCTGAAGGGCTCGTTCATCTTCGCCGCCGACCTGATCCGGGCCATGCACGATGTCGGCCTGTCGCCGGAAGTCGAGTTCATCTTCATCTCCAGCTATGGCGCCGGCACCACCAGCGGCGAGGTGAGGGTGCTGCGCGACATCGACAACGAGGTTGCCGGCCGCGACGTGCTGTTGATCGACGACATTCTGGAATCGGGCAAGACGCTGAGCTTCACCCGCGACCTGATGCTGTCGCGCGGCGCGAAAAGCTGTTCCATCGCCGTGCTGCTCGACAAGCGCATGCGCCGCCAGACCGCGATCAATGCCGACTATGTCGGCTTCGACTGCCCCGATTATTTCGTCGTCGGCTACGGCATGGATGTCTCGCATGCGTTTCGCGAACTGCCGTTCGTGGGTGTCGTCAAGGGCGACGTTTGAGCGGCTTCCAAAAAGACTTGCCGACCGGTTCCGCTTTCAGGAAAAGTCAACTTTTGCCCGCCAAATATGCCGGCCATGGCAAAGCTTCTGATCGTCGAGGACGATGAGTCCGTCCGCACCCTCGCAGCCCGCGCGCTCGAACGCGCCGGCCACGCAATCGATATCGCCGCCGACGGCGCGCAAGGTCTGGCGCTGATCAAGGCCGCGCATGGCGGTTACGATCTCGTCGTCTCCGACATCCGCATGCCGGAGATGGACGGCATCGAGATGGCGGTTGCGGCCGCGGCGCTTTTCCCGGCGATGAAGATCATGCTGATGACCGGCTATGCCGACCAGCGCGAGCGCGCCGAGGAATTGAACGGCATTATCCTCGATGTCGTGCAAAAGCCCTTCACGCTGGCCGAGATCCGTTCGCGCGTCGAACGGGCGCTGATCTGCTTCGCCTGATCAGGCCGGATCCCTGGCGACAAGCGCCGGCGCTGGGCTGGTCCGCCGCTCGGTGTTGAGCGCCAGCAGGCCGGCGCCGATGATGAGCGCCGCGCCGATCACGGTCGTCGAGCGTGGTACCTCGGCGAAGAACAGGAAACCCCACAGCGGCGACCACAGGATGCCGGTATATTCGAAGGTGGCGACGCGGTTGGCCGGAGCCAGCCGGTAGCCCTGCGAGAGCAGGATCATGCCGGCGGAGGCGACGAAACCGCACGCCGCCATCTTGAGGAAATCCGGCAGTGTCGGCCAGATCCACGGCCGCACCAGGAATTCGAGGCTCGGGTGGACGGCGTGGGTTATGCCGGCGAGGTGGAAGGTGCCGGCGACCACGGCCGCGCCGGTCAGATAGGCGCCGTTCTGGTAGAAGGCCATCACGGTGGAGGATTCGGTGTCGCCGATCTTGCGGGCCATCAATTGCGAAAATCCGTAGAGCACGGCCGAGCCCAGCGACAGCAAGGCCGCCCAGTCGAACAGTCCGGCGCCGGGGCGCAGCATCACCAGGACGCCAAGCATGCCGATCAGCACGGTTGCCAGCGTCTGCCAGGAAACGCGCTCGCCAAGATAGGGGCCGGCCATCGCCATGATGCAGAGCGGCGCCATGAAATAGAGCGCCACGGCGTCGGCCAGCGGCAGGGCGGCGATGGCCAGGTAATAGACGGTGTAGGACGTGAACTGGATGAAGGCGCGCATGGTCAGCATGCCGAAGCGCCGCGACAGGATGGCACGGAGCCCGACATCGGCATGGACGAGAAGGATCAGGATCGGCAGGGCGATGATCGAGCGGATCGCCATCACCTCGGTCACCGGGTAGCCGCTCGACACGGCTTTGACGAGCGGGTCCTGCAGCGAGAAGACCAGCACGCCCAGGCACAGGCTCAGGATGCCGCGCACCATCCTATTCTGCATCCGCGTTCAGGCTCCCGCGCATCCGATCCGGCGACCCTCTCCAGATCAAAAAGAACCCGCCACCGTTTTCGGGCAGCGGGCACGAGTGAGGACTCTTTGATTGGTCCGCTGCCGATTTCGCGGCCGCATATCCAATGGGTGAGGCAACTATCGCCCGGTGTTTGACATGTTGCAAACGAATTGGAATGATGCCAACAATCAACTTTGCTTATGACGGATGCGATGCGGCCAACCCTCGACAGCGATCTCCTGCGGACCTTTGTCGCCATCGCCGAGGCCGGCAATTTCACGAGGGCCGCCGAGCAGGCCGGCCGCACGCAGTCGGCCGTATCGATGCAGATGAAGAAGCTCGAAGAGCTGGTCGGCGACAGCCTGTTCGAGCGCGGTTCACGTGGCGTCGCCCTGACGCGGCGTGGCGGCGAACTTATCGTCAATGCCCGCCGCATCGTCGCGCTGCTCGACGAGACGGCGGCGTCGATGGCGGCGGCGCCGCTGGGCGGGCCGGTGCGCATCGGTATTCCGGAGGAATATGGCCACGCCATACTGTCGCGCGCGCTCGGCGCTTTTTCGAAACGCCACACACAGGTCGAGGTCACCGTGCGCTACGCGCATTCAGGCGCCCAGATGGCGGCGCTCGCCGCCGGCGAACTCGATCTCTGCGTGGTGTTCGAATGGCAGGACCCGTCAGGCGGCGAGGTGCTGATGCACGATCCGACGGTGTGGGTGACATCGGCCCTGCATCACATGCATGAGGAACGGCCGGTGCCGATCGCGCTCTACAACCGGGCCGGCTGGTGCAAGGATTTTGCCGTCAAATCACTTGAGCAGCGCGGTCTTGCCTATCGTGTCGCCTATACCAGCGACACCACCGGCGGCCTCAAGCTCGCCATCACCTCGGGGCTGGCGATTGCGCCGATCTCACGCAGCAACATTCCGGCCGGCTGTCGCGAACTGACATCCGCGGACGGCTTTGGCGATATCGATTCCTCGAATGTGGTGATGCACCGCAACCCGAATGCCTCCGGCGAGGCGATCGACGGCATGCAAGAGGCTATCCGCGAGGCGTTCGTCAACAGGCAGGTCCAACCCGCCGCGCCATAGACGTCGCCAGTTGCTGCCGCCGCTTGCTATTTCAGCTCGAGCAGCCGTTCCAGATAGCTGCGCTCGATGTCCGGGCTGAGCGCGTTGCCGAGCCGCTTGCGGATCGCTTCCAGTATCTGGCGGGCGCGCTGCACGTCGATCTCGTCGGGCACTTTCACCGAATCGCCGAAATCAGGACCCTGGCTGGCGCGCGGCCGGCCGAGCGGGTCGCGGTCGGCGTCCTGCTGACGACCGCCTTGCTGGCTGCCGCCCTGGTCGCCCTGCATGGCCTGCATCTGCTTCATCATGTCCTTGGCGCCCTTGCGCAGCGCCTCGAGGGCCCGGCCTTGGTGGCCGACCGCCTCGTCGCCCTGGCCCTCGCCAAGCGCCTGCTCGGCGCTGCCCATGGACTTGCCGGCCTCGCCAAATCCTTCATTGGGCTCCATGCCCATGCCTTCGAGGCCCTTCTTCAGCTGCTCGAGATCGCTCTTCAGCTGGCCCTGGCCTTCCTGCAACTGCTTCAGCGCATCGGCGAATTCCTGCGGCGTCATCGGCTTTGGCCTGGCGAGCGGATCGCGGTCCTGCCCAATGCCTGGCTTGTCCTGGTCCTCGCCACCGCCCTGGCCAAGCTGCTCGTCGCGGTTCTCGCCACGCTGGCGCTCGCCGCGCTGCATCTGGTCCATGCGGAACGTGTCGTTCATCATCTCCTGCTGGCGCCGCAGGATCTCGCCGAGCTTGTCCATCTGCTGGCGCATCTGGCTGTCCTGCTCACCGCCCTGCTGCTGGCGGCCGGCCTGGAGGTTGTTCATCATGTCCTGCAGCTGCGACAGCAATTGCTGCGCCTTGTCGCGATCGCCCGACTTGGCCAGGTTCTCGATCTGGTCCATCATGCGGTCGATATCGCTCTGCCGCAGTTCCTGGCCGTTCTGCTGCATTTGCGGCGCGTTCGGGTTCTGCTTGGCGCGTTCGGCGAATTCCTGCAGGAACTGGTTCATCGCCTCGCGCAGTTCCTTCATCGCCTTCTCGATCTCGGCGTCGCTGGCGCCGTTCTTTATGGCGTCCTGCAGCGCCTGCTGCGCTTGGCGCAGCCGCTTTTCGGCGGCAGACAGGTTGCCCTCCTCGATGCCGAGCGCGATCTCCCAGAGATAGGCGACCTCGCTGCGCAGCTGATCGTCGTTCCCGGCCAGTTTCAGCCGGCTCATCGCGCTCATGATGGCGAGGTAGTGGGACATGTTGTCGAACGTGTCTTCGGGCCGCAGCGTGATGGCTTCCATCAGGTCGAGCACGCGCGGCTTGGCATTGGCGTCGAGTGCGAGCAGGCGGCGCTGTTCGATCACGGCGCGCGCCAGCGGGTTGGCGAACGGCCGCTCGGGCATCACCAGCGTCTTTGTCTCGCTGGACGCGGTGTGTCCGGCGTCGTCGGTGGCGACCAGCGTCAGCTTGATGCTGCCGCCGGCCCAGACATGCTCGGTCAGATCCTTCGTGGTGCGGGCGGCATTCGCCTTGCCGCCGCGGCGCGGCAGCGTCAGCGGCATGTCAGGCGGACCATAGAGCGGATGCGCATCTGGCGCCTGCGGATCGGCCAGCGCGAACACCGCCTTGGCGGTCGCGGCGCCGTAATCGTCGTCGATCTGGTAGTTGAGCTCGAAGGCGCCGTTAGCGGCGCGCTTGGGCTCGCCGACGAAGCGGATCTGCGGCGGCTTGTCCGGCAGCACGGCAAAGGCCCAGCGGGCAAGCTGGTCGTCGCCCGACTTCAGCGTCAGCGTGCCGTCGCCGGTCAGCTTGCCGATGAACTGGCGTATCTTCGAGGATGAGGCGGGGGCCGGCACCGCCGGGCTTGCCGCCGGCTTGGCGACGGCTTGCGGGTCGATGGCGCGCGCGTTGCCATCCTTGTCGGCATAGGCAAGCGTTTCCTCGCCCGATCCACCGGTCACACGCAGTGAGACATCGCTGCCTTCCGGAATGGTGAAGGTCGGCGTCGCCTGGTTGGCATCAGCGGTCAAGAAGATCGGCGGCTTGCCGGTATAGGCCGGCGGCGTCACCCAGGCGTCGATGCGCGGCGGCACGGTGTCGAGTGTGCCGTGTGCGCTGAAACCGTCTGCTATCCTGCCGCCGGTCGGCCCGAAGGAGAAGGCGAAGGCGGTGACCAGCAGGAGCGCCGCCACGGCGCGAAGTCCCCACGGATCGCGCTCCGGCACGCGCGTGCGCGGCAGGTCGGCGCCGAGACTGCCGAGCTTCCCAGCCATGCGCTTCTGGTGCTCGCGCCAGAGCGCCTGCGAGAAACTGCTTTCCTGGCCGCTGGGCCGGTCGCTCTGCACCTGTACCGGGCTGTGCAGCAATCTGTTGGCGGCCTCGATGCGGCGATCGACCTCGGTGGCGCCAGGCATGCGGAAAAAGCGCAGCGGATAAAGCGCGGCCAGCCCTGCCAGGCCGAAAACGGCGATAAGGCCGATGCGCGCCACATCCGGCAGCCGAGGGAAAATACCGAACCACGAGACGCTGAGGAACAGGCTGGCAACAACCATGAGCGAGAGCAGCAGCGGCCAGCCGCGCTCGACGGTCATCGCGACACGCGTCGCCAGCCGGCTCAAGGCAAGGCGTCCGGCCAGGCCGCGATCGTTGCTGAAGATGGGTCGTTGCGTCATCGGCCCTTCCTAGAGCCTGTTCCGCCCTGAAAGGACCGGAATGGGGCTCTATCTCTTTGAGCATGATCTGTTCCGAAAACCGGACTCCACTCTCGGGGATCATGCTGCCAGGCGGGGCGGGATAGCCCAAGCCTCACGACTCGAAGAATACCAGCAAACACGGCAAAGGCGAGGCAGTTTGAGAAAACGTGAAGCCGGCCGAATTGGTTGCAATCAGAAATTGGCGGGGTTTGCGTTGGCGCCACAGACCAGCACGGCGACCCGCTCGCCCGGCGCCGGCGCGTAGCGGCCGGACAGCATCGCGGCGAAGGCGGCGGCACCACCTGGTTCCGAGATGATGCGCACGCTGTTCCAGAGCGCCTTCTGGGCGGCGATGATGTCGTCGTCGCTGACCAGGATGGAGCGTTCCACGAAGGCTTCGGCGATCGGGAACATCATTTCGCCCACGCGCTTCGGCGCCAGCGAATCGGCGGCGATACCTTCGGCTGGCGCGTCGACCGGATGGCCGGCCTCGAAGGCTCGATGAAGCGTCGGCGCGCCCTCGGGCTCGACGGCGACGATGCGGATGCGGCCGGCATACCAGGCGGCGACGCCGCCGATCAGGCCGCCACCACCGACGGCAACCAGCAGCGTGTCGATCTCAGGCAGATCGTTTTCGATCTCAAGCCCGAGAGTGCCCTGGCCGATCAGCGTTTCCTCCTGGTTGAAGGCGTGGATCTGCAAGGCGCCGGTTTCCTCAGCGAAACGTTCGCTGGCGGCCAGCGCCTCGGCATAGCGGGCGCCGCCGACGACGAGGTCGGCGCCATAGCCGCGAATGCGGTCGAGCTTGGCCTGCGGGCTCACTTCGGGAACGAAGATGGTCGCCTTATGGCCAAGCCGCATGGCGGCGTAGGCGACCGCCGCGCCATGATTGCCGCCCGATGCGGCGACGACGCCGGCCTCGGGAACCGGCCGCTCCAAAAGGTTGGTGAAGGCGCCGCGCGCCTTGAACGAGCCGGAATGCTGCAAGCATTCGAGCTTGAGGTCGACCGCCAATGGCGGCCGGTCGAAGTCGGCCATGTCGACGCGCAGCACCGGCGTGTGCCTGATATAGGGGCGGATGCGCGGTTCCATCGCGGCGATGCGTTCGCGTGTGATGGTGTTGTCCTGCGACATCAAGATCTCCTCGGGATTGACAGTAATTAGTAATTTGGCAAAATGGCTAAATGCAAGAGGTTGATGTCTTCAAGGCGATCGCCAACGGACGCAGGCTGCAGATTCTCGACTGGCTCAAGGATCCGCGTGCGCATTTCCGGGCACAGGCGGATGGCGATCTGGTCGAGGACGGCGTCTGCGCGCTGCTGATCGCCGAGAAGCTCGGCATCACGCAGGCGACGCTTTCCGAGCATATGCGTGTGCTTACCCAGGCCGGCCTGCTCAGAACCAAGCGCATCAAGCAATGGACCTTCTACCGCCGCGACGAGGACAGGATCGCCGACGCAAGGGCGCTCATCCAGAACCGGCTATAGCGTCGCGGCCAGACGGCTTTTATGCAAGCCAGTCTGGCACCGAATCCAGCCCGATCAGCTCGTCATAGGTCAGCCGCGGACGCACGACGTGGAAACGGTCGCCGTCGACCAGCACCTCCGGCACCAGCAGGCGGGTGTTGTAGGTGCCGGCCTGGACCGCGCCATAGGCGCCGGCGGTGGAAACGGCGACCAGATCGCCCGCCTTCAGCCGGGGCAGGTCGCGATCGAGCCCGAGATAGTCACCGGTCTCGCAGACCTGGCCGACCACATCGACCATCATGCGCGGTGTGTCGGCCGGCGGCTGCACGACCGGCTTGATCTCATGAAAGGCATCGTAGAGCGTCGGCCGGATCAGGTCGTTCATGGCGGCGTCGACGACGAGGAAGTTCCTGGCGTCGCCTTCCTTCACGAAAATCACTTCCGAGACCAGGATGCCGGCATTGCCGACGATCAATCGGCCTGGCTCGAACATCACCTTCAGACCCAACTTGGTGACATGCTTGCGGACGATCTGGGCATAGGCGTCGGGCAAGGGGGGCGGGTTGTTGTCGACGCGGTAGGGAATGCCGAGGCCGCCGCCGAGGTCGATATGCTCGATGGCGTGGCCGTCGCCGCGCAGCGCGCCGACCAGGTCGACCAGCAGGGCGAAGGCGTCGTCGAAAGGCTGCAGTTCCGTGATCTGGCTGCCGATATGGGTATCGATGCCGGTGATCTTGATGCCGGGAAGCGTTGCCGCGCGGGCATAGACCTGGCGCGCACGCTGCCACGGAATGCCGAACTTGTTCTCGGCCTTGCCGGTTGAGATCTTCTTGTGGGTCCTGGCGTCGACATCGGGATTGATGCGCAGCGAGACCGGCGCCATCTTGCCGAGAGCCGAGGCGCGGGCCGACAGGAGTTCGAGTTCCGGCTCGGATTCGACGTTGAAGCAGAGAATGCCGGCTTCGAGCGCAAAGTCCATTTCACGCGCCGTCTTGCCGACACCGGAGAACAGGATCTTGCTGGGCGGGACGCCGGCGGCCAGTGCCCGGCGCAATTCGCCTTCCGAGACCACGTCGGCGCCGGCGCCGAGCTTGGCCAGGATCCGCAGCACCGCCTGGTTGGAATTGGCCTTCATGGCGTAGCAGACCAGCGTGTCGAGCCCGGCAAAGGCCTTGACGAAGACACGGTAGTGCCTGGTCAGGGTTGCCGTCGAATAACAGTAGAACGGCGTGCCGACCTGCGCGGCGATATCAGGGATCGCCACGTCCTCGGCATGCAGCACGCCGTCGCGGTAGTCGAAATGGTTCACGAGAGTGGTTCCGGAAGTTGGGGCACGATGCGATCGGGTTTGGAAAGACCAATCCCGCCTTCATCGGAGCTAGATCAGCGGGTCGAGGATGAACTTCTTGTCCACGACCGGTTTTTCCGGTTCCGGCGGCACGGGCTGGTGGGCCTTTTCGGCATCCTTGCGCGCCTGGACGGCCGCCTCGTAGGGCGTGTCGAGACCGGCCTTGCGGCCGCAGGCCGTCACGGAGGCTAGCGCCACAAGCAGCGTCAGCGTTACCAAAATCCTGCTTCCGGTCATCGATCCATCCGTCCGAAACGTTTGCCAGCCGCCGCTTTTAGCCGAGTTCTCGGCGTATTGCACCCCGCATATTGCCGATCGCAATATCGGGATATTGTTGATCGCAATATCCGGCATCACGCCTTGGCGATGCGCTTTTTCCAGGCGCGTATCTGCTTCCGCACTTCCGATGGCGCGGTGCCGCCGAAGCTGGTGCGGCTCTTGACCGAGTTCTGCACCGCCAGCACCGAGAATATGTCCGCCGTGATGCCTGGGTTGATCGATTGCAGATCCTCCAGCGAAAGCTTCTCCAGGCTAACCTTCTTGTCTTCGGCCAGCGCCACCGCGCGGCCGGTGACATGATGCGCCTCGCGGAACGGCAAGCCCAAAGTGCGCACCAGCCAGTCGGCGAGGTCGGTGGCGGTGGCGTGACCAGAGCCGGCAGCCTTCTTCATCGCGGCCGCGTTGACCGTCATGTCCGAGACCATGCCGGTCGTCGCGGCAAGCATCAGGTCGAGCGTCTCGGCGGCGTCGAACACGGATTCCTTATCTTCCTGCATGTCCTTGCCATAGGTCAAAGGCATGCCCTTCATCACCGTCAGCAGGCCGACCAGATGGCCGTTGACGCGGCCGGTCTTGCCGCGCACGAGTTCTGCGGCGTCGGGGTTCTTTTTCTGCGGCATGATCGAGGAGCCGGTGGAAAAGCTGTCCGACAGCCTGATGAAGCCGAATTGCGGCGTCGACCAGATGATGATCTCCTCCGCGAGCCGCGACAGGTGCGTGGCGCAGATCGCGGCCATGGCGAGGAACTCCAGCGCGAAATCGCGGTCGGAGACGCTGTCCAGCGAATTGCGCATCGGCTCGCGGAAACCGAGCGCCCTGGCGGTCTGATGGCGGTCGATCGGGAAACTGGTGCCGGCAAGGGCCGCGGCACCGAGCGGGCTCTCGTCCATGCGTTCGATGGCGTCGCGCACGCGCGACAGGTCGCGCGCGAACATCTCGACATAGGCCATGCAGTGATGGCCGAAGGTTACCGGCTGCGCCGCCTGCATGTGAGTAAAGCCCGGCATGACGGTCGCGGCATGTTCCTCGGCTCGCGCCAGGAGGGCCATGATCAAGCCTCTCAACGCCTCGGCGACACGAAAGCATTCGTCCTTGACCCAGAGCCGCAGATCGACAGCCACCTGGTCGTTGCGCGAGCGGGCGGTGTGCAGCCGGCCGGCCGCGGACCCGATAAGGTCCGCGAGACGGGCCTCGACGTTCATGTGGATGTCTTCCAGCCGGGTCGAAAACTCAAAGCTGCCGGCTTCGATCTCTTTCAGGATCGTGTTCAGCCCGTGAGCGATTTTTTCTTGATCGGCCGCTGAAATAATGCCCGTTTGCGCCAGCATCTCGCTATGAGCGATCGAGCCTCTTATGTCCTGCGCATAGAGTTTGCGGTCGAACGAGATCGACGCGTTGATCGCTTCCATGATCGCGGCCGGACCCGAGGCAAATCGTCCGCCCCACATCTGGTTGCTGGTCTTCTTGTCGCTCATGGCTATAAAACCCGTGCTTCGGAGCAGTTTTGAGAAAATGGCAGACGGAAACAGATTTTTCCCGGCCCCGCGCCTGATCCTCGCCGCCCTGGTGGCGGGAGCGCTGGCCGGCGCGGTCGGGGTATATGTCAGCGAGAGCCGGTCTGGCAACAACGCCGCGCCCCAAGTAGCCGCAAGCGACAGCAAGGACGACATCGCCTGCGCCGCCAAGAGCGACCGCGCCAAGAAGATCGCGGCCGCGGCCACCGGCGAGGTCGCGGCACTTTTGCCGGCCGATCCGCCGCAGTCGATGAGGAGCCTCGCCTTCAACGGTCCGGACGGCAAGCCGATGACGATCGCCGACCATGCCGGCAAGACGGTGCTGCTCAATCTGTGGGCCACATGGTGCGCGCCATGCCGTGCCGAAATGCCGGCGCTCGACGCGCTGCAAAAGGAGAAAGGCAGCGATGCCTTTCAGGTCGTCGCCGTCAACGTCGATGCCGGCGACGATGTGAAGCCGAAGAAGTTTCTCGCCGATACCGGTGTGCACACGCTCGGCTACTACCGGGATTCGACGATGACGCTGTTCAACGACCTCAAGGCGCGCGGTCTGGCGCTCGGCCTGCCCGTCACCATGCTGATCGATGGCGAAGGCTGCCTGATCGCCCATATGAACGGGCCGGCCGAATGGTCGGGGCCCGACGCCAAGCGGCTGGTCGAGACGGCGATCGGGTCGTGAGCTAGGCCGAGCGCACGCTTGGCTTGAGCAGGACGGGGCTGCCATCCTGGCGGCCGGTGCATCGGAGTCCGCTTGCCGTCGCCGGCGGTCAGGTCTCGTCAGCTGCTTCACCCGAATTTCATCATCCCTTTAGCCGGATAACCATGATGGCCTTTACGTCCTCGAGAGCCGCCCTAGCTACCTAAGGCGCCGGTGTGACGTTTTCATGCCGGCGCCACCGCCGAGGGGGAGGAAAGACCAGCTGTCCACAGGCCCGGGAGGCCACAACAGAACTGTCACATACCTTCTCTAAGAGAGCGGGCAAGGACTTGCGCAAGACCCTTGTCAACAGTCATTCAAGAGGGAAGAAACCATGACGATCATCAAGCGGGGCCTCGCTGCCCTTGCCGCAGGCGCGCTCAGCACCGCGCTGGCGGTTCCTGCCTTTGCGGAGCCGGTGAAATTCGACTTCTGGTTCGGCCTGTCGGGCGACCTCGCCCGCGTCGTCGACACGCTGTGCAAGAACTTCAATGCCTCGCAGAAGGATTATGAAGTCGTCTGCACCAGCCAGGGCAATTACGACGCCACGCTGCAGAACACCATCGCCGCCTTCCGCGCCGGCAAACAGCCCGCCGTCGTGCAGGTCTACGACGTCGGTACCGCCACGATGATGCTGTCGGGCGCCTACAAGCCCGCCGACAAGCTGATGGAAGAAAACGGCTACAAGATCGACTACGCCGACTATTTCCCAGGCATCGCCCGCTACTACGCGACCTCGAAGGGCGAGATGCTGTCCTTCCCGTTCAATTCCTCGACCGCGCTGATGTACTGGAACAAGGACGCCTTCGCGAAGATCGGCAAGGCCGAGGCGCCCAAGACCTGGGAAGACGTCGGCGCCGACCTGCAGGCGATGAAGGACGCCGGCTACGAATGCCCGATGGCGATCAACATCTCGGCCAATGAAAGCTGGCAGCTGATGGAGCAGTTCTCGGCCATCCACAACCAGCCGATCGCCACCAAGAACAACGGCTATGACGGTCTCGACGCGCGTCTGGAAGTCAACAAGACCAAGTTCGTCCAGTACGTCACCGATCTCAAGAAATGGTACGATGCCGGCCTGATCAAGATCAAGTCCAAGGACCTCGGCCAGGATATGGTCCAGGCCTTCGCCTCGGGTACCTGCCAGGTGATCATGACCTCGGTCGGCGATCACGGCACGGTCGGCAAGACGCAGAAGGAAGGTATGAAGTGGGATGTCGCCGAACTGCCGGCCTATGCCGGTACCGAGCGCAAGAATTCGCTGGTCGGCGGCGCTTCGCTGTGGGTGCTCTCCGGCAAGTCGGACGCTGAGTACAAGGGCGCGGCCGCGTTCCTTAACTTCATCCACGACCCCAAGACCGCTTTGTTCTGGTCGACCAACACCGGCTACATCCCAGTGACCAAGTCGGGCTTCGACTACATGAAGTCCACCGGCTTCTACGACAAGGCGCCCTACAAGGGCCGTGAAGTCGCCATCGCCAGCCTGACCGCGTCGGAGCCGACCGAAATCACCCGTGGTATACGCCTGGGCAACTTCACCCAGATCCGCGCAGAGTTCGGCACGCAGATGCAGGCGATCTTCGCCAACAAGGTGAGCGTGCAGCAGGGCCTCGACACGCTGGTCAAGAATGGCGACGCCATCCTCGACCGCTTCCAGCAGACCTATCCGGGCAAGACCCTGCCCTGATTTCGAAGATTGCCGAGGCCGCTCGCCGAGATTCGACGGGCGGCCGTTTCGTATAATCTTATCTTGCTTTGGGCTGGCCGTTCCGCGGCCACGGCGGACCGATGGAAAAACGCGTTACCTTCAGCAGTTGGACAATCGGCATCCTTTTCGCGGTGCCGCAGCTCCTCCTGATCTTCACGTTCTTCTACTGGCCTGCCGGCCAGGCCGTATACTGGTCGCTGACGCTGCAACAGCCCTGGGGCGGCGGCAACATCTGGGTCGGGCTCGACAATTTCCGCTCGATCCTGGCTAACGCCGATTACTGGAACTCGATCACCGCCAGCCTTGTCTTTGCCGGCATCAGCACTGGGCTTGCAATGTTCGTCGCGCTTGTGCTCGCCGCGCTCACCGACCGCCAGCTTGCCGGCTCGCGTCTCTATCGCGTGGTGCTGATCTGGCCTTACGGTATCGCCGCACCGGCTCTGGCGATGGCGTTTCGTTTCATCCTGGCGCCGGAAGCCGGCTTCATGGCCGTGGTCAACCAAGTCTGGCCCGGCTTCTGGGATCCCGGGCTCGACGGCGCTGATGCCATGGCCTCGATCATCATCGCCTTCTCGTGGAAATATGTCGGCTACAACTTCATCTTCTTCCTCGCCGCGTTCCAGGCCATCCCGCGCTCCCTCATCGAAGCCGCCGCGATGGACGGCTCCGGCGTCATGAGGCGTTTCTGGGACATCCAGTTCCCGCTGATCACGCCGACAATCTTTTTCCTGCTGGTCATCAACATCACGGAGAGCTTTCAGGATTCGTTCGGCATCGTCGACATCATGACGTCGGGCGGCCCGGCGAACGCCACCAATCTGATGGTCTACAAGATCTATTCCGATGGCTTCAAAGGCCTCGACTATTCGGGCGCCGCCGCGCAGAGCATCATTTTGATGCTGCTCATCGTGGTGCTGACCATTTTCCAGTTCCGCTTCATCGAGCGGCGCGTGCACTACAGGTGAGACTGATATGGTCGAGCGCACCCCGTTCCTCAATTTCTTCACGCATCTGATCCTGTTTGTCGGCTTTGTACTTTGCATCGCGCCGTTCGTGGTTGTGGCCGTGGCCGCGTCGCACAATCTTAGGGATGTCAACGACGTGCCGATGTCGCTGCTGCCGGGCAGCGACTTTTGGACAAACATCAAGACGGCCTGGACGACGGCCGACCTTGGCCCCAAGCTGCTCAACAGTTTCATCATGGCTGCCGGAGTCGCGGCCGGCAAAGTGATCATCTCGGCGCTGACCGCCTTCTCGATCGTCTATTTCCGCTATCCCGGCCGCACCTTCATCTTCTGGCTGATCTTCGTCACGCTGATGCTGCCGCTGGAAGTGCGCATCGTGCCGACCTACGCGGTCGTCGCCAATGTGCTGTCGCCCTACCAGACCATCCTCGACATCACCGGGCTGAGCTGGCTGATCGAGAAGGTCTCGGGCGTGCAGGTTTCGCTCAGCCTAGGGCTGCTCAATTCCTATACCGGACTGATCCTGCCGTTGATCGCCACCGCCACCGGCACTTTCCTCTACCGGCAGTTCTTCCTGACCGTACCGGACGAGCTGACCGAGGCGGCGCGTATGGACGGTGCCGGCGCGCTGCGTTTCTTCATCGATATCCTGCTGCCATTGTCGCGCAACAACATGGCGGCACTCGGCACCATCATGTTCCTGTGGGCGTGGAACCAGTATCTGTGGCCGCTGCTCATCACCACCGACCAGTCGCATGCGACGGCGGTTACCGAGCTCAAGCAGCTCATCCCCAATGTCGGCGGTATTCCGGAATGGAACATCGCCATGGCCGGAACGCTTATCGTCATGCTGCCGCCGCTGATCGTCGTGGTGCTCATGCAACGCTGGTTCGTGCGCGGCCTGATCGCCACCGAGAAGTAACAAGGAGACAAAAGATGGCCTCCATCGCAATACGCGGCGTCAAGAAGAACTATGCCAAGACGCAGGTCGTGCATGGCGTCGATCTCGACTTCGCCTCTGGCGAATTCGTCGTCATTCTCGGGCCGTCCGGCTGCGGCAAGTCCACGCTGCTTAGGATGATCGCCGGGCTGGAAGAGATTTCCGACGGTACGATCGCCATCGACGGCATGGTGGTCAACAAGCTTGAGCCGCGCGAACGCGGCTGCGCCATGGTGTTCCAGAACTACGCACTCTATCCGCATATGAGCGTGGCCCAGAACATCGGCTATTCGCTCAAGGTCGCCGGTATTCCCTCGGCCGAGCGCAACCAGCGCATCCAGGCGGTTGCGCGCACGCTGGAGCTTGAACAGCTGCTCGACCGCAAGCCGATGGCGCTTTCGGGTGGCCAGAGGCAGCGCGTCGCGATGGGCCGTGCGATGATCCGCGAGCCGAAAGTCTTCCTGTTCGACGAGCCGCTGTCCAATCTCGACGCCAAGCTGCGCGTCCAGATGCGCTCGGAGATCCGCAAGCTGCATCGCCGGCTGAATGCCACCTCCGTCTTCGTCACCCACGATCAGGTCGAGGCGATGACGCTGGCCGACCGGCTGGTGGTGATGAATGGCGGACGGGTCGAACAGGTCGGAACGCCAGGTGAAATCTACACCCGCCCGGCCAGCCGCTTCGTCGCCACCTTCGTTGGCGCGCCGGCCATGAACATCCTTGAAGGCACGGTCGAACTCGACGGGCTGTCGCTGCTCGGCGGCAGCCGGCGCCTGGCCATGGCTCGCGCCGGCCTGCCGTTCGGCACGAAGGTGGCGATGGGCATCCGCCCGGAAGCGGTGCGGCTGGTCGCACGGGGAACGGCCGGCGCGCTCGATGCCACTGTCGATCTCGTCGAGGAACTGGGCGCGGGGCGGGTCATCTATGTCGACCTCGACGGCGCGCCGTTCTCGGTGATGACCTCGGAGGCCGTTCACCCCGAGCCCGGCAGCACCGTCGGCCTGAAGATCTCGCCGGACGACATGCACTTCTTCTCGTCGGAGACAGGCACCCGTCTCGATGTCTTCAAGGCTTCCGTGCCCGAACCGGCGCTTTGATTCCAAAACGCGCGCAGCCAAAGAGACGCAGATGAAAATCATCCAGGTCACCGATGTGCATCTTGGCCGGCAAGGTGAGCGCCGCTATGGGGCGGATCTGCATGAGCGGCTCGATCAGTGCATCGCGCACATCAATGCGCATCACGCCGACGCAGCACTTTGCGTCTTCACCGGCGACCTGACGGAGACCGGCGCGCCGCAGAGCTATGCCGATCTGCGCGGTGCGCTCGGAACGTTGTCGATGCCGTACAGGCTGCTGCCGGGCAACCATGACCGGCGGGCCAATCTCATCGCTGCGTTTCCCGAAGTTCCGGTCGACAAAAACGGCTTCGTGCAGTCGGCCCATGATACCGGCGACGAAGTGCTGTTGTTTCTCGACTGTCTGGCGGAAGGACGCATCGAGGGCGAACTGTGCGACAGCCGGCTTGCCTGGCTCGAAGCCCGGCTGGAACAATCAGGCGGCAGGCCCGTCTACGTTTTCCTGCATCATCCGCCGGTCGCGCTCGGCCTGCCGCAGCTCGATCCGCTGGCGCTCGAACGGCCCGAGCGGTTGCTCGGCCTGCTGCGGGATCATGGCAACGTTCGCCATATTTTCTTCGGCCACGTTCACCGCGATATCGCGGGAACCGTCGCCGGCATTCCGTTCTCGGCGCAGCGGGGCCTGCATGCCCGGTTCGAGCTTGCCCTCGACCGATCGAGCGAGATCGTCGAACAGGCGCCGCCGTCCTACGCCGTCATCCTCATCGACAGCGCCAACGAGTGCGTGGTGGTGCACGGTTGCGATTTTCTCGAGCAATGGCCGATCTATTCAGCGGAAACCGGCGAACGCGTCACGGCGTGAACCGGCCACTCCGCGTGGGTTCAGCGCCTTAAGGCCTCAAGCGAAGACGTGCGCCTTGCCCGATACGGTCAGCCGCACGATCTCGCCGACCGCCGGAGCGTCCATGCCGGATTTGCGCAGGATCAGCGGCGTGCCGCCGATCGCGGCGGCGTCCGGCGGATCGGAATTGTTCAAGAGCCGCACCGCGATCGTGCATGTCGAGCCGGCGAATTCCGATTCCGTCACCTCGCCGAAGGGCATGTCTGGTGTGCCCGACATGCCCTCACGCGAGGTGCGTTTGAGCCCAATCTGCTCCGGCCGCAACATGATGCGGGCGACATCGCGGCTGTCCGGCGTGTCGACGGCGATGCGGCCCAGCGGCGAACTGGCGAAGCCGCCCGAAATGCTCGCGGGCAGGATGATGGCATCGCCGAGGAACTCGGCGATCATCCTGTCCTTCGGCTTGAGATAAAGCTCGCGCGGCGTGCCGACCTGGGAAAATTTCCCGTCGCGCATGACCGCCACCTGGCTGGCGAAGGACAGCGCCTCGGCCTGGTCGTGCGTCACCAATATGGTGGTGATGCCGGCCCCTTCCAGAAGCTCGGCCACCGCCTTGCGCATCGAGGCGCGCAGGCCGGTGTCCAGCGCCGAGAACGGCTCGTCGAGCAGCATCAGCCGCGGCTTCATCGCCATGGCGCGGGCCAGCGCCACGCGCTGCTGCTGGCCGCCGGAGAGCTCGTGCGGGCGGCGTTTGAGGATCGCCTTGTCCAATCCCACGATATAGGCAAGTTCGACGATGCGCTCGGCGCGCTTGTCGTCGTCCCGTGCCATGCCGAAGCCGATATTGTCCGAGATGGTCAGATGCGGGAACAGGGCGCCGTCCTGCGCCACCAGGCCAATGCCGCGGCGATGCGCCGGCACAGCGGCGCCGCCATTGGCCAGCACCTGCCCGTCGAGCACGATCCGGCCCTGATCGGGCGCCTCGAAACCGGCGATCAACCGCAGCAAGGTTGTCTTGCCGCAGCCGGAAGGTCCTACGATCGCGGTGCGACTGCCGCTGGCGACGTTCAGGTCGACGCCGGCAAGTGCCGCGACCGGGCCGTAACGCTTGTGCAGGTTGCCGAGTTCGAGAAAGCTCATCGTCCGGCCATCCGCTTCGACTGGAGATAGAGCAGCCAGGTCAGGGGCAGCGACATCGCCACCATGATGGAGGCGTAAGGGGCCGCCGAAGCGTAGTCGATCTCGCCGCTATAGGACCAGAACGCCATGGCCAGCGTGCGGGTGCCGTTCGGCGCCAGCATCTGCGTCGCGGTCAATTCGTTCATGATGCCGAGCGCCACCAGCGCCATGCCGGCCGCGGCACCCGGCGCCGACAGGCGGATTGTCGTCGACCACAGCGCGTTGAGCGGCCGCCGGCCGAGGCTGGAGGCGGCGCGCTCGAGTTCGACCGGGGCCTGGGCGATCGACGCGCGCAGGCTGACCAGGGCACGCGGCAGGAACATCAGGGCATATGCGACCAGGATGGTGAACAGGGTCTGGTAGAGCGGCAGGGCGATGCGCACGGTGATGGTGACCAGCGCCAGCGCAATGACGATACCCGGCAGCGAGCCGACAATGTAATTGCATCCCTCCAGCAGGCGCTGCAACGGACCGGGCGCACGGATCGAGATCCAGGCCATCGGCATGGCAGCGACGGTGGCAAGCAACGCGCCGGCAAGCGATAGGAACAGTGTCTGGCCGAGTGCCAGGCCAATCTCATCAAGACGCCAGACATCGGCGCCGCCGGCGATGAGCCAGCGGCCAATGGTGATGAACGGCACGCCAAGCGCCAGCAGGGTGGTGACGACGAGCAGCAGCAAGCTGGGCAGGGTGGCGCGACCGAGGCTCATCCGCTGCTGATATCGCGCGGCACCCGAGCCGACACGGGCATAACGCTCCTCGCCGCGCACCAGCACCTCGAGGCCGAGCAGCACGAAGCAGCAGGTCACCAGCACGCCGGCCAGCATGTTGGCGGCCGGACCGTTGAAGGTCGACTGGAACTGGTCGACGATCGCGGTGGTGAAGGTGTCGAAGCGGATGAAGACGTAGAGGCCATATTCGGCCAGCAGATGCAGGCCGACCAGCAGCGAGCCGCCGCAGATGGCGAGCCTGAGCTGCGGCAACACGACACGCCAGAACACATGCCAAGGTCCGAGACCAAGTGCCGCCGCGGCATCCTCTAGGGCAGGATCGAGGCGGCGCAGCGCCGCCGACACCGGCAGATAGAGGAAGGGAAAATAGGCGATGACGGATACCAGCACGCCAGCCCAGAGGCCGTGCAGCCCCGGCACCATGGTGATCCAGGCATAGGAGTGTACGAAAGCGGGGATGGCGAGCGGCGCCACGCAGAGCCAGGACCAGAGCCGGGCACCAGGCAGGTCGCTGCGTTCGGTCAGCCAGGCCAGCGTCACCGACAAGGTGATGGCGATCGGTACGGCCAGCAGCACCAGCAGGCCGGTGTTGACCAGCAGTTCGCCGACACGTGGCCGGAAGACCAATGCCGCGACAGTATCCCAACCGGTCTGCACCGCGATCCATATGATGAAGACAAGCGGCACCAATGCCAGCAGGGAGACTGATATGGCGGCGATGACAAGCCAGGGCGCCACACGCCGCTGCGTCCTTCGGCGCATCTTCAGCGGCAGGCCAGGGCGCGCGAGATCGACCGCGGGCTGCATCAGCTCAGGCGCCATGCCATCGCGGCGCGGCGGCGGCAATCAGGGGACCACGGTCGCGGTCAGGAACGAAGCGTGTCGTCATGGACGAATGCATCTCGGAACAAAACGCTCCCGCGGAAGGTGAATTCCCGCAGGAGCACGGTTTGACGTCCTTATTAGGAAGAACGACGACTAAAGCAAGCCGGCTGCGGTCATGAGGTCGGTGACCTTCTTGGAGTTCAGCGTCGCGGCGTCGACCTTCGGCGCCTGCAGGTCGACCAGCGGCACCAGCTTCGGATTGGACTGCGCACCCTTGCCGACCGCGTATTCGAAGGAGGTTCCGTTCTTCAGCACGTCCTGGCCACCCTTGCCGGTCACCCATTTCAGGAAGGCCTGGGCTTCCTTGGGGTGCTTGCTCGAGGCGAGCACGCCGCCGCCGGAGACCGATACGAAAGCGCCCGGATCCTGGTTCTTGAAATAGTGCAGCGCGACGTTCTTGGAGTTTTCGCCGGTCTTGGCCTGATCGCCAAAGTAGTAATAGTGGTAGATCACGCCGCCTTCGATCTCGCCGGCATTGACCGCCTTCATCACCGTGCTGTTACCCTTGTAGGCGGTGAAGTTCGCCTTCATCGCCTTCAGCCAATCGGCCGTGGCGGCCTCGCCCTTGAGCTGCAGCAATGCGCTGACAATAGCCTGGAAATCGGCGCCAGAAGGCGAGGCCGCCCAGCGGCCCTTCCAACTCGGGTCGGCGAGGTCGAGCATCGACTTGGGCAACTGGTCGGCCTTGAGCTTGGTCGTATTATAGGCAAAGACGGTGCTGCGCGCGGCCACGCCCACCCATTTGCCGCTGGCGGCCTGATAGTCCTGCGGGACCTGTGCGAGCGTGTCGGCGTCGACCGGCGCGAACAGGCCGGCATTCTCGACCAGCACCATGGCCGGCGAATTTTCCGTCAGAAACACGTCGGCGGGCGAGGAGGCGCCTTCGGCGACGATCTGGTTGGAGAAGTCGCTGTCGCCGCCATTGCGCAAGGTAACCTTGATGCCGGTTTCCTTGGTGAACCCTTCGGCCCAATCCTTGGCCAGGCTTTCATGCTGGGCGTTATAGACGATGATGCCGGCATCTTCGGCCGTCGCCGGACCGGCGGCCAGGCTGATTGCAAGCGCCGCTACGCTGGCCAGGGCAAGAAGGGGGGATTTCATAAGGTACTCCTCGGGTTGCCCGCACTGCGGGTGCGTCCGAGTATCAATTCATGAATGGGTTAGTCAAGATTGAAAGGCAATCGGCGCCATCACGGTTTCGCGTATCGGACGCTGATGGCATCATCCGATATGCGGTGCTGGTGGCTGCTCCCGCGGAATGCAGCCATCGACCATCGGATGAATGGTCCAGCGCTGGTCCAGGCCCTGCTGTGTTCGTTTGGTCTCCGGATCGAACGCTTCGTTCAGCATGGCGCACCACGTTCTGCGCAGATTCTCGCAGCGTGTCCTGAACGCGGCGCTGCCAAGCCCGTCACGCATATCCTGCGCGGTGAGGTCGATGGCCTCGCCCGGCGGTTTGGGCGGGACCGTGCCCGTGTCGGGAAAATCCGGATTCCACTGAAGATAGTATCTTGCGTCGACACCGGCCGCCGCATCGAATTTGACCACCGTCATCAGCGGATGAAACTCATGCCAGCCCTTGTGATAGCCGTCATAGACATGTTCGCCGAGGACGGCGACATGATCGCCCATCCTGATGGGGCCGAGCGCCTTGTCGCCGACATTGGCGTCCTCGACATTGCCGGGATTCCAGTTGAACAGTCCCTGCAGGACCGGCTTGACGCCGCCGAAGTAGGACGCCGCTCCGCCGATGGCGCCGCCAATGGCCGCTCCGAGCAATCCTCCCAGGAACGAGCCGATGGCGCAGCCCAGCGCACCCAGGAAGAACGACCCTATGGCGCAGCCGACAGCCGCCCCAACACTGGCGCCGGCGGCCGCCGCGGCCGCCGTGACGACCAGAGCCGCCGCCAGCAGGATGACAATGGCCGGCGCCCACTGGCGCATCTTGATCCAGAAGTCACCCTCGGCCTCGCAGTGCAGGGCCCAGCGGGCATGATCGTCGGCGGGTGCGTAGCCCAGATCCGCCTTCAGGTCATCGCGCGGCAACAGCAGTTCGTGACCCTGAAAGCCGTCATTGAGAATGTCGTTCGCCGGATGGGCGGTGATGTTGGCGGCGAATTCCGCGACGACGGTGCCGTCGCCATTGTAGCGATTGGCGGCGGCCAAAGCCGCCTCATTGGTTTCGGCGTTGAGAATCTCAGTCGTCGGATGCGGCATCAGTATGACGTCGAAATACTGGTCATTGTCGAAGGCGCCGAGATCACTGCGGAACGGATTGTAGGAGACGATGCCGACGGCGCATTTCGGATTGTCCTTGTCGAGGCAGACCAGGCGATGGTTCAGCCATTCCCCGGCGGCCTTGTCGATCGTCGCGGTGGCGGACGCCAGAAACGCGATTGCCGCGGCAAATGCTGCGCCGACCGGCCCCAGCAGCAAGCCGAAGGCGGCTGCCAGCCCGGTGATGACGATGATCTGCAGCGCCTGGGCGGCGAGGAAAGCCAGCCGGTCGGCCTCATTGTAGGGCTTGCCACCGGCCGGATAGAGAAAGCAGCTCGTATAGTGCTTATAGGCCATCGGAGCGCCTCAGCCTTTCGTGGCGGTGAGCGTCACGCCGCCGGTCATGGTGCGTGATCCGCTTTCGCCGATCGTGAAGACATGGACGTTGAAGGCCTTTGAGCCACGGAAGGCGGCGTCCTTCGGTTCGATCTCGACGGTGATCTCGGTTATCTGGCGGGGCTGCAGTGAAAGCGTTCTTGGAACGATCCTGACCGACCAGTCATCGGGAACGGGAAACCGGCCATAGGCCTGTTCCTCCAGCGCCTTGGCCCAGCGCGCCTTGCTCTCCACGAGCCTCGGCTGCGGGGTGTCCGTGCGTTCGTCTCGACTTTGGCCGTGTGGCGGGGTACATGGTTGCAGCTTCGGCAGGCCGTAGCAGTCCGCCTCGATCTGGAAACGCCGGACGACCGAGGCCTCGTTGCGGACGCTGAAGGAGAACTTTGCCGGTGAGCGCATCTCGGCAATGTTGACGTTCTTCTGGCCGAGGTTGTTGCCGGGGTTGGCGTCATCGCCCCAGGAAAGCTGTGCCTGCAGGCAGTAATGGCCGCCGGTGGCGGGCGTGGTCCAACTGAATTCGGCATAGGCCGGGCAATCGATCGTGCCCTTGGCCCCGAGATTGACGGCGAGGTTGGCGATCGGACGGGAAACGGTCTGTGCGCCGAAGGACAGGTAGGACAGCGCCACCCCGACGCCGACGGCCGGCGCATCATAGGACCCGTTCCAGACACGCACGCGAACGCGATAGGTGCGAGAGGGCTGCAGCGCACCGGTGACCGGCGCGGCGCCGTCGAAAATGTCGATGTCGGGATTGTCCCAGGTGACCGCGAGACCCTGCGCCATCAGATAGTACTGGGCATAGAGAAGAGGATCGGCGCGCTTGTAGATGTCGGGTGGCAGCTGGATGCAGCAATCGTTCTGCGCGGGGCCTGGCAGCCGCTGGCGCTTGGCCAACCGGCACAGCAGCATGCGAATCGTCGCAAACAGCACCTTCAGCCCGACGGCAAGACGCTTCCAGAATTCGGCGGCGAACAACAGCAGTGCCGCGGTTCTGACGTGGTTGACCAGAGATCCTGCCATGTCGTGTTTCCCACGCTGAGAGGACGCAACGGTAGTGTTTTCCTGGCAAACGTGTCCCCGCCGGTTCTCCCGGCTATTTCGTCAGTGATCCCTGTCTTCCGTAGAAGTAGATGGCAGCGACAAAGACTATGGCCGCAATGACAAGGCCGCTCTCGAAAGTTCCCGAGCCATTGTCGGGAGAAAATCCAAAAAAGCGTTCAATGAAATCCATTTCGGCCTCCCTCCGATCCTTGACGCTACAGAAGGGTTTACCTTACGTCAATCAAAGCTTGGCCAGCGCTGTTCCCAACGCCCGGACCGGGAACCAGGGAAACCGTCAGGGAATTTCGCGGGCCATCCCGCAAACTTTCGTGATTTGCCCGTAGTTTGGCTTGGACATTATTTCGCCGGCCACGTAACAAATCAGTGCCGAGGCGCGAAGATCGGGGAGTGAACTCTTGTGAGCGGCAAGGACGAGGCCGAGCTTTCCCGGCTGATGCGGGCCGCGATCGCGGGAGATGAAAAGGCCTATGCCGACTTTCTTCACCGGATTGCCGCGCTGATCCGCGGCTTTGTCAGGCGCAAGATCGTGCAGGGCGGGGTCGATCCCGAGGATGTCGTGCAGGAAACCTTGCTGGCCATTCATGTCAAACGACACACCTGGCGCCAGGACGCGCCGGTGTTGCCATGGGTCTATGCGATTGCCCGTTTCAAGCTGATCGACGCATTCCGGCGGCGCGGGCGGCGCATCGAAATCGATGTCGACGACATCGCCGAGACTTTCGCCGAGCCGGAAACCGAGACGGTCAGCGAGCGCGACATCAACCGGGCCCTCGACGGGCTGCCGCCGGCTCAGCGGTCAGTGGTTTCGGCCGTGTCCGTGGAGGGCCGTTCCATCGGTGAGACAGCGGCGAAGTTCGGCATCAGCGAGACGGCGGTGCGTGTGTCGCTGCACCGGGGACTTACCGCCATAGCCAAGCGATTCGGACAGGGGCGATTCGGACAGGGGCGGTTCGGACGGGAATGACATGAAGACCGACGATCTCATCAAGGCGCTCGACGCCGATGCCCGCAGCAAGGCGATGCCGTTGCGCTCGGCCTGGTGGCTGGCGGCCGGTGCGGCCGTCGTCGCCGCGGCCGCTGTTTTCATGATGACGATCGGGCCGCGCCCCGACTTCATGGTTGCCGCGCACACGATCCGCTTCCTGTCCAAGTTTGTTTTCACCGTCGTGCTCGCCATCAGCGCCTTCGCCCTGATCCGTGCCCTGTCGACGCCGGGTGCGGCGACAGGCCGTGCAATGGCGGCGATGATCGCCGCGCCGCTGCTGGTCGCGGTGGCCGTGGTGCTGGAACTCTTCATGGTGCCGCAGGCGCTATGGGGCACGCGCATGATCGGATCGAACATGATGATCTGCATGAGCTTCATCCCGCTGATCGGCATCGGCCCGCTGGCCATCTTCCTGTGGATGCTGCGCTATGGCGCGCCGACACGGCCGGTGCTTGCCGGCACCGTCGCGGGGCTGCTTGCCGGCGGGCTGGCGGCGACCTTCTATGCGGCGCACTGCTTCGACGATTCGCCGCTTTTCGTTGCCACCTGGTATACGATCGCCATCGCGGCCCTCGCTTTGCTCGGCGCGCTCGGCGGGCGGCTTTTCGTGCGATGGTAACAGGATACCCGCGCCCACACCCCGTTAATACCGGTCCTTAATCATGCCGGCAATTGTTTGCCGGTTCCCATGTCGCCGATGCTCCGGTCGCAACCTTTCCTTAAAATCGATCCTTCAGGGTCCTAACGGAAAAAAGCGATTGCCCACGGGGGTGGCATAAATCGTGACATTGCGAAGTACCATCGGGCCGGGACAGTACAAGCATGCAGCTCTGGCGCTGCTTGTGGCCGGCGTTGCCGTGGTGGCCGCCTCGCTTGTGCCGTCAAGGCTGGACCTTGGCGCGGAAGCCCTCAGACTTTGCCTTCAAATATCGGTCGCGGTTACGGTCTGCGCGCTTTTCCTGGCCTATCTGTTCATCACGCGCATCTCTGATGACCGGCGGCAGATTGCGGAGAGCGAGCAGCGGTTCCGCCGAGCCATGGAAGATTCGGCCATCGGCATCGCCATCGTCAGCCTCGACGGGCGTATTCTCCAGACCAACCCAGCCTTCGCCGCCATGCTTGGCTATAGCCGAGAGGAAATCGAGGCGCTGACCTTCTTCCAGATCACGCATCCCGATGATCTGCAGATCGGGCGGGAAACCATGGAAAGCATGAGAGCTGGCACGGTCAACGCCTTCCAATTCGAGAAGCGTTACCTCAAAAAGGATGGCGCGCCCATTTGGGCCAATCTTGCCGGCTCCGTCATCCGAGACGAGAAAAGCGGCCGGCCGCTCTATCTCGTTTCGCAGATCGAGGACATCGACGCGCGCAAGCAGGCCGAGGCGCGCATCACGGAGGCGGAAACGCGCTGGAATTTCGCGCTGGCCGGCGCCGGTCAAGGTGTCTGGGATCTCGACATGCGCAAGGGGGGCACCACCTATTCCCCCACCTGGGTCAAGATGCTGGGTTATGGGGATGGCGAGCTCGATGGTGACCCCGATCGCTGGCTGACGATGATCCATCCCGACGACCGCGCCGCGGTCGCGGAGGCTGATCGCGCCCATCTCGATGGCCAGACTGAATTTTTCGAGGCCGAGTTCAGGATGCGCCACAAGGATGGCCGCTGGGTTTGGATTCTCGACCGCGGCAAGGCCATCGAGCGCGATGCGGACGGACAGCTGATCAGAGCGATCGGCAGCTTGACCGACATCACCCGGCGCAAGCAGGCCGAAGAACGGCTCATCGTCTCAGCGGCGATGCTGGCTGACGAGAAGGAGCGGCTGAGAGTGACGCTGCAATCGATCGGCGATGCGGTCATCTGCACCGATGCCGCGAACCGCGTCACCTTCATGAACCCGGTGGCCGAAAAGCTGACCAGCGTTTCCGGCGACGAGGCACTCGGCAAGACGCTGAGCCATGTCTATTGGGCAGTCGACGAGGAGACCGGCCACAGGATCGGCATGACGCGGCCCGTGATAGGCGAAGAGGCGCGCTCCGACCAGAACAGCCGCGCGGTCCTCATCCGGCGCGACGACACACGCTGCAGCATCCGCCAGGTCGTGTCGCCGATCGTCAACGAGCGCAACGAATTCGGCGGGCTGGTGATCGTCTTCCAGGACTTCACCGATGCGCGCGCCCTGCAGCGCCAGCTTGCCCATGCCGCCGCGCACGATGCGCTCACCGGGCTCGCCAACCGCTCGAGCTTCATCCGCGCCATGGAGGGATTGGTCGATCAGGCGCGCAGGGACGGCACGATGGCCGGGGACCGCCATCAGTTCATGTTCATCGACCTTGACCATTTCAAGCTGGTCAACGACACGGGCGGTCACGCTGCGGGAGACGCCCTGCTGAAGCGGGTCGCGGAGGCAGTGCGCGGCGTGCTTGGTTCTGAAGACATCGTCGCGCGTCTGGGTGGCGACGAATTCGCTGTTATCCTGAAGTCCGGTTCTGCCGCTGGCGCGCGGCTCGCGGCGCGTTCCATCATCGATGCGATAGCCGGCCTCAACTTCACCTGGGAGGGCCGGCCGCACGCGATCGGCGCCAGCATCGGGTTGACGGCGATCTGCGCCAGTTGGGGCGAAGTCGACGAGATCATTGCGAGGGCCGATACCGCCTGCTATGCGGCCAAGGCGGCCGGGCGCGGATGCGTTTGCGTGGCACCCGACGGCAAAACCGCCGACGACAGGTCAGAACCACCCAAGCCGCTCGCCGCGGCCTCGTGACCGGACGCGTCAGCGCGTCGGAACGGGGTGCTCGCCGCGATAGTCATAGAAGCCGCGTCCGGTCTTGCGGCCGAGCCAGCCGGCTTCGACATATTTGACCAGCAGCGGGCAGGGACGGTACTTCGAATCCGACAGGCCGTCATGCAGCACCTGCATGATCGACAGGCAGGTATCGAGGCCGATGAAATCGGCAAGCTGCAGCGGTCCCATCGGATGGTTGGCGCCGAGCCTCATGGCGGTGTCGATGGCATCGACCGAGCCGACCCCCTCATAGAGGGTGTAGATCGCCTCGTTGATCATCGGCAGAAGGATGCGATTGACGATGAAGGCCGGGAAATCCTCCGAGACCGTGATCGTCTTGTCGAGCTGCTTCACATAGGTCTTCGCCGCCTCGAAGGTCTGGTCCTCGGTGGCGATGCCGCGCACCAGTTCGACCAGCTTCATCAGCGGAACAGGGTTCATGAAGTGTATGCCGATGAACCGCTCCGGCCGGTCGGTCTGCGCTGCTAGCCGCGTGATCGAGATCGACGAGGTGTTGGTCGCCAGGATCGCTTCGGGGTTAAGCTGCGGGCAGAGCTGCGCATAGATCTTGCGCTTGACGGTTTCGTCCTCGGTCGCCGCCTCGATCACCAGATCGGCGCCGGCAAGATCGGCCATGGTCGGTGCCGACGCGATGCGTGCCATGGCCTGGTTACGGAGTTTCTCGTCGAGCTTGCCGGACCCCACCTGACGGGCCATGTTGCCGCTGATGGTGGCGATGCCCTTCTCGATACGGTCGGGCGATATATCGTAGATCAGAACCTTGTAACCCGAAAGCGCGGAGACGTGCGCTATGCCGCCGCCCATCTGGCCCGCACCAATGATGCCGATCGTCTCGATCTTGCTCATTACCCGATCCCGTCCGGAGCGTTTTTCGCCAGAATCGCGAACCGCCCCATCTCTTTGTTTTCCCGCAATTCCCGGCGCAAAAAACCTGCGCACTGCCGCTGGAATTGCTCTCAGCCTTTGTGGCCTGCTTATTGTGCGGTGCAAACTAAAAGGGTGGGGCGACTTCGTCTACCCCACCCCTGGCAATTTAATACGGTTGCGCGGAAGCGTCAAAGTGCCTTCTGCAACTCCGGCAGGATGACGAAGAGGTCGCCGACGAGGCCGTAGTCGGCAACCTGGAAGATCGGCGCTTCCTCGTCCTTGTTGATGGCGACGATGACCTTGCTGTCCTTCATGCCGGCGAGGTGCTGGATGGCGCCGGAGATGCCGACCGCAATGTAGAGATCGGGGGCGACGACCTTGCCGGTCTGGCCGACCTGCCAGTCGTTCGGCGCATAGCCGGCGTCCACGGCGGCGCGGGAAGCACCGACGGCGGCGCCGAGCTTGTCGGCGACCGGCAGGATGACTTCCTGGAATTTTTCCGAGGAACCGAGCGCACGGCCGCCCGAGATGATGATCTTGGCCGAGGTCAGCTCCGGACGGTCGGTCTCCGACAGCTTGTTCTCGACGAAGGTGGACAGGCCGGGATTGGCAGCCGCAGGAACCGTCTCGACCGAAGCCGAGCCACCCTCGGGTGCCGCCTGGAAGGAGGCGGTGCGCACGGTGATCACCTTCCTGGCGTCGCTCGACTGCACCGTCTGGATTGCGTTGCCGGCATAGATCGGCCGCTTGAAGGTATCCGGCGAGACCACTTCGATGATCTCGGAGACCTGCGCGACATCGAGCAGGGCCGCCACGCGCGGCGCTATGTTCTTGCCCGCGGACGTCGCCGGTGCGATGATGGTGTCGTAGGCGCCCGCCAGCGAGACGACCAGTGCCGCCGTCGGCTCGGCCAGGCGCTCGGCGAGTTCGTCGGCTTCGGCGAGCAGCACCTTGCTCACGCCCTTCAGCTTGGCGGCTGCGTCGGCAGCAGCCTTGGCGCCTTTGCCGGCCACCAGCACATGAACGTCCGAGTTGATCTGCAGGGCTGCCGAAAGCGCCTTGGCGGTCTGGTCGGAAAGAGTTGCATTGTCGTGTTCTGCGATGAGGAGAATGGTCATATTTCTGTTCCTTTCCCGATCGTTTACAACACGCCGGCTTCGTTCTTGAGCTTGTCGACCAGTTCGGCGACGCTCTTGACCGTGACGCCCGCCTTGCGGCCGCTCGGCTCCTCGGTCTTGATAACCTTCAGGCGTGGCTTGACGTCGGCGCCGTAGTCGGCGGGCGACTTCTCGTCGAGCGGCTTCTTCTTGGCCTTCATGATGTTGGGCAGCGAGGCATAGCGCGGCTGGTTGAGGCGAAGGTCGGCGGTGACGATCACCGGCATCTTCAACTCCACCGTCTGCAAGCCGCCGTCGACCTCGCGCGTCACCTTGGCATGGTCGCCCTCGAGCACGACCTTGGAGGCGAAGGTGCCCTGCGCCCAGCCAAGCAGGGCGGCCAGCATCTGGCCGGTCTGGTTGGAATCGTCGTCGATCGCCTGCTTGCCGAGAATGACAAGGCCTGGCTTCTCCGCCTCGACCACGCCCTTCAGCACCTTGGCGACGCCGAGCGGCTCGGTTTGTTCGTCGGTCTTGACCAGGATGGCGCGGTCGGCGCCCATGGCGAGCGCGGTGCGCAGTGTTTCCTGCGCCTGCTGCGGGCCGATCGACACGACGATGATCTCTTCGGCCTTGCCGGCTTCCTTGATCCGGATCGCTTCCTCGACCGCGATCTCGTCGAACGGGTTCATCGCCATCTTGACGTTGGCGAGTTCCACCGCTGAACCGTCGGCCTTCACGCGAACCTTCACATTCGCGTCCACAACCCGCTTCACGGGCACAAGGATCTTCATTTGCCTGTCACCTCTTCACGCTAGTTGGGCGCGATATAGCAGCCTGCGCCCTTTCTGAGTTGTCGAAAGCCGACATTCCGGATGGAAATTCTGGTCTTTGCCCGCCTTGCGGCTGCTCCTTAACCGCTTTGGGCTGCGACGGAGACGTTTCCGTAATTGTGGCAACCCTTGTCGTCAATACGTTGGAAGCTGCTCAAATCGGTTCAGTTTGGGCCAGAAGGGTTTCCTCGGCCCCAGCGCGCCGCAGTGACGGACGTTTGGGGTGTCGCTGGTTCGCCAACGGCCGGAGGCTGTTCGGGGGTCGGAACCACGGCGTCCTCGTCAGCGGGGGCAAACAGCGGCACGCCGCGACTGCGCAGGACCAGCACCAGGACCGCGCCGGCAATGATGCCGCCGATGTGGCAGGCCCAGGAGATTTGATCCTCTCCGCCGGCCGCGAACATGACGACCTGGAACAGCACCCACAGGATGAGCGGAATGAAGGCTGGAATGCGCAAGGGGATGCGGGCAAAGGCAAGCACCCACACCTTCACCCTGGGATAGAGGATCAGGTAGGCGACGACCACGCCGGCAATGGCGCCCGAGGCGCCGATCAGCGGCACTTGCGAATCCCAGGCGATGAGCCCCTGGAAAGCGGCTCCGGCGATGGCGCAGAGGAGATAGAAGATCAGGTAGCGGATGTGGCCGAGCGCGTCCTCGACATTGTCGCCGAACACCCAAAGGAACAGCATGTTGCCGCCGAGATGGAAAATGTCGGCATGCAGGAAGGAGTAGGTGAGGTAGCTCAGGCTCTCGGGGATGATGATAAAGCGAGGGTCAAGCTCGGCCGTGTCGTGAACGACGGAGGGGATGAAGCCGAGGCCAAGCACGGCGGCATTGGTGAAATTCTCGCCGCCGAGCGCCGTGGCGCAATAGACCACGGCGTTGGCGACGATCAGCCCGATCGTCACATATTGCAGCCTGATGTGGCGCAGCATGTTGGTGTCGTAAAGCGGGATGAACATTTGTCGTTGGCCTCCTCCCGCCTTTCAGTCCGTTCAGCGGTTCTTGCCGGGAACCCATAGCACGTCGGCATTTCCATTGTCATTGACCGCCCGGGCGGCGACAAACAGGAAATCCGAGACGCGGTTGATATATTTCAGCCCGTCGCGGTTGACGTGTTCGGCCGGGTCCTGAGCCAGGGCGACCATCAGCCGCTCGGCCCGCCTGGCCACGGTGCGGGCAAGATGGAGGGCGGCCGCCGCCGGCGTGCCGCCGTTCAGCACGAAGGATTTCAGCGGCCGGAGGTCTTTGTTGAGGAGGTCGATGTCGTGCTCGACACGGTCGGTCTGGGCGGCAACGATGCGCAGCGGCTCGTAGCCAAGCGGCTTGCCGTCATCAGGCACGGCGAGATCGGCGCCGAGGTCGAAAAGGTCGTTCTGAATGCGGGCAAGCATGGCGTCGATCGCCTGATAGCTCTGTGCGGTATGCACGCGAGCCATACCGATGCAGGCATTGGCTTCGTCGACCGTGCCATACGCATCCACCCTGAGATCGGATTTCAGCCGCCGCTCACCAGTGCCGAGCCCGGTGGTGCCGTCATCGCCGGTGCGGGTGTAGATCTTGTTGAGCTTGACCACATCGCCTCCCGAAGGCCCTCACTTGCGGGTGAAATACACGGCCAGCAGGATCAGCGCCAGCGCCACGGCCTGCAGCAGAACGCGCGCCTGCATCAACTTGTTGGAGGTCACACCGGAGCCGCCGCGCATCATGTTGATGAGGCCCCTGATCAGCACGACCACCACGGCGGCCATGACCAGAATGGCAAGGATGTTGAAGGCAGTGGCCATTTTGTGTTTCCAGTTCTTTGCTTGTTCAGGCGCGCTTGGCGAGCAGGCGGTGGAGCATCGAGGCCGGCAGGATGCGTTTGAGCATGGCCCCGATCTTGGCCGATATTGTTACCACATAGTGCGGGCGCGGGCGCCGCGACAGAAGTGCATGGCAAAGCACCTTGTGGACCACTTCCGGCCCGGGCTTCAGTGCCGATTGGCTGCCGCCGGCGCGCATGCGTTCCAGCTGCGCGGCATAGTCGGCGCGATGCACGGAATTCCCGTGATCGATATTCCTGAGGAACCAGGGCAGGCCATTGCTGGCTATCTTCGACTTCACCGGCCCCGGCTCGATCAGCGAGACATGGATGCCGCTGCCGGCCAGTTCCTGGCGCTGGCAGAGCATCAAGGCCTCCAAGGCATGTTTGGACGCCGAATAGGCGCCGCGGAAGCGCACAGGCACGAGACCCAGGATCGACGAGCAATGGACGAGGCGGCCGTGGCCCTGGCGGCGCATCACCGGAACCAGACGGCGGGTCAGGTCGTGCCAGCCGAAGAAATTGGCCTCGAACTGCTCCTTGAGCGCCGCAACGGGCAGATCCTCGACGGCGCCTGCCTGCGCGTAGGCGCCGTTGTTGAACAGCGCGTCGAGCCTGCCGCTGGTGCGGTCGAGCACTGCCGCCACCAGGGCGGCGATCGATGCCGGTTCAGTGTAATCGAGATAGAAGGCCTCGATGCCGTCCGCTTCGAGCGCGGCGATGTCTTGCGGCTTGCGCGCCGTCGCGAACACCCGCCAGCCCTCGGCCTTCAACGCACGGGCGCAATAGGCGCCTATGCCGGAAGACGCACCGGTGACGATGATGGTGCGCAACTCTGCCGCTGGAGAATTCGAGGTTTGACGAAGGGTTGCCATTTGCCGCATTCCCTTCCCATATTCGCGGCGTCGAGACAATCGAAGGGAGCGCGCGTTCTTGCTGCGGAATATTGTCGCCCTGCGCCGCGTGCTCTACGACGCGATCGGCCATTTCAACACCGATGACGGCTGGGCGATGGCCAGCCATCTGGCGATCACCTCGCTGATGGCGCTGTTTCCGTTCCTGATCTTCGCCACGACGCTGGCCAGCTTCCTCGGCGCCCAGGCCTTTGCCGACACAGCCGTGCATCTGGTCTTCGACACATGGCCCGAGCAGATCGCCAAGCCGATCGCGCGCGAGGTGCTGAACGTGCTGACCGTCAGGCGCTCCGACCTGTTGACTTATGGCGTGCTGCTTGCCGCCTATTTTGCCTCCAACGGCATCGAGGCGCTGCGCACGTCGCTCAACCGCGCCTATCGGGTCACCGAGACGCGCGGCATCATCTATCGCCGGGTGCAGAGCATCTTCTTCGTGCTGATCGCGACCGCCGGGTTCCTGGCTATCAGCGTGCTCCTGGTGTTCGCGCCCCTGCTGGCGCGGCTGGCGGAAGCCCATTTCGAGTGGATCAAACCCTATACGGGCACGAGCACGCTGTGGCGTTACGTCATTGCCTCAACGGTCATCATCGGCGGACTTTTTGCCGTCCACTACTGGCTGCCGGCCGGCAAGCGCCGTTTCGTATCGCTGATACCCGGCATCATCTTCACGCTGGCCGCATGGCTTATCGGCTCGACGATGTTTGCCACCTATCTCGACCACTTCTCGTCCTATGTGACGACCTATGCCGGTCTCGCCTCGATCATGATCGCGGTGGTTTTCCTCTACATCGTCTCGGCGATCTTCATCCTCGGCGGCGAGCTCAATGCCGCGATCAGCCGCTATCTAGAGGCGCGCGCCCGGGTCGGTTGACCGGCCGAAATGAAGAGCCGAGGAATTGAAGAAATGGGGAATTGAAGAAATGGAGAATTAATGAGTTGAAGAGGAAGTACACAGCGCCAGATAGGCCGATTTTCCTCAATTCCTCAATTCCTCAATTCCTCAATTCCTCAATTCCTCAATTCCTCAATTCCTCAATTCCTCAATTCCGCAATTCCGCAATTCTTCCCTTGGTCTGCCGAGCCGTTGCCAGGCCGACGCCGAGTGTCGTGATCGCCATGCCGGCGATCTGAAGTGCGTTGAGCTGTTCGTTGAACAGGGCCCAGGCGATGATGGCCGTCACCGCCGGCACGAGGTAGAACAGCGACGCCACTTTCGACATCTCGCCGTCGCGGATCATCACCATCAGAAGGAAGATGGCGCCGAGCGACAGCACCAGCAGCAGCCAGGCCATGGCGAAGATCAATTCGCCATTGATGACGACGGTTTGCGTTTCGAAGGCAAGCGAAGCCAGGATCATCAGCGAAGCGCCGCCGACATATTGCCACATGGTGGCCGCCACGAGATCACCACCGGAAGCAAAACGCTTCTGCCAGATGGTGCCGGCACTCATGCCGAGTACGGAGACCAGGGAGGCGATCAGCGTGGCCGCCGTCACGCCGCCGCCGAGAGCCCCGAGTTTTGGCCACAGCACGATGACGATGCCGACAAGGCCGATAACAAGGCCAAGCCAGTGGCGCGGCAAGATGGCCTCGCCCAGAAACTTGCCAGCGAGCACCGCGGTGACCAGCGGCTGCAGGCCGACGATCAGGGCCGAAAAACCGGCCGGCATGCCCCTATGAATGGCCCAGAAAACGGCGCCGAGATAGACGCCATGCATCAGCACGCCGGCGCCGGTGGCATGCAGCGCCTCGGTGCGGGTGGCTGGTTTCGAGCCCAGCACCAGCATCAGGACGCCAAGCAGGATGGCGGCCAGCACGAAACGCGCGGCGAGGAAGGTGAATGGCTCCGCCCACGGCATGGCATAACGCGCGCCGATGAAGCCGGTCGCCCAAAGGACGACGAAGGTGGCGGGGATGAACCGCTTGAGGCTGGACATTTTCCGGAAACCGCCGCGCTGGTGAGAATTGACCCGTCGAGATGCTCTAATCCGGTTCAACCCTGCACGCAAAACGAAACGATTGATCCATGCGTCATGGGGATTCAACGGATAGCGCGTCTGGAGAGCATTTCTCCTGACGGTGTACTGATCAAAGCCCGACCAGCTTTCTGACATCGTCCGGCGAAGCGCCGGCTTCGCGCAAGGCGGCCAGACCGGTATCCCTGAGGCTCTTCGACAGTTTTCGCCCGTCCGGCCCAAGGATTAGCCGATGATGGAAATAGGCCGGCCGTGGCAATCCCAGAACCTCCTGGAGCAGCCGCTGCATCCCGGTCGCGGAAAACAGGTCCTGGCCGCGTACGACATGGCTGACGCCTTGCAGCGCATCGTCGATGACGACGGCGAGATGGTAGCTGGTCGGGATGTCGCGGCGCGCCACGATCACGTCGCCCCAGTCCTGCGGACGGGCTTCGACCGGGCGCGTCGCGGATAGCATCTCATCGGTGAATTCGGCCCATGTGAGGTCCTTGCCGGCACGCGCCATGGCGGCGCCGACGTCCAGCCGCCAGGCGAAAGGCGCATTCTCGGCGATGCGCCGTTTGCGTTCCTTCATCGGCAATGCCTTGTCGGCCGGGGGGTAGAGCGGCACACCGTCGGGATCGCGCGGCCAGTCGCGTCCGCGCCTTTCGCTGTCGGCGATGAAAGCCCTGATCTCGCCACGGCTCATGAAGGCGGGATAGACCAGTTCCTCGCGGATCAGCCGTTCCAGCACCGCTTCGTAGTCGCCGAAATGCTCGGATTGCCGACGCACCGGCTCTTCCCAGCCCAGGCCCAGCCATTTCAGGTCGGCAAACATGCCCGCCTCGAACTCCGGCGTGCAGCGCGTGGTGTCGATGTCTTCGACACGAAGCAGCAGGCGGCCGCTCGTGTGCATCGCAAGCTTCTGATTGAGCAGCGCCGAATAGGCGTGGCCCAGATGCAGTTCGCCGTTGGGGCTGGGCGCGAAGCGGAATGTCAGGAGCGTCATGTCTCAGGCGGCAATCGGGTTGTGCTGCGGTTTTGGCCGTTGCTACTTTGCGGCACATTTTCGGACAAGGATATCATGCAGCGCATCGCGACAGTGGACGACGTTGAGCGGGGACTGGACGCGCTTTGCCTAATCGACCCGCGCCTGGAAAAAGTGCGCGGCATGGCCGGCGAGGTGCCGCTCAGGCTTTCGGAGCCCGGCTTCAGGAGCCTGGCCTCGATCATCGTCTCGCAGCAGGTGTCGCGGGCCAGCGCCGATGCCATCTTCGGCCGGCTGACGAAACTGGTCGATCCGCTGACGCCGCAGGCGATCCTTGTCGCCGGCGAGGACATGTTTCGCGAGGCCGGCCTGTCGCGGCCCAAGCAGCGTGGCCTTGTCGCGGTCGCCCAAGCCGTAGCCGACGGGCTCGACCTGCATCACCTTTGTTCGCTCGACGCTGGGGAGGCAATCACCAGGATGACGGCCGTGCCCGGTATCGGTCCCTGGACGGCGGAAGTGTATCTGTTGTTTGCCGCCGGGCACCCCGATATTTTCCCTGCGCGCGATGTCGCCCTGCAGAGCGCTGTCGGCCACGCGCTGGGCATCGACCCACGTCCAGCGGAGAAAACACTGATCGCATTGGCCGAATCATGGAGCCCGTGGCGAGGTGTCGCATCGCGACTTTTCTGGTCCTATTATCGCGAAACCAGGGGCCGGGACGCCGCACCGCCGGCCTGAATTTGCAAAAAAGCATAAAAATCATGCGTTTTTGGCACGTCGCGCGAGCGACAATCCGCTTCACATCCCTGTCATGTCAGGCTTACAGTATCCGCGCCGAACGGTCGGGCTTTTGAAGCAGCGCATGATCCTTTCCGAAAGTCGAATTCGATTTTCGGGATCATGTGCGAACCAAGGAGGTCAACAAGGTGACGGTTGCCGTATCTCCGGATGGGCTTCCAGCGCTGGTGCTGAATGCGGATTACCGTCCGCTCAGCTATTACCCCTTGTCGCTCTGGTCCTGGCAGGATGCCATCAAGGCGGTGTTCCTCGACCGAGTGAACATCGTCGCCGAATACGAGCATGCGGTATCCTCGCCGACCTTCTCGATGAAGCTGCCGAGCGTGGTCAGCCTGAAGGCCTATGTGAAGCCGTCCAGGCATCCGGCCTTCACCCGCTTCAACGTCTTCCTGCGCGATCGTTTCCAGTGCCAGTATTGCAGCACGCCCGACGACCTGACCTTCGACCATGTCATCCCTCGCCATCGCGGCGGTGCCACGACATGGGAGAATGTCGTCGCCGCCTGTTCGCCCTGCAATTTGAGGAAGGGCGGGATGATGCCGTCGCAGGCAAAGATGTGGCCGCTGCAGAAGCCGTATCAGCCAACCGTGCACGATCTGCACAATAACGGCCGGCTGTTCCCGCCCAACCATCTGCATGAAAGCTGGATGGATTATCTCTACTGGGATGTCGAACTGGAGCCTTGAGTCCGTTCGAGAATTCGGCACGCTGGCCGCCTGAAGCGTTTTTTGGGTCTGAGCGGCAACGGGGCAACAAAGGATTTCACGCATCGTCGCCATCGGTGCTTGAGGGTCGCGCAGCAGCCGGAGCTCCCTCGTGCGCTAAAATCCGGTAGTGCGAAGGCATATCGACCGAGCGCCGCATCGTGTCATGGACGTTTAATCCTGAGCGGTCGGCCGGATAACGATGCTGCCCGCCCACAAGCAGACCGGCGCATAAATCCCACTTCTCCGACCACAATGGGTCACTCAACCTGCCGAATTCTTGAATGATCTCGCGACGGCGCTGTTGTGTCAGTCGCGAGACAGAGCGCCGCGGAAGGCGACGGCGGCGAGGATCAGGCTGGCGATGGCATTCCAGCCGGCCAGGGACAGGCCGAGAATGCGCAAGGCGGCCTTGTCGCAGGAGGGCGGCACGAATTTGTCGAGCGCGTCGAGCACGCCTTTGCCGCCGGTGTCGACCGGTCCGGCGCCCGCCGTGCAATCGGCCGGACCCTGCCACCAGCCCCATTCGACACCGGAGTGATAGACGCCGAGATAGAGGCCGTAGAGCATCAAGAGGCCGCCGATCGCCAGCAGGCCGCGCGTCAACCATGCCGGTGCGTGCAGCATCGATGCGATCACCGCCAGCACCATCAAAGGCACGCCGATGTAGTATGGCGTGCGCTGTTCCAGACAGAGATGGCAGGGTATGTAGCCGCCGATGTGCTGGAAGCCGAGCGCCGAACCAACGGTCGCGGCCATCGCGACCGCGAGAAACAAGGCTGCCCGCGTCCGCTGGCGTCCGGTATCGGCATTCATGGTCGCTGTCATCGGTCTCTCGTCCATCGTGTTCGCCGTCCGCCAGATCTGCTTGCCACGCTCTCGAAACCGTTGCGCGGTTTGAGCGACAAGCGTCAGAGAGCGTATTTGATCAGGATATAGAGCAAAATCAGGGCAACCGCGGCGGCGCCGGCGATCAGGCCCAGGCGCTTTTCGATGAATTCGCGGATTGGCTCGCCATAGCGGCGCAAAAGCCACGCCAGGAGCAGGAAGCGGCCGCCGCGCGCGATGATGGCCAGCACGATGAACAGCGCCAGATTGACGCCAAGGGCGCCGGACAGGATCGTTACCACCTTGATAGGCGGCAGATGCGCGGCACCCGAGGTGACCAGCATCAGGGCGATGAATTCGATGCTCACGCCAGCCGAGGAGCGCAACTGCTCGAACTCGTCATACTTGCCGTAGAATTCGAGGATGGGCCGCGCCACCGCGTCATAGGCGTAGTGGCCGATGAACCAGCCGGCAATGCCGCCCAGCACCGAGGCGACGGTGGCGATGAAGGCATAGCGATAGGCGCGATCCGGCCGCGACAATGCCATCGGCAGATAGAGCACGTCGGCCGGCACCAGGAATACCGAGCTTTCGACGAAAGCGATGAAGGCCAGCCACCATTCGGCCGATTTGCGGGCCGCCAGCGACAGGGTCCAGTCGTACATTCCGCGAAGCATCGGCTCTCCTAGCGCAAGTGACCCAAAACCGCACGGCCGCCCTGGGACAAGGGCATGGATGAAAACAAGGACGCAAAGCGCGCCGCAGCATGTCTCGCCGCCTGTCTAGAAAGATTTTCCGCGCTGCACAATGGCAGCACCGCCACGAAATCGAAAGGCGAAGATTGGTCGCATCCAGTGCGATGCCGAAAATTGGCCAGTTGACGAACAGGCCTCCGACCGTATAGTCCGCGCCCATCCAGGCCGCCCGGCCTGAGCCCCTATGGCGGAATTGGTAGACGCGCTCGACTCAAAATCGAGTTCCGCAAGGAGTGCTGGTTCGATCCCGGCTAGGGGCACCATTTGATCGCTTTGAAGTCAACAAATCCAACCCCAAGACCGTGGGCGTGAGCCATTTTGGTCAGACCACATTTTAGCTCGCTGACCTCGGGGCTTCGCGCTAGGCTCTATCTTTGACGTTCATCGTTGGGAGGAAACGCGGTGAACATGACGCGGCATCGGATATTACCCCGCCTGACAAGCGAAGAGCTTGTTTCCATGACGCTATCGGGGTGGGAGGCATCTGCGATAATCTCCACACGGGAAGTGATCGCGGAGGTTCGACGCCTGGCGCCGGACTGGCCGTGCAGCGATGACGCCCTGGTGGAGGCCGTGGTCAAATTCGCAACTGGTCGGACCATGGCCGTTTGTTTTGACCATCGCGACCAACACGCCGTTTGAAGTTCGGCAACCATTCACCGGAGGTTGCGCGCGGGAAGGCTTTCAAAGCGGAAGGCGCCCGTGTGGCCGGAGTTTGCCGGCGTCAGCCAGTTCTCGGTCCGCAAGACAAAGCTGAGGACACCGCAGCTGTCTGCGCAGGACGGAGAAAGGACGCCGGCCCATGCCGGCGCCCTCTCAACAAAATGGACGTTTGAACGAACTACCAGCTTTGGCGGCGATACCAGTCGTCGACCTCCTGGCGAACGCGATCCTTCGCGATGCCGTAGCGTTCCTGAATCTTGCCCTCCAGCTGGTCGCGCCTCCCGGCGATCTGGTCGAGATCGTCGTCGGTGAGGTCGCCCCACTGTTCCTTCACCTTGCCCTTGAATTGCTTCCAGTTTCCTTCGATGCGGTTCCAATCCATGGTTCTCTCCTCGATGGTCTGTCGAAAGCAGGGCGAGCACGGCCCCGTCATGACATCCAAACATCCAGCTCTGCTAAAATGTTCCGGGATGGCTCTCCTATATTCAGCTACGGGTATCCGGAACCTGTTGGTCGCGTCGCATCGGGAGGTGGGCAGCGATGCAACACCAGCGTTTTGACCAACCCGTCCAGGTCGCACTTGGCAGGTCCGTTGCGGCATCCCGCGCCCCCGCCAATCCGGTCAGCGAAAGGAAGTCAGTTCCGAAAAATACATAGCAATAAAGGTGGCGAACAGGTTGATCGCCGGCTTGGTCGCGCGTTTGCCTATCTGCATGGTCGGCGAAGTATCCATCGGGAAATCAGGAAGTTGAGGATCGTCGTGACGGCAAGGGTCAGGAAGAACGCGACCGCGGTCTTCTGCAGGATGCTTCGCAGAAAGTGAAGACTCGCCAATCCGATCAGGAAGACGACAATGATCGAACCCCCCATCGCCAGGCGATCGGCAAAACCGGTGCGTCCTCCGGGAAAGACACGCTCGGGATAGAACATCATGACGAACAACAGACCGGCCAGCCAAGCAATGGCATAGGAAAGACCTGAAGGCAGGACAACGAGGCCGGCAAAATAGATGAGGCTGGTCAAAGCTGTGTTGAGACCACCGGCGACGAGGAAGCGGACGGCGTCTGCGCGCATTCGGTCAGCGGCCGTCCTGTCTGACTACGCTGAGGAAATCCGTATAATCCCTGATGTAGTCACTGGCGTCATAGTGATGCGAAGCCATGACCAGCAGGACCGTGTCTGGCTGGAATTTGTATTGGATTCCCCAGATGCCTGGCGGCATGTAAAGCCCGATCGACGGTTCGGCCAGTGAAACCTCTTTTCTGTCATGGCCGTTGTCGAGGACAACCGAAAGCCGGCCGTGGGCGGCGATAAGGAATTGATGGCATTCGCGATGCGCGTGCTCGCCCCTGACCTTATCGGAAGGCACGCCGTAGACCAGAAAGGAGCGTGCCGGTTTGAAGGGAAGGTTCGAGCCGAACTCCAGCGGTGCGATCTCGCCGCGCAGGTCGCCAAAATGCGGCAGCCGCCAGAGTTCGCCGCCGCCGATGCCAAGCGGCATTCTTTCGCCGGGCGTATCGGGGAATGTCTGCGTCACTGTCGGCTGGATTTGCGGACCGGTCTGGTAGCCGATGATGATGGCTGGATTTCCGACCACCACGGCATTGGGGGGGACGTTTTTGGTCACCACCGCGCCGGCGCCTATCATCGCCTGACGTCCGATGACTATGCCTGGCAGGATGGTCGCATTAGCGCCTATTGATGCGCCGTCCTCCACCGTCGTCAGAAGAAATGCCTCGGGACACTCTTTCGAGCGCGGGAAACGATCGTTGGTGAATGTCGCGTTTGGACCAACGAACACGCGGTTCCCAAGGCGGAGGCCGTCCCACAATTGAACGCCACTTTTTATGGTCACGTCATCACCGATCACCACGTCGTTCTCGATGAAAACATGATCACAAATGTTGCAGCCCGCACCGATAACGGCGCCCGGCAGAACGTGGGCAAACGCCCAGATGCGTGTTCCCTGGCCGATATGCGGACTTTCGCAGATGCCCTGCTCATGAACAAAAAATGCCTTGTCGGTCATTTCGATGTCCCCTCGACGACGCGGCTGATCACCCGGAGGGGCCGTGACTTGGTGTTTTCAACCGCCCGCCAGAGATAGCAGCCGAGAATGCCCTGGACCATCAGACTGGCCGATCCGAAGCCCACGATCAGCAGCACCAGCGTTGTGTAGCCGGCCGCGTCAATGTTGCCGAGCAACCGCGCCGCGACGGTAACGGCGGCAAAGAGCAGGCTGAGCAGGCAGCCTGCAAAGCCCACCCAAAGGGTCAGAATTATCGGGAAGTCGGAGAACGAAAAGATGCTGTCCATCATATATCTGAAGCGACGGGCCATGCTCCAGGCACTCGTCCCGTGCTCTCGTTCGCGCCGGCGATAGGGCACGAATTCCCGCCTGAAGCCGACCCAAAACAATTGCACGACAAGCGAGGAGTTGGGCTCCTCGATGGACAGGATCGCTTCCAGCACCTGACGGTTGCAGGCAAAAATATCGACCCCGCCACTCGGCATGCTGGGCAGGACGAGCTTGCGGTAGGCCGCCCAGAACGCTTTCGACAAAAACCGTGTGATCGGCGGATCATTGCGGCCGGTCCTGCGTCCAAATACGACGTCGGCGCCATCCTTATCCAGGATCGAGAAGAACTCCACGATCAGTTCCGGCGGCTCCTGGAGGTCGGCGGCCATGGCGGCGACATGATCGCCAGAAGCATGCTCGAGACCGGTTCGAATGGCGGTGAAAGAGCCGAAATTCCGGCTGTGAAAGATGATCTTGTAGTCGAAGCCGGAGGTCTTCAGCGCATTGAGAAGCAAGGGCCCCGATTCATCCGGCGACCCATCGATGACGAAGACGAATTCGATATCGCCCTCATATCGGGCATGAAAATTGGCGACCGCCTGCATCAGGGAGGGGATATTTGCCTGATTGCGGTAGATCGGAAAAACGATCGAGCGTGTCGTCACATTGCCTCCCATTGGGCGAGCGCCAGACAGACCTGGCCGACCTCGTCATTCGTCATGTCGGGATAGCATGGCACGGTGCAGAGACGGTTGACGCTGGCCCGTGAGACCACCAGATTTTCGTTTCCTTTCATCGGCAGTCCTGCCCAGCCGACCTGATCGCAGTCAAGGACGGGGTAGTGGATCTCGGTATCGACGCCACGCTCCTTCATGAAAATCCTGAATGCATCGCGCTCGTCGCACAGGGCGACGGCAAGGTGCGCGACCGCGCCGTCACCGCCTTCCACGAATTGCAGCCGCCGCCCGGCGGCCGACTTGTAGCGGCCCAGAATAGCACGGCGCTGTTCGTTTCTATCGCCCAGGTCGCGCAGAAGGACATCAAGAACGGCCGCCTGGACCTCATCCATGCGGGAATTCCGGCCATAGGGTACGCCGACATGGTATTTTGAAATCCAGCCATATTGCTGCAGCCGCCGCACATGTTCGGCGATCGCCGGGTCCGACGTCAGAATGGCGCCTCCGTCACCCGCCGCGCCAAGATTCTTGGTCGGGTAGAAGCTGAATGTCGACACGTCCGCGAGCGAACCCGCCACGCGCCCGCCGATACGTGCGCCATGTGCCTGCGCACAATCCTCCACGATCGGAATATGTGAGAGGCCGGCCTCGGCAAGCGCGCTCTTGATGGCGCCGACATCGACGACGCCACCATAAAGATGCGTGACGACGATGGCAGCGGTATCGATGCCGGCCGCGGCCAGCACCGATGAAACGCTGATCAACTGGCTGGCTGCCTTGACGTCGACATAGTGGGGGACAAGGTCGTTGTGCCAGCAGGCGCAACTTGCGTAGCCGCCGGCATTGGCAGCCATGATGACTTCGCGTCCCCGAGCGCCATTGCGTGCGACAACCGCGGCCAAGGCCAGTTCGAGAGCGTCCGTTCCGTTGGCCACAAGAACGCAATCCGAGACGCCGATGAAGCCCGCAAAGTTGGCGGCAAATTTCTTGCCCATCGCGCCATTGAGCCACCATCCGGAGCGCAGTGTGCTTGTTACTTCACGTTCAATTTCGACTTGGTATCGTTGATACAGTCGCTTGAGGTCGTTCATCGGGACGGAATCTTGTTTCGTCATCGGCGACTCAATGGCTGAATCTGTTTTTCACTTCGAGAGTGGTCGCTGGACACAACTCTTGGCAAGCTGAATTAATGCTGTTGTCAAGAAACCGCGACCTCCATTGCAGAACGCGATACGCCGGCTGCGCGACAGGTTGATTGACCGCGGCCAGGCTCGTCTCCACGGACCCCTTACCGCCTTTTCAGCAAACTCTTCATCCGGTTGCGCAGCAGTCGCGCCATGTTGCGGGTCTCGCGGTAGAGGTGCAACTGGGAGGCGGCCTGGCGGGCGAGGCGGTCGGCGTCGCGAGTCAACCCGATCACCAGCGTGCCGACCGGCTTGCGCTCGCTCCATAGCCGGCTCATCACCGGGTGATCGGGCACGGTGCAGGAATCGGTCATCATGATGTTGGGATCTTCGAGATGCTGCCTGGTGACCTCGATCATCAGCAGCGTGCCGGGCGAATATACGGCCAGCGTCTCGTCATAGGCTGTCTTCCAGGTGTAGGCGACGCCGGCTTCGACGAAGACGATCAGGCAAGCGATGGTGCGGCCGTCGAGCGTCAGCGAATGAATGCGGCACATGTCCTGTTCGGCCAGCCGGTGCACAGCCTCGCGCGCGAAGGCGGCGCGGAAGCGGTCGATCGCCATGGCTGTGCGCTCGCGGCCTTTCCAGCCGGACGCTTCCAGCGTCAGGAAGTGCTCGATGGCGTGGCGGATTTCCTCGGGGCCGCGTGCCACGACATGTTCAAGCTTGCCGAGATCGCCTAGGCGCCGCTTCAGGCGGCGAAACTCGCGATAATGGTGCGCGCGCAGCGAAGCCTTCAGATAGTCGTCGCCGTCGAGTTCGCTCTCCAGCACCGGGCGTGAGGTCTGGCCCGTGGTGACCAGCATCAGCCCGCGCGTCTCGGCCACGGTGCCGATCAGGCTCGCCACCGGACCGTCCAGCCTGATGTCGGGCAGGACCAGGACTTTCGGCAACTTCAAATGCGGGCGCGACAGCATCGAGAAGAAATCCTCGACCACGCCGACCGGATCGTCGCGGTCGATCAATGGCGTGCCGAGCGGACCGAACGGGCTCGACCATGTGCGCATGACCGGCACGCCCAGCGGCACCACCGGCCGTTCCACCGAGATCGGCACCAGCAGGCGCAGCCGATTGCGGTATTCATCACCGTCGCGGATCACTGCAAGGCGCACCTCGCGGTCTTCCAGCCGGGGCATGGCCGGCGCCAGGAAACGTGGGTTGAAGAAGACGTTCGGCTCGATCGTGCGGGCGCAGAGATAATCCAGTTCCTCGACCAGGTCGAAGCCGGCCGATGCCGGGTAGATGGCGAGTTTGCGCTCGGGCCGGTTGTTGGCGAGGATCTCGATATGGGCCGGATCGGCGTCGCGCGCCAGCCCGGCAAGGCCGGACACCATGGCGCCGGCGGAACCGCCGCTGGTTTCCTCGAGCAACGGGATGGCGGCCATCAGGCGGCTCCTTTGGCTGGCACGAAGATCGCCATGACGATGCCGAGCTTGCGCCGGACCCTGAAGGACAGCGCGCCGGCCTCGAAGATCATGGCGAAGGCGGTGGCCACGGCCGCGCCCCACAGGCCGAAAAACGGGATCAGCACCACGATGAGCCCGATGTTGAAGGCCAGTGTCACGGCATGGACGGCTGCGCGGACATTCTGGTTGCCGCTCATGGTGAGCAGGCTTTCGCAAGGACCGACGGCGGCGCGAGCCACGACGCGCTCGTCGGCGGTAAGCAGCACGGCGTCGATGCGGTCGAGCAGCGGCCCCAGCGCCAAACGCTGCGGCAAGAACCGCCCGGCAGTCGTGGCCGCGGAAAAGCGCACCCCGATTTCTCTCCGTTTTCCGCCTCTTTTCAGGCTTTGGTGTAGCGAAGACACCTTAAGAAAGCGTGGGTGGGGAGCTTCCTTCTCCCTATCACCATACGGGGAGAAGGTGCCGGCAGGCGGATGAGGGGCGGCGCCGGCTTCGGAGCATTTGTCCTGTGATAGAGGCGCTCTTGGGGAAAAGTACGAAATGGGCAAAGGTTCGCGAAATGATGGCGGGCTTCAGTGTTCAAGCACTTTCCCGGAAGCGCGAAACCCGCTCTAATGCGTCCGCTTTGGGGGAATCATGTCGCAACTTCTAGTTCAGCAGTATCTCAACGAAATCGACAGACTAAGGAAGTTTTCTGGATCGCTCACAGAGGGCGTGATCTCGGAAGCGTTCAAGGATTTGCTCAAGGCATGGGCGCGTCAACACAATCTGCATTTCATTAGCCAGTACGAATTTCTGTCTCCACAGAAGAACAGGATCAGGCCTGACGGCACAATCTTGCATGATCTGCGTGTGCCGCTCGGCTATTGGGAGGCGAAGGATACCGCCGACGATCTCGACGAGGAAATCCGCAAGAAGCTGGCCAAGGGCTATCCCCAAGACAACATCATTTTCGAAAATTCAGAAGCGGCGGTCCTGATCCAGAACCGGCAGGAAGTCTTTCGCTGCTCGATGACGGACACTGACAAGCTGCTCAAGCTCGTGTCGTTGTTCTTCGGTTACGAGCGCGAGGAAATCCGCGATTTCCGCAAAGCCGTCGAGCAGTTCAAGCACGACATCCCGGCGGTGCTGACGGCGTTGCGCGAGCGTATCGACGCGGCATACGCCACCAACGCCGATTTCAAGGCAGCAGCGGACAAATTCCTGCAGCATGCCAAGGACACGATCAACCCCTCGGTCGGCGAAGCCGATATCCGGGAAATGCTGATCCAGCACATCCTGACCGAGGAAATCTTCGCCCATGTGTTCGACCAGGGCGACTTCCACCGCGAGAACAATATCGCCAAGGAGCTCTACGGGCTCGAGGCAAAGTTCTTCACCGGCCAACTGAAGCGTGAAACGCTCAAGAGGTTGGAAACCTATTATTCGACGATCCGCGCCAATGCGGCGTTGATCTCCAGCCATCAGGAGAAGCAGCAGTTCCTGAAGCTGATCTACGAGAATTTCTATAAGGTTTACGACAAGAAGAAGGCCGATCGGCTGGGCGTCGTCTACACGCCGAACGAGATCGTGAAGTTCATGATCGAGGGTGCCGACTGGCTGACCCAGAAGCATTTTGGCAAATCACTGATCGATCAGCATGTCGAGATTCTGGACCCGGCGACGGGCACGGGCACGTTCATCTGCGAACTGTTGGAACATTTTCGCGGCCAACCGCAAAAGCTCGCGCACAAATACAAGAATGAACTCCATGCCAACGAAGTGGCGATCTTGCCCTATTATGTCGCCAATCTGAACATCGAGGCGACTTACGCCGCGATCTCAGGCCAATTTGCCGAGTTTCCGAACCTTTGTTTCGTTGACACGCTGGACAATGTGGGCGGGCTCGGCATCAAGGCCGGTCACCAACACGACCTGTTCGGAGGGCTTTCCGATGAGAACGTGGTGCGCGTGAAACGGCAGAACGCGCGCAAGATTTCCGTCATCATCGGCAACCCGCCTTACAATGCCAACCAGGCCAACGAGAACGACAACAACAAGAACCGCGAGTACAAGCGCATCGATGAACTGATCAAGTCAAGCTACATCAGGCTCTCTACGGCGCAGAAAACCAAGGTCTACGACATGTATGCTCGCTTTTTCCGCTGGGCGTCGGATCGCATGGCCGACGACGGCGTGCTGGCGTTCATCACCAATCGTAGCTTCATCGAGAGCCGGACGTTTGATGGGTTCCGCAAGGCGGTCGAACAGGAATTCAACGAGATCTATATCGTCGACCTCGGCGGCGATGTGCGCGCCAATCCGAAACTTTCAGGTACCAAGCACAATGTCTTCGGCATCCAAACCGGCGTGGCGATCTCCTTCTTCGTCAAGCGTCACAAGCAGAAGGGCTGCAAGATTTTCTACGCCCGACGGCCGGAAATGGATACGGCCGAGGACAAGCTTAGCTTTCTGGCGAACAGCAAGGCATCGGCCATTTCGTTTCAGCGGATCGAGCCCGACAAGAAGGGGAACTGGGTCAACCTGACGGAGAACGACTGGGACGAACTGATTCCTGTGGCGGACAAAAGGACCAAGGCGGCGAAGACGAAGGCGCAGGAAAGAGCGATATTTCGGCTGTTTTCGTTTGGCCTTGTTACCAATCGGGACGATTGGATGTACGATCGCTCAATCGAAAAGTTGAGCACAAAGGCTTCATACCTTGTTGATCGATACGAGTGTGATCGTAAGTCCGGCCCTCGTGATCGACAGGGCAGGCTTGATGTAGAGAAACTCGATAGCAGCATAAAGTGGACGCGCTCGGTTAAGCGAAGCCTCCAAAACGATCAACCACTTCACCTTTCCGATGCGGGAACGGTTGATGTAATGTATCGACCATTCGATCGGCAGAAACTTCTTTTCTATCCACCACTGATTGAGATGCTAAATCAAACTCGCGCAATCTACGGAGAGCGTGGCGGGGCGTTAAACCCAACCGCAGTATTTGCAGACCCGACATCACAAAAACCGTTTATGGTGACGGCAAGTGAAAGCTTGATAGATATGCACCTAGTCGGTGCCGCTGCGGGGGCCACAGCGCTTCCCCGGCACCGTTATTCTAAAGCTGGCGAGCGCGTCGACAACATCACCGACTGGGCGCTGAGGGAATTCCAGAAGGCATATGGCAAGGAAGGTCAGGGCGTTCCAGTCGCCTCACGCGAAGGGGATTTGACGAACGAGAAGATTGACCACCCACGGAAAGTGGCTTCAGTCCTAACTAAGGACGACATTTTCTACTACTCTACTACGTGTATGGGGTGCTGCACGACCCAGTGTATCGCGAGAAATATGCGATCAATTTGAAGCGCGAGTTTCCGCGCCTCCCGTTCTATCCCGACTTCTGGCGTTGGGCCGAATGGGGCAAGAGGCTGATGGGCCTGCACATCGGCTATGAAGCGGTGGAACCGTGGCCGCTGGATCGGCTGGATACGCCGGACGAGAAGGCGCGTGCTGCCGGTGTGGTGCCCAAGGCGATGCTGAAGGCTGATCGTGATAATGGCATTATTCGCCTCGACACCGAGACACAGCTTTCCGGCATTCCGAAAGAGGCATGGGACTATCGGCTCGGAAACCGCTCCGGCCTCGACTGGATTCTCGACCAGTACAGGGAGAAGACCCCGAAGGATCCGACGATCCGCGAGAAGTTCAACACCTACCGCTTTGCCGACTACAAGGAGAAGGTGATTGATCTTCTGGCGCGGGTGACGCGCGTGAGTGTCGAGACGATGGCAATTACCGAAGCGATGAAAGCGGCGAAGCGATGACGACCAGGTCGCGAACACTTGCCCATCCAGCCGTGGAGGTCAGCGCGCTCGACTTCTATCAAGCGGTCGCGAAACTGCCGCAGATGCGCCGCGCGCCGGCTGGAGCAAAAGGCAGCATCCCAAAGGACACGCTGCTCTTGCCTGCTGACGGAGGCGTCATGATCGAAACACCGATCATGGGCTCTCTGGTGCATTCGTCACCGTCATGGCTGGTCCAGGTGTCGGCTGACGCGCGCAAGCTGCTCGACCTGTGCGAGAGGTACAAAAAGCTTGGCGCTTACAAAGATCCAAAATCCGTGTTTCTGGTCAGCGTGGCGGACGGCGAATTGCGGGTAAAGTTCAAGACCACCACGATTGGGATACCGACCCTTTAGAGAGTTGGCGGGACAGCGCCCCCCTCTGGCCTGCCGGCCATCTCCCCCACGGGTGGGGAGATTGGCTAATCGCGAAGGCCGGCGCCGGCAAGTTTGAAATCGGTCCGACCCGGTCAGAAGGCGGCCCCAAATAAAAACCCGCCTTTGCGGCGGGTTGTTGGCGCGAGTCGGCACCATGGATGGATTTGTAGCATGACTGCCCTCAGCAGTCAATCCCAGGTTGTGGGAATGATGGGGATGTCGGCCGTGTGACCTGGGGCTTGCGCCGTGCTGGGGAGTGAAATCGCCGGAACGAATTTGCCGGTCGTCGATCGCGAAGGCTGGCGCTGCCCCTCATCCGGCCCTTCGGGCCACCTTCTCCCCGTGAAACGGGGAGAAGGGAAGCGCGCCGTTAGGCGAACGCGCCGTGACAGTGCTTGTATTTCTTGCCGGAGCCGCAGGGGCAGGCTTCGTTGCGGCCGACCTTGCCCCAGCTTGCGGGGTTGTTCGGGTCGCGGTCTTCGGGGGCGACGATGGCGGTTGTCTCGGGGCGCACCAGAAGGGCGGTCTCACCACCATCGAAATCATTCTCGCCGGTGGTGCCGTCGATATGCGTGCCGAACATGTCGGGCGCTTCCGGCGGTGGGGCTTCGGCGGCCTGGCGGACCAGTTCGACGCGCATCAGCTGCGCGGTGACGGCCTGGCGCAGATTGCCGAGCATCGCCTGGAACAGCTCGAACGCCTCGCTCTTGTATTCCTGCAGCGGATCGCGCTGCGCGTAGCCGCGGAAGCCGACGACCGAGCGCAGATGGTCGAGATTGACGATGTGCTCGCGCCACAGATGGTCGAGCGTCTGCAGCACCACCGAGCGCTCGACATAGGTCATCACCTCGGGGCCGAAACGGTCGGCGCGCTCCTTGGCGGCGTCGGCGGCGGCGGCAGAGATGCGCTCGCGGATGTCGTCCTCGGCGATGCCTTCTTCCTTCACCCAGTCCTCGACCGGCAGGTCGAGATTGAGGAATTCGGCGACCTCGGCCTTCAGGCCCGCGACGTCCCACTGCTCGGCATAAGCGTTTTCGGGTATCGCCTTGGCGACGATCTCGTCGATGACGCCTTCGCGCATCTCGCCGATGGTTTCCGAGAGGCCTTCGCCGTCCATCAGCTCGATGCGCTGCTCGAACACCACCTTGCGCTGGTCGTTGGAGACGTCGTCGTATTTCAACAGATTCTTGCGGATGTCGAAGTTGCGCGCCTCGACCTTCTTCTGCGCCTTTTCCAGCGCCTTGTTGATCCACGGGTGGATGATCGCCTCATCTTCCTTGAGGCCGAGCTTCTGCAGCATGCCGTCCATACGCTCGGAGCCGAAGATGCGCATCAGGTCGTCCTGCAGCGACAGGAAGAATTTCGAGCGGCCGGGATCGCCCTGGCGGCCCGAACGACCTCTGAGCTGATTGTCGATGCGGCGTGACTCGTGGCGCTCGGTGGCGAGCACGTAAAGGCCGCCGGCGGCCAGCGCCTTTTCCTTCAGGCGCTCGACGTCGGCATAAATCTCCTTTTCACGCGCCTCGCGCTCGGGACCCTCCGGCATGTCGCCCAGCTCGTCGGCGATGCGCATCTCGGCATTGCCGCCAAGCTTGATATCGGTACCGCGGCCGGCCATGTTGGTGGCGATGGTGATGGCGCCGGGCTTGCCGGCCTGGGCGACGATCGCCGCCTCGCGCTCGTGGTGGCGGGCGTTCAGCACCTCGAAATCCGTGAAGCCTTCCTTGCGCAGGCGCTCGGCCAGCTGCTCGGACTTCTCGATCGACGTCGTGCCCACCAGCGTCGGCTGGCCCTTGGCGCTGGCTTCGCGGATCTCCCTGACGATCGCCTTGTACTTCTCCTCGACCGTCCGGTAGACCTCGTCGTCCTCGTCCTTGCGGATAACGGGCAGGTTGGTCGGGATCTCGGTGACTTCGAGACCGTAGATGTTGCCGAATTCCTCGGCCTCGGTCAGCGCCGTGCCGGTCATGCCGGAAAGCTTCTTGTAGAGGCGGAAATAGTTCTGGAAGGTGACGGAGGCGAGCGTCTGGTTCTCCGGCTGGATCGCCACATGCTCCTTGGCTTCGAGCGCCTGGTGCAGGCCTTCCGAATAGCGGCGGCCCGGCATCATGCGGCCGGTGAACTCGTCGATGATGACGATCTCGCCGTTGCGCACGATGTAGTCCTTGTCGCGCTGGAACAGCCGGTGCGCCTTCAGCGCGTTGTTGACGTGATGGACGATGGCGACGTTCTCGACGTCGTAGAGCGACTCGCCCTTGAGCAGGTCGGCATCGCGCAGCATGTTCTCCAGCTTCTCGGTGCCTTCCTCGGTGAAGATCGAGGTCTTCTGCTTCTCGTCGATTTCATAATCCTGCGGCTGCAGCTGGATGATGAAGGTGTCGATGGTGTTGTACATTTCCGAACGGTCCTCGAGCGGACCGGAAATGATCAGCGGCGTGCGTGCTTCGTCGACCAGGATGGAATCGACCTCGTCGACGATCGCGTAATTGTGACCGCGCTGCACCATCTGGGCGCGCTCATACTTCATGTTATCGCGCAGATAGTCGAACCCGAGCTCGTTGTTGGTGGCGTAGGTGACATCGGAGGCGTAGGCGACGCGGCGCTCCTCGTCCGACAGGCCGTGGACGATGACGCCGACCGAAAGGCCGAGGAATTTGTAGACGCGGCCCATCCATTCGGAGTCGCGGGTGGCGAGGTAGTCGTTGACGGTGACGACATGGACGCCGTTGCCGGCAAGCGCGTTGAGATAGACCGGCAGCGTCGCGACCAGGGTCTTGCCCTCGCCGGTGCGCATCTCGGCGATGCCGCCATTGTGCAGCACCATGCCGCCAACCAGCTGGACGTCGAAGGGGCGCATGCCGAGCACGCGGCGCGCCGCCTCGCGGGCGGTCGCGAAGGCGGGGATCAGCAGGTCGTCAAGGCTGGCGCCGTTGGCGATGTCCTGGCGGAACTTTTCCGTGCGGCCGGCAAGCTCGGCGTCGGAGAGTGCCCGCATCTCGTTTTCCATGGCGTTGATCGCCTCGACGCGGGGGCGGGTCGATTTGACTCGACGGTCGTTGGAGGAACCGAAAACCTTACGGGCGAGACCGCCGAGACTGACCATCCAATGGTCCTTTCGATAGAATTCTCAATCTTGAGACAGGCGCCGGCCGGCCCCATCACATCCACGTGAACGCACCGCCTGAATGCGGGCAAACACAAAAAGCGCCCGGAAAACGGTTCTGGACGCCAAGTCGATGGACAGATAAGAGGGGGCTCAACTGATGTCAACGCCGCGCTGGCCCTGCCGGTCGCGCCAAATTCCGCCACAATCTGGCTGATCTGGAAGCCGCCCTCCTTACAATCCCTCACCGGAGTCATCCTTATGTCCTTGTTGTTCAGCCGTGCGTCGCTTGCCAGCCTTGGCCTTGCCCTCGGCCTGTCGGCGCTTTGCCTGTCGCCATCGATGGCGCAGGAGACCGCTCCCGCACCGGCTGCCCCGGCGGACGCGGCCGCACCGGCCGCGGCGCCGGTCGACCCGAATACCGTGATCGCCACCGTCAACGGCCAGCCCTTGACCGAAGCCGATCTGGTGCTTGCCGAGGGCGAACTGTCGCAGCAGTTCGCGCAGTTGCCGCCCGAGCAGCGCCGCGCCGCGGCACTTTCGGCGGCCATCGAAATCCGCGTCATGGCCGCCCAGGCGGTCACCACAGGCCTCGACAAGGATCCCGACTTCCAGCGCCGCATGGCCTTCCTGCAGCAGCGCGCGCTGCATGGCGAAATGGTCGAGAAGGGCGTCGTCGACAAGGTCACCGACGCCGAGGTTCGTGCCCGCTACGACCAGGAAATCGCCAATACCCCGCCGGTCAACGAGGTGCATGCCCGTCACATCCTCGTGAAGACAAAGGAAGAGGCCGACGCGATCATCAAGCAGCTCGACGGCGGCGCCGACTTCCAGAAGCTCGCCAACGAACACACCAGCGACCCCTCGGGCAAGTCCAATGGCGGCGACCTCGGCTGGTTCGGACCTGGCCAGATGGTGCCTGAGTTCGACAAGGCGGCGTTCGCGCTCGACGTCGGCAAGTACACCGAGCAGCCGGTCCAGTCGCAGTTCGGCTGGCACGTCATCAAGCTCGAGGACAAGCGCGCCAAGCAGCCGCCTGCCTTCGACGAGGTCAAGGACCAGGCCAAGCAGGCTGTCATCCGGGACAAGTATTTCGCGCTGGTCAAGTCGCTGCGCGCTGGTGCCAAGGTCGAGATCCCCGACGCCAAGCTGAAGAAGGCCGTCGATACGCTGGAAAGCGCCAAGTAAGCCCGAACAGCTCGAAAAAGGGCGCGGCAGCCGAAAGGCGCCGCGCCCTTTTTCGTTGGCACGTGCCAGCGGTGCCTACCTGCCGGGCGCTGCTATGCCTTGCAGGAGATATCGAACCACCTTGCGGATCGTCGCTTCGGGTTCGCCGAGCCGGTTGGTCAGGAGATGCCGCCAGGCGTAGGAAGCCACGAGATCGGCGACCACGGCCGGATCGATGTCGCTGGCGATCTCGCCCCTTGCGTTGGCGCGTTCGATGATCTGGCGGGTGTGGGCCCGGCGTCCGCCAGCATAATCGGCAAGGGCTTCGGCGGCGGTTTCATCCGACTGCGCCTCGGCGATCAGGGACCTGAACACGCTGCCCGACGATGTCTCGCGCCAGTGCGAGAACAGGTTCATCAAAAAGCCGACGAGGTCCTCCTCCAGTTTTCCCGTATCGGGAACGTCGACGCGCTTCTGGCGCTGATAGACCTCCAGCAGCAGTGCCGCCTTGCTTGGCCACCAGCGGTAGATGGTCGGCTTGCCGGCGCGTGCGCGCCGCGCCACCGCTTCGATCGAGAAACCGGCATAACCGGCCTCGACAAGGACTGCCTCGGCGGCCTCCAGTATGGCGTCCGCACTGTCGGGATTGCGCCGCGCGCCGATCGATTTGCGCGCCGTATCAGCCTCCTCGGCCATTCCTGTCGTCCTCGTTTCAATTCGCTGGCAATGATAAGCGATCCGGCGATGAAACGAAACGACCCGTTTTGTGACGCAGGGGCGCCGCGCTCATCAAGCGGTGCCTCACATCGCCCGCGATGTCTCCGACACGACGCGCCATCCCTTATCGGTCTTGACCAATTCCAGCGTCACCCGCGCCTTGCCGGCCACAGGTGCCGCGGACTTGTCCTTTGGCCTGTAGTCGTAGTTCATGGCAAAGACGGCCTGGGCGCTGCTCTCGCCATGCGGTGTGACCTCCAGGCTGCCCGGTTCCAGGCCGAGCGACCACGAGGCCCATTGCGCGAACCAGTCGCTCTTCACCTTCACAAGCGTCTCGGCATCGTAAGGCGTGCCGAAGATGGTGGCCGATGGTCCGTAAAGCCGTTGGACGGCGGTGCGCATGTCCTTGACGTCCGGCGACAGGTAGTCGTCGCGCAAGAATTTCTCGATCGCGCTTTTGTCGTCGCTGACCGAACGCTCGAGCGTAGCCACTTGCGTCGGCGGCGCGGGTGGCGTGGCCGGCGCAGGCGTTTTTTCCGGTCCTTCGCCGGGCACAAATTCGAAGCGTTCGAGCAGCGAGCCCTGCTCCCAGGGGCGCTGGGCATCGCGGGTTTGCGAAACCACGTCGCGGCGCACCGCGATCATCATGTCGTTGATGCTCTGGCCGGGTTCGGCGATGTGGCGCAGCAGGGCCTGGGCGAAGGGCGAGTTGCGCCCGCTGCCGTCCATGGCGACAGCACCCGGCGCGGTCGAAAAGGCGATGAATGAGCCGCGCGTCGAATCGAACTGCGCCAGACCCGCCAGCGCCGCCGCGGAGCGGGTGGAGGCGGTGCGGCTCAAGCCGCGGGCAAACGGGTTGTTGCGGCAGGCATCGAGGAAGACCAGGCTGACCTTGGTCTGCTGTTCCATGATGTCGAGGACTTCGTCGATCGGCACTGCTTCGAGCTGCAGCTTCACCGGGATGTCGAGCCTGGCATCGACCGGCACGATATAGTTGCGGCCTTCGACCTGCAGGCCGTGGCCGGCATAATAGAAAAGCCCGACGCCGGCACCTTCGAGCGCATCGGAGAACTCGCCAATGCTGCGTTCAAGCTCGCGCTTGCCGAGATCGTTGCCTTCGATGACCTCGAAGCCGATGGAACGCAGCTTGTCGGCGATGTCGAGCGCGTCGTTGACGGGATTGGCCAGCGTGCCGGCCTCGGCATAGGTGCCGTTGCCGATGACGAGCGCCACGCGCCGCGCCGGCTCGGCGTCGGCGCGTAGCAGCAAAAGTCCCAGAAATGCCCAAGCGAGGATCGCAAGCCTGCCCATGGGGAGGATCATAGCGCCATGGACCCTGGCGACGCCAACAGATTTGAAATGCAAGCTTGATCCTGAACGTGTTTGCCCTGGCGGGAGCGACGAAAACGGCGCTTGCACCGGCGCGCCGTATCGGGCAAACCGGCCTTCCCCTTGCGATTTTCCCGCCCGAGGTTCCATGTCCACGACGATTTCGCCGCTCGCGCCAAAGAAATACCCGAAAATGCCGGAAATCGAAGGGGTGCGCATCGCCACCGCCGAAGCGGGAATAAAGTACAAAAACCGTACGGATCTCCTGGCCATGGTGTTCGACGCCGGTACCGCGGTCGCCGGCGTGTTCACCAAGTCGAAATGTCCCTCGGCGCCGGTCGATTTCTGCCGGCAGAACCTTGGCACCGGCAAGGCGCGGGTGCTGGTCGTCAATTCCGGCAACGCCAACGCCTTCACCGGCAAGAAAGGCCGCGAATCGACCGCGATGACGGGCGAAGCAGCGGCCAAGGCGGCCGGCTGCACGGCAGCTGAGGTTTTCCTCGCCTCGACCGGTGTCATCGGCGAGCCGCTCGACACAACCAAGTTCAGCCATCTGCTCGCCGGGCTGGTCAGCGACGGCAAGCCGGACCTGTGGACCGAGGCGGCAAGGGCCATCATGACCACCGATACCTATCCGAAGGTGGCGACGCAGACGGTCAAGCTCGGCGACGCCGATGTCACCATCAACGGCATTTCGAAGGGCGCCGGCATGATCGCGCCCGACATGGCGACGATGCTGTCCTTCATCGCCACCGACGCGCCGATCGCGGCGCCGGTCCTGCAGGACCTGTTGTCGCGCGGCACGGCCAAGACGTTCAACGCGGTGACCGTCGACAGCGACACCTCGACCAGCGACACGCTGCTGTTGTTCGCCACCGGCAAGGCGGCAAAGCGCGGCGCGCCTGAAATCACCGATCCAAGAGATGCCCGCCTTGGCCAGTTCCGCCGGGCGCTCGGCAAGGTGCTGAAGTCGCTGGCGCTGCAGGTGGTGCGCGACGGCGAGGGCGCCCGCAAGCAGGTCGAGGTCACCGTCACCGGGGCCAAATCGGCCCGCTCGGCCAAGCGCATCGCGCTGTCGATCGCCAATTCGCCGCTGGTCAAGACGGCGGTCGCCGGCGAGGACGCCAATTGGGGCCGCGTTGTCATGGCCGTCGGCAAGGCCGGCGAGCCCGCGGATCGCGACCGGTTGTCGATCTGGTTCGGCGACAACAGGCTGGCGCATGAGGGCGAGCGCGACCCCGGCTATTCGGAAGAAGCGACCTCGGCCTACATGAAACGCGACGACATCCGCATCCGCGCCGATATCGGCATCGGCCGTGGCAAGGCGACGGTTTGGACCTGCGATCTCACCAAGGAATATGTCGCCATCAACGGCGACTACCGGAGCTGATCGCCTTGGCTTCGCGTCATCCGGCAAGCATGCTCGCGACAGTGCGCCGCTACGAGGCGGCCGGCTTTCGCGCCTGGCCCGCGGCCGCCGTCCATTATGACGGCACGTGGGTGGTGCGCCTGACCGCCGGCCATCCGGCCAAGCGGCTGAACTCGGTCAATCCGCTCGATCCCGGCGACATCCAGCACATCGCCGACCGCATCGGTCGCGCGAGCCGCCGTTTCGATGCCTATGGCCGGCCGTTGACGTTCCGCATGTCGCCACTCTCCGGGCCCGATCTTGCCAGCCATCTCGACAAGGAGGGCTGGAGCCGGTTCGACGAATCGCTCGTCATGCGGCTGCCGTTGGCCGACGCGCATCTCGACGCCGCCATGGACCAGATCCCGCTCAAGGACATTAGCCGCTTCATCGGCGCATTGCTCAAGGTCAGCGGCTCTGACGTATCGCTGCGGCCGGGTCTGTCGGAGATCATCGGCGCTATCCAGCCCGAGGCCGGGCTGTTTGCGCTCGAGGATGGGGCGGAGCCGCTGGCGACGCTGATCTGCGTGCATGACGGCGATCTAGCCGGGCTGTTCGAGGTCGCCACCGACAAGGCGGCGCGCAACAAGGGCCACGGCCGCAACCTGATCCTGTCGGCGCTGAAATGGGCGAGGCTGCGCGGCGCGCGCGAAGCCTGGCTGCAGGTCGAGGCGGGTAACGCGCCGGCGCTGGCGCTCTACCGCGCGCTCGGCTTCGAGGAAGTCTATCGCTATCATTACCGCCGGCCGCCCGGACATGAATGATGTGATATCCAGCGGCAAGCGCCTGCTCCTGGTCGCCGCTTGCGCGCTGGTCGATGCCGATGGTCGCGTGCTGCTGGCGCAGCGGCCGCAAGGCAAGCAACTTGCCGGTCTCTGGGAGTTTCCCGGCGGCAAGGTCGAAGCCGGAGAGACGCCGGAACAATGCCTCATCCGTGAACTGCATGAGGAGATCGGCATCGAAACCGAGATCCCATGCCTGGCGCCGCTGACCTTCGCCAGCCATTCCTATGACGACTTCCATCTGCTGATGCCGCTGTTTGTTTGCCGCCGCTTCCGCGGCATCGCCCAGCCGAGGGAAGGGCAGGCGCTGAAATGGGTGCGGCCGAAACAGATGCGCGACTATCCGATGCCGCCGGCCGACGCGCCATTGATCCCGTTCCTGATCGACCTCCTCTGAGAGCTGATTGGACCACGGTCCATATCAGCCAGCGTTAATGGAAGATTTATCTCATCATGAAAAATTGATGGATGGCCGTTCTGGTACGGCCGTCGCCATGCGCTGGGGAGCGATAGAATGAGCCTGGACAGGGATTGGGATACGATCCGGCCCGACCGCGGTTTTCGTGCCGCCGATGCCGGCATGAGCGTCCTGCGGATCACGTTGCTGTTCGGATCGGCCGCGGTGGCGCTGGCGCTGATCGCGACCCCCTTCCTCGACAGTCAGACGCGCTCGCAATCGGCCCGCGAAGATTTCCCCGGTCTCGACATGACGGCTACGGGTTCGATCAGCCATCGCAGCACCCATACAGTGCGCCGCAGCGTGCTGCAGGCCGAGCCCGGTGGGGTCTGCATTATCCGCTCCGATGGCAAAAGCAGTGGCGACTGCTGACAAGGTTAAGACATTTCCGAAACGCGGCGATTTCATCGCCTGTTAAGCCTGTGCCGTTAACCTTTCTTAACAGGTCGGCGGTAGGGTTGCGGCAAGAGGGATGAACGTGATGAAAACGGTGCTGCTACGCTTTCTGAAGGACGAAAACGGGGCCACGGCCATCGAATATGGCCTGATCATTGCCGTGCTGTCGCTGACGATCGTCGGCGGCATCAATCAGGTCTTCAACCAGATCACTTGGTTGTTCAGCGACAATTCCAGTAGACTTGCCAACGCCTTCGCCCAGTAGGGCGGTCATTGTTTGATAGAAACCGCTGAACGTTCTAACTCCTGTTTTCACGCAATTCCGCAAGGGAAAGCGCTACGCGTTTTCCCCGGGAAAACCGCTACGCAGTTTCCTGGATTGCTCTGGGGGTTGATGCCCGCGAACGGGTCAGTGTCCTTCAGGCTTCTCTAATATAGTCTTTAGCGAAACCTTGGCCGAACCGGGCTTCAGCGGCTTTTGCTGCGACGCGTCGGGCGCCCAGCCGGACATCCAGACAATCGAGAAGCTTGCCCTGATGCGACCATCGGGGTCGGAAAAGCGTTCGGCGTAGATTTCCGCGGCGCGGGCAAACAGCCTTCGTGACCCCGGCCGCCGGCTGCGGTCGGTAAGCGCGGTGGTTTCGCCCATGGCACGCAGATCGGCCATCAGCGCAAACAGGTCGGCATAGCGCACGGTCACCGTCTCGACGTCGGCGACCGGTAATGCGAAACCGGCGCGCTGCAGCAGTGCGCCGGCATCGCGCACATCGGTGAACGGGATGACGCGCGGGCTGGCGCCACCGTAGAGGTCGGTCTCCGCGGCGAGCAGGCTTTCGCGCAGTTCCGCAAGCGTGCCGGCGCCTGCGAAGGCGCCAAGGAAAAGTCCGTCCGGCCGCAGGGCGCGGCGGATCTGGATCAGCATGCCCGGGATGTCGTTCATCGTCTGCAGCGACAAAAGCGACACCACCAGATCGAGACCCTGCGGCTCGAACGGCACGGTCTCCAGCGGCGCAATCAGGCCGGCGGCACCATTCAGGAAAACCGCGTCCGCCTCGACACGGGCGATGTCGGCTACCTTGCCGCTCCGCGCAAGGACGTCGGCCGCGGCCGAGGTCTGGCAAAACAGCACCGCCGCCTTGGCGAACCTGCGCTCGACGGCGCCCAGCCGGTCGGCAAGGTCCTCGGCGGCGCGATGCATGAGGAAGTCGGCACCGTCAACCGGATGGATGAGCGCACGCCGCTTGTGCGCCAGCCACAGGGAGGTATCCATTATAGGTTGCAAGGGATGGGTCCTTGTATATCCGCGCCCTGATATGGTTCGTATGGTGGCGACGAGAAACCAACCACGTGGCCGATCCGATGCCCAAGATCAAGTCCGACGAGATCAGGAAGCTGGCCGGGTCGGCAGCCCGGTCGGCTCTTGGCTGGCCGGCGCGTATCCTGTTTCCGCCGGTCTGCGCCGGTTGCCGCCGGCAGGTCTCGCAGCCCGGCGTGCTGTGCGGCGCCTGCTGGCCGAAGCTGCGGCTCCTGGAGCGGCCCTGGTGCCCGGTAATGGGCACGCCGTTCACCCATCACATGGGCGAGGGTTTCCTGTCGGCGGAGGCGATCGCCGATCCGCCGCCTTTCGAGCGGGCGCGGGCCGCGGTCGCCTATTCCGGCGTCGCCCGCCAGATGGTGCAAGGGCTGAAATACCAGGATCGCACCGATCTCGCTCCCTGGATGGCGCGCTGGATGGTCCGCGTGGGCGCCGACCTCATCGCCGACGCTGATGTGGTGGTGCCTGTGCCGCTGCATTGGCGCCGTTTTTTCAGGCGGCGGTTCAACCAATCGGCGGAACTGGCGCGGGCGGTTTGCGAGCTCAGCGGGCTATCTTTCGCGCCTTCCGCCATGCATCGCGTGAAACTCACCCGCCAGCAGGTCGGGCTGGAGCGGCACGAGCGCGAGGAGAACGTGCGCGCCGCCTTTCGCGTGCCCGCCGAGGCCGAGATCGAGATTGCCGGCCGCAGGGTGCTTCTGATCGACGATGTCTACACCACCGGTGCAACCGTGCGTGCCGCCACCAAGGCGCTGAAAAAGGGAGGCGCCGCCGCCGTCGACGTGCTGACCTTTGCCCGCGTGTTGCCGGGGGACTTCCGGGCGGACGAGTCCGCGACTATATAAGTCGGCAACGGAAGCGGAATTCGTCATGGTCGATGTCACGATCTATACGCGTATGATGTGCGGCTACTGCACGGCGGCCAAGCGGCTGCTGGAGCGCAAAGGCGTCTCCTATACCGAGCACGACGCGTCGTTCTCGCCGGAACTGCGCCAGGAGATGATGTCGCGGGCTCACGGGCGCACGACCTTTCCGCAGATTTTCATCGGCGACACGCATGTTGGCGGCTGCGACGACCTCCATGAACTGGAGGCGGAAGGCCGGCTGGACAAACTGCTCGCCAACGGCGCGTCGATTTGAGGGTGTGACAATGGGTGTCTTCAAGGCAGCGGCAGTGCAGATGCGTTCAGGCGAGAGCCCCGAGCGCAATGCGGCCGATATGGAGCGGATGGTGCGCGAGGCGGCAGTCCAGGGCGCGACCTACATCCAGACGCCGGAGATGACCGGCGCGCTGATCCGCGACAAGCAAGCGCGTGCCGCCTCCTTCACCTCCGAGGACAAGGACATCATCGTCTCGACGGCGCGCAGACTGGCGCGCGAACTCGGCGTGTTCCTGCATATTGGCTCGACCGCCATCCTGCGCGCCGACGGCAAGCTCGCCAACCGCGCGCTCCTGTTCGGACCCGATGGCGCGACGCTCGCCGCCTACGACAAGATCCACATGTTCGACGTCGATCTCGACAATGGCGAGAGCTGGCGTGAATCGGCCGCCTACGAGCCCGGCACAGAGGCCGTCGTCACCGGAATCGGGGGTGCGAAGCTCGGCTTTGCCGTCTGCTACGATCTGCGTTTTCCGCAACTGTTCCGCGCCGAGGCGATGGCCGGCGCCGACCTGCTTTCCGTGCCGGCCGCCTTCACCCGCCAGACCGGCGAGGCGCATTGGCATGTGCTACTCAGAGCACGCGCCATCGAGAACGGCGCCTTTCTCGTCGCCGCCGCGCAAGGCGGTCTGCACGAGGACGGCCGCGAGACCTATGGGCATTCGCTGATCGTCGATCCGTGGGGCCGCATCATCGCGGAAGCCGCGCATGACGAACCTGACGTGATCGTTGCCGAGATCGACCCGGCGCAGTCGATTGCCGCGCGCAAGAAGATCCCCAATCTGAAAAATGCGCGGGATTTCACCATCAACGCCGGCGAGGCGCCGCGTCTCAGGGGTGCCGCCTCTTGATCCGCTTTTCCCTCATCTGCGAAAACGAGCACGAGTTCGAGGGCTGGTTTCGCAGCAATGACGATTTCGACACGCAGAAGAAGCGCGGCTTTGTCGATTGCCCCAGCTGCGGCTCGCACAAGGTCGAGAAGGCCCTGATGGCGCCCGCCGTTTCCACGGCCCGCAAGCAGGAAACCATAGCACTTGCCATGGGCGAGGCGCAGAAGCAGGCCATGGCACAGCTGAAGGCGATGGCCGAGAAGGTGCGCGAGAATGCCGACTATGTCGGCGACAAGTTCGCCGAGGAAGCGCGCAAGATCCATTTCGGCGAAACCGATGCGCGCGGCATCTATGGCGAGGCGACGCTGGAAGAGGCCAAGGGCCTGGCCGAGGACGGCGTCGATTTCATGCCGATCCCGGTGTTTCCGGACGACCGGAACTAGCTAGCAATTAGCTTACGCTGCCGATCAGTTTTTCCAGCAGACGCGAAAGTGTTTCTCGTTCGGTCTGTGTCAGGCCGGACAGGATCTGGTGCTCATTGGCCACGTGCGCGGCAACAGCTTCGTCGATCAAGGCGAGCCCCTTTTCGGTCAGCCGCACGACGATGCCGCGCCGGTCGCTGGGGTGTGGCGCGCGCTGGATCAACCCGGATGTTTCGAGCCGATCCAGCCTGTTGGTCATGGCGCCGGAGGTCACCATCGTCGCCTCGTAAAGCGCTGTCGGTGTCAGCGCGTAAGGTGAGCCTGAACGGCGCAGCGTCGCCAGCACATCGAACTCTCCCGCCTGCAGTCCGAAACGGGCAAAGAGCGGCGCAAGGCGCTCGCGCGCGATCAGCGAGGAGACCTCATTCAAGCGCCCGATCACCGCCATCGGCGACACGTCCAGGTCCGGTCGTTCCCGCTGCCATTGCTCGGTGGCTTTCCCTGCGCGGTCCATCTAGCTCACCGTAATGTATCTTGACGTTAAGAATCTTTCCATTATCTTACCCGAAGATTCAATGCCGGCCAAGGGCCGCACGCGACAGGGCTCGATGATGAAGCTTCTCTGGGATTCGGCGCTCGGCCTGCTGGTCGTCACCGGCGGCCTGCTTGGCCTGACGCTGCCTTTCGGCAAGCTCGCCACGGCGGCCGGCGTGCCGGCCATGGTGTGGGCCTTCGTCATCTCGCTCGGCGCCGGCGGTGTGCTTCTCGTCGTATTGCTGCTGCGCGGCCAGCGCATCCGGCTCACCGGGCACAAACTGCGCTATTTCTTCGTCACCGCCGCGGTGTCTTATGCCGTTCCCAATCTCCTGATGTTTTCGGCCATTCCGCATCTGGGCGCCGGCTACACCGGCATCATGTTCACGCTGTCGCCGGTCATCACGCTGGTGTTTTCAATCCTGCTCGGTGTCCGGCGCCCCAACATGCTGGGCATCATCGGCATCGCCGTCGGCTTCGTCGGCGCGGTCATGGTGGCGGTGACGCGCGGCGAGGCCGGCCAGCCGGCCGAAATCTTCTGGGTCGTCCTGGGCCTGCTCATTCCTGTCAGTCTCGCTGCCGGCAACATCTACCGCACCATCGACTGGCCGGAAGGAACCGGTCCTATCGAACTCGCGGTCGGCAGCCATCTGGCGTCCGCGACGATGCTGCTCGTCGGCATCCTGATCTTGCTTGGCGGCAAGGCCTTCATCCAGCTCGGCACCGTGCCGCTCACCGTGGTGGCGCAGATGGCCTCGGCATCGGCGATGTTTGCTTTCTTCTTCCGGCTGCAGGCGGTGGGCGGTCCGGTCTATCTCAGCCAGATCGGCTATGTCGCGGCGGCCGTCGGGCTGTTTGCCGGTACGATCTTCCTTGGCGAACACTATCAGCTGCTGACCTGGATCGGCGCCGTCATCATCACCGCCGGCGTGTTCATCACCACCAAGGCGCAAAGCCAGAAAGCCTGACGGGTTCGGGCTTATTTCGCATTGTCGCCGGCGTCGCCACCGGGCTCGGGCTATGGGTATCGGCGGCGGCTGAGGATTGGCCGTTCAGACCGATCCCTTTTCCGCCAGCACCATGTAGTTGACGTCCATGTCCTTCGACCGCGACCAGCGGTCGGCAAGCGGATTGTAGGTGACGCCGGTGCGGTCGATGATGGTCAGGCCGGCGCCGCCAAGCGCCTTTTCCAGCTCTTCCGGGCGCACCAGCTTGCCGAACTGATGGGTACCGCGCGGCAGCCAGCGCAACACATATTCGGCACCGATGATGGCCAGGCCGAGCGCCTTCAGCGTGCGGTTGATGGTGGCCACGAACATGATGCCGCCGGGCTTGACCATCTCGCCGCATTTGGCGACGAACAGGTCGATGTCGGCGACATGTTCGACCACTTCCATGTTGAGGACGACATCGAATTTCTCGCCGGCCTCGGCGAGATCTTCTGCCGTCGTGGCGCGATAGTCGATGCTCACATTGCCTTCGGCGGCATGCAGTTTCGCCACTTCTATGTTTGTTTCGGAGGCGTCCGCTCCGACCACCTCGGCACCGAGCCGCGCCATCGGCTCGCACAAAAGACCGCCGCCGCAGCCGATGTCGAGGATACGCAGGCCCTCGAACGGCCGCGCCGCGCGCGGGTCGCGGCCGAAGCGCGCCGCGATCTGGTCGCGGATATAGGAAAGCCGGATTGGGTTGAATTTGTGCAGCGGACGAAACTTGCCGTTCGGGTTCCACCATTCGGCGGCAAGGGCGGAAAAGCGTTCCACTTCTCCGGCATCGATCGTCGATCGTCGGGGCTCAGGCATCGGTCGGTCTCCTCGGACGCTAGGAAGTCGGGCGTGAGGCATCGAATGTCAAGGCAACATTTTCCCCTGCTGACATCGCGGCGCTCCATGTCAGGCCATGTCAGCTGCCGAGCATCGCCATGAAACACGATCGGCCTCGCGGACGAATGAGAAGCATCGTTTTGAACCAGAGGAGTGAGCGATGACAGCGACGCCGGTTTCGATCCTTTGGCGGAGGCTTGACCTCGAAGGGCATGACGGATGCCTGCTTTCGCGGACCGATAGCGGATGCAGCCTCGAGGGGCAGGCCATCTTCATCCAGGACGACAAGCCATGCTGCCTTGCCTATCGGGTAGACTGCGATACCGGTTGGCGTACTCAGTCGGCGCGCGTCAGCGGCTTTCTGGGCGGAAACAGGCTGCACCACGCGATCGAACGGGATTCCGACGGCCGGTGGATGCTGAACGGCGAACCGCAGCATGATGTGACCGGTCTTATCGACGTCGACCTCGGTTTCACGCCCGCGTCGAATCTGCTTGCGATCCGCCGGTTCGATCTTGGCATCGGCGCAACGACGCCCGCTCCGGCTGCTTACCTGACCTTTCCCAGACTGGAACTGGCGCGTCTCGAACAGACCTATCGGCGTCTTGATGAGACGCGCTACGCCTACGCCGCGCCCTTATTCGGCTATGACGAAATCCTCGGCGTCTCGCCGCACGGCTTCGTTGTCGACTACCCCGGCCTGTGGATAAGCGTGACTGCGTCAGGATGATGCGAGTTCCGGCGCCGCCTATTTCGTGTCCAGCACGTCGCGCAGCTTCGCTGCCAGTTGATCGATGGTGAACGGCTTGGCCAGGAAGTGCACGTCATGGTCGAGCACGCCGTTGTGGACCACGGCGTTCCTTGTGAAGCCGGTGGTGAAGACGACTTTCAGCCCGGGCTGGCGCGCGAGCGCTTCCTCGGCGAGCTTGCGGCCGTTCATCACCGGCATGACGATGTCGGTGAAAAGCAGGGCGATTCCGGGTGTCGCGGCGAGCTTCTGAAGGGCCTCCTGTCCGCCTGCCGCGTGGATGACGGTGTAGCCGAGTTCGCGCATGACGTCCGTCGTGGAAGCCCGCACGCGGGCGTCGTCCTCGACGACGAGGATCGTCTCGGTGACCGTGGCGGCGCCCTTGTCGCGCCCGGCTGGAACCGCCGGCTCCTCAGGTCCGAAAAGTCGGGGCAGATAGATCTTGATCGTCGTGCCTTCGCCGGGCTCGGAGTAGATCTTGACGTGGCCGCCCGACTGTTTGACGAAGCCGAACACCTGGCTCAGCCCAAGCCCCGTGCCCTTATTGACCGGCTTGGTCGTGAAGAAGGGCTCGAAGGCCCTGGTGATGATCTCAGGCGACATGCCCGCACCGGTGTCGGTAACCGCGATCATCACATATTGGCCAGGCGCGACGTCAGCGTGCGTCGATGCATAGGCCTCGTCGAGGTGGCTGTTGACGGTCTCGATGGTCAGCTTGCCGTCATTGTCCATGGCATCGCGGGCATTGACGGCCAGATTGAGGATCGCGTTCTCGAGCTGGTTGGGATCGGCGTGGATTTTCCACAGGCCGCCCGCCAGCACGGTTTCGATGCGGATGCCTTCACCCAGGGCACGGCGCAGAAGATCGGACATGCCGGTCAACAGCCGGTTGGTGTCGACAACCTGCGGCGCCAGAGGCTGCAGACGGGAGAAGGCAAGCAGGCGTGAGGTCAGATTGGCCGCACGGCTGGCCGCGTCCGTCGCGGCCTCGACGAGCTTTTCAATGTCATGTTCGCCCCGCTTCAGCTTGCGCTGGGCAAGGTTCATGGCGCTGAGGATGACCGCCAGCATGTTGTTGAAGTCGTGGGCGATCCCACCGGTCAACTGCCCGACGGCTTCCATCTTCTGCATCTGGCGTATCTGGGATTCGGCATTTTCACGCGTCTGGATCTCATTGCCGAGCTCGATGTTCTTGCGCATCAGCTCTTCCTGGGCGACGAGCACCTCGCGGAAGCGGCGGCGGGATTGACGGATGGTGTAGACACCAAGCAGGAAAATCCCCAGCAACGCAGCCAGCGAGCCGATGCGCAACCAGGCCTCGACCCGATCGGTATGCTCGTCGCGCGCGGCCACCGCGGCGGCGCCGATACGCCGGATCGTATCCATGCTGGCGCGGATTTCGTCCATGGCTGACTTGCCCTGGCCGCTGCGGACCAGTTGCAGGGCCTTTGCCGCGTCGCCTCGATCATAGAGGGCGATCGTCTGGGACAGCACAGCCTGCTCTTGCGAAAGCGCTTGCTTGATGTGGCTGATCTGCTGGATGATCTGATCATCGGGAGCGGCCGCGCTCTCGATCCGCGCCAGTTGTCCAGGAATTGCCTCGACGGCCTTCCGATAAGGCTCCAGATAGGATTTTTCACCTGTCAGCAGGTAGCCGCGCTGACCACTCTCGGCGTCTTGCGCCAGTGAAAGCAGCCCGGAAAGCTGCTCCTGGTATTCGATTGTCTCGCGCGCGGCGGCACGATTGGCCCTCTGGCTCTCGACGAGCACGGCACGGGCGCCGACGATCAGCGCCAGCGCGGCGAAGCCGGCGATAATCGGGAGCGGCTGCAATCGCATGGCGCGCCGAAGACGAGCAATCATCTGTTATGCCGAACCAAGAGGAATTCCCGCAGGCAGCATTTGGTAAGCGGCACCGGCCTGGAAGGCAATATGCCCTGTTGTTACGCAATCCGCCGTCAGCCTTGCGAAACCTTGCCCATTTGGTTAAGGAGGCCGCGCATTGAGCGGCCGGCGTCAGCCGAGCGCTTTTCTTCCGTTTTCGGCCTCGGGCCGGCTCCAGTCAAAGGCATTTCGCTTCCATGGCGCGTATCGTGATGAAATTCGGCGGAACCTCCGTCGCCGACATCGCCCGCATCCGCAATGTGGCGCGTCACGTCAAACGCGAAGTCGACGCCGGCCACGAGGTGGCGGTGGTGGTTTCGGCGATGGCCGGCAAGACCAATGAACTGGTCGGCTGGACGCGCGAAGCCTCGCCGATGCACGACGCACGCGAATATGACGCGGTCGTCGCTTCCGGCGAACAGGTCACGGCTGGCCTGCTCGCCATCACCTTGCAGAACATGGGCGTGCATGCGCGCTCCTGGCAAGGCTGGCAGATCCCGATCAAGACCGACAACGCGCATGGCGCGGCGCGCATTCTCGACATCGACGGCGCCTTCCTGGTCAAGCGCTTCGGCGAGGGGCAGGTGGCTGTCATCGCCGGTTTCCAGGGCATCGGGCCGGACAACCGCATCGCCACGCTTGGCCGCGGCGGCTCCGACACCAGCGCCGTGGCGATCGCCGCCGCGGTCAAGGCCGATCGCTGCGACATCTACACCGACGTCGACGGGGTCTACACCACCGATCCGCGCATCGAGCCCAAGGCGCGGCGGCTGGCCAAGATATCGTTCGAGGAAATGCTTGAAATGGCTTCGCTCGGCGCCAAGGTTCTGCAGGTGCGTTCGGTCGAGCTTGCCATGGTGCACAGGGTGCGTACCTTCGTGCGATCGTCCTTCGACGATCCCGATGCGCCCGGAATGGGGGATTTGCTCAATCCTCCGGGAACGCTCATTTGCGACGAGGAAGAGATCGTGGAACAGCAGGTCGTCACCGGAATTGCCTACGCCAAGGACGAAGCGCAGATTTCGCTGCGCCGTGTCGGCGACCGGCCAGGCGTCGCCGCCGGCATCTTCGGTCCCCTGGCCGAAGCCAACATCAATGTCGACATGATCGTCCAGAACATCTCCGAGGACGGCAAGCTGACCGACATGACCTTCACCGTGCCGTCGGGCGATGTCGACAAGGCGCTGGCCGTGCTCGACCGGCTGAAAGCCGAGATCGGCTATGATGTCGTGCAGTCGGAAGCCGGCATGTCGAAGGTTTCGGTCATCGGCATCGGCATGAGGAGCCATGCGGGTGTTGCCGCCACCGCCTTCAAGGCTCTCGCCGACAAGGCGATCAACATCCGCGCCATCACCACCTCCGAGATCAAGATTTCGATACTGATCGACGGTCCGTATACGGAACTTGCGGTTCGCACTTTGCATTCCGTCTACGGTCTGGATAAGCAGTAGCAAGACTGAATCAGTTGTTGCGTGCATGCCGGCCGCGGCGGAAACTGCGCCCGGCAAGAAGTTTATTGGAGAAGAAGCCGCGATGCGTGACCAGGCCAGCGGCCCGCGCGTTTTGCTGAAACGGCTCCGCGAGCTCATGCAGGAGCCGCTGGAGCCGCAGGAGCGGCTTGACCGGATCGTGCGCGACATCGCCTCCAACATGGTCGCCGAAGTCTGTTCGCTCTATGTGCTGCGCGCCGATTCGGTGCTCGAACTCTACGCCACCGAAGGTCTGAACCCGAACGCCGTCCACCTGGCGCAGTTGCGGCTGGGGCAAGGCCTGGTCGGCACGATCGCGGCGAGTGCCAGGCCGCTCAACCTGTCCAACGCGCAGGAACACCCGGCCTTCGCCTATCTGCCGGAGACCGGGGAGGAGATCTACAATTCCTTCCTCGGCGTCCCGGTGCTCAGGGCAGGGCGCACGCTGGGCGTCCTGGTTGTGCAGAACAAGACCATGCGCCATTACCGCGACGACGAGGTCGAGGCGCTGGAAACCACGGCCATGGTCATCGCCGAGATGATCGCCACCGGCGATCTGGCGCGGCTGACCCGGCCAGGCCTCGAACTCGACCTGCGCCGGCCTGTGAGCTTCACCGGCCTGTCCTTCAACGACGGCGTCGGGCTTGGCCATGTCGTGCTGCACGAGCCGCGCATCGTCGTCACCAATCTGTTCAACGAGGACAGCGAGGAAGAGGTCCGGCGGCTCGAAGCCTCGCTCGGTTCGCTCAGGCTCTCGATCGACGACATGCTGGAGCGCCGCGATGTCGCCTTCGAGGGCGAGCACCGCCAGGTGCTGGAAGCCTACCGCATGTTCGCCAACGACCGCGGCTGGGTCCGGCGGCTGGAAGAGGCGATCCGCAACGGCCTGACAGCGGAAGCGGCGGTGGAAAAGGTGCAGAGCGACATGCGCGCCCGCATGCTGCACATGACCGATCCCTACCTGCGTGAGCGGATGAGCGATTTCGACGATCTCGCCAACCGGCTGTTGCGCCAGCTGATGGGACGCGGACCCGAGGATGTCGCGGCCTCGCTGCCGAAGGACGCCATCATCGTCGCCCGCTCGATGGGCGCCGCTGAACTGCTCGACTATCCCCGCGACAAGCTGCGTGGCCTGGTGCTCGAGGATGGCGCGGCGACCAGTCATGTCGTCATCGTCGCGCGCGCCATGGGCATTCCCGTCGCCGGCCAGATGAAGGGCGCGGTTTCCATGGCGGAAAACGGCGATGCCATCATCGTCGACGGCGAGGAAGGCGCGATCCATCTGCGGCCGCAATCCGATCTCGAAGCCGCCTATGCTGAAAAAGTGCGGTTCCGGGCGCGCCGGCAGGAGGTCTACCGCGAGCTGCGCAAGAAGCCATCGACGACCAGGGATGGTGTCCAGGTCGACCTGTTGATGAATGCCGGGCTTGCCGTCGACCTGCCGCAGTTGGCGGAGGCGGGCGCTGCCGGCATTGGCCTGTTTCGCACGGAACTGCAGTTCATGGTCGCCTCGACCTTTCCACGCGCGGAAGCCCAGGAAAAGCTCTATCGCGACGTGCTCGAGGCCGCACGCGGCAAGCCGGTCACCTTCCGCACCATCGACATTGGTGGCGACAAGGTGCTGCCCTACTTCAAGGGGGCGATCCAGGAAGAGAATCCGGCGCTCGGCTGGCGGGCAATCCGCCTGACGCTCGACCGGCCGGGCTTGCTGCGCACACAGATACGCGCCTTGCTCAAGGCCAGCGGCGGGCGCGAGCTCAAGCTGATGCTGCCGATGGTGACCGAGCTTGGCGAAATCGCCCAGGCGCGCGAAATCATCGACCGCGAGGTGCGGCATCTCTCACGCTTCGCCCACCACCTGCCGACCAGTCTCAAACTGGGCGCCATGCTGGAAGTGCCGTCGCTTCTGTTCCAGCTCGACGAACTGATGAAGGCGGTCGACTTCGTCTCGGTCGGGTCGAACGATCTTTTCCAGTTCGTCATGGCGGTCGACCGCGGCAACACGCAACTGGCCAACCGCTTCGATACGTTGTCGGCGCCGTTCCTGCGCGTGCTCAAACAGATCGCCGACGCCGGCGTCCGCAATCATACGCCCGTCACCCTGTGCGGTGAACTCGCCGGCAAGCCGATTTCGGCGATGGCGCTGATCGGGCTTGGTTTCCGCTCGATCTCGATGTCGCCAGCCTCGATCGGTCCGGTCAAGGCGATGCTGACGGAGCTGCCGCTGGAGGAGTTGGAGGCTTTCTTCGAAGACAATCTGATGGCGCCGGCGCAAGGGCTGCCGATGCGGGCGCTGCTGCAGGCCTTCGCCGACGACCGCTCGATCCCGTTGTAGCACCCTCATCATGGTCAATTTGCCCCGCGATCGTATGGATCAAGTCGTCAAGCGTTTCGAGATGCTCGAAGCGCAGATGTCGGCCGGACCGGCGCCGGATGCCTATGTGAAGATGGCATCCGAATATGCCGAGTTGCAGGAGATGGTGGCCAAGGTCAGGGAATTGCGCTCGGCCGAGCATGAGCAGGCCGATCTCGAAGCGATGCTCGCCGACAAGGGCACCGACGCCGAGATGCGGGCGCTCGCCGAAGCCGATCTGCCCGGCGTCGAGGAGCGCATCGAGGCGCTGCAGAAGGACATCCAGATCCTTCTCCTGCCCAGGGATGCCGCCGACGACAAGAACGCCATCCTCGAAATTCGCGCCGGCACCGGTGGCGATGAGGCAGCACTCTTCGCCGGCGACCTGTTTCGCATGTATGAGCGCTACGCCGCCGAACGCGGCTGGCGGTTCGAAACGGTTTCGGCGAGCGACGGCGATGCAGGCGGCTTCAAGGAAATCATCGCCACGATCTCAGGCAAGGGTGTGTTCGCCCATCTGAAATTCGAGTCCGGGGTGCATCGCGTCCAGCGTGTGCCGGCAACCGAGGCCAGCGGGCGCATCCACACGTCCGCCGCCACCGTCGCCGTGCTGCCGGAAGCGGAAGAGGTCGACATCGACATCAGGGCCGAGGACATCCGCATCGACACCATGCGCGCCTCCGGCTCCGGCGGCCAGCACGTCAACACCACCGATTCCGCGGTCCGCATCACCCATTTGCCGACCGGCATCATGGTGGTGCAGGCGGAGAAGTCGCAGCACCAGAACCGGGCCAAGGCCATGCAGATCCTGCGTGCCCGGCTCTATGACATGGAGCGCAGCAAGGCAGACGAGGAGCGTTCCGAATCGCGCAAGTCGCAGGTCGGTTCGGGCGACCGCTCGGAGCGCATCCGCACCTATAATTTTCCGCAAGGCCGCGTCACCGACCATCGCATCAACCTGACGCTCTACAAGCTCGACCGGGTGATGATGGGTGAACTCGACGAAATCGTCGACGCGCTGATCGCCGATCACCAGTCGAAGCTGCTGGCCGATATCGGCCTCGATGGCTGACCATCTGCCCGAGGCGCTGGGGCCGCTGCTGCGGGAAGCGCGGAGCCGGCTTGCCGCAGCCGGTATCGATGATCCCGCGCTCGATGCGCGGCTGATCGTCGAGCACTATTCCGGCACGACGCGCACCCAGGCCATTGCCGACCCCTGGCGCAAGATCGACGGCGACGCCATCGCCGCGATCGACGGCGCCCTGAGACGGCGAGCCGGTGGCGAACCGGTGCATCGCATCCTCGGCTATCGCGAATTCTACGGTTTGCGCCTGTCGCTGTCGCCGGAGACGCTGGAGCCGCGGCCGGACACCGAAACGCTGGTCGAGGCGGTGCTGCCTTTCGTCAAGGCAATGGTCGCGCGGGAGGGGGCATGCCGCATCCTCGATCTCGGCACCGGGACCGGCGCGATCGCCCTGGCGCTGCTGAGCGTCGTGCCGGCCGCGACCGCCACCGGTGTCGACATTTCCGCCGGCGCGCTGGCAATGGCAGCCCGCAATGCCGGGCAATTCGGGCTCGGCGGCCGGTTCACGACGGTTCAGTCGGACTGGTTCGAAAAAGTTTCCGGCCGGTACCATGTAATTGCCGCAAACCCTCCCTATATACCAACTCGAGAGATTGGAAATCTGCAGGACGAAGTCCGCGATTTCGACCCGCGTGTTGCCTTGGATGGCGGCGTGGATGGGCTGAACCCGTACAGGATCATCGCCGCCGAGGCGGCAAGGTTTCTGGAAGCCGAAGGCAGGATTGCGGTCGAGATCGGCCACACACAAAGCAACGACGTCAACGATATATTTCGCGCGGCCGGTTACACGGGCGGCGAGGTGTTTGGCGATCTCGGCGGAAACGACAGGGTTCTTGTTTTTCAACGGGCAACGTCTTGACGCAGTGCAAAAAAAGCGCTTGGCAATACCGGGGAATGCGGCTAGGGTCGCGTTACCGGATGAGACGAAGCAGGCAGTGCTCTTAGCGATTCGGTTTCCTTGGAAATAGCTGCCTTCTTGCGCAAACGACGCCAAGCTTCGTGCGGGAATCGTCCGGCAAGTGATGTAACCGGAACAGGATGACACGTGGCGCCAACGCAATCGATGCGGGCGAACGCCGGTGAAGAAACGAAACGGTTGGCTGCATGAGCGCCTCCGTTCGTGAAGAGTTTTTCGAAAATTTCAAGATGAAGAGAGTCGAATGAGGCCACAACAGCAGAACAGGCGCATGCGCGGTCGCAACAACAATGGCGGCGGCGGTGGGAACAACAATAACAATAACAATAACAACAACCGCAAGGGCCCGAATCCGCTAACGCGCAATTACGAGAGCAACGGCCCGGACGTGAAAATCCGTGGATCGGCTCAGCAGATCGCCGAAAAATACGCCACCCTTGCCCGTGACGCGCACAGCTCCGGCGACCGGGTGATGGCGGAGAACTATCTCCAGCACGCCGAACACTACAACCGCATCATCGCCGCCGCGCAGGCGCAGATGCCGATCCAGAACGTCCAGCAGTCGCGCGACGAGTTCGACGAGGACGGCGATGAGGATCGCGACGAGTTTGACAATGCCGTCAACAGCGGGGCCGTCAACAGCGGGGCCGGCAACAGCGGGGCGGGCAATAGCGGGGCGGGCAATAGCAGCGGCAATGCCGGTTCCGATGCCCAAATTCCGGTGGTCAACCATGGCGCCGGCCCTCAGCCAGTGATCGAGGGCATGCCAGCGGAAGTTGCGCTGAACCGGGAAAGCGGCCGTGACAACCGCGACAGTGGCGGGCGCAACAATAGCGGCCGCGACAACAATGGCGGGCGTCATCGCGATCGCCGCCCTAACGGCGGCTACGGTCAGAGCGGCCAGCGCGATTATGCTTCTTCAGCCGAACAAGGCGGCCAGCAGCAGCGCAACGAGGCCTCGGGGCAGACAGAAGTTCAGGCAGAGCCCGCTTCGCCGTCCGAGAACGTCGCGGCAGCCGAGCCGGCTCCCCGGTTCGAGAATTTTTCACCGGCAGGTCTGGCCGCCCAGGCCGAACTCAATGAGGCGGCCGCCGAGAGCGGTGCTGCCCGCCGCCCACGGCGTCCGCGCCGTCCGCGCACCAATGCCGATCAAGTCGAGAGCGGCGGCGAAAATGGGGCTGCGGGCGAGACAGCGGCGGCTCCGGTCGAAAGCGGCAGTGCCGACCCCGTGGTTTCCGACGTCGACAATTGAGCGAACGGCATTTCAAGGCATTGGACGGCGGAGAGAAATCTCCGCCGTTTTCGTTTGCGCTGACGTGGAATATTATGCACCTGCCATGTCGCGACGTCTTGAGGGGCCGGGGTCCGTGCACCATATCTGGCCTGAACAGGATCCGGCTCGAATGGGCGGGTCCGTCACCGCAATCTGATCCGGTGCCGCAAAGCGGGCCGGTGATGGAAGGAGACAAATATGAACCTCGAGAAATACTCCGAGCGCGTGCGCGGCTTTATCCAGTCCGCGCAGACGATGGCGCTCTCCCGGAACCACCAGCAATTCACTCCCGAACACATTCTGAAAGTCCTCGTCGACGATGACGAGGGCCTGGCCGCGTCGCTGATCGAGCGTGCCGGCGGCAATGTCCGCGACGTCAAGCTCGGCGTCGAGACGGCGCTCGAGGCGATGCCCAAGGTGGAGGGTGGCAATGGCCAGCTCTATCTGGCGCAGCCGCTGGCCAAGGTGTTCTCGATCGCCGAGGACCTAGCCAAGAAGGCCGGTGACAGCTTTGTCACCGTCGAGCGGCTGCTGCAGGCGCTTGCCATGGAAAAATCGGCAAAGACGGCCGAAATCCTGGCCAAGGCCGGTGTCACCGCACAGGCGCTGAACCAGGTCATCAACGACGTCCGCAAGGGCCGCACCGCCGATTCGGCGAGTGCCGAACAAGGCTATGACGCGCTGAAGAAATATGCACGCGACCTCACCGCGGACGCGCGCGCGGGCAAGCTCGATCCGGTCATCGGCCGCGACGACGAGATCCGCCGCACCATCCAGGTGCTGTCGCGCCGCACCAAGAACAACCCGGTGCTGATCGGCGAGCCGGGCGTCGGCAAGACGGCGATCGCCGAAGGCCTGGCGCTGCGCATCGTCAATGGCGACGTGCCGGAATCGCTGAAGGACAAGCAGCTGATGGCGCTCGACATGGGCGCATTGATCGCTGGCGCCAAATATCGTGGCGAGTTCGAGGAGCGGCTGAAGGCCGTGCTCTCCGAAGTCACCTCGGCAAGTGGCAACATCATCCTGTTCATCGACGAGATGCACACGCTGGTCGGTGCCGGCAAGGCGGACGGCGCCATGGATGCGTCGAACCTTCTGAAACCGGCCCTGGCGCGCGGCGAACTGCACTGCGTCGGCGCCACCACGCTCGATGAATACAGGAAGCATGTCGAGAAGGATGCCGCACTCGCCCGCCGCTTCCAGCCGGTCTTCGTCGACGAGCCGACGGTGGAGGACACGGTCTCGATCCTGCGCGGCCTGAAGGAGAAATATGAGCAGCACCACAAGGTGCGTATCTCCGATTCGGCGCTGGTGGCGGCGGCGACGCTGTCCAACCGCTACATTGCCGACCGCTTCCTGCCTGACAAGGCGATCGACCTCGTCGACGAAGCCGCGTCGCGGCTCAGGATGCAGGTCGATTCCAAGCCTGAGGCGCTGGATGAGATCGACCGCCGCATCATGCAGCTCAAGATCGAGCGGGAAGCGCTGAAGGTCGAGACGGACGAAGCCTCGAAGGACCGGCTCGCCCGGCTGGAAAAGGAACTTGTCGGCCTGGAGGAGGAATCGACCGAGATTACTTCGAAGTGGCAGGCCGAGAAGCAGAAGCTTGGGCTTGCCGCCGACTTGAAGAAGCAGCTCGACGAGGCGCGCAACGACCTTGCCATTGCCCAGCGCAAGGGTGAGTTCCAGCGCGCCGGGGAGCTTGCCTATGGCAAGATCCCGGAACTGGAAAAGAAGCTGAAGGAGGCCGAGGCCCAGGACGGCAAGGCCGGCATGGTCGAGGAAGTGGTCACGCCCGACCACGTCGCCCATATCGTGTCGCGCTGGACCGGCATTCCGGTCGACAAGATGCTGCAGGGCGAGCGCGACAAGCTGTTGCGCATGGAAGACGAGATCGGCAAGCGTGTCGTCGGCCAGGGCGAGGCGGTGCAGGCGGTTTCCAAGGCGGTGCGGCGCGCCCGTGCGGGCCTGCAGGATCCGAACCGGCCGATCGGCTCGTTCATGTTCCTTGGCCCGACCGGCGTCGGCAAAACGGAGCTCACCAAGGCTTTGGCCAACTTCCTGTTCGACGATGAGACGGCGCTGGTGCGCCTCGACATGTCCGAGTACATGGAGAAGCACTCCGTCGCCCGGCTGATCGGCGCGCCTCCCGGCTATGTCGGCTATGAGGAAGGCGGCGCGCTGACCGAAGCGGTGCGGCGCCGGCCCTATCAGGTCGTGCTGTTCGATGAGATCGAAAAGGCGCATCCCGATGTGTTCAACGTTCTGTTGCAGGTGCTCGATGACGGCCGGCTCACCGACGGGCAGGGCCGCACCGTCGATTTCCGCAACACGCTGATCATCATGACGTCCAATCTCGGCGCCGAATATCTGGTCAATCTCGGCGAGGACCAGGATGTCGATGCCGTGCGAGACGAAGTGATGGGCATGGTCAGGGCATCGTTCCGGCCGGAGTTCCTCAATCGCGTCGACGAGGTGATCCTGTTCCACCGGCTGCGCCGCAAGGACATGGATCGTATCGTCGAGATCCAGCTCAAGCGGCTGGAGAGCCTGCTGACCGATCGCAAGATCACGCTGTCGCTGGATCCCGAGGCGATCGAGTGGCTGGCTGCCAAGGGTTATGACCCCGCTTATGGTGCCAGGCCACTGAAGCGGGTGATGCAGAAGCATCTGCAGGATCCGCTGGCGGAAAAGATCCTGCTAGGCGAGATCCTGGACGGCTCGACGGTCAAGGTCACTGCCGGTTCCGACCGGCTGAATTTCCGCTCCAAGCCGACGATCGTGGCGGCCGAGGCGGCGGCCTGATCGATGCATGTCGCCCAAAAGCGACCTCGCTTTTGGGACAACGACATGCACAAGACAAAGATCTGAAGCGCGCCGCGCTTTGGAGTGCCGCGCGTCCATTCCGGATGCGCGGCGTTTTCTATGAGAAGTGGGGGCAGGATTGACGCTGGACGATTACAACGGTTTCTGCGCCTCGCTGCCTGCAACGAACCACGTGGTGCAGTGGGGCGGCGCCCATGTCTGGAAGGTCGGGACCAAGGTGTTTGCGATCGGTGGCTGGGATCAGGGCCAGCACCTCTTCGTCACCTTCAAATGCTCCGACATCGCCTATGACGTGCTCAAGGAGCAGCCTGGCCTGCGGCCCGCACCCTATCTTGCCTCGCGCGGCATGAAATGGATCCAGCGTCAGACAAGCCAGAGCATGGATGATGGTGCGCTGAAGGACTATCTGCGCGAGAGCCACCGCCTGGTTGCCCTGAAGCTGACGAAGCAGGCGCGCAAGGAATTGGGGCTTGGCGCAGGCTAGCCAATATTCCTCGAGGCGCCGGAAAACCGCCATCTTCATGCCCGGTTCATATCGGAACCATATGGTGGGTAACTGGTTTGCTGGCGAAGGGGTTCGCCGAACTGGACAACGCCAGGCGGCGGCACATACGGACCGGAGAGTTTCGCCACTATGCTGCGCACTATCTTCACCCTTTCGGCGCTTGTTGCGGGACTGGTGTTTTCCAACGCGTTCGCGGCGACGACGCGTGACGGCGCAGCCCAGCCTGTCCGCGCGGCCGGGAGCGGCGGCATTCTGCTCGCCCAGGACGGCAATCTCGATATTTATTACGATGCCAGGGGCAATCGCGTCATCGTCGACGCAGATACCGGCAAGGTGATCGCCATCCAGCCGCCGCAGACACGGCTTGACCGGCGCGTGCTACGCCGCGAAACAAGGCTGCGTCAACTAGGCCGTGCCCCCACCGACGACGACCGCTATTATCTCGACGATCCCCAGGACATGGCCCGCTTCCGCCGCAAGCAGCTGGAAGAGGAAGGACGGGTCATCCCGCCGCCAGCCGACGAATATGATCCCGACAACAACAATTCCGTCGATGCCTATCCGCCGGCGCCGCAGGACGACGGCAGTTACGACAACAATTATCCCGACGCGCCGCAGCCGAACATCCAGCGCCAGCCGCTGAACGAGGCGTCGATAAACCCCGTCCAGCCGACAGTCCCGACGGAAGAGGCGGCGCCCTCCGACCAGGCGGCACTGCCGCCAAATGCTGGCGGCAAGACGTCGGTCGATCCGTCGCTTTCACTGGGCGCACGCCAGGATGTAGCAGCACTGCAGGTGCTGCTCGACCGGGGCGGGGCTTCGCCGGGCGTCATCGACGGGCGCTTCGGTTCGAATGTCGACAAGGCGCTGGCGGCCTACAACCAGATCAACGGCAGCAGCCTCAAATCGACCGATGCGGTCGGCATCCAGTCAGCACTCTCGCAATCCGGCGGCGACGCGTTCGCCAACTACACCATCACGGCGGAGGACGCAGCCGGTCCCTATGTCGCCTCCATCCCGGAAGACTACAGCCAGAAGGCGCAGCTCGACCGCATGGGCTATACGTCAGTGACCGAGGCGCTGGCCGAGCGCTTCCACATGGACGAGAACTATCTCAAGGCGCTCAATCGGGACGCCAACTTCAATCGTCCCGGCACGATCGTCAAGGTCGCGAATTTCGGCAGACTGGTCTCGACGCCGGTTGCCCGCATCGTTGCCGACAAGGGCAAGAAGGAAGTCTTCGCCTATGACGCGTCGGGCAAGCTGGTCGCGGCCTATCCCGCCACCATCGGCTCGTCGGACACGCCGTCCCCGACCGGCATCCATGCCGTGTCGCGTGTCGCGCTCGATCCGAACTACACCTACAATCCCAACATCAACTTCAAGCAGGGCGAGAACAACAAGATCCTGACCATTCCGCCTGGGCCCAATGGTCCGGTCGGATCGGTGTGGATCGCCCTGGACAAGCCGACCTACGGTATCCACGGCACGCCGGAGCCGTCGAAGATCGGCAAGACCGAAAGCCATGGCTGCGTGCGGTTGACCAATTGGGATGCACGGGAGCTCGCCAAGCTGGTCTCGCCGGGCGTGCCGGTGGAGTTCGTCGAATAGGGTATGTCGATAGTCAGGTGACGCCGGCCGCACGTCCGGTGTCCACGTACCCGAAAATACGCTCCGCTCCGGTTCTCGGTATCAACCATTTTCGACTCGGCCTGACCTGAATCTCAACGCATCCCAAGTCAGCTTCGCCAAATTTCAACCAATGATCCTGCGCACCCACTTCACATTCGGCGTTGCCGCATAGATCAACTGCATCACCAGAATGAAGCCGACGCTCAGCAGCGGGGTGATCAGGCAAAGTGCGGCACCGACAGCCCACAGGATCTGCGCCTTGACGATGCGCAGGTAGACGGTGCGCTTCGTTTGCGCGTCGACATCCTCCGCGACAAAGCCGCTCTTCTCCGCATAACGCCAGCTGGCGAACAGCGTGATGCCGAGCATCAACAGGTTTAGCCAGTAAACCAGCACCGCGGTCCTGAACTCGAGGAAGTCGGCCAGGAGGTCGGTTGAGAACGGCAAGAGCGCGATGAAGGCGAGAAAGCAGAGGTTCAGCGTGGCCAGCCGTCTGTCGGATTTGGCGATCAAACCATGCTGCGCCTGCTGGCCGAACCAGAAGATGGTCAGGGTCAGGAAACTCAAGGCATAGGTGAGGAAGCGGGGCGCCAATGCCGCGACGGCGACGAGAAGATCGTGTTCGGAATGGATGGCCTCATGTACCGGCACCCTGATCTCGAGCACGATCAGGGTGAGTGCGATGGCAAACACGCCATCGGTGATACCGACGATACGGCCGCGCCCCTCAACCGATGCTTCGAGTGGACGCTTCATCGATTTCTCCCGCCTGCGGCTCTTGGGAAATCTAGCATGACTGCGGCGGTTTGCATCGGGGCAGATGCGATCCCTAGCAATATGGCTGGTTTCAAGGACAACAAGCTTCTGGCTGGTTGTTGCCGGCGCGTCGGCGGTCTAATTAGGGTGGCATGCATTCGCCCAATGAAGCCGCCGCCGTTCCGCTGACCGCTCCGGTCGCGAACGGTACGTTCTGTCCGCAGTCGCAGCGCAGGTACGTGCTGATCGCGGCGATACTGGCTTCGGCGCTCGGCTTCATCGACGGTTCCATCCTGGCGATCGCCATGCCGGCGTTGCGCGCCGATCTTGGCGCCAGCCTGGCGGAAGCGCAGTGGATTTCCAATGCCTACGCGCTGACGCTCTCGGCGCTGATCCTCGCCGGCGGTGCCGCGGGCGACCGGTTCGGGCTGCGCCGTGCGTTCGTGGCCGGCATTGGCCTGTTCGTCGCCACCTCGCTTGCCTGTGCGCTGGCGCCGAACGCTGTCGTGCTGATCGCGTTTCGCGCTCTCCAGGGCATCGGTGCCGCGATCATGGTGCCAGGCAGTCTCGCCATCATCGCCAAGGCCTATCCGAAGAAGGAACGCGGCCGCGCGATCGGCATCTGGGCGGCGGCCTCGGCGCTGACGACGGCGCTTGGCCCGGTGCTGGGCGGTTTCGTGCTTTCGACCTTCGGCAACGGCGTCTGGCGCGCCATCTTCGCCATCAATCTGCCGCTCGGGCTGGTTTCGATCTATCTGCTGTTGGCCAAGATCCCGGCGGACCAGCCAGCCGAAAAGCGCAGCCTGGATCTCAGCGGCGCAGGGCTCGCGACACTGGCCTTCGGATCGCTGGCCTACGGGCTGACGGCGATGAGCGCCGAAGGGGGCGGGCTGATGTCGGGCCCGGCGATCGTTGCCGGCGTGGTGCTGCTTGTCGTCTTCATCCTCTACGAGCGCTGGCAGCGCGAGCCGATGATCGATCTCAGCCTGTTTCGCGTCAAGGCTTTCGCCGGCGCCAACCTAGCGACCTTCTTCCTCTATTTCGCGCTGTCGGCCAATTTGTTCTACCTGCCGATGCTCTTGATCGCCGGCTGGGGGCTGAGTTCGGCCGAGGTCGGTTTCATCTTCCTACCGCTGTCGGCTTTGATCGCGCTGCTGTCAGGACCGGTCGGGCAGTGGTCGGACCGGATCGGCCCCCGCTTTCCGATCGCCGCCGGCAGTCTCGTCGTCGCCATCGCTTTTGCTGGCCTTGCGCTGCTTACCTATGCCGGCATCCACAATTTCTGGACCGGCACCTTTCCGCTTATGGCGGTGATGGGGCTTGGCATGGCGCTGGTCGTGTCGCCGCTGTCGACAGCGATCATGACTTCGGTCGAGGATAAGGATACGGGTGCCGCGTCCGGCATCAACAACGCCGTCTCGCGCGTCGGCGGCCTGATCGCGGTGGCGGCGATGGGCTCGCTCGCCGCTTGGGTTTATGCGCTGGGCGTGGGCCACGCGTCCGGAATCCCCGGTTTCGGCGAGCCGCCGCCGGCCGGGCTTGCAGCTGATATCAATGCAATAAGGGTTGCCGCCGGCGATTCGGCTTTTGCGGCGGTTGCCGTGGTCACGGCGCTCCTTTGCCTGCTGTCGGCGATCGTCGCCTGGATTACGGTGCCTGGGCAAGCGTCGCCCTGGCCGGCGCAAACCGAGAATTCGCGCGACTGACTCAGCCTTCGATCTTGGCGCTGGCGACCTTCAGCGAATTGCCGTCTTCCTGTTTCAGCAGATCGTCGATGCGCTCGCGCTCGCGCTTGAAGGCGACGAGATCGTCGCCCTTCAGCACCTTGCCGACCGGCAGACGCACGCGCATCGAATCGACCTTGGTGCCGTTGACGATCAACTCGTAGTGCAGATGCGGACCGGTGGAGAGACCGGTCTGGCCGAGATAACCAATGACCTGGCCCTGGCGAACCCGAACGCCCGGCTCAATGCCTTTGGCAAAGGCGCTCTGGTGATTGTAGGAGGTCTCGTAGCCGTTGGCATGGCGCAGGATGATCTGCTTGCCATAGCCGCCGGCCCAGCCCGCCTTCTCGACGACGCCATTGCCGGCGGCGATGATCGGCGATCCGATCGGGGCAGCCCAATCGGTGCCCGTGTGCATGCGGACATAGCCTAGGATAGGATGCTTGCGCGCACCAAAGCCGGAGGTGAATCTCCCGTTGGGCAGTGGGTTGCGCAGTAGAAACTGCTGGGCGCTCGATCCATCCTGGTCGAAATAGTCCGTACTGCCGTCCTGCATCTGGAAGCGGTAGAAATTGCGCGTCGTGCCGCCAAAGGTTGCCGAGACATAGAGAAGCTCGGAATTGTCCGACGTCTGGTCGTCGCCATCAGGCTGCGAGAACAGCACTTCGAGGCGATCCGACGGATTGAGTCGCGACTGGAAGTCGACGCCAGACGCCAGCAGCTTGATCAGCCGCTGGGTCATCGCCTTGGACATGCCATAGGAATAGGCGGTGCGGTAGATGCCGTCATAGACGTTGGGCAGATTGCCGCGCACCACCACCGGCGCCGATGAATCGTCGAATGCCGTCAGCAATTCGGGATTGGGCTCCGGCTCCTGCGCCGGCACGTACTGGCCGCGATCGTCGAGCGCGATAGTGACGATATGCGTGGTCTTGTCGTAGACGCTGGTGCGCACGACCTTTGCGGCATCGCCGTGAACCTCGAGACCAACACGCAGCACCGTTCCTGCCTTGAGCGCCGGGGCGTTGAGCAGCTTGGCGATCGCTTCGGCCATGCCGGTGGCATCGTCGCCCGTATAGCCCGAATCGGCAAAGGCCTCGGTGAGGTCGGTGTCCTTGGTGAAGGGGATGATTTCCTCGGCGAAAGCCGGCGCCTGGTCGTCAGCGTTCGCACGCGGCGACACCGAAACGTTTTCCGGCACGATCTTCACGTCGTAGGAGCCGGCCATGCTCTCGGCGAAGGCTTCGCCGAATCGCTGCGGATCGACATAATGGAGTGAAGCCACCTGCACGGCGCCGTCGCTGAGGTCGGTACCGGCTTCGCGTACCACCTTTTCCACTTCGTCGGCTGACAGGTCGCTCTTTTCGTCGAAGGAAGCCGTCTCGATCGGGAAATCGACGGTCTTCAGG